>NZ_JBKBQV010000001.1:0-51511 GCF_046292425.1 Sphingorhabdus sp.
GCCCCGGCCAAGCAACCTGTTACCGCTGCTGCGCCAGTTCGGCCTCGCCCAAGTGCGCCGGTGGCTGAACCTGTTGCACCTGTCCCTGGCGATGAGGATGCCGCAGAGGCACCCGCGCCGCGCGTCTCGTCGATGCCACGCATCGTGTCCATCGGACCCGGCGGTTTCATGCGTCAGGGCCCCGGCGATCAGCAGGCACCTATCCCGCCTGCCCCGCCACGCCGCCTCGTCCCTGCAAAGCCAAGCCCCGAAATGGCAGACAAAACGTCATTGCTTGATTTGAACGAGCGCATTTGCCGTTGGCCATTGGGCCACCCCGGTGAAGCTGATTTTCATTTCTGCGGCGAAGCGGTCAACCCCGGCTTCCCATATTGCGTCGAACATTGCGGACGTGCCTATCAGGCGCAGCTTCCACGCGGTGTGCGCCGTCCTCCGCCACCCATGCCCTTTGGTGGACCCCGCGTCCGCTAAGGCGGAGCTGAAATATCCACAGGCGATTTTCAATGCTTTGCGCTCGCGCTTGCGTGGGTGACTCTACCGCGCCTATAGCATCGTCATGACCGATGACCTGTTTGGCGGGAGCGCGGCCGCAACCGCAGCATCCAATGATTATACCGCTTCAGCGATTGAAGTGCTGGAGGGGCTTGAGCCGGTTCGCCGTCGCCCGGGAATGTATATTGGCGGGATCGACGAACGTGCCTTGCACCACCTTGCGTCCGAAGTACTCGACAACTCGATGGATGAGGCCGTGGCTGGCCACGCAAGCAGGATCGAAGTGCATCTGGGCGCTGGCAATCGACTGACCATCACCGACAACGGTCGCGGCATTCCTGTCGATCCACATCCGAAATTTCCAGATAAATCTGCGCTTGAAGTTATCCTCACCACTTTGCATTCGGGCGGCAAGTTTACCGACAAGGCTTATGCGACCTCAGGCGGTCTGCACGGCGTTGGCGTATCGGTGGTGAATGCCTTGTCCACGGACACTTTGGTTGAGGTGGCCCGCAACAAGCAGCTTTACCGTCAGCGATTCTCGCAAGGCCATCCAGTGGGCAAGCTGGAGGAGCTTGGTCCCACACCAAACCGTCGCGGGACGACGATAGCGTTTACGCCGGATCCCGAAATCTTCGGGCCAGACGCCAAGTTCAAGCCAGCGCGTTTGTTCAAACTTGCCCGGTCAAAGGCTTATCTATTCGCTGGCGTCGAAATCCGCTGGCGCTGCGATGCTGAGCTTGCCAGCGAAGATGTGCCAGCCGAAGCCGTGTTCCAGTTCCCCGGCGGATTGTCCGACCATTTGCGCGAGCAGCTTGGCACCCGCGCCTGCGCCACCACCGAGTTTTTCGCCGGAACGCAGGATTTTCCCGATGCGCAAGGGCGCGTCGAATGGGCGATTTCGTGGCCCTTATACTCCGATGGCTCCTACAGCTGGTATTGTAATACGATTCCGACGCCCGACGGCGGCACGCACGAGGCTGGCGTCCGTGCTGCGCTGACCAAGGGATTGCGCGCCTTTGGCGAATTGATTGGCCAAAAGAAAGCGGCACAAATTTCCGCAGAAGACATCTTCAACGAAGCAGAGTTGATGTTGTCGGTATTTATCCGCAACCCGCAGTTCCAAAGCCAGACAAAGGACCGACTGACCTCTCCCGAGGCCACCCGCCTTGTAGAGAACGCGGTGCGCGACCATTTCGACCACTATCTTGCGGACAATATGGAACGCGGCAAGGCGTTGATGGGCTTCATCCTTGAAAAGGTCGACGATCGCCTGCGCCGCAAGGCAGAGCGCGAAGTGAAGCGCAAGACCGCGACCTCTGGCAGAAAGGTACGGCTGCCCGGCAAGCTGACCGATTGCGCGTCAGACGACCCAACCGGTACTGAACTCTTCATCGTCGAAGGCGACAGCGCAGGTGGCAGCGCCAAGCAAGCGCGCAACCGCAAGACGCAGGCGATTTTACCTATCCGGGGCAAGATCCTGAATGTTGCCTCGGCGACCGCTGACAAGATCCGCGCGAACAATGAAATCGCCGACCTGCAACTGGCGCTCGGGTGCGGCACACGCAAGGACTGTAACCCCGATAATCTGCGCTATGAGCGCATCATCATCATGACCGATGCGGACGTCGATGGCGCGCATATCGCAACCTTGCTGATGACGTTTTTCTTTCAGGAAATGGCGGAAATCGTGAAAGCAGGGCATCTGTTCCTCGCCCGGCCGCCGCTCTATCGACTGACGCATGGCAGCCAGAGCGTCTACGCCGCCGACGACGCGCACCGCGCCGAACTGGAGGCCACTGTGTTCAAGGGCAAGAAGGTCGATGTGGGCCGGTTCAAGGGGCTGGGTGAAATGAACCCCAACCAGTTGAAAGAAACGACCATGGACCCAGCGACCCGATCGCTGATCCGTATCACCTTGCCGCATGAATATGAACGGCGTGCTGTCGTCAATGACCTGGTCGACCGTCTGATGGGCAAGAACCCTGAGCACCGGTTTAACTTCATTCAAGAAAATGCTGCGCAGTTGGATGAAGATACGATAGACGCTTGAGCGGCGAAGGTTCGGTGAAAAAATAACATGCTGAAACAAGTTCGGTATGACGCTGTTGGTGTTGTAATAACGGTCGGGGGCGTTAACTCTTCAGGCTGACCATCGGGAGAGATCATATGCGAACAATGATGTCGGCTTTTGTCGTTGGCGCTTTATTCATTTCCTCCGTGCCCGTGCGTGCGCAGACACCGCCGCCACCTGCCACTGCGAAACCGGCCGCGCCACTGGATTCAAGGATTGCGCAACTTCCGGATTTTCTCGCCGGCAAAACGGCACCCACAGATTTTTTCGCGCCATCATTTCTTGCTGTCATATCCGAGGCACAACTTAAGTCGCTGACGGACCAGTTCATTGCCCAATATGGCCAGCCGCTAAAGATCGCCTCGGTTGCGCCTAACAGCCCGCATAGCGCTGTCATAACCATTGAATTTGAACGGGCAATTGCCACCGCCGATATCGCGGTCGAAGCGACTGCACCGAACAAAGTGACTGGCCTGTTGATCAAAGGCTTTGAACCGAAGGGCGATTCGCTCGCCAAAATAGATGCTGCGTTCGCTGCTCTGCCGGGCGCGGCGGGTTATCTGGTAGAAAAGGTAATACCCAACGGCACGCGCACGCAAATCGCCGGCCGCAATGTCACGCAACAATTCGCCATTGGCTCCACCTTCAAACTTTATGTGCTAGCCGAGCTCGCGTCTCAGGTGGACGCTGGCCGCCGCAAATGGTCGGATGTCGTCCCGTTGACCGCGATTAGCTATTCGTCCCCAGCCACGCAAGGCTGGCCGCGCGACACGCCAGTCACCTTGCAGACATTGGCCACATGGATGATCTCCGTCAGCGACAATGCCGCCACCGACGCGCTAATCGGTGTGTTGGGGCGCGAGGCAATAGAGAAGAAGCTGGCGCTGGTCGGGCATAGCAATCCGGACCGTGCCCTCCCCTTGCTCAAAACGGTCGAGGCGTTTGCGCTGAAGACGAATCCTGCATTGCGCAAAAGCTTTGAGACCGCGAATGAGGCCAAGCAGCGGGCAATGCTGGAGGAGAACGCCGCCGACCTTGTGTTTGAAAAGATCAATGTCATGGGTTTTGGGTCAGGACCGGCCGCAATCGACAGCATTGAATGGTTCGCAAGCCCCGTCGATATGGCGGCCCTGCTGCTCAATATGCGGGGCATGGACAATCAGACGATGTTAAACATCATGGCCGTGAACAAAGGGGTTTCGCCGGTGGCGGCATCGAAATGGACCTATTTGGGCTACAAAGGCGGGTCTGAGCCGGGCGTTATCTCGATGAGCTTTTTGGGCAAGTCAAAAAGTGGGGACCATTACACCGTCACCGGCAGCTGGAACAATCCAGCCGCCAATGTCGACAACGGGGCGTTTGGGATCCTGATGGGGCGGTTGTTGGACAATGCGGCGGGTAGTTGACAGCGACGCCTCACTGCCCCGTTAACGCCTCAACCAGCGCCTTTACCTTCTTCTGCCGCCATTGCGGCAAGGGCGCGACGAGCCAGTAAGATTGATCGCTTTCCATGGCATTGTCGACTGCGCGGACCTTGCCGCTCGCCAAATCTTTTTCGGCCAGAAGCAGCGGGACCGTTGCCCTGCCCAGCCCGATGGCGGCAGCGTCGATGGCAAGGCCGGCGTCGGCCAGACGCAAGGCAGCAACGCCGTCGGCCACCGGGCACTTGGGCCAGCTGATAAGCGTGTCTGTTCCGCCCTCTGGCGCGGCGACGGTAACATAAGCGCCCGCCGAAAGCCGAATGCCTTCATGTTCGCCGGGGCCAGTGGTCAGGCGGATGGCGAGGTCAAGATTGGCCTCTGTAAAATCGACATCTTCGTCCGCTGCGACCAAAGTAAAGCGCGTGTCGGGGTTGGCCTTGCTGAAAGTCGCAAGCCGGGCTGCCAGCCATTTCGCGGTAAAATCACGCGGCGCGGCGATGGTCAGTGAATTGGATGACTGCCCCGCCTGCATGGCGCGGACCGACTCTTCGAACTGCAGGAACCCGGCGCGCAAGGCATCAAGGCCGTTTGCAGCTTCATCGGTGAGTTCAAGCCCCTTGGGCGTACGGCGAAACAGCACGACGCCCAACATATCCTCAAGCGCCCGGATTTGCTGGCCCACCGCGGCGGGTGTAACAGCGAGCTCGTCGGCGGCCTTGGTAAAGCTTAAATGGCGCGCAGATGCGTCGAGTACACGCAAACCATTTAAAGGCAGATGCGTACGTTTCATCGCGCGCGCCTCATCGCGCCGTGGCCGGTGCCACTAGCGTAAAGAGTGGGATTTCGGCGAGGAAGGTTGTGCCGTTTTCACGCAGAAAGCGATATTGCCCCTCCATCATGCCGCTGGGTGTCGGCAATGGGCAGCCGAAAACATAATCATGGCTTTCGCCGGGACGCAGAAGGGGTTGTTCGCCCACCACGCCATCGCCGTCGACATGGCTGATTGTGCCGCGCCCGTCGGTGATGCGCCAGTGCCGCGTCATCAGTTGCACTGGCTCGTCGCCCTTATTCTCGATGCGGATATGATAAGACCAGAACCAGCGCCCTTGCGCCGGCACTGATTGTTCCTGAAGGAAATTCGGTGACACGCGGACAGTCACACCTTCGGTCGTGGCACTCACCGCGAAAAATGAATCGAGGATATTGGTCATAAGCCGGCCACCTTTAATGCCTGATCCAGGTCTTCGATGAGGTCGGCCGGATCTTCCAGGCCAACATTGATGCGTATCATGCCTTCGCCCACGCCCATAGCTTCCCGCGCTTCAGGTCCCATGCCATGATGGGTCGAGGACGCGGGGTGGCACATCAAGCTTCGCGCATCGCCAATATTATTTGATATATCAATGAGTTGAAGCGCATTCAACAAAGCATGGGCCTGTTTGCGGCCGCCATCGAGTGAAAACGCAAAAATGGGTCCGCAGGCCTTCATCTGTTGCATCGCGAGCGCGTGCTGTGGATGACTTTCGAGGCCGGGGTGCATGATATGCGGCACGCGGCTCTCCAGGAATTTGCCTACCGCCAGCGCGTTCTCCGACTGCCGCATGGCGCGAAGTTCAAGCGTCTCAAGCCCCTTGTGCACCACCCATGCGTTGAACGGCGACAAATTGGGGCCGGTATTACGCTGAAATGGCAGCAGCACGTCATCGATCCATTTTTGTGAACCACAGACGGCGCCGGCGAGCACACGGCCCTGTCCGTCCATCAGCTTGGTCGCGCTATAAGCGACAACGTCCGCGCCAAAATCCATTGGGCGCTGGAGCACGCTGGTGGCGAAGGCGTTGTCGACGACGGTGGTTATGCCATGTTCCTTTGCCAAGCCACAGACATAGGCCATGTCGACGATATCCATTGTCGGATTTGCAGGCGTTTCGAAGAAGAACACTCTGGTGTTTGGCTGGATTGCCGCTTTCCAGGCGTCATTATCGCGGCTGTCGATAGTGGTCGTACTGATGCCCCATTTGGGCAGCAAATTGTCGGTAAGCCAGCGGCATGAGCCAAAGGCGGCGCGTGCGGCGACAACGTGATCGCCCGTTTGCAACTGGCACAATAACGCAGTGGTCATCGCCGCCATTCCGGTGGCTTGCGCACGGCACGCTTCGGCGCCTTCCATCAACGCAATACGTTCCTCAAGCATTTGCACCGTCGGGTTTTGCAACCGCGAATAGGTCATACCATCTTGCTCGCCTGCAAAGCGCGCAGCGACGGTTTCAGCGTCGTCATAGGTGAAGCCCGAGGACAGGAACAATGCCTCAGACGTCTCGCCATGTTCGCTACGCCACGTGCCGCCACGCACGGCTTGGGTGGCGGGACGCCAATGCTGCGTGATTTCGCGATTCTGGCCGGTTGTTTTCTTCATGGTTTCGCTTTTCGGGGAGAGCAGGGTTCAGGTCAAGGCAGCAAGCACTGCGTCGCCCATTTCGCGAGTGGTCATATTCCCGCCAAGGTCGGGCGAACGTGCGCCAGCGGCAAGCGCCTTTGCAACAGCCGCGTCGATACGGTCGGCATGCTCTGGCAGGCCGAGCGAGTAACGCAGCATCATCGCGGCGGACAGGATGGTGGCGAGCGGGTTGGCTTTGCCCTGCCCGGCAATGTCGGGCGCGCTGCCGTGGATGGGTTCGTAAAGTCCCTTCTGGTTGCTATCCAGCGACGCGCTGGGCAGCATTCCGATAGAACCAGCGCACATGCTTGCCTGATCGGAAAGGATGTCGCCGAACAGGTTGCCCGTCACGATCACATCAAACTGGCCGGGATTGCGGACCAATTGCATTGCACAATTGTCGACATACATGTGGCTCAAGGCAACGTCCGGATATTCTGCATGGGTTTCGATGACGACATCGCGCCACAATTGCGAGGTTTCGAGCACATTGGCCTTGTCCACCGAGCATAATTTCTTCCCCCGCGCCATGGCGGTTTCAAAGCCGACGCGGGCAATGCGGCGGACCTCGTCCTCATCATAAGACATGATGTCATAGCCTTCGCGCTTGCCATCGGCAGTTTTGCGCATGCCCTTTTCGCCGAAATAAACATCGCCGTTCAGTTCGCGGATGATGATCATGTCGATCTGCGTGGCGACCTCAGGCCGAAGCGCACTGGCGTCTGCCAGTTCGGGAAACAGGGTCGCTGGGCGCAGGTTCGCGAACAGGGACAGTTCCTTGCGCAAGCCAAGGATCGCCTGTTCCGGGCGAAGGTGGCGTTCCAAAGCATCGCAATCCGGGTCGCCAACCGCACCGAACAGTAACGCATCGGCCCGCTTTGCAAGCGCCAGCGTCTCGGGCGGCAGGGGGTGGCCAGTCGCCTTGTAAGCCGCACCCCCGACCAGCGCTTCTTCAAAGGTCAGCCCGTCAATCTCGAGAGCGTCCAACACGCGGCGCGCTTCAGTGATGACTTCGGGTCCAATTCCGTCCCCGGGTAATAAGGCAATGAGCATTCGACCTGTCCTCTAATTTGCTATCTTCACCTTGAAATCGTTCAGGGTCCATTTCTCGTCACAGGCCGTAGGCTATTGGGCACGAACGATGCTGAACCGTTCAGCATGACGATACTGAAATGTCACGGTTTCCCCTGCCAACAGCAGACCGCTTATGCAACCGCCCTTTTCAGCCGCTCCACCAACCGCTCACGGGCCGCCATGACGTCGGCGCGGCGGTCGCCAAGAACATGTGCTACCAGACGTTTGCGGGTTTGGGCCATCATCGCCACCGGCGCGCTGTCGGTATCATGTTCCTCGGCGTAGCCAAGCTCAGCCAGCAACAACGTCTCATATTGCGCCACGGCACCCGCCCACACCCGCGCAGCCGGGGCCAGTTCGATGGCGGAGAGCAATCCGTCGATAGCGCTATGGACTCGCGGATGTGGTGCGCCTTCTGCCAGTGTCGCAGCGGTCAGCGCCGTCACCCAGTCAATCGCTGCTATCGCCAACGGCTCGCCTAACAAATGGCCGCGGCTGTGCAAAGGTTCGGGCGTCAGGCGGGCCAGCTGCCCGGCCAGGCGTGTGCGCCATTCGCCCTTAATGACATTACCGGGAATGAGGACTGGCCGCAACTGGCGTCCGCGTGCGCCCGCGACATAGCCGGCAAGCATGCCATATTCAGCGGTAAAGCCACGCACGATAGCGCCAGTTTCACCGTGATTGCGGACTGCGCAGATAATGGCAGATGCCGAAATGTCCATGCCCCCTCATGCCAAGTCAATGGCTTGAGGGAAAGTTTTATCCTGCGTCGGCGCTGACCATGAACAAGGTGACGCCAGCATATTTTTCAGCGGCAGGTTCAAACAATGCGTCGACTGCGAACGTCTGTTCGGTCAACTGAAGCTCATTCAGCCCGAGCAAATGAAACGCGCCCAGCTTCTTCTCGCGCGGCGGTTCACCATGTTTTTCGAGCGTAACAGCATCGATAAACAGGGCGTTATTTTTCGAATATAATACATGCGGAGCCAGTTTCATCGCCACGTTATTGTATACGGTAGTTACACATTTTTTAAGTGCGATGGCTTCGAGTAGTAGTTGGTTGGTCGTCATAATCGCATATCTATCGAAGCTGCGCGGACACGCAATCAAAATTTGTGCAGCGCAGCATTCCTAGGCCCTCGCGTGCTCCGCGATGATATCGACCATCCGGCCAACCTGCGAAGGTGGCAGATCATGACCCATTTCGTCGATAATTTCCAGACGCGCGCCCGGAACCAGCCGCGCAATATCCTCACTCCCCTCTTTGGGAACCAGCGGATCAGCGCCGCCGTGGACAACCAAGGTTGGGACTTTAATGGTCTTCAATCGCTCGACACGGCTTCCATCCGCGATAATTGCCAGCAATTGCCGCTTCATGCCGATGGGATAATAGCCCCGGTCAAATGCGCGCGCCGCCATATCGACAAAGGCGTCATGTGGCCGTTTCATATCCGCGTAGGAAATGGCCTCAATCGCCTCAGCACCCAAACGCACTGCCTCTTCGCGGGTCGGGTTGGACGGACGCGGAGCCATCAATCGCTTTCTTATGTCAGCACGCGGCCCCGGAAGCCCCGGCCTGCCGCTGGAGGACATGATAGACGTCATCGTCAAGATACGCTCCGGGTAATGCGCGGCCATCAATTGGACGATCATTCCACCCATCGACGCGCCCACGACATGGGCCTTTGCGATGCCAAGTGTGTCAAGCAGGGCAAGGCCGTCCTCAGCCATATCCCTAAGCGAATAAGCTGGCCTTATGGGCAGGCCGAAGCGTGCCTTGACCATCGTCCACACCAGATTGGCTGCAGGCGCTCCATCCATGCGTTGTGACAGGCCGACATCGCGATTGTCATAATGAATTACGCGAAAGCCTTGCGCGACCAGCCCTTGGATCAGCTCATCGGGCCAGGCAATCATCTGCGTCCCTAGCCCCATGACGAGCAGGATGACCGGCGCATCAACGGGTCCGCTTTCTTCATAATAAATATCGATATCATTTGCGCGCACGGTCGGCATAAATCTCTCCCTTGCGCGCTTTTGTAATCAGGTGCGGGGCAACTGCAAGCTTAAGTCAGCCATTCGCGTGGAAGTAGTCATATACCGTCTGCGCGACGGCAGCGGACACGCCGGGAGCTTTCTGCAAATCTTCGAGGCTCGCGTTGCGCACGGCCCGGGCGGTGCCAAAATGCATCAGCAGCGCTTTTTTGCGGGACGGGCCGATGCCAGGCACTTCGTCAAGCGGACTGACGGTAATTGCCTTGCTGCGCTTCGCACGGTGCGCGCCAATGGCAAAGCGGTGGGCCTCGTCACGCAATCGCTGTAGATAGAACATCACTGGCGCATTGACTGGCAGGGTAAATTCGCGCCCGTCGGGAAAGTGAAAAGTCTCGCGCCCTGCATTGCGGTCGGGACCTTTGGAAACGCCAATGAACGCGACATCCTCGACACCCAGTTCGCGGACGACCTGCATCACTGAACTCATTTGTCCCTTGCCGCCGTCGATCAGCACAAGGTCAGGCCAGTTTTCGTCGCGTTCCTGCTCCGTGTCGTCGGCCATGAGGCGCGCAAAGCGCCGCGCCATGACTTCGCGCATCATGGCAAAATCGTCACCCGGGGCGGTGTCGGGATTCTTGATATTGAATTTGCGATACTGGCCTTTGATAAAGCCTTCGGGACCAGCCACAATCATGGCGCCAAGCGCATTTGTGCCCTGAATATGGCTGTTGTCGTAAACTTCAATGCGGCGCGGCGGTTCGGGGAGTTCAAACAAGTCAGCGACCTCTTGCAACAATTTGCCCTGCGTGGTGCTCTCCGCGAGCTTGCGATCAAGCGCTTCTTCGGCGTTGCGCGTCGCCTGCTTGACCAATCGCACCCGGTCGCCACGTTGCGGGACGCTGATTTCGATCTTGCGCTCCGCGCGTTCGGACAGCGCCTGCGCCAATAAGTCAGCTTCGGTCAGTTCCCGGTCCAAGAGGATGCATTTGGCGGGCGGCACGTCTTCGTAAAATTGCGCGAGGAAACTGGTGAACACCTCGTCTTCGCTCATTTCCGAGACATGGGCGGGAAAGAACGACCGATGCCCCCAATTCTGACCGCCACGGATGAAAAACGCCTGAATGCCCATCACGCCATTTCGGTGCGCGAGCGCGAAGATGTCGGCGTCGCCAACGCCTTGCGCGTTGATTGCCTGAGACCCTTGAATGAAGGTCAGCGCCTTAAGCCGGTCGCGCACCATCGCAGCCCGTTCGAAATCGAGCGCCTCGGCGGCAGCTTCCATTTCCTTGGCAAGCTTTGCCTGCACGGCAGAGGATTTTCCGTCCAGAAACGATTTTGCGTCCGCCACAAGGCTTTCATAAGAGGCGTCATCAATCCGCCCGACACAGGGCGCGGAGCAACGCTTGATCTGGTACAGCAAGCAAGGCCGGTCGCGATTGTTGAAGAAACTGTCGGAGCAACTGCGCAACAGGAACAGTTTCTCTAGCGCGTTCAGTGTCTGGTTGACCGAGCCAGCGCTGGCGAACGGGCCATAATATTGCCCCTTGTGCCGCCGTGCGCCGCGATGCTTTTGAATGCGAGGGAATTTGTGGTCGGCACGTAGAAGTATGAAGGGAAAACTTTTGTCATCGCGCAGCAATACATTGTAGGCAGGGCGATACCGCTTGATAAGCTGCGCCTCCAACAACAAGGCTTCGGCTTCGCTGTTGGTCGTGACGATGGTCATGGACCGCGTCAGCGCCACCATACGGCGCAGCCGGTTCGGCATTCGGTCTATCTGGACATAATTGCCGACGCGGTTCTTCAACGCGCGCGCCTTTCCGACATAGAGCACGTCGCCCCGCGCATCGTGCATTCGGTATACGCCGGGTTTCATGGGCAGCGTTTTTAAAACATTGCGGATCGCTGCGATGCCGGTTTCGAGATCAGGCGTGTCCGCACCGCGCACGGCAAAAGTCGCCTTTTCCTCGCTAAAGCGGGAGGCGGCGTTGGGCTGGTCGGGACGGTCGGCTTTGGACATGTTCCTGCCATGTAGGCGGAGCAATCCGCATACTCAATGTCATTCCCGCAAATGCCGGAATCACCATTACACTGTGCGGAGAAATTTAGTTCAGCGCGGCAATCGATTGGTCGATGAGCGCAGCGTCGGCTGTTGCATCATGATGCACGGCGATGAGTTGCGCCGCAGCAGCCGCAGCAGCCGAAGCCGCCTTTTTGCGAACATCGGCAATCGCAGCGCGTTCAGCAGCAGCAATTTTTTCTTCGGCAGCCTGTGCACGACGGCCAATCAAGGCGGTGGCATCGGACTTGGCGCGCGATACGATAAGCTTCGCTTCTTCTTCCGCAGCAGCTTTCATCGCCTCGGCATCAATTGCCGCCTGCTTTGCCTTGGCTTCATATTCCGTCTTGATGGCTTCGGCTTCAGCGCGAAGCGCGGTTGCCTGATCCAGTTGCGCGCGGATGCCCGCAATCTGGCTATCGAGCGCGCCCGCGATCATCGCAGGAACCTTTTTCCAGATGGCCAGCACGATCACCGCAAGCATTGCCAAGGCGACCAGCATCGTGGCGTCAAAACCAAGAGCGGAAGGCGAGACATGTTCTTCTTCGCCGCCAGGTGTTTCGGTTGTCGCCGTCGTTTCAGCAACCGAGGACGAAGTAACGCCAGCGTCGGTTGCAGACGCGGTTGCCGTCGCGGTCGCTTCGGTTGGTGCGGTTGGATTAGCCATGGGACATTACCGCCTTCACTGCTGTCGCGGCTTGCGCGGTTGTAACCTTGGCACCGGAAACCTTGGCGACGATGTCCGCAGCGGCTTCAGCCGCAACAGTTTCAATGCCCGCCAGAGCATTTGCGGTTGCCTGAGCCAGTTCAGCCTCGGCAGCCGCGATCTTGGCGCTGATCTCGGCATCTGCCTTCGCCAAACGCGCGTCGGCGTCTTTCGCAGCCTTCGCCTTGGCAGCGGCTGATTTGGCTTGCGCCTCGTTCCGTGCCGCCGTCAGGTCGGCAGCACCGCTGTCGCCCAGATTGTCGGCCTCGGCCCGTGCACGCTCGGCAGCAGCAAGGTCGTCGGCGATCTTGCGATCACGGGCGTCCATCGTTGCTTCCACTTTTGGCAGCATGCCCCGGCCGATCGTGAAATAGACCAGGCCAAAGACAATCAACAGCCAAAAGAACTGCGATGCATAGGTATCAAGGATCTGACTAATCTGGGGCATATTACGCGTTTGTCCTTGTGAAAGAATGCCCCGGCGCGGAGCCGGGGCGAACCGTCAATTAGGCAACGAAGATCAGGATCATCGCGATAACGAACGCGAGCAGACCGAGAAGTTCGACGGCGGCGAAGCCGATGAACAGACGGCCCTGCTGGCTGTCGGCTGCTGCAGGGTTACGCAATGCACCCTGAAGGAACGAGCTGAAAACGTTACCAACACCGCCGGCGGCGATACCGGCACCAATTGCTGCCAGACCGGCACCGATCATTTGGGCTGCTTCTGCGTCCATGATAATAACTCCTGTTAAATGATAAAACTTAGTGGTTGAAATCTTAGTGCAAATTTACGGCGTCGTTGATGTACAGCGACGTCAAAAGCGCGAAAACATAAGCCTGAATTGCGGAGACCAGCAGCTCAAGCAGGGTAATGCCAATCATCAGCACAAACGCCGGGAAGCTGACGATCAACGGGACCCAAGCGGCTTCTGCATTAAGGCCGTTGATCACAAATCCGGCGAGCACCTTCATCATGATGTGACCCGCAGTCATCGCAACGAAGAGACGCAAAGCGAGGCTGAATGGACGGATCATGAAAGAAAAGAGCTCAATGACCGGGATCAGCCAGAGCAGCCACCATGGTGTGCCATGCGGGACGAACAGGCTGAAGAAATGAAGGCCATGCTTCCAGAAGCCTACGACCAACACCGTACCAAAGCTGAACAACGCCAGCACAGCCGTTACCGTCAGGTGGCTTGTGATTGTGAAAGGATGTACGCCGGGGACGATGCCAAAGGGCATCATGCCCATCAGGTTCGCCATCAGGATGAACATGAATAACGAGAAAACCAAAGGCACGTATTTCTTGCCTTCGGGACCGACATTTGCGGTCAGCATGTTGTTGATGAAGCCAGTTGCGCCTTCGACTGCCATCTGCCAGCGACCGGGAACCATCTCCCGCTTCATTCCGCCGGCCATGAATACCCACAGTGCGCCTAAAACAAGCACCATGAACAACGAAGAGTTGGTGAAGGAGACGTCGTAACCTGCGAGATTAAGCTGCGCGAGCGGCTCAATCTTGAACTGGTACATCGGATCGATTTTGCCGCTTTCGCCTGCCACGTTCACTACCCTGTTAAATACACGTCAAGCGTCCGGATTAGTCCGGACGCTCTGCGGAGATCTTTATAATATTCCTGAAGGCCACTGCGATGCCCAAAAACATGCAGGTCAACAGGAGCGCAGGTGCGATACCCAGCCAGCGGTCCAACAACCAGCCAACCAAAGCACCACCAGCCGGACCAGCGATCAGCTCGGTTAAAACCCGGTTCCCCTGCCGCATTCCTTTGGCCGGAACCTGATCTTTACCAGCGCGAACCGCTTCGGCTTTCCGCGCCGCTTTCAGCTGCAAATCTAACGAATCGAGCCGTGCGTCGCTTTTGCCGTCATTGTCCTGCCCGGGGCTGTTTGAATTCATGTGATTCCAGCCTTTCTGAATAAGGGAAACCACCTCGAAATCGGGCAAACCCCGCCTAGGCACCGGCGCTTTAGGAGAGGCCCCGCGCCAAGTCAACAGCGCGCCCGCAAGAATGTTGCAATGCAAAAGAAAAGGCCGCGACATCTCTGCCACGGCCCATCGGAACTAAGCTTGACCACTTATTGTGGGCAGCGCGGGTCCAATTCCGGCGTGCTGGCGTCACGAGTCTTCCACTGGCCCGAAGGTGTCTGGTACTTCTCACCAGCGACCGTGCGTTCGCCGATCAACCGGCAGCCGCTGCGCAAAGCCATTTCCTCTACTGTCGCGCCATTGGCGAGCGCTTCTTTCGAATAAGCTGCCTTGCGCTTGATGTTGATATCCTCGACCAAGGCGCGAATGGCCGGCGATGGCGAAACCACAAAGCCCAGATAGCCATCGGACTTTTCACCGACCAAGCCGCTGGCACGCGCATTTTGATATGCTGGATCGCGACCCGATTGGAAGGCAACGGCGCTTGTTGCAGTGGCGCCGAGCAATAACGCTGCAATCATCATTTCAACCGAATTCTTCATCAAAATATCTCCGGATTTTCTTCAATCACTTTTTCGGACGCCGCAGCCAGCTTGTACAAGATTTCCTGCCGGATCGCGATGTTGAGGTTGATGACTATTGGCTTGTCGGGTGCCGTAACCTGTACGCATCCCGTAAGAACCGACGCCATCAACGGCGTGAACAAGAATATCACTTTCCCCATAAGGCGGCGAATCGCATTATCCGTGCGGTTCGTCAATTGATGCAGGCTATGCGCCATATTCGCTTTCCCTTTGCTGAATGGTTCATTCATTTGCTGGTTCTTTTTCGTTTTCAACAGGTTGCGGCAACGGGGTTAGCGCATCCTGCTTTTTCTGTTCGTCGAGCAAATATTTCAGATCCCGGTCCGCCGCGTAGTTCCCGTCATACAGGCCACGGATCGATCCGATAAGCTTCTGGAACTCGGCCGTCACACTTACGTTGAATTTAATGGGAATTCGCGCCAGTTGCCGCGTGATGAAATTGCGCTTGGCCATCGCGCCCTGCTGCAAGCCGGTGAAACTGATGTCCGTCACAATTTCACCCGCCAGATCGCCACCAACGCCAATGGTCAATGTCGAATAACGGATTGAGCGGAGCGCGTTGAATGCATAATTGGCAAACATACCCATGTCTTCATACGCCAGCTCACCCAGATAGCTGACCTCGCCCCCGCCGGGGCGCGATACCAATGCCCCACCGACGATCCTGCCGCCGTCTTGATTGAAAACCATGGGCAATGTGCCGTCGAACACGCCCGTGACGCGCAGATTCTGGAAATCATATCCCGCGAGCAATTTTTCAGCATCCACACCAATAACGCGAAATGTCAGCCGCCGTTCGGACTCATCGCGGAAATCCAGCACGGTGGGTTCAAGGATCAACTCGCCCCCCGCAAACGGCCAGCGCCCCGCCTCAATTGCCACCTGCCTGTTGGGTAACAGTCTATAGCTGACTGTCCCGCCCAGCGCAGGAATGCCGGGGTTCACCGACCCGAGCGTCGCAATCTGGCCCGATGCAGTCCGAAGGCCGAGCAGGTCGGTGAAAACTATCTCTGTCGCGAGTCCCTCCACTGGACCGAAGGCTGCGGCGAGATCCATGTTGCTTGTCGCAATACGGCCAGTGCTGCGCACCCCTGCCCCGTCCCATTCGATACGGCCATCTCCCGAAACGGTGCCATCCACATTGGCGACGACGCCCAAAACAAGTGGCGTAAGCAAATCCGGTTGGAAGCGGTTGCCGAATCGAAGTCCGTCAACCGCAAGCAGGGCACGCCCGTTGTTATTGCGCAGGTCATGCCGGATATCGACATCCGACACACGTGTACCTGTGGTAGGTTCAACAAGGGTCCCGATTGCGGTGATGACATTGTTTTCGAGCGTCAGCAGCATGTCAGGCACCAGCATCGGCTTGAACCGGTCAACCTGTTCGGCATCCAACACGTTCAGACGCGCGTTAAGGGTGAGTAGCTGCGCGATATACCGCCACCCGCCCGATGCCTCGTCGATTAATAGCGGTACATTGCCGATTTGTCCCGCGCCGCCAGTCAATGTGCCGGACACACCGCCCTGGCCAAAGCTGCCATCAAGGCCTGCAATGTTGAAAATGGTCGGCGCATCGGCTTGCCCCAACTCGACCACAACATTTTTGGCAGCAAATCCCTCGCTCAGGCTAAACCTTACGCTCGTGCTGCGTGCGGCAACTGGTGTGCTTCCCAATGTACCCAGCGTATTGAAACCCGCGACATTGGTCGCAAAGCGCACATTGCCGTGGCGGTATGTCAACATGTATTGGCCTGCATCGGGGCATAGCCGCAGCGACTGTCCACGCAAGGCAAGGCTCGACACGCGCAGCGCGTCAAAACGCAAATTCTGACAACCATCATATAGGGAGAATGCGCCGGCATTATATTGCCCCGAAATAGGCACATCCAAACCGTTCACAAAACCACCAGGCAGCGGTCCCGACATTCTCGCTTGCCCGGCAAAGCGCCACGTGCCGCCCGGTACACCGTTAAAAGCAAGTCGGGACACCGCAAGGCTTGTGCCGCCCGAAGCATAAGGCGCAATCATCAGATCACCGGACCAATTCTGGCCAGATTGTGCGAGCTTCAGGGTGGTTGCTGGGACGTTGGGGCCCGACAGCAAGAGCTGCGCCGGTGCATTTAGCCGCCATCCGGCGGTGGTTGCTGCCAAAACAAACTCGCCCATTTGCCGCACGCGGACACCCGATGCACTCGTTATGGCAAGAGCAGCGACATTTGTCCCACGGCGGCCTTGAAAATCCTGAAATGCATCAAAATTGAGGCTGGCGCTAAACTGGTCACCAGCGCGTTCCAGCACAGGCGCCATGCGGGCGAAGATTGGCCCAACGGGCGTGTCCCGGGTTTTTGTGGCAAGATTGCCAAGGCCGGAGATTGTGCCGCGGTCAAATGCGCCGCCAGTCAGGGACATTCCCCCGCGGGTAGACAGTGCGATTCGCCCATCAGCAAAACCGGCAGTCCCCTGAGCGTCCAGCATCAGACGCGCCACGGAAAGCGGGGCAAATCGCAACATTCCTTTAGTCATTTTAAAGGCAAAGTTGGTGCGCGCCAGCTTGCCATCAACTGACAAGCTGCCGGCTATATCCCGCAACCGGGCCTGCGGAATATCAACTGCAACGGCCGAATAGGCGAGTTTACCCGACCAAGAACGGAAGCGCTCCGATAGCCTGAGATCAGTATCAAGGCGCGGACTATCAAGTGCAAATCCGGCTTTGCGGCACGTTGCGACGGTGGACGTAACTGGACCGATCAGGCGCGGCTCACGCCATTCGAGCATCAGTTTGCCGTCAAATTTCAATTTTGCCGCAGTGCAGCCAGCGGCAGCGATGCCCGGGGACCGCAAAGACAAATTGCCGGCAAAGCGGTTCCGCAACAGACCGCTGCCATTCAGGCCAGCACCAAAAACACCCCAGGGCGTATCAATACGCGCGCGGGCGTTTTTAATGTTTACGGCGATGTCGGGCCACTCGAAAGGCTCGGCGGACTTGGGGTCCCTGAATTTGTCCAGTTCGCCGAAGGATAATTTGCCATCAACAAACCGCCCGCGCAGCATTACGCCATCGGCGCGCACATCACGTAAATTTGCCCCCGAGAAATTCAGCGCCACGTCGATTTCAACTCGCCGGGCGGTAAGATCGGGGCGTGCAGGATCACCAATCACAAGGTCGCGGATCCGCTGCGTTCGGAAACCAATGGTGTCGACCTTGTAACTTGCCTTTATACCGCGTTCGGCAAACGCATTTTGCACAAAGCGGTCAGCGATGCTGTTCCGCTGCGTCCATGTAAATAGCAGCAGGACAGCGAGCAAAACGCCCACCGCGCCGAAGATGCGCCGCTTCCAACGCACACCGCTATATGGTTGTACATCGACATCTCCGGTCGGTGTTTCGCTGGCAGTGTCCTGCATCACTCCCAAATGCGGGAAAGGCCGTCATGTTGCAACGCCATTCGCGTCAAGTTGCTTGCAGTGTTTTGAAAAATCGCAGAAAAGAGATATATCACAAAGGGATAGCGGTGATGATTGAAAGCGCAAACAAGATCGAACATCACGGCGCCGGTCACCGCGCGCGCCTGCGCAAACGCTTGCTGGAGAAAAACGGCGAGAGCCTGCATGATCATGAATTGATAGAATATCTGCTCGCGCTTGCAATACCGCGTCGTGATACCAAGCAGATCGCGAAGGACCTGATCCAACGATTTGGCAGTCTGTCCGCGCTGCTCACCGCCGACGCCGACAGTATCCTGCAGGAAAAGTGGATGGGCGAAACCAGCGTGGCTGCACTTAAGATAGTCCAGGTTGCGGCGCTCCGCCTTTTGAGCGAACCGGTGCGTGAACTCCCCATATTGTCCTCATGGCAGTCTCTGCTGGATTATTTGCGGGCGGATATGGCGCATTTGACGATTGAACGCGTACGTACATTATATCTCAACAGCAAAAATATGCTTATCCGTGACGAGGTTGCCAGCGAAGGCTCCGTCGATCAGGCCGCTATCTATACCCGCGAAGTTATCCGGCGGGCGATGGATCTGGGCGCGGCAGCCATCATACTTGTTCACAACCATCCGAGCGGGGATAGCTCCCCCAGCCGCCAAGATATAACAATGACCCGCGATATTGCCGATGCGGGTAAAAAGTTTGGAATTGCCGTGCACGACCATATTATCATCGGCAAAAATGGCTTTAGCAGCATGCGCAGCGCGGGATTGATTTAGCCCGTTAGTGGGTGGCAAAATGATGCCCGCTCCCGCATAGCTCCCTTATGCCCTCCCAGACTCGAAGCAAAAAATCCATCGGTCCGCGCGAACTCACCGTCATGATGGCGTCGCTGATGGCGCTGAATGCCCTTGCCATTGACGCCATGTTGCCTGCGTTTCCCGCGATGGTGCGTGGTTTCGGGCTGACCGATCCGAACAGGATTCAGTATGTCATTTCGACTTTTCTCGCTGGAACCGGAATTGGTGCATTAATCTATGGCCCGCTTTCCGACCGCTATGGCCGAAAGCCTATATTATTGATTGCAACGATCGGCGCGGCGGTATTTTCGCTGGCATGTTCGATTGCGCCAGATTTCGAAATCATGCTGGCAATGCGTTTTGCGCACGGGCTGCTGGCAGCGGCAATGGGCGTGCTTGTCGTGTCCGTCATTCGTGACCAGTTCGAAGGCGACGCCATGGCCCGGCGGATGTCGACGATTTTCCTGATTTTCATGATTGTGCCAATTATCGCGCCCACAATTGGGCAGATGGTCCTGTTGTTTGCTGGCTGGCGCGTGATTTTCGACTTGATGGCGTTTATGGCGGTTGCCGCTGCCATTTGGGTCTATCTGCGACTGCCCGAGACATTGGCACCCGAAAATGTCATTCCCATCGAACCACATGCGCTGGCCAAGGCATGGAAAGTCGTCATCCTCAACCGAAACGCGGCTGGTTATATGATTGGCGCTGGCGTGACGCAGGGCGCTTTGTTTGGCTATCTCAACAGCTCGCAGCAGATGTTCGACAAAGTGTTCAATGCTGCGGATTTTTTCACAATTGGCTTTGCCATCATCGCTATCGGCATTGCTGTGTCCAACTTTACCAACTCACGCATTGTTGAACGTTTTGGCGCACGCCGTGTATCGCAAACGGCGCTTCTGACATTCATCCTGCTGGGAGCGCTACAATTGCTTGCCGCATTCTATGCGCCAACGTCGCTTCCGATTTTTCTGATATTGCTGACGGGCAATATGGCGATGATCGGATTTATCGGCTCCAATTTCTCGTCGATTGCGATGACGCCCTTTGGCCATGTCGCAGGGGCAGCGTCGTCATTCCAGACCTTTGTCCGCACGGCGCTCGCGGCATCGCTTGGCGCATTTATCGGGCAACAGTTTGACGGCACGGTTTATCCGGTAGCGCTTGGCTTTCTATGTTGCGGGCTGGTCGCGCTGGGCTTAGTCCTGTGGTGTGAAAAGGGGAAGCTATTCACGCGCCCCCGCACCACCCAGCCCATTCCCACCAATCCGCGAAACTAAGGCAAAGAAAAGGGGCACCGAAGCGCCCCTGTCCTTTTGGTATTTGCGGTTACCTTATTCCACGACTGGACCAGGGAATTCACCCATGTCCGGCGCGTCATCCATCATCTGGTCATGCTGCAGGTTGGAATTGCGCATGCCGTAGACGAAATACAACACGATGGCCGCAACCAAAAAGTAGATGAAGAACACCAGCACACTGAAAGGCACCGTCGTGATCAGATACAGGCACGACAGGATGCCGAGGATCGGAACGATGGGATATAATGGCACCGAAAAGCCACGTGGCAATTCGGGCGCTGCACGCCGCAGGTAGATTACCGAAAGGCAGACAATGGCAAACGCAGCCAGGGTGCCGACCGAGGTCATGTCACCCAGAACGTTAATGTCAAAGAAGCCTGCGGCAACCGCCGTGATCGTGCCTACTAACAGCGTGTTTACATAAGGTGTGTGGAAGCGTGGATGCACCTTGGAGAATATTTTCGGCAACAGGCCATCACGCGCCATTGTATAGAAAATACGCGTTTGCGCATACATGAGCACCAGAACAACCGAGGTCAGACCGATGATCGCACCGACCTTGATGGTCTTGGCAAGCCACGACCATTGTGCGCCGAAACTATCGACCACAACCGCAACTGGATCAGGCACGTTCAGTGTCGCATAAGGTACCAACAACGTCATGATTGCTGCAACCAGCATGTAGATGACAGTGCAGACCACCAGCGAGCCGATAATGCCGAAAGGCATATCACGCTTCGGGTCTTTGGCTTCCTGACCCGCGGTCGAGACAGCTTCAAAGCCGATATACGCAAAGAAAACGATCGACGCGGCACGCATGATGCCATCGACACCGAATTCGCCATCGCCGGTATTTTCAGGAATAAACGGTGTCCAGTTGGTCGCCATCAGCTCAGGCAAGTTGGACAGGACGATATAACCGCCGACCATGATGAAGGCAGCGAGCACACTGACCTTGATGGCCACGATGACGTTGTTGACCTTGGCCGATTCCGATACGCCAACCATCAACAACAAAGCGAGTGACATACAAATGGCAAATGCAGGCAAGTTGAAGATTGCAGTAACCGCAGTACCATCGACGATCAGCGGCGCACCATCACGCATTACTGCATGACCGGTAGGACCAGTGAATTGCGGCGGAATAACCAGACCGAAATCCGCCAGCAGACTGACGACATAGCCACTCCAGCCAACGGCAACAACTGATGCCGCAAGCCCATATTCCAAAAGGAGCAGCGCGCCCATGACCCAAGCCACAAATTCGCCCAATGTGGTGTAGCTGTAGGTGTAAGCGGAACCCGAGACCGGCAAGGTCGAGGATAGTTCGGCGTAGCAGAGGCCCGCAAAGGCGCAGACAAGGCCAGCCACAACGAAAGACAACATGACAGCAGGGCCGGCATGCAGTGCTGCTGCGCTACCCGTACGGACGAAGATACCCGCACCGATGATGCAACCAACGCCCAACAGCAGAAGATTCCACTTGCCCAGCGAACGCTTCAGTTCGCTGCTTGCTGACTCTCTTTGTACTTGTGCGATCGTTTTGCGCGCGAACATGCGCTGCATCACGGATTGCTGTTCAATCGCCATCATAATCTCCCCGATGGATTTCTTATCGCGCGGAACCTAGCCTCTAAATGTCGCCGCGCAACATAATTTCACCGCATAAGCATGGGGCCGAGCGGTTTTCCACCGAAAATATGGACATGCAGATGCGGAACCTCCTGATGCGAATCCACACCTATGTTGGCAAGCAATCGATATCCTGGTTCCAATAGCCCCATTTCGCGTGATACTTGCCCCACCGCACGGACAAATCCTGAAATCTCGGCGTCGCTGGCTTTTGCGCTGAAATCATCCCAACTGACATAGGCGCCCTTGGGAATGACAAGAATGTGGACAGGCGCTTGCGGATTAATATCGTGAAAGGCGAGCGCCCATTCATCCTCGAACACTTGGCGGCACGGTATCTCGCCGCGCAGTATTTTCGCGAAGATGTTTTGGTCGTCATATTCCAGTGTTGGGTCAATCGGCATATATCACTCCATGGATTATTTGCGCGCCGCCTTTTCGACGAGGCCAGAGACCCCTTCCCTGCGATCAAGCTCGGCCAGCACATCGTCCAACGTCACGCCCACGTCACGCAGCAATATCATCAAATGGAAAATGAGATCGGCCGCCTCGGCCGTCACATGCTGTGCATCATCCGTAAGCGCCGCGATGATGGTTTCGGTCGCTTCTTCGCCAAGCTTTTGCGCGATCTTGCCGCGTCCTTTGGCGAGTAGCGAGGCGACATAGCTGCTGTCAGGCGCCGCTCCTGCCCTCTTGGCAATCGTTTCTTCAAGCCGTGTGAGGGTATCGCGCATCAAATATCCTTTTGCAAGGCGACGACCATGGCCTTGTCTTCTGTTGGTATCAACCCTTCGAGAACGCGCCAGAAGCCCGTTACCGATTCCTGCCCCGCGGCCGCATAAGCCGACGCAAGGCTATTGCGCAGAGCCTCGAACAACTGCGCTTCAAAAGTTACGCCCTCAGGCGTCAGGCGAAGCAATTTTTGCCTGCGGTCAACCTGACCCGTGCGTGTTTCGACAAGGCCCTTGTCGGCCAAATCGGTCAATACCCGTCCAAGCGACTGTTTGGTAATGGCAAGGATTTTGAGCAGCGCACTGATGGGCAGGTCAGGCTGGCGCGCAATGAAATACAGCGCACGATGATGGGCGCGGCCAAGGCCATGTTCTGCCAAGCCTTCGTCAATAGCGCGCGTCAAACGAGTGTAACCAAAGAACAGAAGCTCCACCCCGCGCCGCACTTCGTTTTCACGAAGGAACAAGGGCGAAGCGGTCGGCGAGACAGAAACAGAAGATGGGACAGCCATATTGACGTATCTTGGCCCAGCCCATAGGACAGTGCAAGACCCTAATAAACGAGAGCATAGATGACCGCTGGCGCATTTCCTTTTGAGGTAAACCCGAACCCTGTGGATCCCGCCGAGCGCGCTGCGCGACTGTCAGATCCCGGTTTTGGCCGGGTGTTTACTGATCACATGGTCACCATCCGCTATTCGGACGAAAATGGCTGGCATGATGCCAAGGTAGGCCCGCGCGGACCGCTGACACTCGATCCTGCAACGGCCGTGTTGCATTATGCGCAGGAAATCTTTGAAGGACTTAAGGCCTATCGCCTTGAAGATGGCGGGATGGCACTATTCCGTCCGGAACAAAATGCCCGCCGCTTCCAACGTTCAGCAAAGCGCCTGGCGATGCCTGAACTGCCGGAAGAAATGTTTCTGCAAGCATGCAAGCAACTGGTCGCGGTCGATAAGGATTGGTTTCCACCCGTCGAGGGCGGCTCGATTTATTTGCGGCCGTTCATGATTGCCAGCGAAGTGTTTTTGGGCGTGAAGCCTTCTGCAGAATATCTGTTCATGGTCATTGCTTCTGCCGCCGGCAATTATTTCAAGAGCGGCGCGCCTGCAATTTCGATCTGGGTTTCGCAACATTATACGCGCGCGGCGCCCGGCGGCACTGGCGCGGCGAAGTGCGGCGGCAATTATGCCGCGAGCCTTGTGGCGCAATCTGAAGCAATAAAGCAAGGTTGCGACCAGGTTGTTTTTCTTGATGCAGCCGAACATCGGTGGGTCGAGGAACTGGGTGGAATGAACCTGTTCTTCCTGTTTGATGACGGGTCAATTATCACGCCACCGGCCGACGGTACGATATTGGAAGGTATCACGCGTGATTCCGTCCTGACACTTGCGCGCGAGCAAGGATTGAACGTGCGTGAAGAACGCTACGCCATCGACCAATGGCGTAAAGATGCAGAATCAGGTCGCCTGGTCGAAGCGTTCGCCTGCGGCACGGCTGCGGTCGTTACAGCAGTGGGCACCGTGCGGTCCGCAGATGGCAGCTTCACCATCGGCGCAGGCGGGGCAGGACAGATGACTCAGCAAATCCGGTCAAAACTTGTGGATATCCAACGCGGAGTTGCTGCAGATAGCCATGGCTGGGTGCAACGCATCGATTAAGCTGTTGCGCTATATGATTCCCGCGATATAAGCCGCCCCGCAACGGCCAGTTCGCTGGCTTGCTGGGGCGTCGCCAAGCGGTAAGGCAGCGGCTTTTGATGCCGCCATTCGCAGGTTCGATCCCTGCCGCCCCAGCCATTCACACTCCTCCCAAAATTGTGTCTTCCCGAAAAATATTGTAAACGTTTGTAAAAAGTTTGGCCTCTGGCTGGTAACTGAATGATATTTAGCGTATTTACATCTCATTGCCGTAAATTCGGCCGGTTGCTGAGGGGCGGACCACCATGAGGATAGTTATTGCCGACCATGCGCCGGACGTCGTGGCTCATCTGAAACTTATAATGGAAGAACTCGGTTATAGTGCGACCGGTTACACCGACGGTGAAACATTAACGCAAGCTTTGTTACGCGAGACATTTGATCTCGTCATTCTCGACTGGAATATCCGGTGCAAGGATGGAGCGTCCTTTTTAGGATGGATCCAGAACACATTACCCAAAGCCCCGCCAGTCATCATAATGGCCAACCGGTCTGCCAAGCGGGATATTACCGACGCGCTGACCGCAGGTGCGGATGATTACATCACAAAACCGGAAGATCGGGCAGTTATTGCAGCGCGCGTGAACGCTTTGCTGCGTGGAGCGTCGGGCGGCGGCGCTTTTGACACCGAAGTAACCTATGGCATCTACCATATGAATCGGCTGGACAACAGCGTGACTGTTCATGGCAAAAACGTTTTACTGACGGCAAAGGAATTTGAGCTCGCTGAACTGTTTTTCAAACACGCCGACCGAACCTTGTCGCGCGAATTTATTATGCAAACCATCTGGCGGACGACTGCAACACTGGCGACACGCACACTCGATATGCACATTTCGCGGGTGCGTGCGAAGTTGGAGCTACAGCCGGAAAATGGCTTCCGCATATTCACGGTATTCGGTTACGGCTACCGGCTTGAATCCTTTGCCCGTCAGGCTTCGCTCACGGATGTAAAACCACGGGACTAGGCTGCTTTTTTCGCACGCTCGTTCATTTCCTGGTTCAGCATTTCAGCAAGCAGGAATGCCAGCTCAAGCGACTGCGCTGCGTTCAATCTCGGGTCGCAATGGGTATGGTACCGGTCTGCCAGACCTTCGTCAGTTACGGCAACTGCGCCGCCTGTGCATTCGGTCACATTCTGGCCAGTCATCTCGATATGGATGCCGCCGCCAAAGCTGCCTTCGGCACGGTGGACGGCAAAAAATCCGCGCACCTCAGCCAAAATACGTTCGAATGGACGCGTCTTATATCCGCTCGCTGATTTCACCACATTGCCGTGCATAGGGTCACATGACCAGATAACGGGATGCCCCTCTCGTTGAATTGCGCGCACCAATGTGGGCAATCCGCTTTCAACCTTGTCATAGCCATAACGCGAAATCAGCGTTACCCGCCCTGCCTCACGCGCAGGGTTCAATGTGTCTAGCATCCGCAACAGGGCGTCGGGCTCAAGACTTGGACCACATTTGATGCCAATGGGATTGCCAATGCCGCGCAGGAATTCGACATGCGCCGAACCTTCGAACCGCGTGCGGTCGCCAATCCACAGGAAATGCGCCGACGTATCATACCATCCGCCGGTCAAGCTGTCCTGACGCGTCATCGCCTGTTCATAGGGCAACAATAAAGCCTCATGACTGGTATAAAAGCTTGTGCCCTTGATCTGCGGCACGGTCTCTGGCGTGATACCGCAAGCCTCCATGAACGCCAGTGCTTCGCTGATACGGTCTGCCGTTTCGCGATATTTCTGGGCCCAGGGCGAGCGGCCCATATAATCATGCGTCCAGGCATTGACCTGTTGCAGGTTGGCGTAACCGCCATTGGAAAACGCGCGAAGCAGGTTCAGGGTCGAGGCCGCCTGGCTGTAGGCGCGGACCATGCGCGCCGGGTCGGGCTCCCGGCCTTCAGCGACAAATTCAATGTCATTGATGATGTCGCCGAAATAACTTGGCAGTTCCACGCCATTAATCGTCTCGGTCGGGGTTGAACGCGGCTTGGCGAATTGTCCAGCCATCCGCCCGACTTTAACCACCGGCAACTTGCCCGCAAATGTGAGGACTACCGCCATCTGCAATATCACGCGAAATGTATCGCGAATGTTATTGGGATGAAACTCGGCAAAGCTTTCGGCGCAATCACCGCCCTGAAGCAGGAATGCCTTCCCTTCAGCCACTTTGGCAAGATCGGCCGTCAGGTTACGTGCTTCGCCCGCAAAAACCAGTGGCGGGTAATTCCGCAAGGTCTCTTCGGTCGCGGCCAGTGCAGCAGCGTCCTTATAGACTGGCATGTGAATACCAGTTGCGTCTCTCCAGCTTTCCGGCGTCCAATTTGTCGCCATGGGTATCACTCCAACAATAATCGATTAAAATTTGCGCCCTTTAGGCGTAATATGTTGCCAGTAGCAAGTATTAGCCGCTAATTTCCGTTGGTTTCACAAAATGCAACCAAGCTGGCGTCGTTTGGCGCTTCGTTGACCAAATTGCCTGTTGGCAAATGGCCAGAAAGGCGTCTATGTGGCCGCTGAATCGCCCCTGCCGTGGGCCCAAGTGTTTGTTTGCGGCTGGTGTGATAGGATTTCGACGGTATTGCGCGGAACAGATCCGCGACGCAAAAAGGGCAGATTATGTCGACAGTCAAAAAGACAAATGGCACAGGAAAAAAACCTGTAAAGGCGCCGGCAGACCCCGCCGCGTCGGCTTTGAACGCCGAAGGCGCGACTCAGGATGGTATTCCAGTTAACGAATTGCGGGTTGAAGGTGGCGGCGAAGCACCAGCGGTACGCCGTCGTGACTTCATCCACATTGCTACGGTCAGTTTTGCGGGTGTTGGCGCAGCGGCTGTTGCCATGCCTTTGGTATCCCAGATGAGCGCAAGTGCCGATGTGCTCGCGCTCGCCTCGATCGAAGTTGACGTTGCAGCTATCCAGCCCGGCCAGTCGATCAAGACCAGCTGGCGCAAGCAACCTGTTTTTATCCGAAACCTGACTCCAGCCGAAGTCGAAGACGCCAACAAGGTTGATGTCGGTTCGCTGCGTGATCCCCAAACTCTTGCTGAACGCACGAAACCGGGCAAAGAAAACTGGTTGATCACCCTTGGCGTTTGCACCCATTTGGGTTGCGTGCCGCTGGGTGCTGCGTCCGGCGAAGTGAAGGGCGAATATGGCGGCTATTTCTGCCCGTGCCATGGCTCGCATTATGACACTGCCGCACGCATTCGGAAGGGTCCGGCTCCGACGAACCTCGTCGTTCCGGAATTCGCATTCATTTCTGACACAGTCGTCAAAATCGGTTGAGGAGCTAAAACGCAATGAGCTTCCCTTGGGCACAAGAATATAAGCCGCAAGGCACGGTAAGTAAGTGGGTCGATGAACGCCTTCCCTTGCCGCGTCTGGTCTATAACGCCATAGGCGCCGGTTATCCGGTTCCCCGTAACCTCAATTATTTCTGGAACTTCGGTGTCCTTGCAGGCGTCGCACTTGTTATCCAGATTGTAACCGGCATTGTCCTCGCCATGCATTATTATGCAAGCGTCGACGGCGCGTTCAACAGCGTTGAGCATATCATGCGCGACGTGAACTCCGGCTGGTTCATCCGCTACGCACATATGAACGGTGCAAGCTTCTTCTTCATAGTGGTCTATATCCACATTTTCCGCGGCCTGTTCTACGGATCATATAAGGCACCACGCGAAATGATCTGGCTGCTGGGTGTCACCATCTTCCTTTTGATGATGGCAACAGCCTTCATGGGCTATGTTCTTCCATGGGGCCAAATGAGCTTCTGGGGCGCGCAGGTTATTACAGGTTTCTTCTCCGCCATTCCTTTGGTGGGGGAACCCCTACGCCAGTGGATTTTGGGCGGCTTTGCCCCCGATCAGGCTGCGCTGAACCGTTTCTTCTCGCTGCATTATCTGCTGCCGTTCGTTATTGCCGGTGTCATCATATTGCACGTATGGGCTTTGCACATTCCAGGTTCGTCCAACCCGACCGGTGTGAGCGTAAAGGGTGAACAGGACACCGTTCCGTTCCATCCATATTACACAGCAAAAGACGGCTTCGGCCTCGGGGTCTTCCTGATTTTCTTCGTTGCTGTGACATTCTTTGCGCCAAATATGTTGGGTCATCCCGATAACTATATTCCGGCCAACCCACTGTCGACACCGGCGCACATCGTGCCTGAATGGTACTTCCTGCCATTCTATGCGATTTTGAAGGCGTTCACCGTCAACTTCGGCATTCCGTTCACGGGCATTGTCCTGATTGAAGCCAAGTTGATGGGCGTCCTTGCGATGTTCGGGTCGATCCTGCTGCTGTTCTTCCTGCCTTGGCTGGATACATCGCCGGTTCGTTCGGGGCATTACCGTCCGCTGTTCCGCAAGTTCTTCTGGTTCGGCTTGATCCCAAGCCTGGTCATTCTGACCTATTGCGGCGCACAGCCACCTTACACGCAGTGGGTCGTGCTCAGCCAGATAACGGCGGCATATTATTTCGCTCACTTCTTGATCATCTTGCCGATTGTTTCGCGCATTGAACGGCCGCTTCCGTTGCCTAATTCAATCACCGAAGCCGTCACTGGCAAACCGCTTCAGCCAGCGGCTGCGTAAAACAGGGAAAGCATAATCATGGTTCGTTTAATTGCTTTTTTGGTAGGCCTGTTTTTCAGTGGCATGCTTTTGCTTGGTCTTGGGGACACCGTTGTTACGGCCATCCAAGAACCTGCACAGCCCACGGCAGAGCATGAGTTTCACGAAAAGCCACTGGCCGTAAGCTTTGCGCACGACGGTCCGTTCGGCAAGTTTGACCGCGGCCAGTTGCAGCGTGGATTGAAGGTCTATTCCGAAGTCTGCGCCGCTTGCCACAGCCTTAACCTCGTCGCTTTCCGTGACTTTGCTGCCTTGGGTTATAGCGAAGAACAGGTGAAAGCATTGGCAAAAGCCTGGAAGACGGAAGTGCCAAGCATCAACCCCGAAACGGGCGAAGCGGCAACCCGGCCTGCCATTCCTGCGGATAAAATTCCTTCGCCCTTCGCGAATGAAGTTGCCGCGCGAGCAGCCAACAACAACGCGCTTCCACCAGATCTTTCGTTGATTACAAAGGCTCGTGCCAATGGTCCGGCCTATGTTTACTCATTGCTGATGGGTTACCGCGAACAAGTGGGTTACAAGAATGCTGAAGGCAAAGAATTGCTGAAAGAATATCCTGAAGCCGCAACGCCTCCTGGTCTGAACTTCAACCCATGGTTTCCAAATCTGAATATCGCCATGGCTAACCCGATCGCGGTCGATGATCAGGTAGCTTATGACGATGGGACAAAAGCGACGAAGGAACAGATGGCAAAGGACGTTTCTGCGTTTCTGGCCTGGACCGCCGAGCCGAAGATGGAAAATCGTAAGAGCGCCGGTTGGGCAGCCCTTGGCTTTCTCATTATCTTCACGGTGTTGGCTTGGATGTCCTACAAAACCATCTGGGCTGACAAAAAGCATTGATTGGATAAGACAGATTTAGGAGAGGGCCGCTTTTGCGGCCCATTCTTTTACAAAGAGAGCGTTGACGCTAGGGCCGGATAATGGCAATAGCGGCGCTCGAAACGGCCAACTGGCCTGTTGCGGGTATAGCATAGTGGTAATGCACTAGCCTTCCAAGCTAGCTAGAGGGGTTCGATTCCCCTTACCCGCTCCAACTTTCACTTAGTAGTCTGCCGATAGGTCCGGGGTTCGATTAGCTTCGCTGGTCTCCGGCCCTTCGGGCCTACGGCTGTCCTCCGCTGCGCTCCGTTCGCCTGCGGCACCCCCTTACCCGCTCCAAGTTCCGGTCAATGATCGCTGACAGAACCGTGATGCGATTGTGCTCCACTTGCCTGTGTCACCGCCGCTTCAACCGCTTAACCTCCCGCCATCGGCACGGCTGTTTGATACAGTTTGCGACAAAGCCGCCGTTGCCGTGACAAACTGTTGCGACATATATCGCTTATCAGGTCGTCTGTAGTCACATGCAGACAACAAGGAGCGACGAACATGAAGAAGCTTTCAATTTATGCTGGCCTGATGGCATTATCGGTAACTTCGGCAGCGGCGCTTTACGCTGCGCCGGGCAAAGCCGATCAGGACGGCAACAAAATCGTCACCAAAGCCGAAGCCATTGCGGCTGGCGACGCGCGTTTTGCCAAAATGGACGCAAATAAGGATGGGATTTTAAACGAAGCCGACCGGACTGCTATGATGGCACAGCGTTTTGCAAAAATGGACACTGACAAAAACGGTTCCATTAGCCAAAGTGAATTTATGGCAGCGCGCGAAGCACGTGCTGACCGCCGTGAAGACCGTGGTGCCAAGCGTATGGAGCGTGGCAAGATGGGAGCGCATGGTGGACGTCGCGGCGGTGGCGGAATGGCCATGATGGCCGGCGCTGACACCAATGGTGACAAGGCTATATCCCAGGCCGAATTTCGCGCCGCTGTTGAGGCCCGATTTACCAAGGCTGATACCAATGGAGACGGCAGCATCTCGGCCGACGAGCGTAAGGCTGGTCGAAAGGGGAACTGGGGTGGACGAATGACCCCTTCGCGACCGAACGGCGGCTAACGAGCTTTGCTGGCGCGGTCTTCCTCCCCTTTGGACCGTGTCATTTCCTGGCCGGAGGAGTTTCTTTCCTTCTCCTCCGGCCTTTTTTCTGGCCTGACGCCAGAAAGCGGCCATAAGTTGGTTTGATATGAACAAGTCCCGTCCCCATTTATTGCTCGTCGATGATGAGGCATCGATTCGCGAGCCATTAGGGAAATATCTGGAACGCCAGGGCTTCCGGGTCACGGACGCGGCCAACGCATCTACCGCACGCTCAGCGCTTTTATCCTACGACATTGATCTGGTGCTGCTCGACATCATGATGCCTGACGAAGACGGGCTTAGCCTGTGCCGCTACATTAGCGCACATGACGGTCCGCCCGTCATTTTGCTCACGGCGAAATCAGAAGAAACGGACCGCATCATCGGCCTTGAAATTGGTGCAGACGATTATGTCATTAAACCCTTCTCGCCACGCGAGCTTGTTGCAAGAATCAAGGCGGTGTTACGCCGGGTTACATCTGGCGCGCCTAAACTCGACCGGAGCGGCAACAGTTTCAATTTCGACGGATGGACCGTCAATACAACCGAACAAACCCTTCACGACCCCGAAGGCATATTGGTGCCGCTGTCGTCCGGCGAATTCCGGATGTTGGAGGCACTTGTTGAGCGCGCAGGCCAGGTTCTCACCCGCGACCAGTTGCTTGATCTGACACGCGGACGCGAAGGCGGGCCCTTTGACCGGGCAATCGACAATCAGGTCAGCCGGCTGCGTCGCAAGATCGAGCGCGATCCCAAAGATCCGCAGCATATCAAAACCATCTGGGGTGGCGGATACCGTTTCTCGACCACGGTTACGCGGCTTTAATGGCTGCGCGCCATTTCCGTTTTTGGCCAAAAAGCCTCTACGGGCAGATATTGCTCGTAGCGGCGTCAGCCTTGTTGATCGCGCAATCGGTAAACGCGGCTTTGTTGCTTTCAGGCGTCCGGTCGCGTGCAGTTGCTGAAACATCTGTCATGGTGGTCGGCCGCGTCGCCAATCAGATCGAAAGACAGGGCACGGACGCCTTTGACCCGGCAAACAGCCAACGAAGGACAGAAAGAGAGCGTTTCAAATCACCACGCGCGGGCCGCCGCAGCGGGATCGTCGCGATCACCTTATCCGCCTCCCCACTCAATATTCCCCGCGCTGACTATCAAAGCGACATGTCTGTTCGCGCGCAGGAGTTTTTGCGGCAAGGGGATATTGAATTGTCGGACGTCCGTATTTCCGCCGTTTCTGTCAACGCACTGCCGCCTGAATTGCGGGACCCGCAACTTCGCCGCTGGCGGACTACAGGATTTCGCCAAGCGAACCGCGAAACACCCCATAGGGCCGTCCTTTTTTCTGCGCGCCTCCCAGATGGACGTTGGTTGAATGCGGCAGGATTGGTGCGTCCCAACGAAAATGCTTCTATCTTCGCATTACTGCTGCAGACGTTTACGCTGTTTGCCGCAGTCATGATTCCTCTGGCACTGGTCGCACGACGAATCGCCCGGCCTCTGGATGATCTGACCAAGCGTGTGCGCCAGGTTGGAATTGCGGGCGAGCCTCAACCCATGGAACGTGCAGGTCCCGAGGATGTACAGCAGTTGATCGTCGCATTTAACGCCATGCAGGCGCGCGTATCAAACCTGCTTGGCGAAAAGGACGTCATGCTCGGTGCCATTGGTCATGATTTGAAGACACCCCTCGCCGCGCTTCGCGTTCGGATCGAGTCGGTCGAAGATGATGACGAACGGGAGAAAATGGCGTCCACCATTGATGAGATGGTCACCATATTGGACGATATATTAACGCTCGCGCGGCTTGGAAAATCAGGCGAGCCAGTGCAATCCGTGGATATTGGCGCCATGATCGAAACCGTCACGAGCGATTTTGCCGCGGCCCAGCTGACGCCACCTGACAGGCGCCATGTCGCAGACGTCCGTCCAGTGCTTATCCGGCGTGCGCTGCGCAATCTTATTGGCAACGCCATTGCCTATGGAAACCGCGCGCTATTAACGGTGCGCGAGGAAAACGGGATGATTTTCGTCGACATTGATGATGAAGGCCCGGGCATTGATCCGGCGTTGGCTGAAAGCATGTTTGAACCCTTTACGCGCGCTGAAAGGTCGCGCAGCCGGTCAACGGGCGGATCGGGGCTTGGCTTGACAATATCGCGTGCCATTGCGCGCGCGCATGGAGGCGATGTCCGGTTAGAGAATCGAACCGCAGGCGGCTTGCGGGCGACCATTTCATTTAAGCAATAAGGGAAAAAACGGCTTCCGGTGCTAGGTGGGTGGGAGCGCATCCGGAAGCCGATATGTTCAAGCTTCACCGTTCAGACGGCAGAGCTTTGCCGAACACAAGAGCATGATTTCCGATGGACCTATATCGCAACAGTAATTGTTGTAGAAACCATGACCTCGCGGTCTAAAAGCCATAACGACAGCCAAACCGATAAGTTTAGCCGTCTGGTTGAATTTTCCATGTTCCGCTGTTTCGATATTGCGGCTTGATATCTGAACTTTGTAATCCAGCCACACCAGCAGGCCGCTGGTCTCCCGTTATGGCCGCATCAGCGACCCCGTATTGAGCCTGCACTGTCACCAACCCTGCCGCAAATTCGGCGTCGTATTTCTTCTGCAGCGAGGCCGGATCGAGCCCGGTCGACGACAGCACCGACGCCAAACGCGGTTTTGGCCCGGGCATGGGTTCCCGGCCTGCATGATTGCTGACGAAAGCGGTGGGGTCCCCCGCCATGCCTTTCCAGCTGTAGAAACGGTGGCTGCCGATAGTTCCAATAACATGCAAGCTTGGTGCCCAAGCGGGATATACATAAGTCGCGTGATAATGTGTTGCCATGCCAATAGGTGCGTAGACATATCCCGCCAGCGCGTCCGCAGCGACATTTCGGGCACGAAACCACGACAGGCGCTCAGGCACGCGGGCCATTGATCCGTCGCAGCTATAACTGAACTGGCATCCGGTGCTTCGCTCCGACCCTTGATAGATAACGCCACAAACGCTGTTCGGATATGCTGGATGATGCATGCGGTTCAGGATCACTTGGGCAACGGCGCGCTGTCCAGCATCCGGTTCATTGGCCGCTTCATAATAAATGGCATCGGTAAGGCATTTCATCGCGCGGGCATGTTCGAGGCTACCCGACCGCAAAATGAAGGGTCGCGCTGCATTGTTGCCAAGTTCATTGCCATTCAACCCGCGCGCGCCTGTATCGGCTGGATCGAGATAGAAAAACGCTGACCCCGGAAAATTCTCCGCCGGATATTCGGCATCCCATTCAGAATGGACCGATTGCGATGATGCGCCACTGTTTGCGACCGGCGCAATCTGCGCAACCGAGGGCACCAAAGCGAGCAAGGTGAAGGCCAATAAAACTAAGACAATTTCTACCAAACCGATCAACCGGCGACGCGCGGGCGGAGCCTCGTCTGGCACGCGCTGAGCAATTCTAGAAATGGGTTCCTGAAACATATTGCGACAGACAAGCTCATTTGGATTCGTTTGCAGCTTTGCTTTAAGCGGAATTAATCGGTGCTGTGTGAACGATTTTCGGGCTGTATCAGCGCGGGACGCATCCTGAATAAGTCTTTAATATTATTATCTATTTTACATTATTATACATCAATATTGGCTGATAAAATCAATCTCGTTGTGGGTGAAGGTCGATAAATGATTGTTACGCTCGCTGTTGCCAGCGGTGCGCGATGCGCGCTAACCGCTTGAACTGATTAGGACGGGGGAGTTAGCATGCGCATTGCGCTTTATCAGCCGGATATGGCGGGAAATGTGGGTGCCGTATTGCGCACTTCCGCCTGTTTTGGTGTCATATGCGACATTATCGAACCCTGTGGCTTTGCCTTTTCCGAACGGGCTTTGAAGCGCGCAGGGATGGATTATATGGCGCACGTCAAAATTCAGCGGCACGCAGATTGGACCGCTTTTCTTGAGACGCTTGACGGTGCGCGGCTCGTCCTGATGTCAAGCAAGGCCTCGACGCCACTTCCCCAGTTTCGCTTTCAGCCTAATGACGTCATTCTGATGGGCTCCGAAAGTAGCGGCGCTCCTCCCGAAGTGCATGCAAGGGCAGACGCGCGGGTGTATATTCCGATGGCACCTGGATTTCGGTCCTTGAATATTTCGGTATCGGCTGGCATCGCTTTGGCAGAAGGTCTTAGACAGACCCATTCATTTCCGGGAGAAAATTTATGACCCTGATTCTTGATGAACGCCAACAGGCCGCGCGGACATGGTTCGAATCGCTCCGCGACAACATCTGCGCCGCGTTTGAGGCTATCGAGAGAGAAGCAGGGTCGGATGCGTCGTTTGAATATACGCCATGGGACCGGCATGACCATGACGGCTCCCCCGGCGGAGGCGGCGTGCGCGGCGTGATGAAAGGGAAGATTTTCGAAAAAGTGGGCGTGAATGTTTCTACCGTCGGCGGCAGCTTCAACCCCGAATTTGCCAAGACCATCCACGGCGCGGCCGAAGATCCCAATTTCTTCGCGACCGGAATCAGCCTTGTTGCGCATATGGCAAATCCGCATGTCCCCGCCGTTCACATGAACACGCGCTATCTGGTAACCACGAAAAGCTGGTTTGGCGGCGGCGCCGACCTTAATCCGCCAATTCCGTATGAAGAAGACACTGCCGATTTCCACGCGCGGTTGCGCGCGGCCTGCGCACCTTATGGCCCCGACGTGTACGAACGCTATCGCAAATGGGCCGAGGATTATTTCTGGATTCCGCACCGCAATGTTCATCGCGGCGTTGGCGGGATATTTTATGACCATCTGGAAAACACAAGCGATGCGTTGTTTGAACAGAATTTCGCGCTGACCCGCGACGTCGGCAATGCCTTTCTCGACATCTTCCCCAAGCTCGTTCGTAAGCGGATGAATCAGCCGTTCACTCCGGAAGAAAAGCAGGCGCAGTTGCGCTGGCGCGGGCTGTACGCCGAATTCAACCTGGTCTATGACCGTGGCACCACGTTCGGATTAAAGACTGGCGGCAATGTTGATGCCATTTTGATGAGCCTGCCGCCCGAAGTGGCCTGGGACTAATCACGACCAATGTTTAGCCCGATTTCCAATGGCGACCTTGGTGCGATTGTCACGTCACTGGAAATGACAAGCCGTCCGCCCTTGCGTGCCATGCCGCCCTCGGATCTGCGGTTGGAACGGTGGCTGGCGCCAACGGCCGACACATACCGCACTCTGTTTCGCCGCGTTGGCGAACCATGGCTTTGGTTCTCGCGGTTGGAATTGAGCGATCTGGATCTGCTGCAAACCATTCACGACCCGGCTGTGCGTATCTGGGCAGTTCTCGACAGGCGCGGAATTGAAGTTGGCATTCTTGAGCTGGATTTCAGGCAGTCCGGACAATGCGAGATCGCATTTTTTGGCCTCGTGCCAGAGCTTTGCGGCAGGGGGCACGGCAAATGGCTAATGGCGATGGCGCTGCAACTCGGCTGGGCCGAAGCTGGCGTTCAGCGCATGTGGGTGCATAGCTGCACACTCGATAGCCCTAACGCACTGGCCTTTTACCAGAGGTCCGGTTTTACTGCCTTTCAACGACAGCTTGAGACTTTCCCCGACCCGCGCCTGACCGGTCTTATCCCGCGCGGAGCAGCGCCGCATGTCCCGATTATTGCGTAACTGTTTGCGCCGAAAGCTGCCGGTTGACGGCAACGAGCATTAAGACAAAAGACACCGCCTCCACCGCTGCAAATAGTCCTTTTACCCCTGACTCGACAATTGGTACGCCGCCTTCACCGGCAATGGCCTGACAGACCGCAACGACCGCAGCATTGGCTATACCTGCCAAAATGCGCAGTGCTACAGCAACGAAAAGCATCAGGAACAGGATAGCCCAGCCGCATTCGGTGCTGATTTGCCAGGTCCGCTTTATCGATCCGCTTATACCCAGCCCGGCTTCGCGTGAGATGACAGCGGGTAAGATCGCAAAGCGTCCCGACACATAAAGCCCCGGTATGATGAACAACATAAATCCGGCCAAGGTGGCCCAGCCGACGATAAGGCTTGCCAACAGATAAGGAACAAAAATGGCTGCCGACAGAGCGAAAGCATCGCCCACCTTTGACAGCGGGCGGCCTGACATCAGAACATAGAGAGTGAGACTTCCGTAGATAGTCACCAGCATCGTTGGCAAAAGAACGCGCCAATTGCTTTCAAAATATCGGCTTATCTCCGTAATCACCTGATTGGTATCGTCGATGTTATCGATCAGAAGCGGAGGCACCAGAAACGCCGAGATCCATGCTGCCATAAAGATAAAGAAGCCCGCGATAGGGAAAATCGCCTCTTTATGGGCTGCCAATAACCCCCGCGCGTCCGACCACACGGCGCGATAATCAAGCTTCTTTGCCATAATGTCTCCCTGCATATCTGGCGCGTAGAGCCAGACATATGCGGTGGCAAGGTGCTTGCGCTATGCTAAGGGGCGCTTCATGGATTTGCGTGGGAATATTGACTGGGAAGTATCGGAAGGCCTTACGCCCTATCCAGACGCGGTGGCGCGTATGGAAACGTTGCAGGCATCGATCCGTGACACTGGCGGTCGTGAGCTTGTGTGGCTGCTCGAACATCCGCCTGTGTATACCAGTGGCACGAGCGCCGACCCTGCCGAACTGCTGAGCCAGCAATTTCCGGTATATGACACCGGACGCGGCGGGCGATACACCTACCATGGCCCCGGTCAGCGTGTTGGCTATGTGATGTTCGACCTTGCCCGCCGTGGCAAAGACGTCCGGTGTTACGTTCATGCGCTTGAAGGCTGGGTGATAGACGCGCTGGGGCAGTTCGGCATCGAAGCGCGCCGCGCCGAAGGGCGCATCGGCATCTGGTGCGACACACAGGATGGACAGGAGGCAAAGATTGGCGCGATCGGGGTGCGTATCCGGAAATGGGTCACCATGCATGGCTTCGCGGTGAATATTTCCCCTGATCTCAGCCATTTTGCCGGCATTGTACCATGCGGGATATCCGAATATCCGGTGACCAGCCTCGCTGCTTTGGGTGTAAAAGCCGGTCTTGCGGACTTCGACGCCGCTTTGTCCGACACTTTCCCGCATTTTCTCAACAGCCTTGCCAAAGCGGGCGGAAATTGTACGGTCGCGACGTCATAAACCAAGCGAGGATATTATGCGCTTTTCCCTCTTAGTGCCTGCATTTGCCCTGTTGCTGCTTGCGTCGGCGTGCGGCGATTCCAAAGAAGATAATCAAGTCACCGAAACGCGTATGGATAACCTCGACAGCCTTGAAGGCACCATCAGTGACGACATGATTAATACCGATGAGTCGACTGATGGGACGCCCGTCGAAGCCATTTCTCCCGATTCTGAGCCAGGAGCGACGGCTGATGCTGCTAAAGGATCCGCTTCGGAATCAAATGCTGCGGGCACAGCAAAAACCGAAGCGTCCAGCGCGTCCAAGTGAGGTTAAACAGCCCGCTGACATTGCCTTGCGGGGCAGTGCTTAACAATCGCATCGCAAAGGCCGCGATGACCGAAGGACTGGCAGATCCGCAAGGTCGTCCAACGCCGGAATTGCAACGTTTATATGGCATTTGGTCGGATGGTGGTGCTGGCCTTCAGATTTCCGGCAATATTCACATTGACGCCGACCATTTGGAGCGACCCGGCAACGTCTTTTTTGACGGGCAGCCTGATACCGAGATGATGACCGCGCTTCAGTTCTGGACAAAGGCAGCCACACGCAACGGCAATCATTTCTGGGCACAGATTAGCCATGCCGGTCGGCAAACGATGCGCGCGGTAAACCCGCATCCTAAAGCACCTTCTGCGGTGAAACTGGGCCTGCCGGGCGGACAGTTCGGAATGCCGATTGCCTTGACCGAGGACGAGATATTGAACCTCATTGGCCGCTTCGGTCAGGCGGCTCTACATTGCAAAAATGGCGGGTTTACAGGCGTCCAGATCCATGCCGCGCATGGCTATCTGATCTCGCAATTCTTAAGCCCCCGGTCGAACCAGCGCACGGATCGGTGGGGCGGAAGCCTGGTCAATCGCGCACGGTTCCTGATGTTTACCATCAACACGGTCCGCACATTAATCGGGCCGGACTTTCCCATTTCAGTCAAGCTGAACAGCGCGGATTTCCAGCGCGGTGGATTTGCCTTTGAAGACAGCCTTCAGGTCGCCCGCTGGTTACAGGATGCCGGGGTTGATCTCATCGAAATTTCGGGCGGCACTTATGAGCAGCCGAAATTACTGGGCATTGAGGGCATGGAATCCGAGGAAGCGCAAAATGTCGCTGATACCACCCTCGCGCGTGAAGCCTATTTTGTCGATTTTGCCCAAGCGATGAAGGCTGAACTCAAGATTCCATTGATGGTGACCGGCGGCTTCCGAAGCGCGTCGGCAATGGAGCAAGCGTTGCGCAACGGCGCTTCAGACGTCATCGGCTTGGCGCGGCCTTTATGTGTGATGCCTGAAGCGCCGAAGCGCCTGCTGGGCGGTACGGCAATGTTGCCGAAGGTCGAGAACCAGTTGAAGCTTCTGCCTGAGTGGCTTTCAGGCTTGCGCAAGATCAAAGCCATTCGCGGCATTGAAGGCTTTGCCACGCAATATTGGTTCTACAGCCAGATTTATGCACTTGGACGCACTGGTCGGACACAACCAAACACCACGGTATTTGCCGCGCTGCGTGAGGTGGAAAGCTATCAGAAAAACTGGTTAAAAGCGCGGCGCAGCGCGAAGGCTTAATCGCCCTCGCCTGGCTCAGGGCTGAAATATTTCTCGTACTTGCCTTCTTCGCCCTTATGCTCATCCGCATCAGCGGGCGGCTCACGGCTTGACGTGATGTTCGGCCACTCGGCGCTGTAGGTCGCATTCAATTCGAGCCATTGCTCAAGGCCATTTTCGGTATCTGGCAAAATCGCTTCCGCAGGACATTCAGGTTCACACACGCCGCAATCGATGCATTCATTAGGATTGATGACGAGCATATTGTCGCCTTCATAGAAGCAATCCACCGGACACACTTCAACGCAGTCCATATATTTGCAGCGGATGCAGGCATCGGTAACGACATAGGTCACTTGCGGAATTCTCCCAAAGGTGGCGGCGAATTAGCCGCTTCACTTCAACTGCCTATTGCGAGGCGCAGGGGGAAGTCAACGGCGGAATGCAACTGGCCGGCAAATTTTAGTCAATAATCTGATAGCAAAGTTGCGCTTCGCACGCTGGACCCCGCCGAAATGGCATAGACAATAGCTTTAGCGTGATCACTACCTCGCCAATTGGCATCGTGATGACATCTCCAACGGCAATGAACAGACTACCTTTTTCGACGCGGCGGCCATTGACGCGGATATGCCCTGCCTCTGCCCAGCTTTGGGCAAGAGTCCGGCTTTTGGCGAAGCGCAGAAAGAAGAGAAGCCTGTCGATCCGCAAAGTCGCCCAGCCGCCTAGAACTTAAGGCCCTTAAGCGCAGCCAGTTGCAACGCCAGAGACGATGGTTGCGCATTTTGTTGTGCGGCGACGGGCGCACGTTCGGGCTTTGCTTTTGGCTTTCCGGCAGCATGCGTCTTTTGTTGATGTGGCTTGGCACGTTGCTGACGCTGTTCGGGTGGACGCGGCTTGGGCAAGCCGACCCATCGCCAATGCGTCAAAGTGATCGCTTGTGGCTCTGCTGCGGGTGTAGCGACGGGTTCCGCGGAGGTTGCCTCTTGTTCGACAGCGGCCTCTGCTTGGGCAGCCTCTGGTTCAGGCGCTGGCACCGCCTCGCTTGCAAGTGGCTCCGATGCGTCGGCCACGGCATCAGAAACCGGGTCTGGCTCAGCCGCCGGTTCGGGCGGCTTGTCCGCTGGACGGAAGCCTGCATCGCGCATCAATGCCTTCAGGCCGGCTTCGCTGATTCCCAAAGACGTTGCAAAGGCCATGTCCATGCCGAACAAATTGGTCTGCCCGCGCGCTTCATGCGCCTTTTTGATAACGCGTTCGGCAAGGTCAATGCGGACATATTCATCGCCAATTCGCCGATAGCCGGCATTGCGTGCCTCCGACGCGTTGGCAAAGTTCCACGCCTTCAAATGTACAGCGCTTTCAGGGGGAAGTTCAGGCATCGCCCGGCTGTCGCGCGCGGCAAACAACGCTGCGCGCCACTTGGCAGCCGCAGGTTTTAATGCAGCGTGATGATAGATATCGAGCGCGCCAAAGACGATTCCGCCCTTGCGCGCCGCCCCGCGCGCTTCCTTGGGCAATGCGGCAACCGCATCGGCGAGGTAATGTCGTCCGGCAATACCGCCCTCGTCCGCCAGCCGGACGGCGAGTGCACGTACATTCCCGTCCACATCAGCTTGCTGGGCCAGTTCCAATAACCCGACGATCCCGCCCATTGCCTTGGCCAATTGCGCCTCAATCCATCCTTCAGCGCGGGTGGTGATTTCACGCAGGGCGTCTCCTTCAAGTCCGGCAACAGCCCTTACAGGCGCAAATGCAGGTTGAAGAAGCGTCCGGCCCTTGGTCAATGCCCCAAGAAGTTCGCCCTTCCAGAAAATTGCGGGCTTGCCCTCTCCATCGGCTGCAAGCGAGAATTCGCTGTCCTCTGCCATACTTACGTCCTTTGCCTTTTGTCTCAAATGTGCCGCCAGATGTCGTTCGGCAGCAGCCAACAACAGCTTACGGTCTCCCGCTTTGGCCGCCGGGTCAACCCGAAACGCAAAGCCCTGTAAAGTACCAATGTCTTCACCATCGACAAGAACACGATTGTCAGCCTGAATATCTACCGGCAACAGGCCAACATCTGTCGCGCTTTTGCGCAGCAGCATGGAAGTGCGTTTGTCAACAAATCGCTGACGCAGCGCATCATGCAATGCGTCGGATAGTTTTTCCTCCAGTGCCCGTGCGCGTTCCGCCATGGCAGGTGGATGGGCGAGCCAGTCGTTTCGATGGGCAATATAGGTCCACGTCCGAACCGCCGCGATTCGCGCCGACAGGGTGTCGACGTCCCCCTGAACATTATCGAGGCGCGCCAGTTCGCTGGCATAGACACCCTGCGGAATGACGCGTTCATTCTGCCCAAGATATTGCCATAGCGACGCGACAAACCGGCTGTGATGTTCCTCACCCATTTGGCGGAAATCGGGCAGGCAAGCGACTTCCCACAGACGTGCGACGTCGACAGGATGGCGTATTAAAGCTTTCACGTCGGGCATGTCGGCCAAGCGCTTGAGGACAAGAAGGTCGATGACCTTTGGCGCAGGAAGAAGGCCTGCTCGATCTGGCCTTTTCTCCAGATCCGCAATCAAGGTGGCGATGTCATTGAAGCGCGGCTTTGCCTCACGCCAATACAGCCAGTCGAGCCGCGGAAAGCTGTGTCCTTCAATTGCCAGCACTTCTTCAGGCGTAAATTCACTGCCCTCGCCAGCCAAGGTCCCAAAACTGCCGTCACGCTGATGTCGGCCGGCACGACCGGCAATTTGCGCCATTTCCGCGACGGTCAACCGGCGGCGGCGTGACCCGTCGAATTTGGACAAGCTGACAAAAGCGACATGCGCCACGTCGAGATTCAGCCCCATGCCGATAGCGTCCGTGGCGACGAGATAATCGACTTCACCCGATTGAAACATCGCGACCTGCGCGTTGCGGGTGCGCGGCGACAAGGCCCCCATGACAACTGCCGCACCCCCGCGCATCCGGCGCAAAGTTTCGGCCACGGCGTAAACCTGTTCGATCGAAAAGGCGACAATCGCCGAACGCTTGGGCAAGCGGGACAGTTTCTTCGCGCCTGCATAGCTCAACGTAGAAAATCGAGGCCGCGAAATGATTTCAGCATCTGGTAGCAGCGAGCGGATGATCGGGCGAAGGCTTTCGGAACCCAGAATCATCGTTTCTTCGCGCCCGCGCGCGTGCAATATCCGGTCAGTGAAAATGTGCCCGCGCTCAGGATCGGCACCCAATTGCGCTTCGTCGATTGCGACGAAGGCAAACTCCTTTTGAATGGGCATGCTTTCGACGGTGCAGCAATACCAGCGCGCTTGCGGCGGTTCGATCCGCTCTTCGCCGGTAATCAACGCAACATTTTGCACGCCCTTGATCGCCACAACGCGATCGTAGATTTCCCGCGCGAGCAAACGCAGCGGAAAGCCGATCATCCCGCTGGAATGGGCACACATCCGCTCCACGGCAAGATGGGTCTTACCAGTGTTGGTGGGGCCTAAAATGGCCGTGAGGGCTGAACGGACTGGGGGCAAATCGCTATTAGTTGGCCGTAAGAGTTGCGGCGAGTTCCTTCAATGTAACTTCGGTATCAGCCAATTGTTCAGCCGTGGGCGAAAGGCCCTCGGTCACAAACAAGCGGCCCTGGACATAATCCTTGGTCGCGTTGACGCAGTCGAGCGCGATGACCTTACCCGCCTTTAGGTAAATCAACGAGAAGCTGCGCGTATGGGGATCACCGCGCAACACTGTATCGTCAAAACCGGCGCTAATGCCCACTGTCTGTAAACGCAGGTCATATTGGTTGGACCAGAACCATGGCACGGCATGATAAGCAGTCCGTTCGCCGGTGAGGCTCTTTGCCACAGCATTGGCCATATCATTCGCGTTTTGAACGGATTCAACACGCATGATGTTACCGCCAGCAAAATCATTTGCATGTGCCGCGCAATCGCCAATGGCAAAAATGTCCGGCAGGGACGTCCGGCAATATCCATCTACATCCACACCTGCTCCACCAGCGGCGCCAGCGTTTATCAATGGCGCAACGGCAGGAACGATACCAATGCCGACAATGACCATCTGCGCCGGGACTACGTCCCCATCGGCTAGACGCACGCCTGTTACATACTCCTCGCCCTCGATGGATGCGATTTCGACGCCCAATCGCACGTCGACGCCGTGCGCGCGATGCTCTGCCTCGTAAAAACGCGAAAGTCGTTCGCCCGCAACCCGCGCCAGCACGCGGTCCATCGCCTCCAGCACAGTCACCTTCTTGCCCATCTTGCGCAGGACAGCCGCTGCCTCTAGCCCGATATATCCGCCGCCCACAATGACGACATCGGCGACATCATCCAGACCTTCCACCATGCGATCAACGTCGGCACGGGTGCGCACCACATGCATTCCGCGCAGATTGCTGCCTTCCACCGGCAATTGGCGCGGACTTCCGCCTGTGGCCCAAATCATGTTGCCGTAGGAGATTACGGATCCGTCCGAAGTGGTAACTGTATGACCTTTGGCATCGACAGTCTCGACCCGCTGCCCGAGCATCATGTCGATGGCACGTTCCGCCCAGAAAGCCGCTGGCCTTATCATAATGCGTTCAAATGCCTTGTCTCCTGCAAAATAGTCTTTCGACAATGGCGGGCGCTCATAGGGATATTCACGCTCAGCGCTAATAATAGCAATGCTGCCTTCAAACTTGGCCTGCCGCAGCGCAATTGCTGCCTGCGCGCCGCCATGACCGCCGCCGACTATAAGAATATCATAATGCATATGGAAAGATTCGTTCTTGAGGGACCATGAGTGAAGCGGTAAGCAAAAGGTCACCGACTGGCTAGTCCCATGCTTGCAGCCCCATTAAATAACTGGCAGAGCAAAGCCATGACAAGCATGACATTAGACTTCGCTCTTGGTGAAAACGCCGACATGATCCGCGATACGACCAAGCGTTTCGCAACCGACAAAATCGCGCCGCTCGCCACCAAAATTGACGCGGAGGACTGGTTTCCCCGCGAAGAGCTCTGGCCTGCAATGGGTGAGCTTGGCCTGCATGGCCTAACCGTGGATGAAGCCGATGGCGGCCTTGGCCTTGGCTATCTGGAGCATGTCGTTGCTGTCGAAGAAGTCAGCCGCGCTTCTGCCTCCATTGGCCTATCCTACGGCGCGCACTCCAACCTGTGCGTCAACCAGATCGCCCGCTGGGCGACGCCTGATCAAAAGGCGAAATATCTGCCCAAACTCATTTCGGGCGAGCATGTTGGCAGCCTTGCCATGTCTGAAGCGGGTGCTGGTTCCGACGTTGTCTCAATGAAGCTAAAGGCCGAAGCGGTTCAAGGCGGCTACATCCTGAATGGCACCAAATTCTGGATTACCAACGCGCCTTATGCCGACACTTTGGTCGTATATGCGAAGACTGCGCCCGAAGCTGCGTCGCGTGGCATATCGGCCTTTTTGATCGAAAAGGGCATGGAGGGTTTCTCCATCGGCCAGAAGATCGACAAGGTCGGCATGCGCGGCTCACCCACGGCCGAGCTGGTATTCAACGACTGCTTTGTGTCCGAAGAACAGATGATGGGCCCATTGCATGGCGGCGTAGGCGTATTGATGTCTGGGCTCGACTATGAACGCGTTGTACTTGCGGGGCTTCAGCTTGGCGTGATGCAGGCCTGCCTCGATGTCGTCCTGCCCTATGTTCGCGAACGCAAACAGTTCGGCAAGCCTATCGGCAGTTTTCAGCTCATGCAGGCAAAGGTCGCGGACATGTATGTCGCGCTGAATTCGGCGCGCAGCTATGTCTATAATGTCGCGCGCGCTTGTGACGCCGGCCAGACCACACGTTTCGACGCGGCAGGCGCCATTCTGCTCGCCAGCGAAAGCGCGGTGAAGGTTGCAGGCGAAGCAATCCAGGCATTGGGCGGCGCTGGCTATACCAAGGACTGGCCGGTTGAGCGTTATTGGCGTGATGCCAAGTTGCTCGACATTGGTGCGGGAACAAATGAAATCCGCCGGATGTTGATTGGCCGGGAGTTGATCGGAGCAGCGTGAACGGACCAGTTGAATGGATTGCGGCAATAGGAACGATCTTGGCCGCAGCCATGGTCGCTGCCGATTTTAGCCGCCGTGTCACAGGCTTTGGCTTTGTCCTGTTCTCCATTGTCGCTTGCCTTTGGGTCTATTCAGGGCTGACCGCACCTGACGGAATGCCATTGGCCATCCAGAACGGCGTATTGTTGTTCATCAACCTGTTTGGGGTTTGGCAATTTCTGATTAGCCGCAAAAAGAAGCGAGAAATTGACAAAGCCGCTGAAATTGCTGAACAAGCCAAGGAAGAGGTAGCGCAGGAGCAAACATGATGAGCCGTCCGGTATTGGGTGTGATTGCCTGCAATCGCATTATCGGCAGCGAAGTCGCTCAAGCGGTGATGAACCGATATATACGGGCGGCCATGATCTATGCCGATGTTGCAGCACTCATCATTCCCTCGCTTCCCGACCTGATGACCGCCGCTGAGGTCGCCCCACGCATCGACGGCATATTGCTCACTGGCAGCCCGTCCAACGTCGCCACGCGGCTCTATGGCGAAGACGGCGGCGACGGTCCCTTCGATGACGGCCGCGACGAAATTGCGATGTCGATGGTCGACCGCATGATTGACGCGCAAAAACCAGTGTTCGGCATTTGCCGTGGCTTTCAGGAGATCAACGTCGCCTTGGGCGGAACACTGCGCCGCGACACCAGCGCAAGCGACGACCTCCTCCGTCACCATGCGCCGGACGACGCCAGCTTCGACGACATGTTCGACCACCGCCACGCTGTTGAACTCACTGATGGAGGCATGTTGGGTGGCGCTTATGCCAAGAGCGCGCTGAACGTGAATTCCGTTCATTATCAAGGCATTGGAAAATTAGCCGATGGTTTGAATGTCGAAGCCCGCGCGCCTGATGGATTGATTGAGGCCTATAGCGCGCGGCCCAACGGAGCGCCCCTGCTGGCGGTGCAGTGGCATCCCGAATGGGGCACAGAAAATGATGTGGATTCTCAAACCTATTTCCAACTTTTGGGAAAGGCGTTAAGAGGCGATCTGTGAACACTACAGTGACCCGCTTTAATCGCTATCAAGCGCGGATCGGCTTTTCGCCCTGAACCTTTGCGCACGACGCAAAGCCATTACATTTCAGGGAGAATAACATGCCACGCAATTACGACATCGCCGAACTTCGCCGTTTGGACATCGCCCACCATTTGCCAGCGCAAGCCGACTGGCAGGAAATCGAGGATCTGGGCGGAAGCCGTATTATTACCCACGCCGAAGGCTGCTACATCCATGATGGCGATGGCAACCGCATATTGGACGGGATGGCTGGCCTGTGGTGCGTCAACGTCGGCTATGGCCGCGACGAATTGGCGGAGGTTGCGCGGGAGCAAATGCTTGAGCTGCCATATTATAACAGCTTCTTTAAAACGGCGAACGCGCCAGCCATTATGCTTGCCGACAAGATTGCGAGCCTGACCAACAATCGCCTGCCGCATGTGTTTTTCAACAGCTCAGGCTCGGAAGCCAATGACACCATATTGCGCATGGTACGACATTATTGGCAGGTGAAGGGCGAGCACAACCGCACCGTGATCATCAGCCGCCATAATGCCTATCATGGCTCAACGGTTGCAGGCGTCAGCATGGGCGGGATGAAGGCCATGCATGGCCAGGGCTTTCCTGCGCCTGGCATATTGCCAATGGCTGGCATCGAGCATGTGCGCCAGCCTTATTGGTACAATGAAGGCCGCGACATGACGCCGGAGGATTTCGGCACGGCGTGCGCCAAGGCGATTGAAGACAAGATATTGGAAGTCGGCCCCGAAAACGTCGCCGCCTTCATTGGCGAGCCCGTGCAAGGCGCTGGCGGAGTCATCATCCCACCTGCAAATTACTGGCCTCAGGTTGAAGCGATCTGCCGCAAATACGGCATTCTTCTGGTCTGCGACGAAGTGATCTGCGGCTTTGGGCGCACCGGTAATATGTGGGGGCATGAGACCATGGGCATTCAACCCGACATCATCGCCATGGCGAAGGGACTGTCGTCCGGCTATCTGCCCATCTCCGCCGTTGCCGTCAGCGCGGATATCATAAAGGTTATGAAGACCGGCGGCGATTTCGTTCATGGCTACACTTATTCGGGCCACCCTGTCGCTTCCGCCGTGGCGTTGCGCAATATCGAGATCATGGAACGCGAAGGCCTGGTCGACAAAGTCCGCAATGAAACCGGGCCATATCTGGCCAAGGCACTTGCACCCTTGCGCGACCACCCGCTGGTGGGGGAAGCCCGCTCCATCGGTTTGCTTGGCGCAGTCGAAATTGTTGCAGACAAGGCGACCGGTGCCCGCTTTGGCGGCGCCGAAGGGACGGCCGGGCCCATGGTGCGCGACATCTGCATCCGCAATGGCCTGATGGTCCGCGGCATTCGCGACAGTATCGTCATGTGCCCGCCGCTGATCATCACGCCAGCGCAGATTGATGAGCTTGTCGGCATTATCCACAAGTCGCTCGATGAAGCCGAACCAAAGCTTCGGGCGATCGGATAAGCGCGAGTAGAGGCAGGATGGACCCTGACACAAGTTCAGGGTGACGGGGTCGGTGCGGGTAACGCGGGTGGTGGACGTGCTCTTTTTGTCAGGGCACGTGGTGGCTGACTGACCCTCCATGTCATGCTGAACGCGTTTCCGCATCTCAATAGTTGGATCCAGCTTGCAATGTAGGATTTCGTTTGAGAGAATCGCCGCGTCGGCCAGATGTCGGCCATGTTCTTTCTCAGTGTTAGAAGAGCGTTTGATTAATGCGACGCTGGCGGCCACCAGATCGTTTTTGGTGAGACCTTAATGTGACTTTGTAAAATCGGTAATCCCTCAAAGCCCTAAAACCCAACTGGACAAATGGCGGCCAATCATTATCGAAGGCGCATGATATCTTCGTTCAAGCGCGCGGCTGTTGCCGCCCTCACCCCCGCCCTTTTCGTGCAAGCTGCACCCGCACAGGCAGCAGCACCCGTCGCAGCAAAGCCGAAGGCGCCAGTGCTTTCGTGCACGACGACGACGCCTGAGGGACTGTCCTACACTATCGTAAAGCCCGGCAAAGGGGAGCGGCCAAGTGCAGATTCCAAGGTTACCGTCAACTATAAGGGTATGCTGACGGCCAACGGTACCGAATTTGACTCAGGGCAAGCCGCCCAATTCCCCGTTGGCGGCGTCATTCCAGGTTTTGCCCAAGGCCTGCAACTGATGCAACCGGGTGGCAGCTACCGCCTCTGCATCCCTGCAGCTCTAGGCTATGGCGCGGCGGGAAGCGGGCCAATTCCAGCCAACGCTGATCTGGTGTTTGAGGTTGATCTGTTGTCCTTCACCAACCCGCCGCCAAAACCCGTCATTCCCGCTGCCGAACGTACTTGTTCGCAATCCACCGCGTCAGGAGTTGGCTTCGACATCATAAAAGCCGCCGCGGGCAAAAAACCGGTCGATGGCGACATGGCTCTGGTTGATTTTACCGTGTTCGACGCAACATCAGGCATCGTGCAGCAGAAAAGCGAATGGGAGAAGATTCCGCTGAGCCAGGCTTCGCCCGTTTTTAACGAAAGCCTGAAGATGATGCCAATCGGCTCAACCTATCGCTTTTGCATGCCAAAGGCTGCTGATTCAGCCCCGCAAAGCAACATTATCGTCACGCTGATAGACCTTCGGCCAGCGCCGAGCGCGGACAATTAAAAGCGGCGATTTCGCCTAGCTTAACAACACAACCGGGCTGTCCGCTCGCCAGTGCATGCTGACCTTGTCATCCCAGGTGAAGTCTTCCTGGTCATGGCGGGAGAGGTTGGGGCGGCTCACGCGGATGATTTGGCCGCCTTCAAGTTGAATGTCATATAATGTGATGTCGCCAAGATAGCTCATGCCCTTAATCGTGCCGCGCGCGAAGTTATGGCCGTCTGGCGCGTCTTGTGCAGCGGCGCGGATGGCTTTGCCTTCGCCCGGAACATGCAGGTAAATTTTTTCAGGACGAAGCGCGACCCACACATTTGCGCCATGGGGTCCGGTGACACCGTGGTTGAGGTAAATCTTGCCAAGACCGGGGCATTCGACAGCAGCCTTGTCAGGTTCGTCGAGCGTCAGCCTCCCTTCAAATATATTCACTGAGCCAACGAAATCCGCGACAAAGCGGTTGGCGGGATATTCGTAGAGGTCCGAGGGCGGCGCGAGCTGCGCCACTTCGCCCTTGTTGATGACTGCAACGCGGCTTGCCATTGACAGGGCCTCGTCCTGGTCATGGGTGACAGTGACAAATGTTATGGCGACCTTGTCCTGAAGGTCCGAAAGCTCAAATTGCATCTGCGCACGCAGTTTCGCGTCGAGCGCGGAGAGTGGCTCATCAAGCAGCAATACCTTGGGCCGCATTACAAGGCTGCGCGCGAGCGCAACGCGCTGACGCTGCCCACCGGACATCTGGTCGGGCATCCGGTCCTCAAACCCGCCAAGCTTCACAAGCTCAAGCGCCTCGGCAACGCGGTCGCGGGTCTCTGACTTCGACACACCTGCAATGCGCAAACCATAGCCGACATTGTCAGTCACATTCATATGCGGGAACACGGCGTAGCTTTGGAAGACCATATTCACTGGCCGCTTGTTTGGCGGAACAAGGCTCATGTCCTGACCATCGATCAGAATCTGCCCCTCGGTTGGCATCTCAAAGCCAGCGATCATGCGCAATAAAGTCGTCTTGCCGCAGCCTGATGGCCCAAGCAGGACGAAGAATTCGCCAGCGCGAATATCCAGACTGATATTGTCGACCGCGGTCACCTTGCCGAAGCGTTTGGATACATTCCGGATTTGGATGATAGGCTGATTGGTTTCGCTCATGATAGGAACATTTCAATGGGTTTCCGCGATGCTCTTCACACCTTGATATTTCAGGGCAATGAAGGTCAGTGCGACGGTAAGGATGATCAGGATGGTCGATGCGGCGTTGACCTCCGGCGTGACCGAGAAGCGCACCATGGAATAAACCTTCACCGGGAAAGTGATCGTATCGGGACCGCTGGTGAAAAAGGTGATGACGAAATCGTCGAGACTTAGCGTGAAGGCAAGAAGCGCGCCTGCGATCAAGGCCGGCCTGATATGCGGCAGAAGGACGTCGCGAAATGCCTGCCACTCGGTTGCGCCAAGGTCCTTTGCGGCCTCTTCCTCCTCCCGGTTGAAACTCGCCAGCCGCGCACGGACAACCATGGCAACAAAGGGGAAGCAAAAGGTGATATGGGCGATGGTGATGGCTGACAGGTTTAGCGGCCATGGCTGGTCCGTTGGCCAGTCAACCTTCGCAAAGAAGATCAGAAACGCGACGCCCAGGCAGATTTCGGGTACAATGATCGGCAAAGACATTGTGCCTTCGACCAGTCCCTTGAAAGGAAAACGAAAGCGCCACAGCAAGACTGCAGCCAGTGCACCAATGACCAGACTGACGATTGTCGCCAGAAATGCGATGGTGAGCGAATTGACCATCGCCTCGACCAGACTGTCGTTGTTCAGCGCTTTCTCGTAGTATTTAAGAGTGAAGCCCTTCCATTCGATGTTGCGCCTGCTGTCGTTGAAGCTGAAGATCATCAGCACAATTAGTGGCGCATATAGGAACAGCATGGTCAGCCCGACCCAACTGCGCATCCACAATTTGCGGGTATATTCGAGCGGGGCAATGGCGGTGCGGTTAAACATCAACGCACCTCCTTCACTTTGTTCGAACGCATGGACTGCAATGCAATCAAGATGAACATCGCG
>NZ_JBKBQV010000001.1:51522-116941 GCF_046292425.1 Sphingorhabdus sp.
AGGACAAAGCCGCGCCAAACGGCCAGTCATTGGCGCGTTTAAACTGCCGTTCGATGACGTTTGCAATCATCTGGCTGTCGGTGCCACCCATCAGATCCGGGGTCAGATACGCCCCCAATGCCGGGATGAGCGTAATCATCACGCCTGCTACAATACCAGGCGCAGCGAGCGGCACAACGACTTGCATAAAGGTTTTGAAATGCCCGGCACCCAAATCAAGGCTTGCCTCAATCAGGCTTTTGTCGAGCCGGTCGAGCGCCGAGTATAACGGCAAGACCATGAAGGGCAGATGGACATAGACCAGCCCCAATACGACCGCAAAATTGTTGTACAGCAACTGGACCGGGGTCCATGCTTCAAGTGGTTGCATACCCACTAAAGTCCGCAACCAGCTTGCACCTTCCCAAAGGCCGCCCAGCCCCTTGTTCATGTAACCGTTGGTACCCATCAATGCCATCAACGCATAGGTCCGGATCAACAGGTTGGTCCAAAACGGGAGCATGATGCCTAGCAGCAACCAAGGCCGCCACTTCGGTGCGGCGAAGGTAATGGCCATTGCCACCGGAAAGCCGACAATGAGGCAAATTAATGTGGTCAGCGCAGCCACTGCAAGGCTTTTGAGAAATATCGATAAATACAGCCACTCGGTCGCCCGCTTGTAATTGTCGAGCGTGCCAGAGATAACAATATCGGCTGGGCCAGCATTTTGTCCAAAGCTGTATAGCCACACGATGGCCATGGGCGCGATGAAGAACAGGGCTAGCCAGAACACCGGTGCCGTTGCGACGGCCGCAAAAGGCTTCTTCTGGGCTTTCCAGTCCTGCAACGGCCCTGACATCAATTAAGCCGCCCGAACGCCGGTAAACGCCTCCTCATATTTCGGCTGAAGCTCTGCATCGAACTTGGCATATTCACATTTTGCCAAAATCGCGGCTGGCGGGAAAATGACTTGGTTGTCCTTATAGTCATCCGGCATCAGCGCTTTTGCCGCCGCGTTCGGCGTGGGGTAAAGGATCGTCTCGGTAATCTTCTTGCCCGCTTCGGCATCCAACAAATAGTTGATGAATGCATGCGCGTTCTTTGGATGCGGCGCACCTTTCGGAATGCACAGATTGTCGGAGTTTAACTGACTGCCCTCCTTCGGGATGACAAATCCGATGTCGGGGTCTTCAACCATCGCCTGCGCAATGTCGCCATTATATTCAAGGACGACATCAACTTCGCCCTTAAGCAGCAAGTCCTGACCATTATCTTCATGGAAGGATTTGATGTTCGGCTTTTGCTTGATCATCATCGCTTCGATCATTTTAAGGTCAGCGTCGGTCAGGCCATTGACCGATTTACCCATATATTTGCCGTAAAGGCGGAACATGTCCCCGGCCTCGGACAGCACCGCAATCCGGCCCTTATATTCATCGCTGTCGAAGAGGACCTTCCAGCTGTCCGGCACGGATTTCACTTTTGATTTGCGATAGCCGATGCCCAGCGCCAACCACGTATACGGCATGGAATATTTGCGCGCCGGATCATAAGGCACGTCTTGATAATCCGGGGCAACATTTTTGAAGTTGGGGATTTGCGTCTTGTCTAGCTCAACCAACATATCGGCAGCAGCCATGCGCTCGACAAAATCGTTGGATGGCACAATGACGTCATAGCCTTGGTTGCCCGCGCGCAGCTTGGCAAACAGTTCGTCGTTGCTGGCGAACAAGGTCATATTTACGTCAACGCCCGCGCTATCCTTGTAATCTTCTAACGTGGTCTCGCCGATATAGGTGTCCCAATTGTAGAAGTTGAGCTTGGCCTCTTCACCATTGGCGAGCTTTGCCGCCTCTTTCTCGCCGCATCCGGCCAGCGTACCCGTCAGCGAAAACCCGACGGCCGCAACGCCCATGCCCTTGAGCATTGCCCGACGATTACTGCCTGCGCGCAAAAACGTCTTAAAATCCATAGCAAATCTCCCGCTGAAAGACGAAACGTGTCAAACCCATGCTGGACTAATATCAAGACTTAGAAAAGCCCCTTTTTTCCACGCGTTGCGGCGCAATTTAATTGCTACTTTACGTAATTTTTGTGCACCGCAGCATAGCTATCTGGAGGCGGTATTTGTCTCCGCATCTACTGCCGCCTGAACCGCCTTATAAAACGCCTCGCGCTGCGCACCCACCGTATTAGGATCCGTCGCCCTGGGCCAATTGCTGTTCGATGCAATGACCAAATTGCGCTTGGGGTCGATGAAGATGCCCTGCCCGAAAATGCCTTGGGCGGCGTAACTGCCGTCATCATAAGTCCACCATTGGTACCCATAGCCTTTGCCCGGTATGCCGATGTCGGCTTGCTTGCTGGTTGCGGGCGCGATCCAATCATCGGGCAAGATGCCCACGCCATCGACTTTCGCACCGGCAAGCATGAATAAACCAAACCGCGCATAATCGCGGGTCGACGCCTGAATGCAACAACCACTGATCTCATGTCCAGTGGCGCCCAGGAGCCAGCTTGCATTCTGTTCCATGCCAAAGGGTGCCCAAAGTTTCTCGGACAGATATTCTGACAAGGTCTTATTGGTAGCCGAACTCACCAACACGCCAATCAAATTGGTTTCGCCGGTTTTGTAAACCCATTTGGAACCTGCAGGCGCTTCACGGGGCAGGTTGCGCATATAGCTGACCGTTACGTCCATGCCATTTTCGGCCTTGTGCTTGTTAAACAAGGCTACATCGGACTTGGGATCCTCATAATCCTCATTCCATTTGACGCCAGAGGTCATCGTCAACAACTGTTTGATGGTTACATCGTCATAAACCGAGCCTTTGAGATCAGGGATATAGGCCGACACCTTGTCATCGATGCTCTTGATGTAGCCATCCTTTATGGCTGCCCCGACCAGAGTGGACGTGAAGGATTTGGCAACCGAGAAACTCGTCCATTTGCCCTCGGCACTAAAATCTAGGCCGTATTTTTCCATCCGCACCTTGCCATCCTGAACTATGACAAGACCCGCGGTACGTTGAGTCTTCATGTAGGCGTCGACGTCAGTCCCGATCGTCAGCGGATTGCCCTTGGGTAAAGGATAAACCCTGTCACCAGTTGCTATGATGTTGGCTTTGGCAAGAATGGGAATACGGTCCATCGTGCGAAACGCAGCGTCGCGTTGCTCTACGCTCCAGAAAAGCACGTTAGCGTCCGTCGGCAGATGGGAAATGAGCGCTTTCATGTCCTTGTCCGCGCTGACCCAAAAACCGCCTGCTGCCGCCGCAACGACAATCAACAACCCCAATATCCATTTTATCATCCTGCTCCCCCAAAAGATTATTGTTTCGCCAAAGTGACCTGCGCAACATTGATGCCGCCGCCTCGGAATCCGCCTTCGCAATACATCAGATAATAACGCCAAAGCGAAATGAATTTATCGTCGAAACCGCCAGGCAAAGTCCCGCCCGCAACCGCGGCATCAAACCGCACCCGCCATTGCCGAAGCGTTTCTGCGTAATGCAGGCCAAAGTCATACTGGTTTTCCCAAGACAGTCCGCATTCACCCGCAATTGCCCGGAAGCGACTTTCGGACAGCAACATGCCACCGGGAAAGATGTAGTGTTGAATGAAGTCAGTGCCGCGCGCGTAGGATTCGAAGACATCGTCTTCGATCCGGATATACTGGATCGCCGCACGGCCCCCGGGCTTTAGGCACCGGGCGATAGATTTAAGATAAGCGGGCCAATATTGCTGGCCAACTGCCTCCACCATCTCAACGCTTGCGATCGCGTCATACTGGCCAGCCACGTCGCGATAATCAGTGAGGCTGACCTGTGCGTCGCCCAAACCTGAAAGACGCGCGTCCGCATATGCTTTTTGTGCAGGCGACAAAGTTATGCCGTGGTAATGGATATAGTTCGCCCGAAGTGCCGCTTCAGCCAGTCCGCCCCAACCGCAACCTATTTCCAGCAATTTGTCACCGTCAGATAGATGCAACCGCTTTAGCAGGCTTTGAATCTTGCGTTGTTGCGCGGTTTCCAATGCCTCATCTGCTAACATGGGCTCAGCGAACAAGGCGCTGGAATAAGTCATGCTCTCGTCAAGCCAGGCCCGATAGAAATCATTACCGAGATCATAATGGAACTCGATATTCCTGCGCGCGCCACTCCGGCTGTTGCGGCGCAAACTGTGCATTGCCAAGCCCGCAACCTTCGCTATCCCCGAAGACCGCGCAACTGTGCCAAGCGGCAATCGGTTACGCATGAACAGGTCGAATATCTGCACCGGGTTCGGGCTGCTCCACTCACCCGCCGCCCATGCTTCATACCAGCCGACTGACCCGCCGCGCACCAACCGGAGCAGCGCCTTCCAACTATGCAGGGTTACAACAGCCGTTGGCCCTGCCCCCCTGCCGCCGAGCAGCCGAGCCGACCCGTCGGGCAATATGCCCTCAATCGTCCCAAATTCCAGGCCATGATCGATCCGGTCGACGATACGTTCAAAGCCGCGCAAAAATAGCCCACCCGTAAAAGCACGCAACCCCGTAACGTGCGTGAAATGGCGGCCTCGATTCAAGTCGGCAGAATTCATGCAGCGCCTATGCTCCAGACATCACGGCATTGCAATTGGCGTTATTTCTTGCGCAACTCGTCGCGGATTTCGGCGAGCAGATCGACCTGCGACGGCCCCGCCGCGGTAGGCGGAGAGACGCGGTTTGCGGCGCGTACAATCATAAAAATAACGAACGCAAGGATCAGGAAATTGATTGTCGCCGTGATGAAGCTTCCCCACCCCAGAACATTCGCGCCCGCGACCTTGGCCGCAACCAATGACATGCCAGAGGTCACTTTTGCGCCGCCACTGAGCACGATATATTTGCTGCTGAAATCTACGCCACCGCCAGTCATTAGCGTAATTAACGGCATGATGACGTCGTCTGTCAACGACGCAATGATTTTCCCAAAAGCGGCGCCAATCAGAACGCCGACAGCCAAATCCAGCACGTTGCCGCGCATGATGAATGTTTTGAATTCCCACAACATTATGACGATCTCCCAAATGTGAAATATTGCAAAACATGCCATACAGGCCGCGCAAACGATAGCAGTCATTGCGAAAGCACTTCACGCGCCTTATGTATGTAACACACGCCCGTTAAAAGGCTGGATTTCTAGGCAATTGCCCAGTGGAGGAACTCGTTAAATGGTCAATAACTTTATGAAACTTCTTTTGGTACCCGTTGCAGCGGCGTCTTTGGCCGGATGCGGGATCAACAGCGTGCCAACGGCAGAGGAAAATGCTAAGGCGAAGTGGGCAGATGTGCAGGCCGCGTTTCAAGAACGGGCCAACCTGGTCCCCAATTTGGCCAATATTGTCAAAGGCGCAGCGGCGCAGGAAAACAAAACCCTTACTGAAGTTATTGAGGCACGCGCCCGCGCGACGTCGCCCAATATCCAAGTCAATCCGGACGATTTGAGCGACCCTGCCAAGATGGCTGCGTTTCAGGCGGCACAGAACCAGCTGTCGGGCAGCCTTTCACGGCTGCTGGTGTCGGTTGAACAATATCCGCAGCTGAAAAGCCAAGAAGGCTATCTGAAGCTGCAGGATCAATTGGAAGGTCAGGAAAATCGCGTCCGCATTACGCTGCGCGATTATAACGAAGCGGTCCGTGGGTATAACACCACCATTCGCACATTTCCGGACATTATTGGCGCAAAGGTCATTCACGGTGCAAAGCCGATGATCCCCTATCAAGCAACCACGCCGGGAGCAGAGACAGCCCCGAAATTGGATATGGCGCCAGCGGCTTAAGGCCTATTGGGGAATTGAACATGAATAAGGCCCTTGGCCTGCTGACTGCACTGCTGCTGGCCTTTACCGGCCAAGCAGCAGTTGCGCAGAATTTTCCGAAGCTGACTGGCCGGGTGGTTGATCAGGCCAACTTGCTTGACCCGCAACAGGAGGCTGCGCTGACAGCCAAGTTGGAAGGGCTGGAAACCCGCACTAAGCGCCAATTAGTGGTGGCAACACTTAATAGCCTCGAAGGCTATGAAATCTCGGATTATGGTTATAGGCTTGGTCGGACTTGGGCGATTGGGCAGGACGGCAAAGGCGAGACCGAGAAGGATAATGGCGCGATCCTGATCGTTGCCCCGAATGAACGCAAGATGCGGATTGAGGTGGGCTATGGCCTAGAGCCAGTACTTACCGATGGCCTGTCGTCAACAATCATCCGCAACGACATTACGCCGCGCTTTAAGGATGGCGATTTTGTAGGCGGGATCAACGCAGGCGTTGACCGAATAGTCACGCAACTTGAATTGCCCGACGACGAAGCCGCCAAGATTGCAAGCGCAGCGCAACAACCTCGCGTACGCGATGAAGGAATTCCGTTTGGTGCCATCATTTTCGTGCTGTTTCTAGTTTTCTTCGTGTTTCTGCCAATGATCCGGTCGATGAATGGCGGAGGGCGTAAACATCGACGCGGCGGCATGGGGCCAGTGATTATTTGGGGCGGGGGCAGCGGCTTTGGTGGCAGAGGTAGCGGATTTGGCGGTGGCGGCTTTGGTGGTGGCGGCGGCTTTGGCGGCGGTGGCGGCAGCTTCGGTGGCGGCGGCGCATCGGGTGGCTGGTAGGATGATTTGATATGGCCATACGTAAAATCAGTCAGATGACGGAAGCCGACCATGTGTTGGTTACCGCAGCAGTTGCCGATGCAGAACGGCATACCAGCGGGGAGATTGTCACGATTGTCACAGATTTGTCAGACCATTATGAAGATATCGCCATGGCTTGGGCAAGCGCAGTCGCGTTCATTGCCCTTGCAACTTATGCTACATTTCCTGACTTTTATATCGGCTTGATTAACGGTTTGTCGGGTGGGTGGGGCCATGAATACACGACGGGCGAGTACGTGGCTCTGTTGCTGACCGCCGTTGCGCTGAAATGGATAGGAACTTGGTTCATCCTTAAATGGATGCCTCTGCGCCTTGCGCTCACGCCAAAGTCGACGAAGCTGGCTCGCGTACGCAACCGCGCGATCAGCCTGTTCAAGGTCGGTACGGAGGCCAAAACCGTGGGCCGGACCGGCGTACTATTATATCTTTCGATGAAAGAGCACCGCGCGGAAATCGTGACTGATGAAGCCATCGCATCTAAGGTTGCTCCAGAAGTGTGGGGTGACGCAATGGTTGCCCTGCTAGATCAGGTGAAGGCCGGGAATCCGGGGACTGGCGTCGCCGCTGCTGTGCGGCAGATGGGCGTTGTGCTCGCTGAACATTTTCCCAAGGGCAGCGAAAATCCTAATGAAATCCCGGACAGGCTCATTGAAATATGAGTGGGCAGGACCAAGCGGAAACCATAGTGTGGCAAGGCCGCTTCATCACGGCGAAGACTCGCGGGCAATGGGAATATGTGAGCCGCGCGCGCGGCATCAAGGCGGCGGTCATCCTGGCACTTGAGGATGATCATGTCCTGCTCGTCGAACAATTTCGCGTTCCTCTGGGTGCGAATTGCATTGAATTACCCGCTGGCCTCATCGGGGACCATGAGGAGGGCGAAGACACACTTGAGTCCGCTGCCCGAGAATTGGAAGAAGAAACTGGCTATCGCGCGGAAAAATTGGAAATCGTCGGCCAGTTTTACTCGTCTCCCGGCATGTTAAGCGAGAGCTTCTCGCTCGTCCGTGCACGTGGCCTGACCAAGGTCAGTGAAGGCGGCGGGGTTGATGGCGAGAACATCACCGTCCACCGTGTTTCCTTGTCCGAATTGTCTCAATTTATTCAAGGAAAGCGTAGCGAAGGCTGCGTCGTTGACGTCAAGTTGCTGATGCTCCCCGGGATGATCGCTTAGCGAAAATTATCCGCATATGCCTGAAGCTTAAGTGTCTTGGGTGGCGTCGGAATATAGGTCGCGGCAATTCCCTTCTTCTCGGCATAGGCACGTGCCGCGTCAAGGCTGGGGAACGTCAATTGCACCTGGGCTTGCGTGTCGCCTGAGCCAGCCCAGCCCATCAACGGATCGGCCTTGCGTGGCTCTGCTGGCACATATTCAAGCACCCATTCGTCACGGCGTCCGCGGCCAGACTGCATGGCATTTTTGGGGCGCTGAAAGATACGGGCGGACATGGCATTTTCCTGATGATTAAACCTGATGCCGCCTTGCCCGAACACCATCTGAGTCGTCAAGCGTTGCGGGCTTGTGCCTTTTTCGTTTTAAGGCTGGCTACGCTTTCCCAAGGCGCTTCTGGCCAGTTGTGCTTGGGATAACGTCCACGCATCTCCTTCGCGACGTCACGCCAGCTTCCGCGCCAGAATTCAGGCAAATTGCGGGTTGTCTGGATCGGGCGACCAGCGGGCGATGTCAGGCTTAGGACAAGTGGTATGCGGTCCACGCCAACCACAGGGTGGCTATCAAGACCGAACAATGCCTGCACGCGCAATTCGACCGTTGGGCCTGCTTCTGCTGCATAGTCGATATCGTGGGTAGTTCCGGCAGGGCTTTTAAACGACGCTGGCGCAATTTGGTCGATGCGGATGCGCATGTCCCGACCGAGCATATACTCGAGTGCATTTGCCAAATCCGATGACGTCACGTCGCGCAGGCGATTGACCTTGCCGAGCAGCGGCATAAGCCATTGCTCTGCATTCTCCAGCAATTCATTGTCGCTAAGCGAAGCCATTCCGGCAAACTGCGCCCGCTCGCGAAGTGCACGCGACGAAGCTGTCCATGGCAGTGCATCTATCCCGATGTCGCGCACTGCCGCCAACAGAGCGCTTGCAACAGCCTGCGGGTTGGGCTTTTCCAACTTCCCCTCGCTCAACACTATTGCACCGAGACGCCGCTGAACGCGCGCATCGACCCGGTCGGCGCTTTTGTCATAGGACAGGATTTCCTGACTGGCGACGCGGTGGGCAAATCGGTCCAAAATTTCAGCCTCGTTCAATGCCGCCGCCGTCAGTATCCGCGCACCAGACGCGGCGCCTTGCACATCCGCCACGGCGAGCCATTCCTCACGCGCCAGCGGCGAGGCGGTGTCCAATAGCAGGCCGCGGCCCATGGCGCTGATCCATTTTTCGCCCTTGGCATCCCGGCGCTTGGCGATGCGGTCGGGAAATGCCGTTGCGACGAGTTCGCCGATGCTACGAGGTTCTGCGTCACCGCTTGTCCCACATAAACGCGCAATGCGCTGCGCCAGCTTTCGAGCGGCCTCTGCTTTTGAACCCTTTTCACGGACAAAACGCTTGAAGCGGGCCTCGATATCTTCCCCCTGCCCGCCAAGACCCCGTTCTTGCAAAAGGACGGCCAACATGGCCGCGTCTGAAGCTTGTCCACCCTCCGCTGCAGCGACGACCATATGCGCGAGATTCGGAGGCAAGGGCAGGTTGGCAAGTTTGTTGCCATGCGGCGTAATACGGCCACTCTCGTCAAGCGCATCTACCGAAACCAGCAGCTTGCGCGCTTGTTTTAGCGCAGGTTCAGGCGGAAGATCAAGCCAACGCAATTTGGCAGGGTCGCTTTCGCCCCAACGCGCGCAATCCAGCAACACAGGCGCAAGGTCGCTCTCAAGTATCTCAGGGGGGTCGAAAGGAGGTAAGCCTCCATTTCCTGCTTCCTCCCACAACCGGTAGGCTACTCCCGCTTGTTGCCTCGCAGCGCGCCCGGCCCGCTGGGTGACGGCAGACAGGCTCGCGCGTTCGGTGACGAGCCGAGTGACCCCCGCCGCTTTGTCAAATCGTGCGCGCCTTGCAAGGCCGCTGTCGACCACCACCCGCACGCCATCAATGGTTAAGCTGGTCTCCGCGATATTCGTGGCGAATATAATCTTGCGCCGGCCTTGCGGGTCACGCCGGACGGCAAGGCGCTGGGCAGCAGGGTCTATTTGACCGTGCAGCTTGTGCACGACAGTATCGTCGCCACAAACTCCCAAGGCGTCAAATGCCCGGTCAATTTCTCGCACGCCGGGCAGAAATACCAATAGGTCGCCCTGCTGCTCCGAAAGGGCTTGGCGAACGCTTCGCACAACGTCGGTTTCAATGGGCAGTTCGGTGCGGCGCCCAACATAATGATATTCCAAAGGCCATCTTTTGCCTCCGCTTTCCAGCACTGGTGCATCGTCCATAAGCTGCGAAAAACGCCCGCCATCCAGCGTCGCCGACATCGCCAGCAAACGCAAGTCCGGACGAAACGCAGCCTGCGCCTCCAGTGCCAAGGCGAGGCCGAAATCACTGTCGGTGCTGCGTTCATGCACCTCGTCAAACAACACGGCAGAGATGCCGGACAGCTCGGGGTCGCTGATAACCCGGTTCCGAAATATACCTTCAGTCATGACCAATATCCGGGTGTCGTGACCATGTTTGCTGTCCAGTCGGGTCGCATAGCCAACCCGTTGGCCTACTGCTTCGCCAAGATTTGCGGCTATGCGTTCTGCCGCCATGCGCGCTGCCAAACGGCGCGGGGACAGCAGGAGGATCTGTCCGGCGCAATAGGGCTGCGCTAACAACGCAGGTGCCACCATGGTGGTCTTGCCAGCACCCGGGGGCGCAATAAGCACTGCGTTCGGACTGTGACGCAACGAAGCCAGAAGGTCGGGCAGAACTGCCATGATGGGCAGTGCATCAGTTGGAGCGGACGACACCGCTTCGCCCGTCAATATGCGCGGGCTATCGCGAATTCTACTGCCTCAGTCAGCGCAGATTTGGCTTCGCCCGCCGGAAAATGCGCAATCGCGTCGATTGCGCGTTGGCCATAATGTCGGGCGCGGTCGAGTGTATCGTCAATCGCCCTATGCGCGCGCAGCAAGTTACAAGCATGTGTAAGGTCGTCGCTGGACACGCGGTTGCCCAGCATCGCGTCGCGCCAGAACTTCTGCTCTTCGGCGTTTCCACGGCAGTGCGCGAGAATCACCGGTAGCGTGACTTTACCGTCGCGGAAATCATCGCCGCTGTCCTTGCCCATGGTTGCACCGTCAGAGACATAATCAATGGCATCATCAACCAGTTGGAACGCAATGCCAAGGTTGCGGCCAAATGAATCAAGCGCCATTTCCTGCGCCTCGCCGCTTTCGGCCACGACGGCCGATATCCGGCACGCGGCTGCAAACAGAGCTGCGGTTTTAGAACCAATGATTTCGAGATATTTTTCCTCAGTGGTCGAAATTTGCCGTTGAGCGGTCAATTGGTTGACCTCTCCTTCAGCGATAACCGCAGATGCATTCGATAATATTTTTAGAACTTTAAGCGACCCATCCTCAACCATCAGTTCAAATGATCGGCTGAAAAGAAAGTCGCCAACCAAAACTGCTGCAGGGTTGCCAAAAATCAAGTTGGCGGCAGTCTTGCCGCGGCGCATGTCGCTTCCGTCAACTACGTCATCATGAAGCAGGGTCGCCGTGTGAATGAATTCTACGGCGGCTGCCAGCTTATGGTGACGTTCGCCAGGGTAATCCAGCAACTGCGCACAGGCCAAAGTCAGCATTGGCCGCATTCGTTTGCCGCCGCCAGCGATCAAATGCCCTGCAAGTTCTGGGATTAGCGGGATTTCCGACTGCATGCGATCAAGGATGACTGCGTTGACCTTATTCATCCCCGGCGCCACCAATTTGAGGATCGGGTCTAGCGATGGCGATTGATGTCCGCCGATTTTATGGATTGTTGCAGTCATAATGCTCCTGCTCTGACGACAGCCGCGCTGATAGGCAAGTGCAAATGGTGTATTTCCCCTTGTCCCTTTCGATCAATATCGGCACAGATGAGCAAGATGAACGACAGTGAAACCCTATCTCGATTTCGCGACAGCATCGACAATATCGATGCCGCCTTGGTTTTCATGCTCGCCGAGCGGTTCAAGATAACGCAGGCTGTGGGGGAGTTTAAAGCGAAATCGTCGCTCCCGCCCGCTGATCCGGCGCGCGAGGAAAAACAGATTGAGCGGCTTCGTCAACTGGCCCGTGACGCTAAACTAGATCCTGACTTTACGGAAAAATTCCTTCGCTTCATTATTGACGAGGTCATCCGCCACCATCAGCAGATTCGCGACGGCAGCTAGTCAGCTTATCGCTTTCGGCAGCCTCAGCCGCGCCAACAGTCCACCGAGATCCTCGCTTTCCTCCAGCGCGACTGTCCCGCCGTAAATTTCCACGACGTCACGAACAATGGCAAGGCCAAGGCCGGTGCCGGGCTTGCCGGTATCTAGCCGTGCTCCGCGGTCAAACAAGCGCTCGCGTTCACTTTCCGGAATGCCGTTGCCGTCATCTTCAACGATAATTTCCACAAAATCGCCAACATCTTCAACGGTCACGAAAACACTGCCCCCACCATATTTGGCAGCATTTTCGATCAAATTTCCCAGCATTTCATCCAGATCCTGCCGCTCCACCCGCGCCGCAACTTCTTTATCACCGGCCATATCCAAGCGGACATGGGCATACAGGCGGCCGACGGCGCGTTCTACCGACTCCAGGCTGCCCCAAACCTGTGCGCGGCTATGGCTGTGGCCCCGCCGGCCCACCGCGCGGGCACGGGCCAAATGATGATCCACCTGCCGTCGCATTGTCGTAGCTTCGCGAATAACGGTTTCTGCTAGATCGGGGGCCTGCGCTGTCGCGCTGTTCATAATAACCGTCAGCGGCGTCTTTAATGCGTGCGCCAGATTGCCAGCATGTCGGCGCGACTCTTCTGCCTGTTTTTCATTATGGTCGAGTAAGGCGTTCAACTCATTCACCATCGGCATCACCTCGTCGGGCAAAGCATCGGTGACACGGCTTTCTTTTCCACTTCGCATCTGGGCGATAGCCATTCGTACCGCGCGCAATGGCCAAAGACCATAAAAGGTCTGCAAAGCTGCCAAAATGATCAGACCGAGCGCCAGCAAGAAAAAGCTGATTACCAATACAGACCGCAGTTCCTGAATTTGCGCATCAAGACTATCCCGACTCTGCGCCACCATAAAAGTCCAGGCAATGTCCGAATCCGGAAGCTTGATAGCACGCTCTGCGATACGCAGGGGCTCTTCAGCAAATTCGCTGCTATCGCGAAAATGAACAAACTGGTCATTATGGTCGGCGGGTGGACTTAGCGTGCGATCCCACAACGACCGTGAGGGAAAGGGCATCGCGCCTTTTCCGGTAATTTGCCAGTAAAGCCCGCTGTTCGGCTCAAGAAAACGTTGATCCCCCAGCGGGCGGTTCATCCGGATTTCACCGTCCGGGCCAATTTCGGCGGACGCAATCATCGCGGTCAGCACATACTCCAGCTGATTGTCGAAATTTTGCTCGACCGAATTGGTCAGTACGCGGTCAAGCGCAGCCCCGCCCCCGATCAACAATATCGTAATCCACGCCGCCGCTGTCAGAATCATCCGGCGGGTGAGCGATCCAGTACTTTGGAACTGACTGCGCCAGGTCGGCGGCTTTGGTACAGAGTTATTGACCACCGGCGTTTTCAGCTGACAGGTTCCTCAAGACTGTAGCCAAGGCCCCTGATCGTAGAAATGACGTCCTGCCCCAATTTCTTCCGAATGCGGGTGACGAACACTTCGATTGTGTTGGAATCGCGGTCAAAATCCTGATCATAAATATGCTCGATCAATTCGGTCCGCGACACGACCTTGCCCTTGTGGTGCATAAGGTAGGACAGCAATTTATATTCCTGCGCCGTCAGTTTGACAGGTTGTCCGTCAAGTGTCACGCGACCGGAGCGAGTATCTAGCCGGACAGCGCCGACATTAAGCTCGCTAGAAGCGTTGCCCGATGCACGGCGTATGAGCGCGCGCAGGCGAGCAATCAGTTCTTCTGTCTGGAAAGGCTTTGCCAGATAGTCGTCGGCGCCCGCATCAAGGCCAGCAACCTTGTCCGACCAGCTATCGCGCGCAGTCAGGACCAGTACAGGGAATTTCCGACCTTCTTTGCGCCAGCGGTCAAGTACCGTCAGCCCGTCAATCTCGGGCAAGCCAAGGTCAAGAATGACAGCATCGTAATTTTCGGTCGAACCCATATAGTGGCCGTCCTCTCCGTCGACAGAGAGGTCAACGGCATAACCTGCACCCTCAAGCGTCGATTTGAGCTGCTTGCCTAAGGTGGGTTCGTCTTCCACGATCAAGATGCGCATGCTGTCCCCTTATAGTTGTCAATAATGTTATCGGAATATGGCTAGCAGATTCGCGTGCTGCTACAAAATCCTATCAGCGTTGCCGCAGCACGCCCCCTGTCCGCCCGTCAACGTCCACGAAAATCACACGGTCGCGATTGATAAATTTCAGGCGGTATACCTGTGCGCTGGGGTCATATTCAGGGCCCAAATACTGCATTCCACGCATCCGTGGCACAATATTTGCCTCAATCTCACGCAAGGATTTGACCTTTCCGGCCCTCATATCCTGACGCGCTTCATTCTGTTCCCCACGCGCGGGATCAGCCATCGCAGGGGAGAAACATACAATGCTTGCGAGCATGGAAGCGAGAATAATTCTGTTGAACATCAATTTCCCCTAATCCTGCAGCATTGAACACAAAGTGAATGGGGCGCCTGCATTATGGACCGCATGACGCCCGCATAGTTATTTCACCATTTCGAATGTGAAGGACATTGTCGCCCCGACACTCAATTCGCCGGGCGAAATGGGTGTGGATTTTTCAGAAGCGTCCATTGCTCGAATGGCCATTGGCATTGGAGAGTATCCCCGGCCCTGATCGCTTTCTTCAACACGCAAAACTCTCACATCAGCATAGCCTGCCTTGCGCGCCACTTCGCGGGCGCGTTTCATGGCTGACGCCCAGACTTTGTCACGGGCAGCATCCTGAAACTTGCTGTCATCATCGATGCCGAACGTTGGTCCATTGAAGTTTGTCGCGCCATCGACGGCCAGCGCATCCAAAAAGGCGCCAAGCTTCTTTAGGTCGCGCAATTTTGCGTTGACCATGTTCGACGCCTGATAGCCTTTGAAAACTTGTTGCCCATCGCGATAGTCAAATTGCTGATTCAAATTGATTTGTGTGGTCTGAATATCGCGATCTGCAATGCCCAGTTTCTTCAGGCGCGCGACCACAGACGCCATTTGCACATTATTTGCGCGCACTGCCTCGCTGGCCGTTGGTGCCATAGTTTGAACGCCAGTTGAAAAAGTAGCGATGTCAGGGCGGGCTTCCACGGTATCAGAAATTGTCAGATCAATTACCGGATTGGCAGTGGTGATATTCACCTGAGTCGCCATTGCGCCACTGGCAATCATGCCGCTGGTCGCTAGCAAAGCTGCTATAATCATTTTACGCATATTGAACTCCCGTTTGATGCCAACGGCTTAAATGGCCGTCCGGCGTGCGCAATCAATATATGCTTGGCGAAGCTGAATGGTTGCAGAACCGGGTTTGCCATCGCCTATCGCACACCCGTTTATGTTTACCACCGGCATCACAAAGCCTGAGGCCGAAGAAACGAAAGCCTCTGCCGCTTGTTCCGCTTCGCCGACCGAAAATGGCCGCTCTTCAATGCGTTGTGCAACAAGCGGCAGTACTGCCGCCCTAGTGATCCCGTGCAAAATATCCCGATTCAGCGGATGCGTAACCAATACGCCTTCGCGCGTAATAATGTGCGCATTTTGCGCGCTGCCTTCCGTAATCCAGCCATCACGCTCCATCCACGCGTCATCGGCACCGCGCGCTATTGCCTCATTCTTCATCAGCGAAGCGTAGAGCAACTGCGTCGTTTTGATATCCGCCCTGCCCCATCGTAAGTCAGGCACGGTCACAACATGCAAGCCGCGTCGGGCCAAAGGGTTGTCCACAAGCTCCCGCGATTGAGTGAATGCAAGAACGGTGGGCGGCGTGTTTCTCGACGGAAAGACGAAGTCTCGGTCGGCGGGCGCTCCGCGTGTGACTTGCCAATAGATCATGCCTTCTTCGACATTGTTACGGGCCACCAACTCGCGACATATGGTCAGCCAGTTTTCTGTACCCGGCGTACCGGATATGCCGATCTCCTTAAGCGAACGGGCGAGGCGTTGCACATGACCATTAAAATCCACGAGCTTGCCGTCCAAAACCGACACAACCTCATAAACTGCATCCGCAAACAGAAAACCGCGGTCGAACACCGAAATCTTGCCTTCATTTTCGGGAATATAATTGCCGTTTAGATGGATTATACGCATTTTCTGATACCTTGCCCGAGCGCCTCAGTTTAATTCGGCGCGATCCTTTGTCACCCGATGCCCGAAGTAAGAGGCTGAAACAAGTTCAGCATGACAGAGTGAACGACGAACAACTGTGCCCGCATCGCACAGTGACGGTTGCATTGCTGGCGCCCTCGCCCTATCCGCCCTTGACCATGTCAGCACCCCCTATTTTTGCCTTCGAAGGTCTCGCGCTACAGCAAGGCGGCGGATGGCTGTTTCAGGATATCGACCTGTTTATCGGTGCGCGTGACCGCTTGGCGTTGATTGGCCGCAACGGTGCTGGCAAAACAACCTTGATGAAGCTGGTGGCTGGAACGGTCGAGGCAGACAAAGGCAACCGCGTCGTCGTGCCCGGCACGAATATCGTTATGCTGGAGCAAGACCCGGACGTCACATCATTTAACCGGCTGGTCGATTTTGCCGTTTATGGCGAAAAAGGACCGCCCGAATATGCCGTGCGCGCTATCGCTGACCAACTGGGTATTAATTTGGACCGAGAGGCAAAGACCGCAAGCGGCGGGGAAAAGCGCCGCGCTGCGATTTGCAGAGCGCTCGCGAGTGAACCCGACTTGCTCCTTCTTGACGAGCCGACCAATCACCTTGATCTTGCTGCAATCGAATGGCTCGAAGAATGGCTGACGCGCTATCGCGGTGCCTTCATGGTGATCAGCCACGACAGGACATTCTTGACGCGATTGACACGGCAAACCTTTTGGCTCGACCGTGGGCTGCTGCGCCGCAACGAGATAGGCTTTGGCGGTTATGAAGCATGGACGGAACGAGTCTTTGCCGAGGACGCGCGGAACGCAGACCGTCTGGATGCCAAGCTAAAGATTGAGGCACATTGGCTTGAACGTGGCGTGACTGCGCGGCGCAAGCGTAATCAGGGCCGATTGGCGAAATTGTGGGAGATGCGCGCGGCGCGTGCGGCGATGATTGGACCGCAAGGCACAGCCAAGCTCGCCGCGTCGAGCGATGACAGCAAAACGAAAACTGTCATCAGCGCCCAGCATGTTTGCAAAAGTTTCGGTGAACGGACAATCATCAAGGATTTCACGCTGCGCATCCAGCGCGGTGACCGCATAGGCATTGTGGGTGCAAATGGCACAGGCAAGACGACTCTCATTCGCCTCCTGACCGGAGAGACGGAACCTGACACGGGCAGCATTACACTTTCGCCTACGCTGACCGGCATCGTCATCGACCAGCAGCGCAAGTTGCTGACGCCGGAAAAGCGCGTGCGCGATGTCTTGGCCGATGGCGGCGACTGGATCGATGTGCGCGGCGTGCGCAAGCATGTGCAGGGCTATCTTAAAGAATTTCTTTTTGACCCGGCGCTAATCGAAGCACGGATTGGGTCTCTTTCCGGTGGCGAGCAGTCGCGCATACTGCTTGCCCGCGAGTTTGCGCGTGAAGCCAATCTGCTGGTGCTGGATGAGCCGACCAACGACCTTGATCTGGAAACGCTCGATCTGCTTCAAGAGGTTATTGCGGATTATGACGGCACAGTGTTGATCGTTAGCCATGACCGTGACTTCCTTGACCGAACCGTGACATTGACGCTTGGTCTGGACGGTTCGGGCCATGTCGATATTATTGCCGGCGGATATGCGGACTGGGAAGACAAACGCGACAAGCGGGCCAAGTCGAACCCAAAAAAGGCAGACAAGACGTCGTCGTCCGTGCCTGCGGCCGCCGGACAAACTGCCGCGAAACGGGTAAAGCTTACTTACAAAGACCAGCGCGATTATGATCTTCTGCCTCAGCGCATCGCGGAAATCGATGCGGAGATCGCGGCAGCAGAGTTAGAAATGGCCGACCCCGCTTTATACACGCGAAAACCTGAGCGGTTTGCAGAATTAACCGCCAAGACGGAGAACCTGCGCGCCGAAAAAGACACAGCTGAAGATCGCTGGCTCGAGCTGGCTTTAATCGTCGAAGAGTCCGCCTTTTAACCAGAAATTCTGTAAAAACACGCCAGCCGGTCCAACGCAATTTTCAGGACCAGCTTCCCCGACCGCACTGGCCATGACATTTCGCGTTCGGCGACTGGCACGCTTTCACCCACGCAAATGACCCGCCATGCGATGTCCGACAAATCAGGACCAAGCGCTGTCAAGGCTTGGTCAAAGCGAGCTTTTGCACTAATCGTCCGCTCGGTGGAATTTAACCCGGATGGGGCCGCACGTTTTCTCCGGCTGCGCGGAATATTCTCCCAAGACATGGTTATCTGCGGCCCAAACGCCGCCGTTTCATAATCACGGCGCAAGTTTTCACCGGCCAACATTTGGCGATCGGTTAAGTGACCATGAGCATGCAACCAAGATAACGGGGATTCAGATAGGTTTACCGTAACGGTACGTTCACCGGCTCTTACAGCGGAGCGTACTCCATTTTGGTTCAATCCTTTCTCGACAAGAGTTCGCGGATCATGAAGTTTGTGGTTAGAAAATAACTTAGCGGGCATCAATAGTCTCCAACGGTGGGCCGAATCATCATTGCCATTTGGTGAATATTGTAGGAAAGAAAAAACCTATTTGGTGACGGAGGGATGCATGCAAAGTCGAATTCGCGATGTTCGCAAGGCAAAAGGACTTACCCTTGCGGAGGTGGCAGAACGCTGCAAACCACCTACAACGGCGCAAACAATTGGACGTCTCGAAACAGGCACCCGCGTGCTATCGCTGATATGGATTAACCGGATTGCGGAGGCTTTGAAGGTCGACTCCAGTGACCTCATCGCGTTGCCTGATCAACAATATCTACCCGTGGCCGCCATATTACACGACGACGGTACGTTTGCCCCGAGACAAACAGAGCGCATCATGGTCCCAAACACGGGTGATGCGATGATAGGTATGCGTATTGCCGCATCCACCGGTCAATATCGGCGTGGCGATCAATTATGGCTGCAACAATTGCAGCCCAACCAGTTTTCCTCCGCGTTGAATCTCGATGTTCTTGTACCTCGACCCGGCGGTCGCTTTATCTTTGGCCGGCTTTTGGGGCACGAGGCTGGAAAGCTGCACATCCTGCCAATCGAGACAGGCGCTCGCCAACAGATCGTCGCTGATCCAGCATGGATTGCAAAAGCTGTCCGTTTGGTCCGCCAGCTTTAAGGGGGAAGCCTTGCGCATATTGACCCTTTCTACGTTGTTCCCGACGGTGCATCGACCCAATTTCGGGGTTTTCGTGGAATGTCAGACCCGCGCATTGGCCGAAGTTCGAGATTTCGCCGTGACGGTGGTCAACCCAATCGGCACCGCGCCATGGCCGCTAAGTTTGTGGGCAGGACAATCAGACCTAAGGTCCCTTCGCGACGAAAGCTGGTGTGGGCTAGAGGTTTTCCGCCCGCCATTTACCGCTATTCCGGTGTTGGGTGGTGCACGCAATCCCGCCGCAATTTTCCGTGCGACTTTGCCGTTGGTGGAACAGCTTCACCGTGAAACACCCTTTGACCTTATCGACGCCGAGTTTTTCTTCCCGGACGGGCCAGCGGCAATGAGGCTGTCACATGCATTGGACATTCCCTTTACAATTAAGGCGCGAGGTGCCGATATCCATCATTGGGGGCAACAACGTGCCTGCGCCAGCCAAATCCTTATGGCAGCTGACAAAGCAGCCGGGCTATTGGCAGTGTCCGAAGCGCTGAAGACCGATATGATCGCGATGGGGATCGATGCTGCCAAAATTCAGGTGCATTATACCGGGCTAGACCAAAATCGTTTTGTACCTGCTGACCGTGCCGCAGCAAAGGCGCGCCTGGGACTGGTGGGCCCAGTCCTGTTATCCGTTGGCGCGCTCATCCCCCGGAAGGGGCAGACTATGCTGCTACAGGCCCTGCTAGCCATTCCGGACGCAACACTCTTGCTGGTGGGGGTCGGGCCAGATGAAGCAACTTTGCGCGCCCAAGCGACTGCGCTGGGCGTCGGTGACCGAGTTAAGTTTCTTGGTGCCATTCCACATGATGATTTGCCAAACCTTTACCAAGCAGCTGATATCATGGCACTTGCATCATCAAGCGAAGGCCTTGCGAATGCCTGGGTAGAAGCGCTGGCCTGTGGAACGCCTGTCATTGCCAGCGATGTCGGTGGAATTAGGGAGCTACTGAAAAACGACACGGCGGGCCGTATTGTCGCACGCACGCCAAAAGCGATAGCCGAGGCAGCGCGCGACATTTTGGCCAACCCGCCTACCCAAGCAGATGTGGCGGAAAATGTGCAGACATTATCCTGGGGCGAAAATGCAGGGCAACTTGCCGAATTTTTTCGGTCGGTGGCAGGGCGTCAAGGCTGAGCGCCAAAACCTTCGCTAATCCGCTCAGCTTTTGAACCGACTTCGTCAGTCGGCACGAAACTATGTGAGCCAACCTTGAGCCAGATAAGGATTGGAGCAGCCTGATAGATCGACGAGTAGGTTCCAACCACAATACCGAAGGCCATAGCCGCACTGAAGCCAAAGATGACATCAGGACCGAAGAGCACCAAGACGATCAATGGCAATGAAATCGATACGCTGGTCATCACCGTACGGGACAAAGTCTCGTTAACGGAAAGGTTCAGAAGCGACGCCATTTCCATTTTGCGAAACTTCATCAGGTTTTCGCGAATACGGTCATAGATCACGACAGTGTCGTTTAGCGAATAGCCAATGATGGTCAGCAGCGCAGCGATGATATTCAGGTCGAACTCCCATCCTGTCAGCGAAAACAGCCCAAAAGTGAGGGTCACATCGTGGACCAGCGACCAGATTGCGCCGACGCCAAACTGCCATTCGAACCGGAACCAGATATAGATTGAAACACCAGCCATCGCGGCGAGCAATGCAAGTATACCCTTGCCGAATAACTCCTCAGATACTTTGCCGGATACCGAATCCACCCCGTCGATCCGCACATCAGGGTGACCGGCTTTAAGTGTGTTCGTAATTTTCACTGCCATGGCGTTGGCCAATTCGGGGTTCTTATCCGCGCCCTCCGGCAGTTTCATGCGGATAGAAACCTGATTTTCAGCGCCAAATCGCTGGATCGTCGGGTCGCCATAACCAAGGCGCCCTACTGTTTCACGAAGCTCAGCAACCGGTGCCGTTGGGCTTTGCGTAAAGGTTGCCCGGATCATTTGACCACCGATGAAATCCACACCGAAATTGAGTCCCTTGGTCGCAACCAACCCAACCGATGCAGCCATCAGAACAAGACTGATCGCAAAGGCCCATACGCGCCATCTTAGAAAATCAACATTGGTATCATCACGAACGAGTTTGAGCAGTTTCATAAATATATCCTCAAATCGTCAAATCGGTGGGACGGGCGCGTTTGACCCATTGTGATACCCACATGCGGGTAATGGTCACTGCAGTGAACACCGATGTAACGATACCGATCATCAGCACGACTGCGAAACCGCGTATCGGTCCCGACCCGAAGATGAAGAGCAGCACCGCCGCGATAACGTTGGTGCTGTTAGCGTCGAAAATCGCGCGACTAGCCTCTTTATATCCGAATTCGATAGCCTGAACCACCCGTCGGCCCCGTTTAAGTTCCTCACGGATGCGTTCGTTAATCAACACGTTCGCATCAACGGCCGCGCCGATGGTCAATACAAAGCCGGCAATGCCCGGTAATGTCAGCGTTGCATTAGCAAACGACATTACGCCCAAGATCATCAACACGTTGATGACTAAGGCTATATTGGCATACATGCCAAACCGACCATAGACGAGAAACATGAGGACTAGAATGGCCGTCGTGCCAATCACCGCTGCAAGCACGCCGCGGCGGATAGAATCGGCACCAAGGTCTGGCCCAACCGAGCGCTCCTCGACGATCGTGAGGTCAACTGGCAAGGCGCCAGATCGGAGCGAGATGGCCAGCGCATTGGCGCTTTCAGTTGTGAAGCTGCCGGAGATTTGCGATATCCCCCCGAAGATGGGTTCGCGGATTTGTGGTGCGGATATAACCTGGCCATCCAGAATGATCGCAAACAGTTTGTTCACATTCTGCTGAGTCATCCGCGCGAATCTCTGGCCGCCTTCGGAGTCGAATTGGATTGTGACCGCAGGCTCGTTGGTTTGCTGGTCAAATGTTGGATCAGCCTTTACCAGCTTGTCACCAGAAATGCCGCCAAGACGACGCACAGCGATGTAGGGCAGGCCCGAGGGATTGTCAGGATATGGCAGCACTTGGCTGCCAACGCGTGCCTTGCCTTGTGCTGTCTGGTCAGGGTCGGCCTGTTCATCAACCAGTTTAAATTCAAGCTTGGCGGTTTTACCAATCAACGCCTTTAAGGCGGCTGGATCATCCAATCCAGGCACCTGCACGACGATCCGGTTATCGCCTTGACGGATAATGGTCGGCTCCAGCGTGCCGAGCGCGTTAATACGTCGGTCGATGACGTCTTTGGCTGTGTCCATCGCCTGATCGATTGCGGTCTCATTCCCGGAACTTACGGGAGTCAGGATCATACGATTGCCGTTGTTGACACCGATATTCCAGTCACGGCCGCCAATCGTGTTGCTCGTCAGCGGGATTAACGCTTCACGTGCAGCGTCAACCTTGGATACGTCAGCCACGTTAAAGCTTAATTCGCCATTGCTGCGTGAGACATCAGAGATGGCAATTTGCGGATCCGCCCGGCGCATGGCAGTCCGGACACTGTCTTCCAACGATTCCAGACGGGTTTCCGCCAACTGCGAGGTGTCTGCCTCAAGCAGAATATGGCTACCGCCGGCGAGATCGAGACCAAGGTTTATCGTCGGCGTTGGCACAAACTGCGCAAGCTGAGCGCGGATGTGCGTCGGCAACAGGCTTGGAATAGCAAAAGCCACACCCAGTATAATCAGGGTGTTGAGCATCCATACGCGCCAACGAGGGAAATCTAGCATAGGCTGGGTCCGAACGAACTGAGGAAGCAATATTTGGGGCCGACCGTTAAGTCATTCAACCCCGACGATTAATCATTCGCGGCTTTGGTGTTGCGCGACTGGACATTGGCGATCGTGGATTTTACCGCCTTCACCCTCACATTCGGCGCAATTTCGACTTCGATATAATCATCGGCAACCTTGGTCACTTTGCCCATCAGGCCGCCAGCCGTCACTACTTCGTCATTTTTCTGCACTGCATCGATTTTTGCTGCATGCTCCTTCGCGCGCTTTTGCTGCGGACGGATGAGGAACAAGTAAAAAACCACAAAGATCAGCAGGAGCGGAAAGATCTGCACAAAAAATGCCGAACCACCAGCACCACCTGCGGCAGCGCTCAAGATAACAAACTCCATCGAAGACCTCACAATAATGAAAATTAGCGCCAACTGGCGTCACTGCCCGAAGACAATCGGGCGCGATTATCACCTGCACCCAGTTGACGCAACGTCAAAGCGTCGAGAGCGCGCTTGCTTTTCAAAAACCAGCGCCATATAGGCGCGCTTCCACTGGCCTCGGCGAGGTCATTGGCGGTCGGGACGTAGCGCAGCCTGGTAGCGCATCACACTGGGGGTGTGGGGGTCGCAGGTTCGAATCCTGTCGTCCCGACCAATTTTTCAATCAAAATTTAACGTCAATTCGACGCGCAACCCAGATGGGATGCCGCGCTTCACATTTTACTTTCCTACAAGAAACCTATTTGGTTAGTATTGTAGTCGAAAGTGAGGTGTCACGCGATGGATCATGTTGACCATTTGATTGAAGAGGTAATTGCACGTGAGGGCGGTTTCGTGGATCATCCCAACGACAAAGGTGGCCCCACCCGTTGGGGAATCACGCAGAAGGTTGCGCGGCGCCACGGCTATATGGGCGATATGGACGAACTGCCTCGCAGCATCGCCGCCGCCATCTACAAACGGTCCTATTGGCACGCGCCGGAATTTGACCAAGTCGAGCGCACCGCGCCAAAACTGGCTGCCGAGCTTTTCGATACGGGGGTGAACATGGGCACTGACGCGGCGATCGCTTTTCTACAACGCGCACTGAACGCGCTGAACCGCAACGGCCGCGACTTCGACGACATTGCCGTCGACCGAAAGATTGGGCCAGCTACGTTGCGCGCTCTGGAGGCATTTGTCCGACGTCGAGGAAGTTTGGCAGAAGACGTGCTGATCAAAGCAATCGATGCGCTTCAGGGTGCACATTATGTTCGTCTTGCCGAATCACGGCCCACACAAGAAGCATTTTTGTACGGGTGGCTTACGAACCGTATAGGTTAGTTTTTGAAGAGAAGGTGTCGCTATGTCAATTATTGAAGGTATGTTAGGTCCAATTGCGGGCATAATCGACAAGATCATCCCTGATCCTAAAGCCCGCGACGCTGCGAAACTGCAGCTAATCAAGCTGCAAGGCAGTCAGGACATGGAAATTCTGCGTACGCAGTTATCCGCGATCCTTGCCGAAGCGCAATCTGCCGATCCATGGACCAGCCGCGCGCGTCCAAGTTTCTCATACGTTATGTACGCGATGCTGTTGTGGGCAATTCCAATGGGGTTGATTGCAGCACTGCGGCCAGAGGCCGCAGCGAATATTGCGGCCGGCATGAATGCCTATCTTAACGGCCTGCCCGAGCCGTTATACGCGCTTTTTGGGACTGGATATGTTGGTTACACGGTGGCCCGCCAATGGGGTATCTCGCGCGGGATCGAAAAATAGTTGCGTAAAACCGCTTTTTTCCGTTACGCGTTCTTACCCAGCTAGGGTTTATATGGGACTCAGGAGAATCAAGATGAAGAAATTAGTCGCAACCGTTGCTGCTCTCGCATTTGCTGCATCGCTTACCGCATGTGGCGAAGCAGGCGACAAGGCAGCCGAAGAAACCGCTGAAGCAGCCGATGCAACTGGCGAAGCTGTCGAAGCTGGTGCAGAGAATGCAATGACCGCCGCTGAAGGCACTGCCGACGCAACAGCAGAAGCTGCTGCAGACGCTACTGCAGAAACCGGTGCTGCTGTTGAAGAAGTCGGTAAGGACATGCAGAACGCTGCCAGCTAATCTGTTTAACCATCAAATATTAGAGCCCGCCCTGCCCAGCGCAGCGGCGGGCTTTTTCATGCTGGAGGCACACGCCGTCCGAAATTGCCGGGGGCGCGATACCAACTGCTAGCTTTGCGTACGAACGACGAGAGTATCGACAGGTAATATTTGCAGCAGCTCTTCTGCCATACTCCCGACGACCGACCGGACGAACCCGCTTCGGCCGTGCGTTCCAAGTACGACAAGGTCAACTCCGATTTCACTGACTGCGCGGATAATAACTGACGGCGTTTCGCCATAACCAAGGTGCGCGGATATCCGTCCACTTATATCTTCTGAATTATCGAGCGATGCGATAAAACTGTCGAGTTGCTGTTTTGCCCCGTCGGCCACCTCATCCTTAACTTGTTGGGAACTTAGCCAACCTTCATAGGGAACATGATAAGCATGAATCACGTGGATTTCTGCGTTCGGGAATAAATTGACAGCGGCAGTTAATGCCGCACGCGAGCAATTCGAATAGTCTGTGGCGATCAGCACTTTGGCGTAAGGCTTACGCGGGCGGTTCTTTACGATCAACACAGGTACCGTTGCATGCCGAACCACGTGGTCAACGGCGGTTCCAATAAAATAATCACCCACATTATTAAACCGCGCGACGCCGGTCACGATTAATGAACATGCAGCGGATGTGGCAGCATCCACAATGACTGAGGGCGCAGCGCCGACAGCAGGGAGAATACTCACATCGGCGTCAGGATCTCGCAGGGTCGCCCGAATGGAACGTTCAGCAGCTTCAAGTTTGCCTTCAAGATATGACCCTGCTTCCAATGCGTGAAGGACAATCAATTGAACGCCCCATTGCTCTGCTAGCATTAACGCCCGGTCCACTGCGCGATCTGACCGTGCGCTGAGGTCTGTAGCCACCAATACGGGTTGGCCGTTGGTCATAATGGGCTCCTCCTAAATTTTGTGACGGACATCCACAGACTTTGTTGTAACCTATAAAAGATCATCAACAATATCAACCAATCTCGGCCAAACGCTGTTCCGTAATACGTCGCTCGACAATTTCGGTATTTACTCCAATATTTAACAGGACACGACCGGCTAACTGGAGACTCGCCTCAACTGTTTCGGGTGTACAGTAAGTTGCACCTAGTTCTTTTAGGCGATGTGCGTGCTCGCTGTCCCTTGCTCGTGCATGGATAGGAATCGTCGGCCATCGACTGTGAATCTCGGAAACTATCCGACTTACTGCTGCAGGATCATTCATAGTGACCGCCACGGCCGCAGCATGATCAATTCCGGCTTTTACAAGTATCTCGACCCTGGAAGCATCTCCGTAAAAGACTTGCCGGCCCATTTTCCGGAACGTTGTTATCAAAGCAGCATCTGCATCTAGTGCTACATAATCAACGCCTTCCGCGTCGAGTATGCGCGAAAGCATTTGGCCTACCCGGCCATAGCCTGCGATGACGATATGGTCCGAACTTTGATGAAAATGATCGTCGGTACGTGCAGAAGCGGCAGAAGCCTCATGCCCGGCAGCAATTCGCGACATAAGATGTGCGAACTGCGCAACGAGCGGAGTCAATAGCATGCTCAATCCCGCGACTATCAAGACAAACTGTTCCAGCTCGGCACCGATCAAGCCGGCGCTTACCGCAGCAGCCATGATAATGAACGCGAATTCACCACTTTGCCCAAGTAGTATACCGGTCTCGATTGCTACGCTCCGCGGTCTTCCAAAAAGCATGGCTAAACCTGAAATGATAATAGCCTTTAGAAGCCACAGCCCCACTACCGCTCCGGCTATCTGTAGGGGTTCGAGAAACACGTTCCGCCAATCAATTCCCATGCCCACAGACATGAAGAATAGACCAAGGAGCAGACCTTTAAACGGATCAATATCGACCTCTATCTGGTGTCGATATTCTGTCTCCGCAAGCAGTAGGCCAGCAAGCAGTGCGCCAAGCGCCATGGACAGCCCGAAATAGGCAGTTAGTGCGGATACGCCGATAGCGGCAAGTAACACTGCCGCCGTAAACATTTCGGGGATGCGTGCTTGCGCAACTTGCCGAAGAAGCGGACGCAACAACAACCTTCCAGCAAAATAAATCAGCGTGACCGCGAGAAATGCTTTGCCAAGTGCAATAGACAAGCCTTCGGCGAGGCCCTGATCGCCAGGAGTGGCAAGCACCCCGACCATAAAAAGAATGGGTACCACCGCCAGATCCTGCATCAACAATATCGAGAAGCCAGTCTTGCCAACGGGTGTAGATAACCGGCGCCCATGCATAAGTATCTGCATGACGATCGCAGTTGAGGACAGAGACAGAGCAGCGCCCACAATAAGCGCTCCAGTCAACGACAAGCCCAGTTCCAATGAGACAAAAGTAATAATGGCTGCCGAAATAACCACCTGCAACGACCCCATCCCGAAGACGAGAAATCTGGAGGACCAAAGTCGGTCAAGTGAAAGCTCCAACCCTATCATGAACATCAGAAAAATAACGCCAACTTCCGCTAGCGCCCTGACGCCTTCCACTTCGGAAATGACAAATTGCGACAGAACAGGGTAATTCATTGCCAACAGCCCGACGCCAAATGGGCCGATTATCCCACCGATAAGCAAGTAACCTAATACAGGGCTGATTTTGAGTCTGCTAAGCAGCGGTACGGCTATACCAGCGGCTGCCAAGAATATGAGCAGCTCGCGCAGATAGGGTATGGCCGAGTGTGTTTCCATCAGCTTACGCCATCTGCGCTTTCACTCGAATGCCGCCTGCGCCGCCATTGTCGACGTATTGAAAACCGCCAAGCAACGTGCACAGCGCCAAATCCCGCCGCAGCAGACACCAAGGCAAACAGCACAAGACCGAACAGCGTCGGTACCGATGCGCCTGATATCATCTCAACTATCGACGTAATATGCACTTGATCGACCGATGCAGAATTTGCTCCTCCTGAATTCGTTTTCAAAAGGAATGAGCCCGTACGGAAGGCCGCATAATAAATCGGTGGAAATGTAAAAGGATTTGTCACAAGTGTGGCCGCAGCCGCTATCAACAAGTTACCACGCGCGGTTGCCGCGAGTAACGCAGCCAACACGATTTGACCAACTGGCACAATAAATCCTACAAAAAGACCCAGTGCTACCCCACGCGCCACGTTCCGGCGATTGAAATGCCAAATTTCAGGGTGCGCTAAACGATGCGCAAAAGGGCGTATCCAGCGGTTTGCTAAGACACTTTCCGGCCTCGGAGATATTTGTTTGAACCATTTTCTCAAAATCTTACCCCAGTACAGCCGATATAACTCGTAGAAACATCAAACAGACCGTTTTCGACATCCTGCCTGATCTGCTCATTGAAAGTGAACACCACTCGGTCATCGCTCGCATGCTGGAACCGATGTCTGCAAATCAACCCGTTCTCTGTAGCATTCAACATGAACTCTGGCAAAATGTGCAGAGGTTCCATCTGTCATTTCGCGAGAACACTAGATGGTAACATGGTCGCAAGAGATTAGACTTCAACCGGGTGCCGAAATATATCGACACAACCGGTCGCGGTGATCGGCGCCAGATATTATCGATAGATTGGTTCCCATTCTAAGCCAATTCTTGTTGCATGGACGTGCGGAAACTGACCGACAGTCATCACAAAAACCAAAGCCCTGAAGTTTATAGCATGATTGGTGCACCCAACTGGATTCGAACCAGTGGCCCCCAGATTAGGAATCTGATGCTCTATCCTGCTGAGCTATGGGTGCCTTGTTGGGGCCATAGCTGGCTGCAATCTGCGGGTCAATTTTTAGCATTGGGCGGCACGACTGAAAATAGCAGCGGGGTAATAGGGATGCCTTCTTCAAGGAGCTCCTTCGTCTCGTGAGCGCTTGTTTCGCCATGAATGAGGCGATCCGGCTCTTCCCCATAATGGATAGCTCTAGCGGTCTCGGCAAAATTGCCGCCGACCCATTGGGACTTTTCCAGCATTTCTGTTTGTGCCTGTGCCAGCTTTTGCACCAGCTCGACCATCGCCGGAGGCACCGGCTCGGTCGCTGCTGCCTCACCCCGTACTTCAACGGCAGGGCTGGATGAAGACGGCGTGGTGACCGCCCGTTGATTGCTTTTCCGTGCAACATTCGGGACTGAAAGTGCCTTTTGGACCGTCACATCATCGCAAAGTGGACAAGCCAGGATCCCGTTCGCTTTTTGTGAATCAAATTCAGCGGATGACGTGAACCAGCCTTCGAACTGATGTCCGTTGCTACAATTCAGATCGAATGCGATCATTATGCGCCGCCAACTCCAAGTAACTTGTCCAGCTTTCCCTGGCTATCGAGTGCTCGCAAGTCGTCGGATCCCCCAATCGCCAAGTCGTTGATAAAAATTTGCGGAACGGTCCGTGCACCAGGCGCTCGCCTGACCATTTCTGCGCGCTTTTCACCGCCCATGGTCACATCATACTCAATGTAAGTCACGCCTTTGCTGTCCAACAAGTGCTTTGCCCGCACGCAATATGGGCATGCGAATTTGGTGTAGATTTCAACAGTTGCAGTCATGGATAAGAAATGGTGTCCTAATGTGTGCAAGTCAAGCTTCGAGCGCCCCGTAATCGTGATCCTGCGTCCTCCCGCGCAATGCGCGCGCCCAGCAGAAAATCTGTACCCAGCCTGCCCCATTTCGTTTCAGCACTGAGACGCAACCGTCACTGGTCGCCCCTGTCGTCAGGACGTCATCGATAAGAATGATCTTGCGCCCCCGTAGAAAGCCTTTCCATTTCGGATGAATTGCAAAAGCGCTTCCGACGGCTTTCCTGCGGCGAGTCACGTCAAGACCGCGCATGCTGGGCGTTCTTTTACGCCGAACCAGTATATCGGGCACGAAAGTCATGTTGCTTAACGCCGCCAATTCCCTGCCGATAAGCGCGGACTGGTTGAAGGTGCGAGACCATAGACGAGTCCAGTGCAAAGGGACTGGGGTGATCAGGATATCGTCTCGATCCTTGGGCAGGTGCCGAAGAAGCTGCTGCGCGATGATGCGAGCCAAGCCTATTTTTCCGCCATATTTCAATCGTAGAGCCACCTGAGATGACAAATCATCATATTTCACTGCCGCCCGGATGCCGTCATGTTTGGGCGGGGCTTGGAGGCATGACCCACAATATGCGTCGTCCCCGCGGTCAAATTCAAATGGAATTGCGCACCCCCGGCACCAGGGGGGGGCAAGAAAATCGAGTTTCTGCCAACAAGTTGCGCAGAACAGGCCGCCTGAAGAGGTAATCGTCCCGCAACAGGGGCAACGTTCAGGCAGCGCCCAATTCAGTGCTATGTGGAAAATGTGGCTGCCCCTTGCCATATTGGACTTGTCGGACAAACGAAGGGTCTGCACAAGGCACAAATGAGCAACGATCTGAATCCACCCGAAATTTTTGACCGTGGCCGTCGCCGTGCAATGCGCGATAAGGCCGCGGGGCGCACTGGCGATATGTTTTTATGGAACCATATTGCCCAGGATCTTGCTGAACGCCTGTCGGCGGTTACGCGACCCTTTGAAAATGCGATGGTCTTAGGGCCAATCGGGCGCTGGCATGAGCATATCCTACCGCCAAATGTTCGGTGCCAGGTCATTACCTTAAGCCAGACGGAGACAGACAGCGCCGGTCTGAACGCTTTGGAGGAAGACAGGCTGCCATTTACCCCTGGCAGTTTTGATCTCGTGATATCAGCTGGCACACTGGATAGCGTGAATGACCTTCCAGGTGCGCTCATTCAAATTCGCCGCATTTTGAAACCGGACGGATTATTCCTTGGCCATTTGTTTGGCGCTGGTACCTTGGCCACACTGAAATCTATGTTTCTGGAAACAGAAGCTGATCGAGCAACGGCACATATTCATCCCCAGATTGATTTACGCAGCGCCGCTGACTTGCTGGTACGCGCCGGATTCAATTTGCCCGTAGCTGATCAGGATATGACCTTTATCCGATATGGTGACTGGCGCTCGCTCATATCGGACATACGCGACGCTGGAATTGGCAATGCTCTCGCTGGGCCACGGCCATATCTAGGGAAAGATATTTCAAATCGACTGGATAATCTGTTTGCGGCACGCGCTGATGAAGAAGGGAAGGTCACCGAATGCTTTACACATTTGCATCTGAGTGGTTGGGCGCCGTCGGAATCGCAGCGCCGCCCGGCTAAAAGAGGAAGCGCACAAGTTTCGCTCGCTGAGGTCCTGTCAAAGCACCGAGCAGATTAAATTTGTTGGAGCTTCTTGACCAAGGGATAATCCGCGGGTGGCATCGGCAGGTAAGACATGTCTTTTGGCAAAGCCCAATATATCTCGTCTGCAAATAAGGCCGCCGGCGTGCCCGTCCAACGATTACAGCGATACAGCAGAAGCAGCAGATTTCGCTCACCCAAGGGTTCACTCGCGAACGTCTCTGGCACGAGGTCTCGAGCATCTACGATGATACCAAGTTCCTCCTCCAGTTCGCGCACAAGGGCATTTTCAGGGGATTCGTCGTGATCCACCTTGCCGCCCGGGAACTCCCACAACCCCCCCATCTGCGCATCCATGGGACGTTTTTGTAGCAGAATTTCACCCTTGTCGTTGGTTAACGCAGCGGCAACCACGAATAATAATGTCGGACTTCTTTCCATATTCTCATCACGTAACAAGGTTTTGTTAACTTCTGTGTGGGATTTTAATGCTGCTCGCAACCAGGGAATGAAGTGGGACCAGACATGTTGGAACTAATTCGTCGTATTGTAAAATGCGACCGGGGCGCGACAGCCGTAGAATATGGTTTGATAATATCCTTGATCGTTATTGCGATGATTGCATCACTAGGCAATTTTGCAGGAAGCACCCAGTCAATGTGGAACCAGGTGTCGAATAAAATAACTTCAAGCACACAATGATTTAATTGTTAACGAAATCGTAAATATTGAAACCTTATCCATCATTTGACGATTTTTCGGAAAGATCGCCCGGGTGTATGAACGTAAAGACAGGAGACCAAAAATGAAAACTCTTAAGAAAATCTTCAAGAACGAAGATGGCGCAACTGCAATTGAATATGGCTTGATTGCTGCTTTGATCGCTGTTGCAGCAATCACTGCAATGACCAGCCTCGGAACTAATTTGTCCGGTACCTTTAACAAGGTTGGAAATAGCTTGCAGTCGTAAGACCAAGCAGATTAAGAAAGCTGTTAAACGGTTAAATCGGTTTGGCAGTCCAAGGGCGGAGATCATTTGGTCTCCGCCCTTTTTTATTTCCTTCAATAGATAATGAATTCTCGGAGCCAAAGTCTGTATTTGAAGACAACTTCCGTGGAGCATTCGCGCGCCTGATCAGCGCCTGTAGCGAAACTGCGTGTTAACGAAAAATATACCAGTTGAAGATAGAAAATATGGTCAGTTACCTCGCTTTACAAGAACGGTTCAGGTGAGTCGGGCGGGTGACAGGAGACCAAACATGAAAACTATCAAAAAAATCTTCAAGAACGAAGACGGCGCAACTGCAATTGAATATGGCTTAATTGCAGCGCTAATCGCAGTTGCGGCGATCACCGCTATGACTAGCCTCGGCACCAACCTGTCTGGCACCTTTAACAAGGTCGGCAACAGCTTGTCATCTTAATAGGCGACCAAAGACAACTGCTATTGATCATAAGGTCGCATCGGCAGTTAAAGGGCGGAGACCAGTTGGTCGCCGCCCTTTTGTTTTAATAGGTTACAATTTTAAGCTTTTGTCCCGACCGGACGGCAGTGTTGGATCTAAGGCCATTCAGCGCCAAAAATCTTTCGGTCTGTAACGTCGGGTAAGCCATGCGACCGGCAAGCGAAGCTATGGTGTCTCTCGGACCGACGGTGACAACCCGCAGTTTACGTGGTTTCACGGCCGCCGCTTCTGCATTGGTCAGTCGCGCCATGCTTGAAAACATCCGGTCAAATGGATTGCTATTGGAGGCGGCAATGGTCACGAAATGATAGGCTGTGCCCTGTGCCCATTCATAGGCAAATACAGTAACGACGCGCTGTCCCTGCTGTGTATTGACTACAGCGCTGCTGTAAAAAGCGGGGATATTGTTTACCGTCGTCCGTCGTATTTCACCAACCGGAATAGCGGCATTTTCGCCTGATACCGCCTTCAGCGCATTTGCAATATAAGTATTGCGGTTGCCGTCAAAGGCTGCCGCCGTAAAAATCGCCTTTCCGCTGTTCCCGTTGATTGCGATAGCATTTGTTCCATTTTGAATCCCGAAGCCATTAGGCGCCGTGAATTTCATTCTGAGTTCCGGATGCAGGAACTCTTGTCCTTCAATCACACCTTGCGCTGGGTCATCTCCGTATAGCATGCCGTCAATCGCTGCCAAATGCGCATCTGCATTACGGAACGTGCTGGCAGGATACGATTTTGCGCGTGTGGAGGCGCGAGCAACGCGCCTCGCAGGATCTGGATGGGTACTTGCCCATTCCGGCACGCGACCGTCGGTCAAACCAGCGACTCGCGTGTCTACGCTTGTCTGCATCGCAAGCGAATTAAGCATGGAAGATAAAGCGCTTGGATCATACCCCGCGCCGCTGAGATACCGAATTCCGTAATCATCAGCCTCTTCTTCCTGCGACCGCGAATATTTGAGACTGAAAACCTGCGCCAATGGGCCAGCATATTCTTTCAACCCCCCACCAAGCGCACCAAGCAAACCGCCTGAATTACCCAAAACGGATCCCAATATACTGCCGCCCATGCCCAGCAGGCCGGCAAGGGTAGCATTGCTCTTGCGCTTTTCGCTATGGCGCGCCGCTGTATGCCCCACTTCATGGCCAAGAACGCCCGCCATTTCGGCTTCGCTGTTGGTTAAGGCAACCAGTTGGCGCGTAATATATACGTAGCCGCCGGGTAGCGCAAAAGCGTTGTTTACGGATGAATTGAGCAGGGTAACGTTAAAATCGCTCTGCGCATTTCCTAGTCCCGACTGCATGGCAATATTTTTGCCTACGCGCACGACATAAGCGGTCTGCGGACTTTGCATGGGTCCGCCAAATTCTTTCAATATCTCGTTATGGTATTTTGCGCCTTCGGACTTTTCCTTCGCTGTAAACGCCTTAGGCGCCGCCACAGCCTTGGTTCGAGATTGCGCCTCAACAGGCATGCTGCTGCTTGCGGTGGTCACTGCAAAAATTGCGGTGCCTGTAATCAGGACCGTTTTCGAAAAACGCATATCTATGCTCCCTAAATAAGGAAAACGGAGTTTAGCGCATTAAGTTTCAATTCTGCAAAAAAACCGGCGTTTTTGCACGAGATACCTTCGTTAAGGTCAGGCACCCATCGCTAGGAATTTCGCACGGCGCTGCTGCAGCAATTCTTTGGAGGAGAATGCCGACAACGCCTCAAGTTCCTCATATATGGCATGGGCCAGTGACGCCCCTGCCATCGCATGGTCGCGGTGCGCGCCGCCAACTGGTTCGTCCACTATACGGTCAATAATGCGCAACGATTTAAGATCATCAGCGGTCATCTTCATCGCTTGGGCAGCATCAGCCGCTTTGTCGCCCGTGCGCCAGAGGATAGAAGCGCATCCTTCGGGTGAGATAACTGAATACACGGCATACTGAAACATGAGAACCCGGTCAGCAGCCGCCAGCGCCACCGCGCCGCCAGAGCCGCCCTCGCCTACAATACACGCGATCATGGGCACGCCAAGCGCGAGACATTTTTCGGTGGAACGGGCGATCGCTTCGGCCTGGCCCCGCTCTTCAGCCTGGATACCCGGAAAAGCACCCGAAGTATCGACCAGGCTGACCACCGCGATGCCGAAACGATCAGCCAGCTCCATCAATCTTATGGCCTTGCGATAGCCTTCTGGTTTACCCATTCCGAAATTATGGCGAAGGCGGCTTTGGGTGTCGTCCCCCTTCTCATGGCCGATAACCATCACGCGACGACCATTTAGTCGTGCTAGTCCGCCAATAATGGCTTGATCGTCGCCAAAGGCCCGGTCGCCCGCCAGAGGCATGAAATCTTCGAACATTGTTTCAATATAGTGTTTGAAGTGGGGCCGTTCGGGATGACGCGCGACCTGAGTCTTTTGCCACGCCGTCAAGTTAGCGTATGTATCCCTAAGTTGCTTGTCAGCCTTGTCGCGCAGCTTTGCGATTTCGGCAGTAGCATCAATGTCGCTTTCACGCGCAGCATCTTGCAGTTCAATGATGCGCGCTTCAAGCGCGGCAATCGGCTTTTCAAAATCAAGATATACCATCATGTCTGCCGGTTAGTGCCTGCGGTGCGGCGGGTCAATGTGCGCGTTGCTAATGGGTGTCGTCGATTGACCAATTCAACCAGCCGGCTGGAGTCAACATGCGTGTAGATCTGCGTCGTGGCGATGTCCGCATGCCCCAGCATGGACTGAAGAGCCCTTAGATTTGCGCCCCCCGCCAACAGATGCGTGGCAAAGGCATGGCGCAATACATGCGGGCTCACCTTGAGCGGGTCCAAGCCGGATTGCGCGGCCAATTGCTTGATAATCTGGAACAGGCGAATGCGGCTGATATGGCTGGCCCGCGATGGGAAAAGGAAACGCGATTTTTCTGGCACAAAGGCCAGCCAAGCGTCGACGGCATCCCGGGCGCGGCTTGATATGGGAACAAGGCGTTCCTTGTTCCCCTTACCTTTGACAATAATGAACGGCTTGCCGGATACGACCGAGTTTCGGGGCAAGGCGACCAGTTCGCTCGCCCGCAGGCCGGAACCATAAAGCAGTTCAATGAGAGCCGACAGCCGGTAGTCCACTGACGCGGGAGTAGGCCGTGCGAGTTTTGCTTCAATGGCGTTGAACAAGACGTCAATTTCATCTTTATCAAGAATTTTGGGCAGGCTGCGGGCCTGTGTAGGTTTTGGAAGAGCAGACGACGGATTGTCTGCACGAAATCCCTCTTCCTGCAGAAAACCGAAGAACCGCCTTAGCACTGACGCCTTTCGTGCAACCGAGCTGTTGGCAAGGCCTCGCCAATCACGTGCCAGACTTGTCAGCGCATCAGGGTCAGCGCTGGTCAGACGCCCTTTTGCAAGGTTGGACGCAGCCACTAGGTCACTTCGATAAGCAGAAATGGTGTTGGCCGCAGCCCCCTGCTCGGCCGCCAACATCTCCAAAAAACGTGCAATCAGTTCCCGGTCGGGCAGATTGCTATCCGGCGAGCTCATGACTGGCCGACCATCATCGACCTTTGGTTACCCAAAGGTAACGGCTTCAGCGGCAATCATCCGAGCCTCGGACTCCAGCCCCACCTGACGCAGCGAACGGACAATGTGGTAGAGGTGGCTGGCGGGCACCAACGACCATGAAGGGGCCTGCATGCCAGCAATTGCCATCAATGCAACAGTGCCCTGCTCGCCCCTCTCTGCTGCGGCAGTGATGGCCCTCGACCATGCTGACTGCTGCAGAATATTGATTTTGAGGTCACCAGCAAATTCCGTTCGTGCGTCGCCCTCAACCCGGCCAAGTCCTGACAGGCCAGCTAAAAGGAGCGCAGATTTATGACCTTTTGAACTGCTGTCGCTTTTGTAGAAGTCGTCCAAGCTGCCCTAGTCAGCGGCGGCCACGCGTCCGGGAGCAGCCAGAGTAACGAGCGCCCAGCCAAGCGAGCCCTCGGGCACAACGCCAATCCACCGCGCAGCGGAGCGGTCAAGACCTGCTGTGACCATTGAGGCAATGAGCCCGTCAGCCGCTGCCTCATGGTCTGCGCTTGGACTTATTAACGCAGCGGCGCGCGCTGTCATAACGAGCGCCGCATGATAATCGGCCCCGGCGGCGGCGGCCGACCATAAGGATGTCATCGCCGCAACCTTGGCATTCGCGCCAGACGCGGTGTACGCGTTGCCAAGTCTTTCGGCTTGCGACCGCAAGGCATCAGGTGCTTCTGTGTCGTCAAGCACCTGCGCATATAGATCAACCATGTCCCGGTTCGACAATATTCCAAGTGCAGCAGCGCCCGGTGCGTATTTGGCGCGAACCGCAGGAGTGAACATAGGCAATTGTACACGCCACCCGTCGACCTGACGGCCCGTATCATCAAAAAGGCGTTCCGGTGGTTCAAGTCCGACGGCGGCGGAAAGACCAAATCGCCAAGGGTTCATGCCTTTGACGTTTTCCCATTCAATCTTGACCGAGCGTCGCCCGTTAATGCCAGCGCCTACGGCTTTTTCTGCTAGCAGATAGTCAACACCGCGGACCCATCCCTGATATCGGCCCTGATTTATAAATGCGGTTGCGCTGCCCTGTTCACCCGCCAACGATGCGCAGATAGCGCGTGACATTTTCCAACGGCCGCTATTGACGAGGCGCACGCCGCTTTCACTGATAGGACACAAGCCCGCGAGGTCACCATTGGCAAGATAGGCTTGCATCGCAACTTCATGAAGCCGCTTGGTGTAGTCAGCGCCATCGACCTTTTGCACAAGGTTACGCGCCACAACTGAATCGCCCATGCGCAGAAGCAGCCAGGCGCGCTCAGCCGTCCAGTCCGCGCCGTTTACCCCGTCCGGCGTGTTGGTGCGACTGGCCAGTAACCGCCGCGCCATAATAGTGCCCCAGCGTGATGCAATTGGCCCAGATATGCGTTCGACGACTTGATTCAAGAACGCGCCATCCAGCGATCCAAAGGCGTCTGCTGGAAATCCGCCGGATTCCGGAGAAATAATCCCGACGGCGTTGAGGGAGCGGCGCGCGGCCGGTGGCACATCAAAGCGGATGACCATTTCCGGCTCTTCAGCTTCTTCTTCCTCTTCGTCATCTTCGGTCGCCACGGTAGCCGTCGCGACACCGGTTCCAGGTGTGAAGATTGGCGACGTCGCTCCTGCCGGCGTTCCCGGCACCGTGGGCGCTGGCCTGGCTGGGGTCGGGGCTGGCGGAGGCGGGGGATCACCAAAACCTTCAGGAAGCAGGGATTCAGGGCCTTGCTGACCAAGCGCTGGCAGGGAGAACACCAAGATCAGGGCGCTCGCAACCATTAGGCCGCTTTTTGTTATCTTGTCAGTCAATGTTGCAAACCTGTTCCCATAAATGCGCGCTACGATGCAGTTAGTTGCCGTATCATTGGCTGCGAATGCTGCAGCGATGTTCTATGAATAGCAATCCTATGACGTCCGCGGCAACAGATAGAAACTGCAAAAACCTTATTTCGCATGTTTCGACATTTGTCATAGTCCAAACCGGCTGCTGTTACAGCGCAAATTTATAACGCAGCAAACTGCTTTCGGCTTAAGCTAAGCCGATATATAGCTACGGCACAATGGCGCTACATCAAGAACCACAAAACCAAAAGCAGGACAAACAACTCGACTTAGTCATCACGCAGCCGGTTGTGCTTGTCGGCATGATGGGTGTTGGCAAAACCAGCATCGGCAAACGCCTTGCGACCCGACTCGGTACAGCATTTGTCGACGCGGATGACGAAATTGAAAAGGCAGCAGGGCTATCGATTGCTGAGATATTCGATAAATTTGGCGAGGAATATTTTCGTGATGGGGAACGGAGGGTTATTGCAAGACTCATCGACGGCGAACCCAAAGTCATTGCGACAGGCGGGGGTGCATTCGTCAACCCGGTAACGCGCGCGCTGATATTGGAACGGGCAACGTCCATCTGGCTTGATGCGGATGTGCATGTGCTGGCGGACCGTGTATCCCGGCGAAACCATCGCCCGTTGTTGAAAGGCAAAGACCCGGTCGAAGTTCTGACCGAACTTGGCAAGATCCGAAACCCGCTTTATGCCGCCGCGAACTTCCATGTCCGCAGCGATACGTCGCCGCATGTCCGGACCGTCGAAAACATCTTAAAGGCCCTCGCCGCATGACCGTGATATCTGTTGAACTGTCCAACACGCCCTATGAAATTCACGTACAAGCTGGCTTGCTGAACAACGTCGGCAATATTCTTCCATCTTATGCTCGTGACGGTCGACTGCTGGTTGTGACCGACAAAAATGTCGCTGCCGCCGTTCTGCCAAAGTTTGAAGCTGCACTGCGCATGGCGGGCGTTTCATGTGCCACCTTCACACTGCCAGCGGGCGAAGCTGGTAAAAGTTGGATGCAATTGGAACAGCTCACAGATTGGCTGCTTGCACATCATGTTGAGCGCAGCGACCATATAATCGCGCTTGGCGGCGGCGTGGTGGGCGACATCACAGGCTTCGCTGCCCATATAATCAAGCGCGGATGTGCCTTTGTGCAAATTCCGACGACTTTGCTTGCTCAAGTGGACAGCAGTGTAGGTGGCAAGACTGCCATCAACAGTGCGGCTGGCAAAAATCTGGTCGGTGCTTTCCATCAACCGGCGTTGGTGCTTATCGATCCTGACCTGTTACAGACATTACCCACCCGCCAGCTCGCGGCCGGTTTTGCAGAAGTGGTGAAATATGGCCTTATCGACGACGCCGATTTCTTTAATTACTGCGACGACAATCTCGACAGCTTTTTTGCGGGTGACCCTGTTGTGCGCGCGCAAGCGATCATCCGGTCTGTGCAATCCAAGGCGCGGGTGGTCGCAGCCGACGAGACCGAGCGAAACGGTACGCGTGCCTTGCTTAATTTGGGGCACACTTTCGGCCATGCTTTGGAGGCGGACACTGGATTTTCGGATCGACTATTTCATGGCGAGGCAGTTGCCGCAGGGATGGCGCTGGCGTTTCGGTATTCGGTCCGTCTAGGCCTTTGTCCCACGGGCGACGCCATTCGGGTCGAGGCGCTGTTGCGGCGCGCTGGTCTGCCAACGACGCTATCGGATGCCGGCGTTTCCGCCAACGGCGCCACTTTGGTTAATCATATGCGACATGATAAAAAAATGAGCGGAGGCACGCTTCCCTTCCTGCTGGCAAAGGGTATTGGCCAGACATTCTTGTCAAAGAATGTACTACTCGAGGATGTCGCCGCATTCCTCGATAGCGAAGCTCAATCCTGAGCAATTAGGAAGTCATCCGAATCATCGCCGCCAAAACTGTGCCGTGTTCCGGCGTGCATATCGCCACTCGCGAATTGCGCTTTCAGCCGATCGCGGTCACGCCGCCGGAATTCCTCTATGATGTTATGAATGGCTTCCCGTTCGGTGCCGAAATATTTGAGCGCATCGGCGGACATGCGGATGGAGGATTCAAACACTTCCCGCATGATGCTAATGCCGTCGTCTGTCATCAGCAAAAGAGCCTGCTGCCGGTCGAATGCACGCACAAACAGCTTAGTGCGCGGAAATGTCTGGCGTACAGGCATCAGTGATTCTGCGGTCATATACCTGTCATCAATGCAGAAGAAGATTGCCTGAGCGTCTTCCCCCCCTGCGCGCTTCAGCAAGTCAACGCGCGTGCCGTCGCCGTAAAATACCTTGAAGCCAAAGTCGCCACTGCGATCGATGGTCTGCGGGTTGATGTCAATCAACGTCACTGAAAGCCCGGCGGCTTGCATGATTTGTGATACCTGCTGCCCGAAACGACCATGCCCGACGATGATGACATTGGCTTGAGATGCCAGCTCAGGGTCATCAAGCTGCACATCCTCCCGGCCCTTCCGCGCGGCAAGCTTGCCCGCGATGATCATGAGGAATGGCGTTGTCGCCATCGACAACGTTACAACCGCACCGAACAGGCTTGCGGCCTCAGGCTCAATCAACAACGCCTGCTGCGCCGCTGCGAACAATACGAACGCAAATTCGCCTCCTTGGCTTAAGAGCATAGCCATGATGATAGATTGTTTGCTTTGGAGACCAAAGAACCGGCCAAGCGCGAAGATGACGACAGTCTTTACGGCGACCAGCGCCACTGCAAGTCCCGCCACGAAAAAGGGTTGGGACAAAATGACATCAACATCGAGCAACATGCCCACGGCAAGGAAAAATAACCCAAGCAGTATCGAACGGAACGGATCAATGTCCGCCTCCAACTCGTGTCGGTAAGGCGATTCTGCCAGCATGACCCCTGCGACGAAGGCACCTAGCGCCGGCGACACGCCAATCGCCTGCATCACTGCGGCGCTAACGCAAACGGTAAATAGTCCAGTGACAATAAACAATTCCCGTTCCGAAATTTTGCCGACCAGCCGCAACAATGGCGACAGCAGATAGCGGCCGGCCAACACCAGCCCGGCTATCGCCACTGCAGCGTAAAGAACAAGATACCATCCTTCTATCGCGCCTTCTTCGGCAGGTGCGCGCGACAGGGCAGCAACGATAGTCAGCAAAGGAACTATGGAAATGTCCTGAAACAGCAGGATGGAGAAGCTTTTCTCGCCATAATCTGTTTTCATCCGGCCGCGAGATTGGAGCAGAGGGAGCACCTGTGCCGTCGACGACAATGCCAGGGGCAGGCCAAGGACTAACGCGGCCTGCCAGCTAAAGCTCGGCATGGCGAAATGGACCACAGCAAACATGCCAAGCCCGCACAAGATAACCTGTAACGGCCCAAAAAGCAGGATATCACGCCGCAACAGCCACAGCCTGCCGGGCGACAGTTCAAGCCCGACAAGGAACAGAAGCAGGATGATGCCGATCTCGGAATAGGCCAATATCGTCTGAGGCGCATCAATCAGAGCCAGGCCATCAGGACCAATGGCAATACCGGCGACCAGGTAACCAAGGACAGCGCCAAGCCCCAGACGCCGGAAAATCAGCACCGCGACGAGCGCAGCACCAAGCAGCACCACCCCGCCCAACATTACATCAGCGACCAAATGGTGCGATGCTTCCTCCATCAGGTTATTTCGTTGGCGCGCTCGGCCGCCGCAAGAACTGCGTCATAAGGCAACAATATCGCGGCATGGCGAGACGGAAAATCGCAGGCAGCTGCCAACAGGGCAAGCTCCGGCCAACATGACGGCATGTCGCCCGCACGCTTTAACGCAGATGCAACACCATCGCGCAATTCTGCAACCTCTGAAACACCCAGACCCACCGCATTGTTCATCAAAATAGCGGCGGAGGCTTGACCGAGCGCGCATGCATTGGCGCGCAGTGCAAGCTGAGAAATGAGACCATTGGCATCAGTCACGATATCCGCCGCAATCCGGCTACCACACAATGGCGACCGCACTTCGGCGGTGCCATCTGGAATTTCAATACGGTGATCCGCCACGAGCGATGTCGCCAACCGCAATATGTCCCGGTTGTAAAGTGTGGAATCCATCAATCTGCCGTTTCGAGCAAAGGATCGTCAGCAAGAGGTTGTTCGCGTACGAATTCGGACATAGCATCACCACTAGCGTTCAGCAGCGGATATGTCCGCGAACTTGTCATCCACAAAGGCCGAACTTCATCCGCGCCGTAAACCACATCATATCCCATCACAAACAACAGGAATAACAAAGTTGCCATAATAAGGCCCTTGAGCATGCCGAAACCAAAACCAAGTACGCGGTCAATGGGGCCAAGGACGGACTTGCGCGACTTGGCTCCGACTGATTTCGAAATCCATTTGCCCAGCGCGTAAATGACGATGACGATCGCCAAAAAGGCCAGCACCGCTGCCCCGGAGTCAGAGCCGACTGCTTCTGCCAATGCAGCCGTTGCGGGGGCATGGAGCATACGGACAGCGACGATAATCAGCACCCAGGCGATCATCGACAGAGCTTCTTGTACAAAACCGCGCAAAAATCCGAACACGGCGCCGCTGCCGAGGAAAAACAGGACGATAATATCGAGTGCGGTCATCTGTTCCTGTTGCCCCAATTTCCAAACGCGTCGCTAGTAACCGGCGTGGAACGTCTAATGCCGATGCCCTTGCGACCGTGCGGAGTGGATTTAGTGGCGTCCCAGCATATGGTCAACGAGATTGGCAAGCGTGCGGAACTCTTGCGTTGAAATACCGGCCTGCCCTTTCACCGACGGTGGAACCAAAGCGCGGCTGAATCCCAGCTTCGCAGATTCCTTCAGCCGAAGTGCGCCATGTGCTACGGGACGGATTTCGCCGGATAACGCCACCTCGCCAAATAACACAGCATCGGACGGCAACGGCCGTTCCGCCAAAGCCGAAACCAGTGCGGCTGCCACTGCAAGATCCGCGGCGGGGTCCGATATACGATATCCGCCCGCAATGTTGAGATACACTTCTGCCGTTGAGAAACTCAATCCGCAACGGGCTTCAAGCACCGCCAATATCATAGCCAGCCTTCCACTGTCCCAGCCCACAACCGCTCGGCGAGGTGTAGCGCCGCTAGATAGCCGGACAGTCAGCGCCTGGATCTCAACGAGTACCGGGCGGGTACCTTCCAACGCCGGGAACACTGTCGCGCCCGTCACTTGCTCAGCCCGATCTGTCAGGAACAATGCGCTGGGGTTACCAACCTCGGTCAACCCTTCTTCGACCATGGCAAAAACGCCGATTTCATCGGTCCCGCCAAACCGGTTCTTGGACGCCCGCAATATCCGGTATTGATGACTGCGTTCGCCTTCAAAAGACAATACCGTGTCGACCATGTGTTCAAGAACGCGCGGTCCGGCAATCGTTCCGTCTTTCGTCACATGACCAACCAGCATCAAAGCAGTACCGCGTTCTTTGGCGAAGCGAATAAGCTCTTGCGCCGACGCGCGCACCTGACTGACGGTGCCGGGTGCGCCTTCAATCAGGTCGCTGTGCATCGTTTGAATGGAATCAATTACCAACAACGCCGGCGGGGCGCCTTGTGCCATAGTTGTCAAAATATCGCGCACTGAGGTGGCAGCCGCGAGTTGCACGGGTGCATCGCCAAGCCCGAGCCGACGTGCGCGCAGCCGTACCTGGTCAACCGCTTCTTCACCCGAAATATAGGCAACGGCGAGACCGCGCCGCGCGAGATTAGCGGCAGCTTGCAACAACAATGTGGATTTGCCAATTCCAGGATCTCCGCCCAGCAAGGTCGCCGACCCCGGCACAAGCCCGCCACCCAGCGCGCGGTCAAATTCGGAAATGCCGGTGGATGCGCGTTCGGGGAGTTTGATGTCTGTATTGAGTCCCGACAGCTCAACCGCACGGCCACCCGAATGCAAATGATGCTTTAACTCGAATACTGTTGCACTCGCCTCCTCAGCCAATGTGTTCCATTCGCCACAGTCATCGCACTGTCCCTGCCATCGGTTCGATTCGGAACCGCATGCCTGACATATATATCTGCGCTTTGCCTTTGCCATTGGCGACGACTATCAGAACAAATCAAGAACTCAAGAAATAATAGCAAAGTTTCGGCGCTTGCGCAGGGCGTTCCCTGATGCCACACCCTTATCATGCGCGAAAAAGAACTCAGACTGGCGCTTATTTGCTATGGCGGGGTTAGCCTTGCCATCTATATGCACGGCGTCACCCGTGAAATTTGGCATATGGTTCGTGCCAGCCGCGCATATCACGACGGTCTGCCTCCATTGAGACGCAGCGAGATCGTCTATCACGATCTGCTTTCAGAAATGTCCCGTGTGAGCGGTGTGAAACTGCGGGTATTGACTGACATCATCGCCGGATCAAGCGCGGGCGGAATCAACGGAATTTTCCTGTCGCAGGCAATCGTTACGGGGCAATCGCTTGAGCCATTGACCGATATGTGGCTTGAAATGGCGGACGTTGATGTCCTGCTCGATCCGGATGCCAGGCCGCTGTCCCGCTTTACCAAATTCTGGGCGGCGCCGATTGCGTGGATGATATTGCGGCGACGCGGCGGGGCAGTTGAACGGACGGTGGCAAAGGAAGCGCAAGAGGAAGTCGCGGCAAAGCTGTCGCGCTTTGTGCGGGCCCGATGGTTCGCCCCGCCCTTCGGCGGCAACGTGTTCTCCAAATTACTACTGGATGCGCTCAACGCGATGGCGGCCAGCACCAAGGGGCCGCTGCTTTTGCCTTCAAACCAGCCTTTGGATTTGTTTGTCACGGTTACGGATTTCAACGGACATGATCAGGTCCTGCGTCTGAACAGCCCGGAAATAGTGACTGAGTCAGAACACCGAATCACAGTAGATTTTTCGACGCGGGGCCGGACAGGACTTGCGGACATTCCAGAACTCATATTTGCAGCGCGGGCAACAGCGAGCTTTCCCGGTGCGTTTCCGCCCTTTTCCGTGCGCGAACTTGACCGTTTGCTTGCACGCGAAAACGTATCGTGGTCTGGCCGCAGTGCCTTTTTAAAACGCATATTGCCGCAGCAATTCGCCGCCAACGCAGCAGAGGACACGATGTTGATCGACGGCTCTGTTTTGGCCAATGCGCCCTTTAACCAGGCGATTGCAGCATTGCGTAACCGCCCGGCAAGGCGCGAAGTAGACCGGCGCTTCGTATATATCGATCCGAAGCCCGGCCGCCCCAGTTTCCGCTTCGGCCGTCGCAATGCTGATGGCAGCGCCGATACTCCGCGAAAGCCCCCTGGGTTTTTCGCCACGATATTGGGTGCGACTTCAAACATACCACGCGAGCAGCCTATCCGTGACAGTCTGGAAAAAATCACCGGCCGTTCCGAACGGATTGAACGAATGCAGCGGGTCATCGATAGCTTGCGTAATGAAGTTGAAAGCACCGTTGAGACATTGCTTGGCAAGACTTGGTTTTTAACCCAGCCAACAGCCGCTCGCATGCAAAAATGGCGGCAATCCGCACAGGAGAAAGCAATTATCGCAGCGGGTTTCAGTTACCGTGCGTATAGCCATCTGAAAATTGCAGGCGTCGTTGATGACATAATCGCAACCGCGCGTCGCAGCATGCCCGATGCATCAAGCGAATTTTTCCGCCATCTCCGCAATGCGCTGTGGGCCGAAATCAGGGTTCGCGGCCTGGATAATCTGCCACATGACAGCGGGAAGCAGACAACGCGAAAGGCCATCGCCTTTTTCCGGGCTCATGACCTGCGGTTCCGTATAAGACGCCTTCGCTTTCTTGCCAGACATCTGACCGAGGAGGTGGAGCATGTCATTGATGTGCCCGGCGAAGACATCGCCAAAATGCGCGATGCAATTTACCGCTGCCTTGCTTTATTCCTTGATCTGGAAACCGCTGAATTTCTGGGCATCGACTTTGCCTTGGCCGCACAAACAGGAGTTACCAATCCAGCCGGTTTAATGGACCATTTGGCCCTGCAACGTGATCTTGTCCGCACGGACGCACGGGTTGATAAAATCCTGTGCGAGGCTTTGCTCACGCTTCCCGTCGAGGCGCGCCGGATCATGCTGCTCGGATATCTGGGGTATGCACTTTATGATATCGCGACCCTTCCTTTGTTGCAGGACGAGGGCTTCGACGAATTCGACCCGGTCAAGGTAGACCGCATTTCACCGGAGGATTGCACCTCTATCCGTAAAGGTGGCGCAACAGCGACCCTAAAGGGTATAGAGTTCAACAATTTCGGGGCGTTTTTTAGCCGATCCTATAGGGAGAATGACTATTTATGGGGACGCTTGCACGGGGCGGAGCGGCTCATCGACATTTTGGTATCATCATTGCCGTCTGGGCATGCGTTCGACTCAAGCAGGGTGCAGACATATAAGCGGCTCGTTTTCCATGCCATTCTGGATGAGGAGCAGGACAGGCTTTCACACATCCAACCCCTCATAAACTCCTTACGAACCGAGGTGGATCAGATCGACATCTGACCGGTTACTTCACCATATTATAAACGGTTTCAACAAAGCGGTCGGCGGTGATGAAACCGTCTGCTTTCACGCCATAGCCGTCGGCTGGCCGCTCAGCTTTTACCTGCTCAAGCGTTTTGCCTGCCTTGATACTGGCTTCAACCTTGGCAACAATCTGTGCAATCATATCCCGATATTGCTGCAAGTCCGCTTTCGTTGCGACTTCGCCATGACCGGGGATAATCGTCGTCTGGTCATCGGCAATCGCAAGCGCTTTATCGGCTGCGGAGATGACGCCGCGCACATGGCCGCCGCTGCTCGCGTCCACAAATGGGAAGCTCATCCGCAAGAAGAAAAGGTCCCCCATGTGGATAACATTTGATTTGGTCCAATGGACAATCGAGTCGCCATCGGTGTGTCCTGCTGGCATGTGAATGACACGTACCTCTTCGCCATTCAGATGCAGTTTTAGACCATCAGCATAAGTGACCACCGGCAACGCGGCCTTCGCACTTGGTTTCTGGTTCCCTTGACCAGCCGCCATACGGACGCGGACATTGTCGTGCGCCATAATTACGGCGCCCGCTTTACCCAAGTTTTCGTTCCCGCCCGTATGGTCATAATGCCAATGGGTGTTGACCAGAAACTTCACCGGTTGTGCGCCAAGCGCCGCAACAGCCGCCTGAATTTTGCCCGTCAGTGGCGCAAATTGGTCGTCAATCAGGACTGTACCGTCTTCACCATAAGACACGCCAATATTTCCACCAGCGCCGAACAAGACCGCAACGCCTGGTGCGATCTGCTCAGCCTTGATTTCCACTTTGGATAGATCCTGCTGGGCCAAAACGGGAGCGGAAATAATGAGAGCAGCTGAAGCCAATAAATAACGCATGAGGAAACTCCTTCTGACAGCGTTATTAAATGTAAATTCTTGCTTGGCAAGCGACCCGTTCAGGGGGTTATGCCGTCCCAGATCCCCTTCAGCTTGTCGAAAAAGCCAGTTGATTGCGGGCATTCCTCCCCGGTTTCGGTTTCGCGGAACTCACGCAGGATTTCCTTTTGCCGCGCAGACAGCCTCGAAGGGGTTTCCACGTCAATCTGGATAACCATATCGCCGCGTCCTCGCCCTTGAAGCACGGGCATGCCAGCGCCGCGTTGGCGAAGCTGTTTGCCCGATTGTATGCCCTCTGGAACAATGATGATATGTTCCGCGCCATCAAGGCCCGGAATGCGGATTTCGCCGCCCAGCGCCGCTGTGGTGAAACTTACGGGCACACGGCAGAACAATGTGGTGCCGTCACGTTCGAACACCTTATGCCGCGAAAGATGGATGAAGATATAAAGGTCTCCAGCCGCTGCGCCATATGGCCCGGCTTCACCTTTGCCCGCGACACGAATGCGCGTGCCTTCGTCGACGCCGGGTGGAATATTTACCGCGATAGTTTTGCGTTCATCGACCCGGCCTTCGCCTCCGCAAACACGGCATGGGTCTTCAATCACCTCACCGCGACCATGACAGGTGGGGCAAGTGCGTTCGACCACAAAGAAGCCCTGCTGCGCGCGTACTTTTCCGTGGCCAGCGCACAGGTTGCAACGGCGTTTGCCGGAGCCGGGCGTAGCGCCCGTACCTTCGCACGTGCCACACGCCGTAGCGACGTCAATCGTGATTTCGGCGTCCTTGCCGTGGAAAGCCTCATCAAGCGAAATTTCGAGGTCATAGCGCAGGTCGGCACCACGCGCGGGACCTCTTTGGCGTCCGCCAAAGGCATCGCCAAAAAAGCTTTCGAATATGTCGGAAAAGTCGCCAAAGCCTGCGCCGCCCTGTCCGCCGCCACCCATGCCGCCATTTTCAAATGCAGCCTTCCCAAAACGGTCATAGGCCGCACGCTTTTGCGGATCTTTCAGAACGTCGTAGGCCTGACTAATCGCCTTGAACTTGGCTTCGGATTTATCGCAGCCGGGGTTGCGGTCGGGATGGCATTCCATCGCGATCCGTCGATAAGCGGATTTCAGCGTTTTGTCATCCGCTGTCCGCTCGACTTCTAACAATTCATAATAATCAATGTCGAGATTCATGACTGACTAATCCTCGGTCTTCCCGACCGTCGCTGCGTTTCGGTGGCGACGGTCGGAAATATTCAACATCAGTCTTTCTTGTCGTCTTCGACTTCGGAAAATTCGGCATCAACGACATTGTCATCTGCTGGTGCCTCTTCCGATGCGGCACCTGCCGAAGCTCCGGCGGCTTGCTCTTCCTTATAGATTGCTTCGCCAAGCTTCATGGCGACCTGGGCCAAGGCAGTTGCCTTTTCCTTCATCGCTTCTGAATCGCCACCTTCGATGGCAGTCTTCGTTTCAGCCACAGCCGCCTCGATTTCGACCTTCAAGGCTGCATCAATTTTGCTGCCATGCTCTTCAAGCTGCTTCTCTGTGGTATGGACAAGACTTTCCGCATTGTTTTTTGCCTCAGCCGCTTCACGCCGCTTCTTGTCTTCCTCGGCAAACGCCTCGGCATCGCGGACCATCTGGTCAATATCTGCATCGGACAAACCGCCCGATGCCTGAATCTTGATCTGCTGTTCCTTGCCCGTGCCCTTGTCCTTCGCGGTCACGCTGACAAGGCCATTGGCATCGATGTCGAACGTCACTTCAACCTGCGGCACACCGCGCGGCGCTGGCGGGATGCCCACAAGATCAAAATTGCCGAGCAACTTATTGTCTGCAGCCATTTCACGTTCGCCTTGGAACACGCGAATGGTAACGGCGTTCTGGTTGTCTTCGGCGGTCGAATAGACCTGACTCTTCTTCGTCGGGATCGTCGTGTTACGGTCGATCATGCGTGTGAACACACCACCGAGCGTCTCGATACCGAGCGAGAGCGGTGTCACGTCGAGCAACAGCACATCCTTAACGTCGCCTTGCAATACGCCAGCCTGAATAGCTGCACCCATCGCAACAACTTCGTCCGGGTTCACGCCGGTATGCGGTTCCTTGCCAAAGAAGGTTTTAACAACTTCGCGCACCTTTGGCATACGGGTCATACCGCCGACCATCACGACTTCGTCAATCGCGTCGGCTTTAATACCCGCATCGGCAATCGCCTTTTTGCATGGCTCAAGCGTGCGCTTGATAAGGTCTTCGACCAGCTTCTCAAGGTCTGCACGCGTAATTGTTTTCACCAAATGCTTGGGACCATTTTGGTCAGCCGTGATGAACGGCAGGTTGACTTCGGTCGTCTGCGCCGAGGACAATTCAATCTTTGCCTTTTCGGCTGATTCTTTCAGACGCTGAAGTGCAAGCTTGTCCTTGGTGAGGTCAATGCCTTCGGCCTTCTGGAAGTCCGCCGCGAGATACTCCACCAGCTTGCTATCGAAATCTTCGCCGCCAAGGAATGTGTCGCCATTGGTCGATTTCACTTCGAAAACGCCGTCGCCGACCTCAAGAATCGAGATATCGAACGTACCGCCACCAAGGTCATAGACCGCGATGGTTTTGTTTTCGTCCTTGTCCAGGCCATAAGCCAAAGCCGCAGCAGTCGGCTCGTTAATGATACGCAGCACTTCCAGACCGGCAATCTGGCCGGCGTCTTTCGTTGCCTGACGTTGCGCGTCGTTGAAATACGCAGGCACGGTGATAACCGCCTGGGTTACCGTCTCGCCAAGATAGGCCTCAGCCGTTTCCTTCATCTTCTGAAGAATAAATGCCGAAATCTGCGACGGCGAATAATCTTCGCCACCGGCCTTAACCCAAGCATCGCCATTCTTGCCCTTGACGATGTCATAAGGAACAAGTTCGGTATCCTTCTTGGTGATCGGATCATCGAAGCGGCGGCCAATAAGGCGCTTCACCGCGAAGATCGTGCTTTCTGGATTGGTGACAGCCTGACGCTTTGCAGGTTGTCCGATCAGCCGCTCGCCGTCTTTGGCAAATGCCACGATCGAGGGCGTTGTACGCGCGCCTTCCGCATTTTCGATGACCTTGGGCTTGCCGCCGTCCATTACCGCAACGCAGCTGTTTGTCGTGCCCAAGTCGATACCAATAACTTTAGCCATAAAAACTTACCCCGAAATTTTAAAATTGAACTTCACCCTGTCTCATTACGTACCAGCCCTATCAGGCACTGGTGTCTCCGCAACGTGACGTTGTAGCGGCGATATAGGTGCCAATTCTCTTGGCACAAGACTTCGGCACATCTAGATAGGCAAAAAGTAAGTAGAAATTCTGTATAGGACAGTCCCGATGCTGGACAAACCTGACAACAAGATGAGGGCAATATGAACCGACGGATATTCACATTATGCGCCACCGCGACAGCCTTGTTGCTGGGTTCATGCGGTCCAACCCCGCAGTTAAAAGTAAAGGAGGCCGTGCTTACATTGTCGCCAGTCGACAGCAATCCGTCGGCCTTTCATTTCAACGTATATGGCGGGCCAGAAGATGTATATTTGCTTCGTGTAAGTTCGCCGTCTGCAGTCCGCACGGAAATGCATGACGTAACGGTTGACGAAAAGACTGGCGCGGTGACCATGGCACCGATGGGTCGCGTGCTCATCCCATCCGGCGAAACAGTTGCCTTCAAAAAAGGCGGTAAGCATGTCATGATGTGGGGCGTAAACCTCATTCCACGCAGATTGGGCGAAATTGAAACCGAGTTTCTGTTTTCAAACAATGTCCGCATTCTCGTGAAAGCGCGTGTTCAGGAAGTCGACGGCAGCGATCCCGACGAGAAAAAGGCAATTGATGGGTAACAGATGCTTCGCAATATTTCCGTTACGATGTTCCACCACTTTCCGTTATCCCCGACATTGGGCATGCAGAGTACAAATTGTTTCAGGATGACCAACGACGACATAAGCAAGTGGGGCACATGAATGTTCGGCCCACATAAATCCGGCAGGCCTTTAACAGTGCGCGAACGGGCATTGGCAGAGTCGGTCTTTGGATCGGCGCTCGATTACCACAGTATCCGGATACATAACCGTAAATATTGGTGGCTTCAGCCGCGCCGCGTCACAATGGCACCCAATGGCCATTTGTGGTTTCACCCCAAAGGCAATCTGTTCTGCGATGACTTCTGCGATCGTGACCTGAAATTACAAGGCCTGTTCATCCATGAACTCGTGCATGTGTGGCAGCACCAAAAGGGCATTTTCCTGCCACTGCGTCGGCACCCGTTTTGCCGATATGACTACAGCCTGAAACCCGGATGGAAACTCGACCAATACGGGCTTGAGCAGCAAGCCGAGATCGTTCGCCATATCTTCCTTTTGCGTAACGGGGCGAAAGTCGCAGGCGCGCCGCCGCTTTCGCAATATGACGGCGTTTTACCTTTCTAATGGCAGCAGGCCAAGACGAGCCCGCATTGACCAGCGCACCAGCATCAGGACGGCAACAATGCCAAGCCCGGTCGCCAGGCCAACCCAAATGCCTACACCGTTCCACCCCTGCCAAAAGGCTAGCCACGCCCCAACGCCAATGCCTACCACCCAATAACCAAAGGCGGCGAACAGCATGGGCATAGTCGTGTCGTGCAATCCGCGCAGCATTCCAGCGCCGACGACTTGCGCTCCATCGACAATCTGGAATAGCGCGGCAATCGCAAGGAAGCTGATAGCAAGCTGAACAACTTCAGCGTTAATTGAAGCGTCCCTGTCAATGAACATTGAAATCAGCCATTCCGGCGAAGTCCACATCACCACGGCCATGGTCGCCATGAACCCGGTGCCCATGACAAAGCTGGTCCAACCCGCACGCCGGATCATCTGCAAATCACGCCTGCCGTAACCTATCCCAACGCGAACGGTAGCTGCCTGCGCGAGGCCAAGTGGGACCATGAAGGTAACGCTCGCAACTTGGAGCGCAATTGCATGCGCCGCGACCGAGGCGGTATCAATCAGGCCCATCAGCATGACCGCAACGCCAAAGACTCCGCCTTCAAGGCCCATCGTTACGCCAATTGGCAGGCCAAGTTTCCATAACGCTCGAAAACGAGGCCAGTCGCTGCGCCACCAGCGCCCAAATAGATGATAGCGCCGGAACTTGGGATGATAAGTGATTACCGCCACCATGCCCAAAAACATGAAACTATTGGCGAGAATGCTGCCAATGCCTGCGCCCACCAGCCCCAATGCCGGCACGCCAAGCTTGCCGAAAATGAGGACATAGTTAAACGCGGCGTTGGCGAAGACACCCAGTATTCCAATGACCAGAGACCACATGGGTTGCTCGAGAGCAGACAGAAAATTCCGCGCGATAATTAACCACAGAAAAGGCAGAATCGACCACATATAGGCCCGAACGTAGCTTTCTGCCTTGGACGCAAGCTCGGCTTGCTGGCCAAGTGCGAGCAGGACAGCTTCGGTTTGCCACAGGACCAGCCAGATCGGGATCATGATCGCGACCGCCACCCAAAGCCCCTGCCGGAATGTGCGGCGGATATCGCGCACCGAATGCGCCTTAGCACCGCGCTCGCTCGCCATCATCGGCGCAGTCGCGGTCACCAAACCCATGCAGAAAATCGCCGCGGTCATACACAGGTTAAACCCAAGCGATGCCGCGGCCAACTCCGTTGGCCCAAGCCAACCCACCATCACCACATCCGTCGCGCCAATCAATGACATCGACAGGTTGGTCAGAATCAGCGGCCACGCAAGCGATAAGGTTGCACGAAGCTCGTCGCGCCAAGGGGACTGACGGTCCATCGGGATTGCCGCTGTGGTCATGGGTGGCGCTGGATAGCGGAGACGCGCCGTCGAAACTACCCCCGAACTTTATCATTCCACCTGCGCGGGAATGACGGCTATGTTAGAGTGCGCGCAGGTTACTCCGCTGCCTTCGCCACCCCAACCAAAGCAGGCCGCAAAAGCCGGTCCTTGATCATGTACCCGGCCTGCATTTCGGCGATGATTGTGCCAGGTTCGGCATCGGTGCTTGGAATTTCGACCATCGCCTGATGCTGGTTTGGATCAAGCGGCATGCCCATGGCGGCGATGCGGGTAATGCCGTTTTTCGCAAACACGCTTTCCAACTCCCTGCCAGTGGCTTCCAAACCAATGACCAGCGGCTTCATCGCTTCGCTCTCACGCATTTCGGCCGGGATTGCTTCCAGCGCGCGTGACAGATTGTCGGACACCGACAACACATCGCGGGCAAAGCCTGTTGCGGCATAAGCTCGTGCGTCCTGCGCTTCTTTCTCCATACGGCGGCGCACATTTTGCGTTTCGGCCTGCGCGTACAAAACTTCCTGCTTGGCAGCGGCAAGTTCTTCTTCAAGCGCCGCAAGCTTGGCGTCGGCAGCGTCGGTCGCCTCTGGCGTATCATCCATCATATGCTCTGGCACGCCTTCAAGTTCCTGTTCTACTGCGGTATCGGAAGCCGATGATTTCTTGTCTGTCATAAACCTGATTAACCCATTTACGTTGCGACACTGAGGTCGTTTGTTGCTGACCGCATATAGAAAGCAATTCTATTTCATCAAGCGGCCAGTCACTTAATTAAACGGCTGAGCGCTTGCGCGGTAAAGTCCACCATAGGAACAATACGCGCGTAATTCAGCCGTGTCGGACCAATCACGCCAACAACGCCGACCACCTTACCACCCGCCTCACGATAAGGGGCGGCGATGACAGATGATCCAGATAATGAGAAAAGATTATTTTCCGAACCAATGAATATACGCGTCGATTGCGCCTCCCGCGCACTGTCGACCAGCCTTGCAATTTCCTCTTTGCTTTCCAGTTCATCCAGCAGTTGCCGCACGCGGTCAAGGTCTGCAGCTGCCGCATCGTCAATCAGGTTCGACTGTCCGCGCACGATGAGCACTGGCCTGTCATTCGCATCCAGCGACCAAATTGCGAGGCCATCCCGAACGAGCTTCTGGCTTGCGGCATCAAGCTCTGCTTTCTCGGCACGAATCTCGTGGTCGAGCCGCACCAGAGCTTCAGACAGGGTCAGCCCCGATAGCCGGAACGAGATGTAATTCGCTGCCTCTACGAGCATGGACTCGCTGATAGCCGGGTCAATCGAAACAAGCCGGTTTTCCACGCTGTTATCCGAACCCACCATGATCGCGAGCACTTGTGTCGACGAAAGGCGTGCAAAGCTGAATGCCTTCAGGACGGCGTCACGCTTTGGCACCAGGACGATACCGGCGCAGGCAGATAGCCCTGATAGAACGGATGTCGCTGCCGCCAGCGCCTCTTCAATTGGGCCATCGCCACTGATCTGTGATTCAATCGCGCGCTGTTCTTCGGCGGAGGGTTCTGCTGATTGCATCATGCCGTCAACAAACAGGCGCAGACCGCTCTCAGTCGGCACGCGGCCAGCGCTGGTGTGCGGTGAGGCGAGATATCCCGCCTCCTCCAAATCCTGCATAACATTGCGGATCGAGGCAGGCGAAAGGTTCAGGCCGGCAAATTTAGAGATTGTCCGCGAACCCACAGGCGCGCCATTGTCCAGATAGCTTTCAACTACCATCCGGAAAATGATCCGCGTGCGATCGTTCAGTTCATTGATGGGGGTCTGGCTCACAAGTCGCAATGTAGCGCACCGCGCGCTTGCAAAGCAAGCGGGGCAGGCTATTGCAGCGATCAACCCGTTATCAGGAGAACATCATGCGTCCATCCGGCCGTGCGCCAGACGAAATGCGCGCCATTTCGATAGAAACCCATTTCACTAAACATGCCGAAGGCAGTTGCCTCATCGGTTTCGGTGATACTCGCGTGCTGGTGACCGCCAGCATCGAAGACCGCCTTCCACCTTGGTTGCGCGGCAAGGGTGAAGGCTGGGTCACGGCAGAATATTCGATGCTGCCCCGCGCTACCCACACCCGCAGCCAACGCGAAGCGGCAAAAGGCAAGCAGTCCGGACGGACTCAGGAAATTCAAAGACTAATTGGCCGTTCCTTACGCTCCATAGTTGATCTCAAGAAACTTGGCGAACATCAGATCACCGTCGACTGCGACGTCTTGCAGGCCGATGGCGGCACCCGCACAGCTGCGATTTCCGGCGCTTGGGTAGCGTTGCGCCTTGCGGTTGATGGCCTGCTTGCGTCTGGCGCAATCAAGGAAGACCCGATTAGCGGTCGTGTTGCTGCCGTGAGCTGCGGAATCTTCAAGGGCACACCCGTTCTCGACCTTGATTATATCGAAGATTCCGATGCCGATGCCGATGCAAATTTTGTTTTGACGGAAGGCGGCCAGATCGCCGAAGTTCAAGCTACGGCTGAAGGCGCAACATATGATGAGGAAGGTTTGCTGCGTCTGCTTCGGTTGGCACGCATGGGAACCGACCGGATTTTCGCGGTTCAGGCTGAAGCGGTTAGGTAAGTAGACGTTTATGACTCACCGTAAACTCGAACCGGGTAAGTTGGTGATCGCCAGCCATAACGCAGGCAAGGTGCGCGAAATTCGCGCCTTGCTTGCACCTTTTGGCATCGAACCCGTGTCCGCTGGCGAACTGGGTCTGCCTGAGCCTGAAGAAACCGGCACCAGCTTTGCCGAGAACGCATTGCTTAAGGCTCATGCCTCCGCGCAAGGGGCGGGCCTCCCCGCGTTGGCTGACGACAGCGGCCTGTGTGTTAAGGTCTTGGGTGGCGCGCCAGGGGTCTACACGGCCGATTGGGCGGAAACGCAGCCGTTCGAAGGCGGGCCAGGTCGCGACTGGTACATGGCGATGGGCAAGGTTGAGGGTAAGCTGGCCGAGCTTGGTCCCGGCACTGACCGAAGCGCGTTTTTCATTTGTACGCTCGCGGTTGCATGGCCTGATGGACATCATGAGGTCTTCGAAGGCCGCGTGCAAGGCAGCCTTACCTGGCCGCCACGCGGGACGCTGGGCTTTGGCTATGACCCTGTGTTCGTGCCTGAGGGACGAAGCGAAACGTTTGCCGAGCTTAATCCCGAAGAGAAACATGCCATGAGCCACCGGGCCGACGCGTTCCGCAAGTTGGTGGCGGCAGTATTCTCTTGATCGCGGGCAGGTCAGGAAATCTGTTGCCCAGCCCCCTTGCCCTTTACATCCACTGGCCATTTTGCGTTTCGAAATGCCCATATTGTGATTTCAACAGCCATGTCCGCGAAACGGTAGACCAAGCCTCCTGGTGCGCGGCGTTGCTGGCGGATATGGCGTATGAGGCAGCGCTGACGCCGGGCCGTAAGCTGACGTCGATCTTTTTTGGCGGTGGCACGCCGTCGCTTATGCCACCGTCCACGGTTGCTGCACTGATTGAAGCCGCCGAACAATATTGGGGCTTTGCCAACGATATCGAAATCACCTTGGAGGCAAACCCCTCCTCGGTCGAGGCCGCGCGCTTCGCAGACCTTGCAGCGGCGGGCGTCAACCGCGTGTCGCTTGGGCTTCAGTCCTTGGATGATGACGCTCTTGGATTTCTTGGGCGCGCGCATTCGGTGGTTGAAAGCCTTAATGCCCTCACAATTGCCCAACGGCATTTCGGCAGGGTCAACATCGACCTGATTTACGCACGACCTGATCAGACGGCCAACCAATGGGAGGCCGAGCTCCAACGCGCCCTATCATTTGGCACAGACCATATGTCGCTATATCAGCTTACTATTGAGGCAGGTACGAGGTTCGAGACTTTAGTGCGCACTGGTCAGTTCGTTCCCGCCGATAATGATGATGCCGCGACTCTGTATGAATTGACCGGACACATAACGTTCGCCGCTGGTATCCCGGCCTATGAAATCAGCAACCATGCGCGCTCTGGCAGCGAAAGCCGCCACAATCTAAGCTATTGGCGTTATGATGATTATATCGGCATTGGTCCCGGCGCTCATGGACGTCGTCTCAACATCGCAACGCAACGTCATAAAAAGCCAGAGAATTTTCTGTCAGCCGTGGCGCGTAACGCGCATGGCATGGCTAGCGAGGACCAACTCGATGCCGCAAGTCGGGCCACCGAGAGCCTGTTAATGGGACTTCGCCTCGCCGAGGGTATAAGCCTAGTCCGATTATCGGAGCGGACAGCAATCGCCGCGAAGGACCTGCTTGACATCACCGCTGTCGAAAAGATTGCGCAGCTTGGACTGATCACCCTTGATGCCGATGGCGACCATGTAACGATAACGCCACAGGGCATGCCGTTGCTGGACGCCATCTTGCCGCAGATAGTAAATATTGAGGCGGATGCCATCTCCTGATAGATAAGGTCGCGAACCCACATGCCGTCCTTGCTTGCCGAATATCTAGCGTTCCTGACCGACAACCGCCGGATGTCGAAGCATAGCGTGCGCGCATATCACGCAACGGCGGATCGGTTAGCCGGATTTCTTGGTTCCCATTGGGGCACGGAGGTCGACCGCGAAACGCTGCGCAAGATTACGTCTGGAGATATGCGGGCGTTCCTGGCCGACCGGCGCGGTGATGGCCTCACCAACCGATCCACCGCGCGCGAGTTGTCCGCCACGCGACACTTCCTGCGCTTTGCTTTGGGTGACGATGTTACCCTGCCGGTCATGAAGGGCCCGCGCGTGCAGCGCAGCCTGCCGCGCCCTGTTAACCCTGATGATGTTCTGGCACTCGCGGATGACGTGTCGGACAATGCTAAAGACGGCTGGGTCGGTGCGCGCGACTGGGCGTTGCTGCTGTTGCTCTATGGTAGCGGCTTGCGCGTGAGCGAAGCGACTGGCCTAATGGGCGACATCTTGCCGCTTGGCAGCACGTTGCGGGTGACCGGCAAGCGCAACAAGACGCGCATCGTGCCGTTACTAGAGCAAGTCCGGACCGCCATTCAGGAATATCTGGCATTGTGCCCTTACGCTGTCAGCACGGACCAGCCGCTCTTTCGCGGCGCAAGAGGCGGACCATTGTCGCCTGCACTCGTGCGCCGCGCGGTTCAGGGCGCGCGCACGCGATTGGGTTTGTCAGACAGTACCACCCCCCACGCCCTGCGCCACAGCTTTGCCACGCACTTGCTAGCGGGCGGAGCGGACTTGCGCAGCCTTCAAGAGTTATTGGGCCACGCGAGCCTGTCGTCGACTCAGGTCTACACCGCTGTCGACACCGCTATGCTTCTGGATGAGTATCAGAACGCACATCCAAGGGCTTAGATGCAGGCTTAGCCTTCCATCTCACGAGCCGCCAAACATATGTCACGACGATAGCAGCGATGACCAGAGTCGATACAGGCCCGAGCCATTTTTCGACGTCGTCGAACTGCGACCCTAAAAAATACCCGGCGCAGGCCAATGCAGCCGTCCACCCGGCGGTTCCAATCGTCGAAAATATTACAAAGCGCCGAAATGTCATACCAAACAAACCAGCCGGTATCGAAATCAGCGACCGCAATGTGGGCAACATGCGCGCAACCAAGACGATGATGGAGCCATGCTTGCGAAACAGGCTCTGGCCGCGTTCAACCTCGTCCCAATCCAGTGTCAACCAACGGCTGTAGCGGTCGATGAAGATATGCATTCGCGCCTCACCGAATTTGGTGGCGACCCAATACCAAACCCAATTGCCAAGCATCGCGCCTGCTGTACCTGCCGCAATAGTCCCTGCAAGGTTCATGTTCCCCCGCGCGGAAGAGACACCAGCCACGGTCATGATGATTTCAGACGGTATTGGCGGGAAGATTGTTTCCAGCAGCATCAGCAACGCGACGCCCCAATAATGGCCCCATTCGACAAAGCGGATAATCCAGTCTTCCATCAATAATCCTCTGATAATCTGCGTTGGATCGCGTCGAGAATGCGCGATGGGGTGTCTGTGCCGTTGAACCGGTCGATTGCGACAATTCCCGTTGGCGACGTCACGTTAATTTCGGTCAGCCATTGACCGCCAATGACGTCGATGCCGACGAATATCAGGCCAAGCTCTTTGAGCCGTGGACCCATTGCGGCGCAGATTTCCAGTTCGCGTGGCGTCAGCTCTGTGGACTCTGCGCTGCCACCTACCGCGAGGTTGGACCGGAACTCGCCTTCGCCTGGACGGCGGTTGATTGCGCCGGTGACTTCACCATCGATCATGACGATACGTTTGTCGCCCTTGGCGACGTCTGGGAGGAAAGGCTGCACCATATGCGGTTCGGGCCAGGTGTTGTTGAACACCTCAAACAATGCACCTAGATTGCTGCCGTCTGCCTCAATACGGAAAATGGCTTTACCGCCATTGCCGTGTAATGGCTTTACGACCACTGCGCCATGCTGTTTCTGAAAATCGCGTACTTCGTCGGCGGAGCGCGTGATGATCGTCGGCGGCATATATTGCCTGTAATCGAGGACCATTACCTTTTCCGGCGCATTGCGGACGCTGGCAGGGTTGTTGACCACCAATGTTTCATGCTCAATACGTTCAAGCAGGTGCGTCGCCGTGGTATAGCCGACATGAAAGGGCGGGTCTTGGCGCATCAGCACTACGTCGATGTCAGAGCCCAAGTCTATCTTATTAAGTTCGCCAAAACGATAATGTGCGCCTTCAACGCGCTGCACATCATGGACCGGGTGCGCCCAGGCCGTCAGCCGGTCATTGGCGTCAAGCGTCAGCGAGCCAACATCATAGTGCCAGATGTCATAACCCCGGGCCTGCCCGGCAAGCATCAGCGCAAAGCTGGAATCGCCGTTGATGTTGATGCCGTCCATCGGGTCCATCTGGACCGCCATTTTGATTGCCATTCGCGAGTTCCTATCCGTGCCAGACATTTGGCAAATGATTGGGCCAGCGCCATGGCGCAACCATAATCACGTCAATCTGCATATTTTCACACTCTTTGCCATATTTGGGCAGCAGAATTTCTGCCGCGGCTGCCACGCGGCGTAACCGTGTCGCATCAATTGCGGTGGCAAGGTCAACGGTCTTCGTCCGCGCCTTTACTTCTACAAAAGCGATGCTTTTGCCTCGCCGAGCGATCAGGTCGACTTCGCCACGCGGCGTTTTCACGCGTTCACCGACGATGCGCCATCCTTTGAGGCGCAGGAACCATGCCGCAATCGCCTCACCGCGCCGTCCGCGCTTTTCGGCGGCAAGACGGCTCATTTTGTCTTCAATTCCGTAGCGCGCGCATAAACTTCGCCACGTTCGAGGCCAAAGCGCTTGGCAATCGCGCCTGCTGCCTTCGCTGCCGACATGGTCTCCAGCGCCTCCTTAAGGGCCGCATCCACGTCGCCCGTTTCAGTGGCAACTTCACCCGCAGGCGGACCGACAATCAACACGATCTCACCCTTTGGTTCATGCTCCGCATAACGCGCCGCCAGTTCCGCCGCAGTCCCTGTCACGACCTCTTCAAACTTTTTGGTCAGCTCACGCGCTACGGCGACTTCGCGGTCTCCATAGGTGTCAGCGATAGCGGCCAAACTTGCCGCCAAGCGCGGGCCAGCTTCATAAAACACCAAGGTGGCCTTAACCTGCCCCAGCTCCATTAGGGTTGCCGTGCGTGCCTTAGCTTTATTGGGCAAAAATCCAGCAAAAAGAAATCGGTCCGTTGGAAGCCCACAGATAGACAATGCGGCGGTGACGGCACTTGCTCCGGGTATTGTGAACACCGGCACGCCAGCCTCACGTGCGGAGCGTACCAGCTTGTATCCGGGGTCGGAAATCAAAGGCGTTCCGGCATCTGACACCAATGCGACCACAGCACTGCGTGCTGTCGCTACCAAGGACTCTCGATCTCCCTCATTACTATGGTCGTTGTAGCGACGCATTTTCTTTTTGATGCCAAGGTGATGCAGCAACTTGCCTGTCACGCGGCTATCCTCAACAGCCACAATTTCTGCGGCTTTCAAGAGGTCGATTGCCCTTTGTGACATATCTGCAAGGTTGCCGATTGGGGTCGCAACGACATATAAGCCCGACTCGAACATCATAGGATGTATATGCTTCTTCCCAAGGAACCCAGTATGAGCGCAACCATTGCCGCAACCAGCGAGCGGCCGCAAGCATTAGCAAGCCAGATCAAAAAGCTGTTCATTTTGGCAACAGTGATAATGCTGTCTGCCTGTAGCACGATACCACGCGGCAAGGGGCCGCCACCTGTAGTGACAGCCGACCCATCCGATGGAATGCACCGTGTCGCCTTGTTGCTGCCGATCACCGGGCCAGATGCAGACGTCGGCCAGTCCATCGCGAATGCGACCGCCTTGGCGTTGACTGACACCAAAGCCACCAATATCCGCATGATCACTTATGATACAGGTCCCGGCGTTGCAGCGGCAACAAAGCGTGCCATTTCTGATGGAAACAAGGTCATATTGGGACCATTGCGCGGCGACCATGTCGTCGAGGTGGCCGCTCTGGCTCGACCGGCGGGCGTTCCCATAATCAGTTTCTCGAACGATGTGGGTGTTGCCGGACAAAATGTTTTTCTGCTCGGCCACTTGCCAAACCAGTCCATCGAGCGGGTGGTGCGTTACGCCAAATCGCAAGGGCACAACCGTTTTGCAGGAATCGTTTCTGCCAATGTCTATGGCCAACGCGCGCAATCAAGCCTTAGTGCTGCGGTGCGCAGTGCTGGTGGCAGTCTGGTCGCCGTTCAGGAATCCAACGGTACCACAGCCTCGGCAGACGCAGCCGCCCGCCGGTTGGCCCAATTAGGTGACATCGACGCCGTGCTGATTGCCGACAGTGGTCGGGCTGCGATTGCAACTGTTCCGGCGCTGCGCCGCAATGGCTTGCGCACCGCGAAAATTCTCGGCACTGATTTGTGGAATATCGACGGCACGCTTGCGGGCAGTTCGCCCATGTATGGCGCATGGTTCGCCAGCGTATCGGACACTTTGTACACCCAATATGCGACGAAATATCGCGCGCGCTTTAGCAAGGCGCCCTTGCGGCTATCCAGCCTCGGTTATGACTCAGTCCTGTTGGTAGCGCGCATCGCCCGTGACTGGCGGCCCGGCACCAGGTTTCCTGTGGGCCAGTTGACTGATCCTCAAGGCTTCATTGGCGTTGATGGCGCTTTCCGTTTCAATGCGAACGGACTCACGGACCGGATGCTGGAGGTTCAGGAAATTCAGGCTGGCAAGTTCGTGACCGTAAGCCCCGCACCTAGCCAGTTTGCGAAATAAGCTAAAGATATAGGGACCCCGCCATGTGCGGGGTTCCAGCCACCACTACTTAGTGGCGGCAATGTTCGCCGTGGACATGTCCGCCGCCCATCTTGCGGGCCTTTTCAATTTTCTTCAACACCATCTGACGCTTCAGGCGCGATAGATGATCGATAAACAATATACCCTCCAGATGGTCCATCTCGTGTTGTAAGCACGTCGCCATAAGGCCAGTCATGGTCTCTTCGTGCACTTTGCCGTCCAAATCCTGCCAACGTGCACGAATTTGCGCAGGCCGCTCAACCTCGGCATATTGGTCAGGCACCGACAGACAGCCTTCGTTATACAGACTATGCTCGTCCGACGGATCCAGGATTTCAGGATTAACAAAAACGCGCGGCTTGCGAACGGGCTCTTCGCCTTCCCTCTCGTCTTCCTGCAGGTCGATAACCAGCAAACGCTTTGGCACACCCACTTGAATCGCCGCCAAGCCAATGCCCGGAGCAGCGTACATGGTTTCGATCATGTCATCGACGAGCGTCTTTAGATCATCGCCAAAGCTCTCGACGGGTTTAGAGATCGTTTTCAGCCGCGGATCGGGCACTTCAAGAATAGGTAAAATAGCCATGGGTCGCAGATAGGGACGGTCTTTGGAGAAATCAACCGACAGGACGTCGCGCGCGCAACGCTTGCGCCAAAGTGCCGTCGTCAAGATAATCCAGTTCCCCGCCCACAGGAACGCCATGCGCCAATTGCGTCAAGCGGATAGGAAATTGCTCAAGCCGTTCCGCCAGATAATGTGCGGTTGTCTGTCCCTCAAGCGTAGCGTTCATGGCAAGCACCACCTCATCAATACCGCCAGCAGCGATCCGGCTGACGAGTCCGTCAATGTTCAAATCCTCTGGCCGCACGCCATCGAGAGCTGACAAGCGGCCACCCAGTACGTGATACTTCCCTGGAAAAAGCCGCGATCTATCCAGTGCCCATAGGTCGGACACATCCTCTACGACGCAGATCGAACGGATATCGCGGCGCGGATCAACGCAGATCCCGCAGGGGTTTCCGGTGTCGATATTGCCGCAAATGCTGCAAACAACAAGCCGCTGTTCCACATGCTCCAACGCGCGCAAAAGGGGCTGCAGTACGCTTTCACGCTTTTTCATCAGGTGCAGCACCACGCGCCGTGCCGACCGGGGGCCAAGCCCTGGCAATTTCGACAATGCCTGTGCCAATGCGTCTATTTCTTGCGATGCCATGCGCTGGGTCTTAGGGGGCTTTCGAACAAAGGAAAAGTGACGATGCGTCTTGCCTTCATGGGAACACCCGAATTTGCCGTGCCAACGCTCGATGCGCTGATTGCAGCCGGGCATGAGGTGGTCGCAGTTTACACGCAGCCACCCCGCCCCGCCAATCGCGGCAAGAAACTCACACCATCGGCTGTGCAGCAACGCGCCGATGAAATTGGTCTGCCTGTGCGATCTCCTCTGTCACTCCGTCAAGAGGACGCACAGGCCGATTTCGCTGCGCTGAACCTCGATGCAGCCATCGTTGCCGCTTATGGTCTCATACTGCCCCCGGCGGTCTTGCAGGCACCAAAGCATGGTTGTCTCAATGTCCATGGATCATTGTTGCCACGTTGGCGCGGCGCAGCTCCAGTGCAGCGCGCCATCTTGGCGGGCGATGCTACCACTGGCGTGATGGTGATGCAGATGGAGGCTGGGCTCGATACCGGTCCTATCCGCGCTACGACTGAAATTGAGATCGCGCATAAAACAACCGGCATGCTCACCATGGAACTGGCAGAGCTCGGCGCGGAACTGATGGCCAGAGTACTGGCCGATTTGGATGCGTTTCCCTGCGTGATTCAGCCGGACGCGGGCGTGACGTATGCTGCAAAAATCGACAAGGCAGAAACGAAGTTGGATTTTACGCAACCTGCCGAAGCCGTCGAACGCCAAATCCGCGCTTTCAACCCAGCACCCGGCGCATGGTTCGAATTTGAAGGCGAACGCTACCGCGTATTGGCCGCCGAGATTACTGCAAACCGTGGCACAGCCGGCAGTGTAATGGACGATGCGCTAACTATCGCATGCGGCGTTGCCGCAATACGCCCTACGCTGATTCAACGGGCCGGCAAACCCGCCATGCCTACTGCAGACCTCCTGCGCGGCAAGGCCATTCCCGCGGGCACGATCCTTTCATGACTCGCTTCGCGCTCACTATCGAATTTGACGGCGGGCCCTATATGGGCTGGCAATGGCAGGACCATGGCCCGTCGGTCCAAGGTGCAATCGAAGAGGCGATCTTCAAGACCACTGGCGAGAAGACATTGGTTTACAGCGCTGGCCGAACCGACGCAGGCGTTCACGCGCTTGGTATGCGCGCGCATGTCGATGTGGAAAAAGGCCTATCCGCTTTTCGCTTGATGGAGGCCATCAACGCCCATTTACGCCCGCACCCAATCGCGATATTAGCATGCGAAGAAGTCGCCGACGATTGGCATGCACGTTATAGCTGCATTGGCCGCGCGTATGAATATCGCATCCTTAACCGCCGCGCATCGCTCACACTTGAAAGGGGCCGCGTCTGGCGCGTTGGAGCTGAACTAGACGCCGACGCCATGCATGAAGCCGCGCAAATCCTTGTCGGCCTGCATGATTTCACGACCTTCCGTTCCACTGCGTGCCAATCCGCAAGCCCCGTGAAGACGCTTGATCGGTTAACAGTGTGGCGTGAAGGGCAGCATCTGTTTTTC
>NZ_JBKBQV010000002.1:0-106249 GCF_046292425.1 Sphingorhabdus sp.
AAAAAAGATCATATGCGACAATAGCCCCTTGCAGCATGACGCCATTCACAAGAAAGGTCGTTACTGCCTCGCCCTTATCGCACATCGCGTGCAGGAATACGTCCTGCAACATCCCCGGGCGGTGCGCGGCACGGGACATCATGTCGTCAAAAAGCGACCTATCTGGCGACGCTGACGGCATAATTGTTGAAATGGAATGCTTATATACAAGCTGCGACATCCCGTCCCGGCGCAGAAGCACCGAGAAATTGTCAAACCACGTTACAACACCTTGAAGCTTTACACCCTTTACCAAAAACATGGTCACTGGTGTCTTGGATTTCCTGAGGGAGTTCAGGAAAAGATCTTGAAGTCCGTTATTTTTTTCAGTCATTGTGCTTATCCGATTATATTTATTGTTAAGCTCGGCCCGACTGAACGCCCATCAACCAGCCTGACAACCCAGCAAAAACGTTCTTACACCAATGACGTCATCTCCGCAATTGCGCTCACATCTCGCCATCTTGGCTAAAATCCAAGGCATTCTTTCGTACGGTGATGCCGAGTAGCTTAAGCTTCCGGTGGAGCGCGGACCGTTCCATTCCGACAAAAGCCGCAGTCTTAGAAATATTACCCGAAAAACGCTTGATTTGCACCCGCAGATACTCACGCTCGAACGCTTCACGAGCCTCCCGCAGTGGTGCCCCCATCAAGGATGTTACATTATGCTCTGCACCTTCGTAGCTGTTGATTATTTCAGACGGCAGCATATCGGCTTCAATTGTCGCAACGCCGTCAGCTGGCGCCAAAATAATCGTTCGTTCAATGATGTTCCGCAACTGACGGACATTGCCCGGCCATTCGCAAGCCTGAAGCGCGGCCATGGCGTCATCAGAAAAATGTGGCGGCGAAATGCGATGCTCCGATGCAAATCGAGCCGCATAATGATTGACTAGGTCGGGGATGTCTTCACGTCGTCCGGACAGCGGCGGAATTTCAACCGGAACAACATTCAGCCTGTAAAACAGGTCCTCGCGGAAACGACCCTCAGATATTTCAACCGCCAAGTCCCGCGCAGTGGCCGAAACAAACCGGACATCCACTCTAATTTGTCGATCGCCCCCTACCCGCACGAAACTTTGATCAGTCAACACGCGAAGAATTTTGCCTTGCGTCGTTCGAGGCATATCGGCCACTTCATCAAGGAACAACGTGCCTCCATGAGCCTTTTCCAGCATTCCTGCCTGAACCAGTCGGCCATCTTGCTCAATACCAAACAGTTCCTCGTCAAACCGTTCCGGTGACAAACGTGCGGCGCTAACGGATACGAACGCCGAGCCTGCCCGGGGGCTCCAGCTATGGAGCAAACGCGCCGCCACCTCTTTGCCAACGCCAGCCGGACCAGTGATCAACATCCGGCTGCCCGTTCCAGCAACTTTTTTTAGCGTTGCGCGGACTGCGTTGATGGACGCGGACGATCCCGTTAATTCCTCCGAGTGACCAACGCGCGCTCTCAACGCCGCATTTTCAGCGCGTAAACGCTCAGTTTCAGTCGCTTTTGAAACCAGGTGCAGCAATTTGCTGGCTTCAAACGGCTTTTCGATAAAGTCGGCTGCCCCGTGGCCGATTGCGGCGACGGCGGTATCGATATTGCCGTGTCCAGAAAACACTATCACCGGAATTTGGGGATCGCGACTTTTAATAGCGCGCAGAAGTTCAATGCCATCCATCGAGGAACCACGAAGCCAAACATCTAACAGGATAAGCGACGGCAAACGTGCGTCAAGCGCCGCTAGCGCCTCTTCCGCAGACGATGCGGTCCGCGTACCGTATCCTTCATCGTCAAGGACGCCTGAAACCAGGTCCCGGATATCTTGTTCGTCATCTACAATCAGTATGTCGAGTGCCATAATCAGCCCATAACCTCATCTGAATTGGAAGGAGTCGGCGCAGGTCTTGCTTTTCCGACTTTGGATGCCACGAGTGCCGGACTAAATTTCATGGTCACGACTGCACCCTCGGGAACATTGTCTGCCAGTGAAATTTCGCCGAAATGTTCTTCAATTATTTTTTTCACAATCGCCAGGCCTAGGCCAGACCCGGTTGCGCGATTGGTGATATAAGGTTCCATAATCCGCTGTCGATCGGCAGGTAGTCCAATCCCGTTGTCGGCAATCTGGATGGTAAGCACGTCGCCCTGCATGTGTAAATCAACGAATATAGCACCATCAAATTTGCTATTTTTCCTTTTTTCTTCAATAGATTCAACCGCATTTTTAAGGATATTTGTGATTGCCTGTCCTAATTGCCTGCGGTCCGAGATAAGTGTCGGGATCGACCCACCCTGGTTGTAAGTGAAAGTTATGTCGGGATGCGCGACTTCAAACATGAAAACAGCATGGCCAACGATGTCGTGAACATTTTCGGCTCGGAACAGCGGTTTTGGCATCCGTGCAAATGACGAAAATTCGTCAACGATATTGCGCAAGTCACCCACCTGACGAACTATTGTGCTGGTCAGTTGTTCAAATATCGCTTGGTCCTGTGGGATATTTTTGCCGAACCGGCGTTGTAAGCGTTCCGCGGCTAACTGGATCGGAGTCAGTGGGTTTTTGATCTCATGAGCAATTCGCCGGGCCACGTCGGACCATGCCGCGCGGCGTTGGTCGGCAAGCTGCTGGCTAATATCCTCGAATGTGACAACGCTCCCCTGTTCACGCGGAGATACGGTGACAGCAACGGTAAGAGGCTCTGGACCGTCCCCCAATTGAACCACCCCACGCGGGCTTTCGCTGGCTAAGGCAGCAAGCGCCGGAGCAACGAGCTCAAACTTCTGGCCGACAATGCTGTCCATATTGTTCTTGAGCAGCTTTTCTGCGGTAGAGTTCGCCAACTGGACAACGCCATTGCCATCAACAGAAACAACACCTGCGGATACCGATTCCAGAACAGCCTCGATGAACAGCCTTCGCTCGCCAAGTTGATGATTGGTCGCAAGCAACACGCCCGTCTGTTCCTGCAGGCGCTCCGTCATACGATTAAACGATTGGGAAAGAAATCCAACCTCGTCATCGCGAAACTGATCTATGCTCACGCGGGCTGAAAGATCGCCGTCCGCTATCTTTTGTGCCGCATCAACTAGGTTATTTACAGGCCGCACCAGTCGGTCCGCAACGCGCAGGGCAACCCACAAGGTGATACCAATAATCATAAGAGAGACGAAATAGAGCGCAAGATTGAATTGAATTTGCAGCGCACGCGACCGCGCAACCATCTTATCATAGTCCCGAAGGACCGATTGCGCTTTTTCGCCAAGCGCAAATGATGGCACCGATAAAGCCCGACTAGCGTACAAATAACTGCGCGGTTGATCGAACAGAACCGTTACTGCCTCAATTCGGTCAGCACGGTTGGCAATAACCATCCCCTCACCGGCGTTTAATTTCTTCAAGATGTCGGCGGCAATCCAATCCTGTTTCCGATCATCATTTTCGGTGGCAACGGCCTCCGTTCGTTGGATCCCGTCAATACCCACAGAAACAATGGCTGATTCACTTAGCCGACGACGGAATACCTGCTCGAGATAATAGCTTAAAAACGCCGGATCATCGGCATTTGTCTGGCTCAATGCATTCCGAAAATCGCCGGCCATGGTCTGGGTTTCGTCGCCGACATCCTTGGCGTTAACTTCATAATATCCCTTGGCCAGTTCGCCTGCATTTTCGAGCATTCCGCGCGCGGAGCCTGAAAACCAGAATTGAACGCCGCTCTGGAATAATAAGGAGGCGAATATCACGAGGAGAACCGTGGGAACTGCCGTGATAGCCGAGAAAATCGCAACCAAACGCACGTGAAGAAGCTGTTTACTTCCAATGTTGCTATTCTCTGCCCGCTTAAGCGCGACGCGGCGTCCAAAAAGTACAAGCAACAAAGTAGCAGGCAATAGATTGCTCACCAGCATCGTTGCCGATGCCGCGGGTGCCAATGGTTCTGACCGGGGTCCTTGACCGATCAAGAGCAAGGCAGTGACAACAGCCACGACGATTAACATCACAGCACTGGCAATTTCGAAAAATTTTATCGACTGGCTGTTGCCGAGTAAATCGGCAACACGGTCGAACAGGTGACGAACAGCGGAACGTGCGGTCATGTGCTTCGTTAATCCGATTGTTGCCATAAAGACACTGTGGCAGTCATTGCGTTGCCTGAAAAGCACAAACTCATGACGAAAGAGCCGAATATCGCGTTATGCGCTCGGTTTAGCGTCCGCCTGACGGCCCGATCCCGTAATCCGTGAGTTTTTTACGCAGGGTATTGCGGTTGATGCCCAACAAAGCGGCTGCCTTTAACTGATTGCCTTTTACTTGGCGCATAACATGTTGAAGCAAGGGAATCTCAAACTGAGCCAGTGCGCGAGGATATAATTTCTCGCGCAAAGCCCCACGTTGTCTTTGATCGCGTAAAAACTGAGCTACCGCAGCTTCGAAACTGGCACCCTGAATTGGCGCGTCGACTTCGGGCGCAGGCTCAATAAACTGCATGATGGTGGCATCAGTAATAACGTCTTCGCGGCACAGTAACGCGAGCCGATAGATTAAGTTCTTCAGTTCTCGAATGTTGCCTCGCCAAGGCATCGCCATCAGATGGCTTATCGCATTATCGTCGATTTTTCGAACGGGTAGACCGTCTTTCGCCGCCATGATAAGGAAATGCTGTGCCAGCAAACCTATGTCTTCTGTGCGGTCACGCAAGGGCGGCATTTCAATCGGCACAACATTCAGGCGATAAAAAAGATCTTCCCGAAATCCCCCTTTTTCGATTAGATCGGCCAGGTTCTGATTGGTCGCGGCGACAATGCGCACGTCCAAGCGAATACTTGCTTTTCCACCAATGCGGCTGATGACACCGCTTTGCAGCGCCCTTAACAGCCGTGTTTGTGCATGCATCGGCATATCACCAATTTCGTCCAGAAATAACGTGCCGCCTTGGGCCTGCTCGAAACGGCCAATTGACTGGCCGACAGCGCCTGTAAATGCACCTTTCTCGTGGCCAAAAAGCTCGGCCTCAATCAGTTCGCTTGGAATTGCAGCCATGTTGACGGCGACAAAGGGTCCGGTCTTGCGATGTCCAAGATTGTGAATGGCTTCGGCGACCAATTCCTTTCCCGTGCCACTTTCACCGGAAATCAAGACAGACAGGTCGTTGCGCAGGAGGCGCGCTACCATGCGGTAAACATCCTGCATTGCAGCGCTTCGACCGATCATTGGAAGGTTAGCTTCAGTCAGCGATTCAAATGGGTCATCTGCAGTGGACCGCCGCTTTTCAATGCCCTGCTTTACAGCCAACACAAGATCGTTCAGGTCAAACGGCTTGGGAAAATATTCAAACGCGTTAATCTCGCTGGCTCGCACGGCGGTTTCCAGAGTGTTTTGCGCAGACATGATGATCACGGGCATTTCGGGCGTTTTTTCCATTGCCTCCTTCAATGTCGCAAGGCCATCGCTATCCTTTAACATCACATCGGTCAGCATCAGGTCAAAATGCCCATTGTCCAATGCTGTGTCACGTGCGGCTACGGAATCGCACAACATAGTTTCGATATTTTCCGCTTCAAGCGCAGCGCTCACGACCAGACCAATAGACGCGTCGTCCTCAACTATTAATACCCGTGCCGGCTTCATATGCCCGTTTTCCCTGATGCGACCGGCAGCAAAAGCCGGAATATGGTTTGTCCCTGCACCGCATCGCGTTCAAAAAGCACGCGGCTATTCATTTGCAGGACTAACTTGCGCACTATGGCGAGACCCAGCCCCTGCCCGTCGCGTTTCGTGGAAACAAATGGCGAAAACAGCTCATCCGCAATATGGTCAGGTACGCCGGGCCCATTGTCGGATATGGCAATTTCAACTGGTAACTTCAGGGACCGTCGGTCGACGTCCGCGTCGCGCAATGCCCCGCTCATGACGTATCGTGTTGAAATTCCAATAACACCGTCCAATCGCCCCTGCAACGCGTCCGTCGCATTCTGGAGCAGGTTTATCAGCACCTGAACCATCCCGTCAGCATCAATGAGAACATCTGGCAAAGATGGATCATAATTTATAGATATCTCTGGCATGGCTCGGTTGGCTGCACGAAGTGACCGGATGGCGCGTTCGATAAGCAAGTGGATATTGGCAGGCGCCAGTTCGGTGGGTTCCGACCGACCTAGCTTTTGCATCTGGTCAAGTAGCCTGGCAATCCGGTCGACTTCGTTGACAATCAAGTCGGTTAAGGCGACATTTTTGTCATCAACTTGGCGGGCAAGTAATTGCGCCGCGCCCTTGATACCCGCCAAGGGATTCTTGATTTCATGCCCCAATATCGCTGGCGCACCCATCGCTTGCTGCTGCCCGCTATCGCGCTGCTCGCCGATATGTTCACGGCCACCGTTGCGGGGCGATATGATCGCGATTCTCCAGTCCGGGTCCTTGGACACCGACGACAGGCTGATATCGACTGTAATCAAACCATGAGGCGTTTTAAGCTCCATGTCCTGGGCAGATATGTCATTGTCGGATGACAACAACGCAGCGTTCATTCGTTCACTTTCGAAAATCAGCGTTTCGTCAATCCGCTGCCCCTCAAGCCTGCGTTTGCTTCGGCCAAAAAACGCTTCGCTGGCGTCATTTGCATATTCGATGCAATGGTTAGGCGAAATCAATACCACGGGAACCGCAATGCTCGCCAGCATCTGGCCATAGTCTGGACGATGCAGCGGCTCCGTCATTTATGCGGCGGATTTCGTAAGGAACGGCTCATAAAAGCGCGTCAGTTCGTCTATAACGATGTGGGGGTCGTCGATCCTGTTCACGAAATTCCGGAATTCAGCTGAACCATTGAGGCCCTTGGTATACCATCCGACATGTTTGCGCGCGATCCGCACCCCAACGTCGTTTCCATAATGGTCAAGCATCGCGCGGTAATGGTTGATGATCACATTGAATTGTGTGTCAATGCTGGGGTCGTCAATAGTCTGTCCCGTGCGGAACCAGTGCATCATCTGCCCCAATAGCCACGGCCTCCCATAAGCGCCCCGTCCCACCATAATGCCATCCGCGCCACTCTGCGACAGCGCCTGCTGCGCGTCATCAATTGTGCATATGTCGCCGTTGACGATCACGGGCAGGGACACCGCGTCCTTAACTTTGCGTACAAAGGCCCAATCAGCCGAGCCTTTGTACATCTGGTTCCGTGTACGGCCGTGGACAGTAATCATTTTAGCCCCGAGGTCTTGAGCAATGCGGGCAAGTTCTGGAGCATTCAGGCTGCTATGGTCCCACCCCATGCGCATCTTGACCGTCACCGGGACCGACACAGCATTCACCGTCGCCTCGATCAGGCTAGCGGCTAAGGGCAAATCACGCATTAGCGCGGATCCAGCGTCTCCGTTCACGACTTTCTTAACTGGACAACCCATGTTGATGTCGATGATTGCAGCGCCGCGATCTTCATTAAGCTTTGCCGCCTCACCCATTTCGTAAGGCGTGCACCCGGCCAGCTGCATCGAAACTGGCTCTTCGATCGCGTCCCACTCGCATTTCTGGATGCTCTGGCGTGTCTCACGAATCATCGCCTGGCTGGCAATCATCTCCGTGACATTCAGACCAGAGCCAAACTGGCGCACGATTCTGCGAAACGGCATATCGGTAACGCCTGTCATCGGCGCGAGAATGACCGGGCAATCGATTTTGATGTTGCCGATTTGAATGGGTTTAAGTTGCATCGTCTATAACTGCCTAAAATTTAGGCAGGCCGTTACCCGCTTTCAGCTTGGCGGGCAAGCCTGCTGTCGCTAGAGCGCGCAAATGGCATCTCGTCCACACACCGTTGCGCTAATTGTCGCCGCAGGCTCAGGTAGCCGCGCTGGCGGCAAACAGCCAAAGCAATTTCGACTTGTACGCGGCAAACCGATGTTGTGGCATAGCTATGCGGCTTTAACCAAGCATAACGCTGTCGATCGAGTCTATGTTGCTATTGGTGCTGGCCAAGAAGCCGAAGCAGCGGCGGCACTTGCTGGTCTCGAAAGTCCTATATTTGTCCAAGGCGGTGCAACCCGGTGCGAGAGCGTATATTTGGGGCTGAAAGCGATTGCCGCGAAAGGCCCGGTTGATCAGGTCCTTATCCACGACGCCGCGCGGCCCTTCCTCCCTGCCCAAGTTATTGATGATCTATTGAATGCCCTGACGCTAGCACCCGGTGCCGTCCCTGCCCTGCCCGTCGTCGACAGCCTTTCTCGAGGCGGTGAGGTTCTGTCTGAGACTGTCGAACGTAATCATCTGTGGCGGATACAAACACCGCAGGCTTTTTCCTTTCAGGCAATATATTCAGCGCACCAGTCCTGGACCGGTGAAGAACCTACCGATGATGCACGGATGCTAATGGCGCAGGGCGGCGAAGTGCGCATAGTAACTGGCGCGGAAGCGCTGAACAAATTTACCTTCACAAGCGATTTTGCAGGAAACGACATGCCGTCAGTCAGAAGCGGAAACGGTTTCGATGTTCATCGTCTCGTTCCAGACACGGAATTGTGGCTTTGCGGGGTGCAAATACCGCACGATAAAGGGCTCGCCGGCCACAGCGATGCCGATGTCGCCATGCATGCGCTGACCGATGCGATTTTGGGCGCAATTGCCAAAGGTGACATTGGTGATCATTTTCCCCCGAGCGACCCGCAATGGCGGGGTGCGTCTTCGGACCGTTTTCTCAACTATGCAATGAGGCTGGCCCGGGAAGACGGCTTTGATCTTGCAAATGCCGATGTCACAATTATCTGCGAGCAGCCCAAAATCGGTCCTTTTAGGGGACAAATGCGTGCGCGCCTTGCGGAAATTATGGCTGTTGATGTGGATCGTATTTCGGTAAAGGCAACCACCACCGAAATGCTTGGCTTCACGGGTCGAGGCGAAGGTATCGCCGCCCAAGCCACCGCCACTTTTGAGAAAATATGATCATGGATTCTGTCTTACCGTCCGAAATTGCCGAGCTTGCCGCGCGCGTTGTTGCCGAAAACAAGGCGGCCGGACGCATGGTCGCCATTGCAGAAAGCTGCACAGGTGGACTTGTCGCGGCTGCTCTTACCGAAGTACCCGGTAGCAGCGCAGTTCTGGGATATGGTTATGTAACTTACAGCAACGACGCCAAAATGAAGATGCTTGGCGTGAATGAAGATATTATCGATACTTTCGGCGCCGTGTCAGTCGCCGTGGCGTGGGCCATGGCGCAAGGCGCACTTAAAAAAAGCGGCGCTGACGTTGCCGTGGCCATTAGCGGCGTCGCCGGCCCCGATGGCGGATCGGCCAACAAACCCATCGGCACTGTTGTTTTTGCAGTCGCGTTAAAAGGTCAAAATCCCGAGGACGTGGTCGGCGACCGAAAGTCCTATGGATCAGACAAAAGTCGCGCTGATATCCGTGCTTTTGCAACACTTCACGCGCTGGAGCTGTTGCTCCCTTCGGCACCGTAGAGCGCGTCGGCCCGTTCAATAAAAGCAGTCGTCATCTTCCGAAGCGCGGAGTCAAAAAACTGCCCCGCCAGTGCCTCAAACACGCGGTTCCGGAATGAAAAATCGACTGTGAAGTCCACGACAGAGCCGCCGCCTTCAATATCTTCGAACTTCCACGCATTATGTAAATGCTTCATTGGCCCGTCGAGATAATCCACAATAATCGATGTTTTGGGGGATTTGACCACACGGCTACTGAAAGTTTCCCGCAGCGACTTGAATCCGACGATCATGTCCGCCAGCATTTCGTCGTCGGCATCCTTACGAATACGAATAGCGCTCACCCATGGCAGGAACTCAGGATAGCGGCTTACGTCCGCTACCAGATCATACATCTGTTCCGCACTGTGCGGCAGGTTGCGACGTTCATGGTGGTGCGGCATCGATTAAATCAGTCCTAGCGCGCCTTACCGAGTTGCGCCGCACGCGCGTCTCGCATTTTTACAAAATCATCACCGGCATGATAGCTTGATCGAGTAAGAGGGCTCGACGCGACCAGCAAAAAGCCCTTTGCCCGAGCGATGGCTGCATAAGCGTCAAATGCGCTCGGGGTTACGAAATCCATGACCTTGGTATGCTTTGGCGTTGGCTGGAGATATTGGCCCATTGTCAGAAAGTCGATGTCGGCACTGCGCATATCGTCCATAACCTGATGCACTTCCATGCGCTCTTCACCCAACCCCAGCATCACGCCCGACTTGGTAAAAATGGAAGGATCATGCCGCTTCACGGTTTCCAGCAAACGGAGCGAAGCATAATAGCGGGCGCCGGGCCGAATGGTTGGATACAAACGCGGCACCGTCTCCAAATTATGGTTATAGACATCCGGTCGCGCACTAACGATCGTCTCAATGGCCGCTTGCGCCTTATTCCGGAAATCGGGAGTCAGGATTTCAATCGTGGTGTTGGGGGTGTTGCGCCGCAGCGCCTCGATCACCTTCACAAACTGGCTTGCGCCGCCGTCGGGCAGGTCATCGCGGTCAACGGACGTGATTACAATATGTTCGAGCCTCATCTTCGCTGCGGCGATCGCGACATGTTCCGGCTCAAGCGGATCAACCGCGCGTGGCATGCCTGTCTTTACGTTGCAAAAGGCGCAGGCCCTCGTGCACACATCGCCAAGGATCATCACTGTCGCGTGTTTTTTCGTCCAGCATTCCCCGATATTAGGGCACGCGGCCTCCTCGCAAACCGTGTTTAAATTGAGGTCACGCATGAGTTTGCGGGTTTCGTTAAACCCGGCTCCCGTCGGCGCCTTAACCCTGACCCAATCAGGTTTGCGTTCTCTCTTTGGGCGCTCAGATATATTAATGGGGGCGTTCATCCTGCCCGAATAGCCGTTGATCGTCACCTTGCCAACTGCAACTTGCCTGCTATGGGTTGCAAAATCCGCAAAGGGGGCATGATGATAGCCGATACACTCACTTCGCCGGTGATCCTGTTCTTTGTTCTTGGTTTTATTGCCGCAACCCTGAAATCCGACCTCACTATCCCGGAAGCATTCGCCAAGGCTATGTCCATCTATCTGATGGCAGCCATCGGTTTGAAAGGCGGCGTTGAAGTATCCAAAAGCGGCATTACGCCTGAAGTTATCGTCGCTGCCCTCGCTGGCTTAGCACTCAGCTTTCTTTTGCCCTTGCTGGCCTTTGCGCTGTTGCGTGGCGTTGGCAAGTTATCAAAGGTCGATGCCGGTGCGGTCGCCGCGCATTATGGCTCGGTCAGTGTTGTTACCTTTGTAACCGCGATAGAATTGTTGACGGGCGAAGGCTTAAGCCCGGCTGGCTATATGGTCGCTGTTTTGGCGCTCATGGAGACTCCCGCTATCATCACTGGCCTCATGCTCGCACGTCGTGGCGACGCGACTACTGGCGAAACCAATGCCACGCCGTGGCACGAAGTGCTTACAAATGCGTCGGTGATGTTGTTGGTTGGCAGCTTCATCATTGGAGCGATCGCAGGGGCCGATGGGTTTGCGGCGGTAAAACCGCTTTTTGACACAGGTTTCCGCGGCGTGCTGTGCCTGTTCCTACTTGATATGGGCCTCATTGCTGCACGTCGCCTCATGCAATCACGCAAGATGACATTGCGCTTGGTTTTGCTCGCCATATTGCTTCCGATGATGAACGGCTCAATCGGCACTGTTGTTGGCACGGTTATTGGGCTGGATGTAGCATCCGCCGCTGCCTTGGGCATCTTGGCCGCGAGTGCGTCATATATTGCAGTTCCGGCAGCTATGCGTCTTGCTCTTCCTCAGGCCGATCCCGGCATTTATCTCAGCATGTCACTTGGTGTAACCTTTCCTTTCAACATCATCTTTGGCATCAGCATATTTGCGGCACTCGCCCAGGCATTAGGATAATTCATGGTTCAAACGGTTTCGCGTAAGCGCATAGAGATTTTGGTGGATACTCCGCTGGTCCCCCGGATTGTCAGTTACCTTAAGGCCGTGGACATTTCGGGATGGAGCCTGATTCACATCGACTCCGGCGGCGGCCGCGCGGGCGAATGGCAGCATGATGATGTTACTGGCGCCAGCGCCAAAACCATTGTTTTGGCCATAGCGTCCGACACCAAAACAGCCGCCATGATCGACGCGATCGCGCCTTTGCTTGACAGTTATGGCATGTTGTTAACTGTTGGCGACGTTCAGGTGGTGAGAGGGGAACGTTTCTAATGCCAGAATTCGCTGTTCTGGTTGAGGGCTATCGCCGCTTCAAATCAGACGCCTATGTGCGCCAGAAGGCCCGCTTTGATGCCTTGGCGAGCGACGGACAGTCGCCACCGATCATGATCATCTCCTGCTGCGACAGCCGGGTAGATCCTGCGACTGTTTTTGATACCACGCCGGGTCAGGTGTTCGCTCTGCGCAATGTCGCCAACCTGGTACCGCCCTATGAAACGGGCGGGGGTTTGCACGGGGTGTCGGCGGCTATAGAATTTGGCGTGCTGGGTCTTGAGGTCCGTCATATCGTCGTCCTGGGACACGCCCAATGCGGCGGGATAAAGGCGTCTTTGGAAGGCGGCGACCTCGGCAATGCCGGATACAGCTTTATTGACGGGTGGGTGGACATCGTTCGCCCCGCCCGCGAAAAGGTGCTTGCGTCCTCATCTAATGACCCGCAACGCGATCTCGAGCTGGAAGCCATTCGCGTCAGCTTAGCAAACCTACGTAGTTTTCCCTTTATTGCGGCGCGCGAACAATCGGGGCAGTTGAAATTGCACGGCGCCTATTTCGGTATTGCCGATGGTAATCTCTACGTACTGAACGACGAGAGCGACACTTTCGAGGTACAATGACAGAGTTAAACAGCTTACCTGCGCATTATGACGATCTAAAGCTAAGTTTTGAAGCTGTATGGGGAATAGTGGAAGCTGGCGTCACCAATCGGCATAGTCCCGCCCACATGCCGGCGGTTGGAACAACAGACCAAACTGGAACGCCACAATTACGTATCATGGTCCTGCGCGCGGCTTTACGCGACGCGCGAACATTGCGGTTTCATACGGATTCGCGTTCAATCAAGGCAGAACAACTTCGACAAAATGCAGCAGCAGGCGTGCTGATCTATGACCCGGCGGCCAAGGTCCAAATCCGGCTGTCGGGAAAAACCAATATAACGCAATATGGCGATGTAGCAGATGCTGCTTGGTCCACGTCCACACCGTTCGCCCGGCGATGCTATATGGCAGAGGCTGCCCCCGGAACGCCATTGGATCGGCCGTCATCAGGTCTGCCGGATTGGATACAGGGCAAGCAACCCGAAGAGGAGCAATTGTCCCAATTCCGCGCAAACTTTGCGGCCTTACTGGTCAAAGTAGAAACAATTGAATGGTTATATCTTGCCAATGCAGGTCACAGGCGGGCGCGATGGCAATGGGATGCAGGGCAAGGTTCATGGACGGGTAGCTGGCTTGTCCCATGAAGCTGTACATTTTTCGAGATAAGTCTTGATCATGACGGCGTGACGTCCCGCGGCTAATGCAAGGTCGATCTCCGCGCGGCTTTCTGCGTTCATGTACGAAATGTCAGGACGGTTCAGGGCCAGATAGTTAGACAGTGAAGCATCGCTTTTACCAACTGCCTCGTGCCAGAAATGGATGCCGGCGTGCGACATGCCCAATCCGCAGGCCGCATCACCATTGGTTGGTTTTCCCCTTGGCCCTATAAACGCCGATAAGGCGAGAGTATCAGGATTATCCATTTCCGGGAGTGGATTAACGGCAAGTCTGCCGTTCTTGCGTGCCTTGACCTCTCCGCGCGCAAAGGCGCTTCGGTCATAAATGGTTATGTCGCCACGACCCCCTGCCCCATCGCCTGAAAACCCGTGGCTGTTCGTATGCAGCGCGATCACGGGCTGATTGGGTCGAAATATGCTAAGGAATGCAGCCGTGAATAACGGGGACCGGGCGTCAAAATTACGGTTGGGATCGCAACCGGTGACTCGCGCAGGTTTTACGCCACACACCCCATCGCCGGATTGCAGACGCGCACTGCCTGCCCCGGAATTGACGGCGATGCCCGTCCCGCCATATTTCTGGATTGCAGAGATCATCGCATCAAACGCGGCGTTCTCGTCATCATGGGGAACGACCCATGTCGGTCCTTCTGGCTTGTCAACGCTCGAAAAGCGGATGAGGTGCCATTCAAAACCGTTTTCTGAAAACCGGCGTTCGCTGGTTTGGATATTGTCGAAAAATTTTTCACGGGTGATGTTGCGTGAGATATCGTCGTCGATACCGACAAGATTGCTCAGTTCTACATTCATCCACGATTTAGGCGGCATGGAAACGGCTGTTGTCGATGCCCATAAGGCAAGACAGGCCGCCTTGGCCCACCATATTTTCACGGTGTAATCCTTAAAAAGCGGACCGAAGACATCCCTGCGCAGCATGTAAGCGGGAGAGCCCGATCCTCATATTCCCCATCAACCAATATGCCAGTATCCAACTGGTCCCCCATCACAGTTGCTTTGTGCATCATGCCCAATTCGTCACGTGGCCCCTCACGAAAGTCATGCCGAAGCCAGGCCAGACCATGGTTTACCATGTCACCCAGGCCGTTGGCCCTGAAAGCAATAACATTGATGTTTTCCGCATCAAATGGCTCGACAAAGATCCCTGCATAAGATTCATGTGTTGCGCCTTCCAACCAAACACCCTCATCACCCAGAGTTTCGGACCATGCTTCCGGTATAGTTGCACTAAGGCTGGTGATATCGGCCTGCCGAATTCCTTCTCGTACTTTACCCCAACGTGTGGAGGGGCCAACGGTCAGACCTGTCAAGATTTCTGTTTCGCCAACCTTTATAATCGGCACGGACGATGCGACCGCGGAACTGGCCGGCAACATTTCAAGAAGCTCAGGCAACGCATACTCGCCGTGCAGCCGGCGTGCCAACAGGTTCATCGTGCCACCTGGCAAGACCAGTATTTCGCCATCCCAGCCTGCGAGTTTGGTGCACAGGCTGCTGATCGTGCCGTCACCTGCACATATGGCCACCGTGTGGAAACCTTCGGCTTCTACCGCAGCGCGTGCAGGCAGGTCATCATCAGGCAGCAAAACCCGGTCTAAAATCTGAAACCCTCCCGCCTCAAAAGCAGCGATTAACACGTCTTGATCAACCGAATTTGCGTTGCCGCTGTTGCTGTTGATGACGAGGAGGGTTTGCTTCATGCGATCATCAACGCGTCATCTTCTTATAAGTTGCACGGTGAGGACGAGTGGCCTCGTCACCTAGACGCGCAATTTTGTCTTCTTCGTAAGATTCAAAGTTGCCTTCAAACCATTCGACGTGGCTGTCGCCTTCAAACGCAAGGATGTGGGTCGCCAGACGGTCAAGGAAGAAGCGGTCATGGCTGATGACCACCGCGCAGCCAGCGAAGCTCTCAAGAGCTTCTTCAAGCGCGGACAGCGTTTCAACGTCCAGATCGTTGGTTGGCTCATCAAGCAGAAGCACGTTGCCGCCTTCTTTCAACATCTTGGCCATGTGGACGCGGTTACGCTCACCACCTGAAAGCAAACCTACCTTTTTCTGCTGGTCAGTGCCCTTAAAGTTAAAGGCGCCAACATAAGCGCGGGTGGGCGTCTCATGCTTCCCAAGCTTCATGAAGTCGGCGCCGCCCGAGATTTCTTCCCAGACGTTCTTGTTGGGATCAAGGTCATCGCGGCTTTGATCAACAAAGCCCAGCTTCACGGTTTCTCCAATTTCCACTTCGCCCGAGTCAGGCTTTTCCTGGCCGGTAATCAGTCGGAATAGCGTGGACTTACCTGCGCCGTTCGGTCCGATCACGCCAACGATGCCGCCCTGCGGGATCGTGAAGGAAAGATTTTCGAAAAGCAACTTGTCGCCATAAGACTTGGTGACATTCTTGACCTCGATAACCTTGCTGCCGAGGCGTTCGGGAATCTGAATGACAATCTGTGCCTTACCAGGCGTACGATTTTCCTGCGCCTCGACCAGTTGATCGAAGGATTTGATACGCGCTTTGGACTTGGTCTGACGGGCTTTCGGGCTTTGCCGGATCCATTCAAGTTCGTCCTTGATTGCCTTTTGACGGCCAGCATCTTCGCGCGACTCTTGCTCGAGGCGTTTGCCCTTTTTCTCCAGATAGGTCGAATAATTGCCTTCATAGACAAAATAGCGGCCGCGATCGAGCTCAAGTATCCAGCTGACCACGTTGTCGAGGAAGTAGCGATCGTGGGTTACAAGGATGACGTTACCCTTGTAATCCACCAGATGCTTTTCCAGCCAAGCCACAGATTCTGCGTCAAGGTGGTTGGTCGGTTCATCGAGCAGCAGGATATCGGGTTTTTCCAACAACAATCGCGTCAGAGCAATGCGGCGTTTTTCACCGCCGGATAGGCTGGTGACAGGGCTATCACCTGGCGGGCAACGCAGGGCGTCCATCGCAAGCTCTAGCTGGCTATCCAATGACCAGCCATCAACTGCGTCAATCTTTTCCTGAAGCGTGCCCATTTCCTCCATCAGAGCGTCAAAATCTGCGTCTTCCGGAGGATCGCCCATAATCATCGAAATTTCATTGAAACGGTCGACGAGATCAGCGACCGGACGGACACCATCCATCACATTCTCACGCACGGTCTTGTTAGGGTCTAGCTCAGGTTCCTGTGCCAAATAGCCAACACGGATATTTTCGCCGGGCCAAGCTTCGCCCGTAAATTCGGTGTCCATGCCCGCCATGATTTTCATCAGAGTGGATTTACCCGTACCGTTTGGTCCAACGATGCCAATCTTTGCATCAGGGTAGAATTGCAAATTGATATTGTTGAGAACCGGCTTGCTCGCACCGGGGAAGGTTTTTGTCATTCCCTTCATTACGTAGCTATATTGGGCTGCCATGGGGATTACTTCCTATACTACTATACTTTGATTTGGCCGCCTCACTAGCTATCTGCACGTTTCCTCGCAAGGTGGGATTGCAATACCGTGCGATGAGATTAAGCCTGCAGCCCATGAAAAAACAAACCGCTTTGTTCGCCGCAGCGTCTACGCTGCTTTTTATGCCGTCACTAACGCTTGCAGCACCCCTTGATCCAAAAGCTGACGCCATTGCCGCGTTGCGCGACAAGGCGCTGAACGGCGACGATATCGCTTATAACATTGTTGAGGGTCTGACGACCGAGATTGGACCACGACAGGGCGGCACGGACGCCGAAGCCCGGGCCCGCATATGGGCTGTCAACAAGTTGAAAGCTCTGGGTTTTGATAATGTTAGGGTGGAAGAATACCAAATGCCAACCTGGGTACGCGGCGAGGAAACCGCAGAAATAACCGCGCCCTTCCCTCAAAAACTTGCCATTGCTGCGCTCGGCAACAGCGGCAGTACAGGAGATGCAGGACTTGATGCGGAAATCGCCTATTTCCCGACAATCGACGATTTGCGCGCCGCGCCGGATGGCAGCCTGAAAGGCAAAATTGCCTTTGTCAGCCACAATATGAAGGCAACACAGGACGGCAGCAGCTACGGCGCATTTGGCCCTGCCCGTTTCGTCGGACCAAATATCGCAGCCAAAAAAGGGGCCGCGGCGATTGTGATCCGCTCCATCGGCACCGATTACCATCGCAACCCGCACACGGGGAACACCAATTTCGAGCCGGGGGTGACACCAATCCCTGCTGGCGCTTTGTCGATCCCAGATGCCGAGAACCTTGAACGCATGATTTCACGGGGCAAACCGGTGCGTATGAAGTTAAAGCTGACACCACAAAATATCGGGATGCAGACGTCCGGCAACGTGCTGGCCGAGGTGAAGGGGTCAAGCCCCAAATTGCCCATCATCGTTATTGCCTGTCATCTGGACAGTTGGGACCTAGGAACCGGCGCAATTGATGATGCCGCGGGCTGCGGAATCATTGGTGCGGCTGCAAAACATCTAAAGTCGATGGGGCAGCCGAAACGCACCGTGCGCTTACTCTGGGCCGGTGCTGAAGAAGTGGGTATTTGGGGCGGCCGGGACTACGGCGAAAAGCACGCCAATGAGCCGCATGCTCTGGCCATGGAATCGGACTTTGGCGCAGGCAAGGTCTGGGCGGTCGATTTTCGCTTCCCCGCAAGCGCAACGGGCCTGCGTACTCGGATTATATCAGCATTGGCGCCGCTGGGCATCGTGCCACGCCGCGAAATTGCAGGTGGCGGTGCCGACGTAGGTGCGATTATTGCAGCGCAAAAGCTGGGCATCGTGGATTTGCAGCAAGACGGGACGAAATATTTCGATCTTCATCACACGCCCGACGACACGCTGGACAAGATCGACAAGGTCGAACTGCGTCAGAACGTGGCCGCATGGGTTGCAACGCTGGCGTTGCTTGCAAATTACGAGGGTGAGTTGAAACCGGAGCCTGCGCAATGAAACAAGGTCTGTTACTGGCACTGACTGTTCTTGTTCTCACAGGGTGTAACAATACGCCAACGGCGCCTGAACCCAAGTCATCGGACGCGTCGGCATCAAATCAACAAGAGGAGCTGGCTAAGCAGAAATTGACTATTGAACAAGCTGCGGAAGAAGCGACAAAGTTGATTGAGGCAGACGCCAAAACTGAGATCGAGGCCGTCACGCCAATAACGCCCGAACCAGCACAATAGCTTACAGCGACGGCAACTTTTGTTTCTTGGCGGCCCAGTTACTTAAGCTGGAAGATCCCGCCCGCTTAACGATCGTATCGACGTCCTTCAGTGAATAAGCGGATGCGCTTTTGACTTCAGTCAGTTCATCCCAATCTATCGGCATCGCGACGGGTGCACCTTCCCGCGCGCGCACCGTCCAAGGCTGCACAGCAGTTGCACCGCGTTGGTTTCGCAACCAGTCGATAAAAATTCGGCCCTTTCGTTCGGCTTTCCGGATACTCGCAGTGAATATATCCGGCTTGGCTTGGGAAAGTGCGCGTGCAAAGCGGCTGGAAAAATCCTTCACTGTGGGCCAGTCACTCTTTCCGTCAAGCGTAACGACGACATGTATACCTTTGCCCCCTGATAACATCGCACTGCTGACAAGGCCCATATGCGACAGCTCGGTTTTGATCAGTAGCGCAGCCTTCTTGACCGCTTCAAAATCCAGCCCGACGTCTGGGTCCAGATCAAAGATAAGTTTATCGGGATTTTCGAATTTCGGCACGCGCGCGCCCCAGCCGTGGAACTCAATCGCGCCCATTTGCACACAGCCCAATATTCCATCTGCGTTGTCAACATACAGATAGTCGTCACTTTCTCCGTCCTTGTCTTTCACGGAAACGTGATGAACGTCAGGACCAAAAGTGCCTGCGTCATGTTTTTGGAAAAAGCATTGCTTTGCGCGGCCCTGCGGACATCGCACGACGCTTAAGGGCCGGTGCGCCATGTTGCGTAATATGGCTTCCGATAGCAGCGCGTAGTAGTCCGCCAGCGCGCCTTTTGTGACGCCGGATTCGGGAAAGATGACCCTTTCTCTGTTCGTGATATTCACCGTCGATAAATCAGGCTCCGAAATGGGCACGGCCTTCTCCGGCTTCACTTCCCTTGCAGATTTATCTTCGCGCAGTCCTAGAAAGCTTGCATGTCGCAATACACCACCGTCTTGTAACGGACCGGTGATTTCAGCATAAGCAATTTCTGCGATCAGTTCGGGTTCAACCCAATGGGCTGCGCGTGCCGCAGCTTTTGGCACCAGCGCGGGCGGATCTGCGCGTGTCAACGGATCCATCTTGACCAATAGGTCGTTCATCAGCGATGCAGTAAACCCGGTGCCGACCTTGCCGACATAATGCAGCTCGCCGTCAACCCAGCTACCCAGCAACAGGGACTTGAACCCTCGGGCCTTCTCGCTTTTGGTAAAGCCGATAACGATAAATTCCTGACGCAAGGTACACTTTACCTTCAGCCAGTTGCGCGTGCGTTTTCCCAAATAAGCGGCATCTGCTTTCTTTGATATGATTCCCTCATATCCGTTCCCACAAAGTGTCGTGAACAGTTTTTCGCCTTGCAAAACATGCTCCGCCACAAATATCGTCTTGTCGCGCTTCGCGGCTTTAAGCACATTCTGCAATTGCTCCTTGCGCTGAATATTTGGCAAAGCGCGTATGGATTTTCCATCCAGTTCAAGCAGGTCAAAGGCAAAGAATGCCAACTTGCCAGATTCGCCCTTTAGAACCGATTGCAAGTGGGAGAAACTCGGGCGCCCTTCACCGTCTAATGCAACAATTTCTCCGTCAATTAAACATGGGGGCAAATCGAATTTACGGATAGCGGCCACAATCTCGCCAAACCGCTCTGACCAGTCGAGTCCGCTTCTGGTGTAAGCCCTTACTTCTTGCCCGCAGGCAGAGATGAGGCAGCGGTAGCCGTCATATTTTACTTCATGGATCCAACTCCGCCCCTCGGGCACGCTGTCGACCAGGGTGGCTAGCTGTGGCTCCGAAAACGCAGGCAACTTGCCCCGGGCCCTTTTGTCGGGCCCTTTGGATTGGGCGTTTTTTGTGGCTTTGCGCGAGACGAAACTTTTGCCCGAAGCAATTTCACTCATGGTTCTACCGGTTGCGATGCTGGTCAACTCGGTATCGATGATGATTGTCGTCTCACTCGCGGCATCATCCTGGATTTTTCGCAGCAACCAGTTTTCCCGTTTTTCTTTTCCCCGCGGTTTCATGCGTACGAGCAACCATTCTCCCTTCAGACGCTGCCCATACAAGTGAAAGTGCAAATGGCCTTCTTCGATAGTGACTTTCGGGTCTTTGCCCTCGACAGACTCCCAATGACCACTGTCCCACAACATCACCGTCCCGCCGCCATATTCTCCTTCCGCAATCGTGCCTTCAAACTCCGCGTAGGAAATTGGATGGTCCTCGGTCCGGACGGCAAGCCTTTTGTCGTCCGGGTTGAGGCTTGGGCCCTTTGTTACAGCCCAACTTTTTAGAACCCCTTCGAGCTCAAGTCTGAAATCATAATGCAGCCGGGTCGCGTCATGCTTTTGAACGATGAAAATGCTGCCATCGGATGTGCCAATTTTCCCCTCTGGTTCAGCTGTAACTTCGAAATTACGTTTTTCGTTATAGCTCGAAAGAGGATTCTTGGATGCCATGACACATCAGGCTCTTTTGCGAGCGGGTGCGCGTTTTGTGGCGGGGGCGGACTTTGGAGCAGCTTTTGCGGTTCGTGTCGTAGGCTTTGCCTTCCGGCTTGAATCATCGGGGCTTTCTCCAAGCGAACTTTTCAGTGCAGCCATAAGATCAACAACATTCCCACCGGACGGCCGATCGGGTTCATCCTCGGCTTCAATTTTGGCACCTTTGTTCTTTAACTTCTTGTCGATGAGTACCTTTAGCGCATCGACATAGCGGTTTTTATATTCCCCGGCGTCAAACTTGCCGCTCTTCTTTTCGATCAAGTCAGTCGCTAGACTTAACAAATCGCCGTCGGGCTTGGCCTTGCCGATGCTTTGGAAATAGGAGGACGCCTTGTGCAGCTCCTCGTCATAACGTAATGTTTCAAGAACCAAGCCTGAGCCGCAAGGTTTCAGACTCACAATATATTCACGTCCTCGTAACGCCAGTTGGCCGATGCCGATTTTGCGCGTTCGTTTCAATGCCTCTCGCAGGACGATAAACGCCTCTTCGGCTAGGTCGTCTGAGGGCACTACATAATAAGGTTTCTCGAAATATATGGGATCAATGTCGTCCTTTTCGACAAACTGCGACAGGATCAGCGTCTTCTTGCTTTCAAGCTTGACCGCGTCGATTTCGTCTTCGTCCAACAATACATAATTGCCCTTCTTATATTCATAGCCTTTCATGATTTCGCCTGCATCTACCGGGCCAATGCCAGTGACTACTTTGTCATAATGAATTGGTTTCCCGGACGGCTCGTGGATTTGCCGGAACGATATGCTCGGTCCACTACGCGTGGCGGAATATATCTCGACAGGAATTGATACGAGAGCCAGTCGAATTTGGCCCTGCCAGTATGGCCGTGCGGCCATGTTAAGCCCAGAGCCTGAAAAGAAATGCCATGATTAACAAACTCCTGTTTCGGGGTCTCCTACAAAATGGACAGCCGAGCAGAAGGTTCCATATGGAGGTGATCCAAACCTTATTTGCGGATTGATACTGTAACATTATCCGGGCCCCTGACAGCACACTGGAACAAACAGACGCCAAAATCGCTAATGCGGTGAACAAAAGCAGCGTTGCGTCCATCCCGATGGCAATGCGAAGCTTGAAGCGAGGACGCAATTCAAAATCCAGTTGTAAATCCGGCGCAGGTAAAAGTGGCAGATCGAGCTATGTCATTATGTCCCGTAGACGGCCCAGGTATGTCCCGACGCAAGGCTGAAGGCGTTGACGAAGGCGGATACGCTTCCTGTTCCAGCGCGACCAAGAACGAACGCCACAGACCTGATTACAGCAGGCTCGGGCTTTATCAATGGACTGCACTAAGCTGCCGATACCCTCTCACCACACCCCGATGCGCCGAAAGTGACGATTAACCATGCTACAAGGAAAACGCATTCTGCTGGTTGAGGATGAAGCCATCATTGCCATGATGCTTGAGGACATGGTTGTGAAACTTGAAGGGATAGCCATCGGGCCAGCAACCAATGTGCAATCTGGAATGGACATGGCCCGCATGGAGGATTTTGATGCAGCTGTGCTTGATGTCAATCTGGGGGACGGGACAAGCATTGAGATAGCCGATCTACTGACTGAACGACATATTCCGTTCATCTTGGCAACTGGCTATGACGCGACCACACAGAATACGCATAAAGCACCTATTTTGCAAAAGCCCTATATGATGCGTGACCTGGAACTGGCTCTTTCGCAAATATTTTGCCGCATAAAGACCAATTAAGGACCTTGTTACCCAGAGCGTTGGAACGATATTCATGTTATCGTCGTTCGTTTGGTCATGGAATCGCTACCCAAACGCTGGCTGACATGGGCTGAGATGCCTCGCGCTATCTATGCGCTGGTCTTGCTTCCCTTCCAATGGCCTCGTCTGTCATTAGCTGCCAAGGGTGATCAGCGACCGGTGTTCGTCATACCCGGATTTGGCACAACTGACCGATCCACCGTCATACTTCGCTATTACCTTCAGTTTTTGGGTTATAGGGTATATGCGTGGGAGCTTGGACGAAATTTAGGCGCAAAAACGATTGGATTGCACAATGAACGTCTGCTCGCACGTTTGGATGAGGTGTACTTGGAGGAGCGCCAGCCCGTCACTTTGATCGGGTGGAGCATGGGCGGCATTATGGCGCGCATGATTGCACGCGTTAACCCCTATAAAATCCGTGAAGTAATTTCGCTTGGCGCGCCATTTACGGGCGATCCCTACGCGAATACGGCATGGAAGATTTATGAACGCCTTAGCGGACACAGTCTTGCGCATCCTGTCGCTCAAGCACAAATCAAGGAGAGCAAGCTCCCGCTTCCCGTCCCGGCATGTTCCATTTACTCCAAAAGCGACGGTGTTGTTTCGTGGCAGACCTGCCTTGAACCCGACACCAAACTAGCAGACAATATTGCCGTCCGTTCTGCGCATTGCGGCTTTGGTTTTACTGCGGTTGTGTTGCGCGCAGTCGCAGAAAGGCTCGCTTCAACGGGCGAGCATGCCTCCCGGCGCTTTCAGCATCGACGCACGTGGACGTCGGCGGCCTGATGTTCCACTCCTAAACAAAAATCAACAGTATCCGCTGATCCTTATCGCTTTATAGGTTTGGTTTGCGACAGGTCGTTCCGTATAGTTACTGCTGCCACACCGCCTTCCCCCATGGCATGGCTTATCTGGTCCAGCCCCAACACGACGTCGCCTGCAGCATAAATGCCGGGTACTGATGTCCGCTGGTGGGTGTCGACAATGATGGCGCCAGTTTCGCTACAGCGCACCCCGGCCATTTGCGCCAGTAAGTTGTTCACGTCCGAACCAAGTGCCGGGTAAACGCAATCGAACAAGACAGAAGAAGTCGGCGTACGTAAGTAAATCCCGCTGGCGTCTATGTCTTCGACAAACGTAGGGCCGTCCACGCATGGAATGTCATATGCACTTGCTTTATCACGGGCTGCATCGTCGAGTTCATGCACACCATCTGGGCTAAGCAGTGTCACCTTGGCGGTAAAACCCCGCAAGAATAGTGCTTCCGACAGGCCCTTGTCTCCAGTTCCTATAACCGCCACATTTTGATCGGTGACCTCAAAGCCGTCACAAACAGGGCAATAGCGAATTCGACCTTCCTGAAGTCCTCGCGCATGCAACTCTTCATCGACGGCGGGCCGCCGATTCACAACGCCGGTAGCCATAAGGATCACCGGAGTTTCAATTTTGCCATGCCCATATTCGACCAGAAAAGAACAGGCATCATTCCTTCGCGAAATTTTGAATACCCGACCTTCTATGTGTTTGGTTCCATATTTTAAAGCTTGATCGCGCATGCGGCTCACAAGTTCTTTTCCCGTTATACCATGCGGGAAACCAGCATGATTGTGCGTTTCAGGAATCCACAACGCTCTGCTTTTGCCGGCGTCGATTACCGCAATATCGAGATGGAAACGCGCCAAATATATGGCGGCTGTAAGCCCCGCTGGTCCGCCGCCGATAATGACGCAGTCGCGCACTGGAATTTCATTGGTCATCAGTGACTAGAAAAACCCTGTGATTTGTAGAACGTTCCATATGGAAGGGAACAAAGGACCAGAGGGGTCATTTTTCCGTTATGTCAGACACAGGCCCTAATCCAGCGCAGGATGTTGCAGCACTTTCACACCAGCTTCTAGCTTTTGCTGAGTGCCGAAAGCTTAAGGTGGTAACCGTCGAAAGTTGTACTGGCGGATTGCTGGCATCCGTGTTGACCGACGTCGAGGGCCTTTCGCACGTTTTTGACCGGGCGATGGTGACTTACACGGAGTCCGCCAAAACCGATTTGGCAGGGGTGCCTGCAAAGCTGATCGCGGAACACGGGGTTGTATCTGCAGTGGTCGCACAGGCCATGGCAACAGGCGGAATACTTTCACTCAGCGAACCTTGTTTGTCTCTGGCCATTACCGGCTATGCAGGACCTTCGCCTGATGGTGGGCCGGCCGGGCTTGTGTACATCGCAGTGGCGTCACCGCACCAAATAGCGTGCGAACGGCATGAATTTGCAGCCGATGATAGACAGGCCATAAGGTATGCAGCTGTCCGGGAAGCTTTAAACATGGGGATAGCTTTGTGCGCTCAACAATAGCGCCGAGTCCATTCATCGCAATTTTGGACCGGGTGTCTAATATCCAAGGAACCACTCACTGACACGTCTGTTGTTTAATCATTCCAAATGGAGATGAGCAATGGATCAGCAAACGAAAAACGGAAATAGCACGAATACCTCCAAGGTCGTGACTGCGGCGGTTGGGGGTTTGGTTGTCGGATTAATGGCAAATGCCGGACGAAAGGTCGTTATGCAGCTGATGGAATCGACTGCTGGCGAGTGGGATGAGATACTAAAAGCCGAGCATGACGCCACGCTACTGATTTTCGACAAGCTTCAGGAAACTGGACCTGACAACACCGCCAAACGAACTATGTTGTTGCTACAGTTGAAGCACGCATTGACAAAACACGCACTTGAAGAAGAAAATGTCGTGTATCCGACGCTTCGCGACAACGGCCTAACCGCTGAAGCAGATGAGTTGAATAATGACCACGGATACGTGAAGCAATTTCTCTATGAGCTCGGGAAGATGGAGCCATCGAACCAAGAATGGGGAACAAAAGTTGCCGAATTTCGTCGCCAGGTCGAGGCTCATATGCGCGAAGAAGAAAATACCTTATTTCCACAATTAAGGGAAAAATTGAGCGAGGAGGCAAACACTGCCATGACAGCCGCACTCAATAAAGAAGGTATGATGGCCGCATGACGGGTACGCGCAAGGCGAAGGACCCGCAGGTTACTGAAATTGATCGGGGCCCGTATGGCGATGCGCGCCCCGACAATCAGAAGGACGACCCGAGGGCGAACCGGAGTCTTCCTCAGGAAGATGTTGATGACCGGGAAAACGTGTCCAGGGTGACACCCGAGGACTACCCCGCTGCGGACCGAGAAATCTCTTCGCCCAAATAACGCGGCGCTGTGTCGGTGTTACCGGGAAATGGATGATGTTGGCTTCCAACTTCGAATGGCAATCGATTTCCGAAGGGCCTGACATTGATAGGGGCTGGAAAATCGGGGTTTGATATGTCAACCACCCCTTGCCGGATATTTTTCTGGCACGGGGTTTTGCTATGGCGTTTTCTGGCATCGCTGAAAAATCTCTTGTTCATGCGATGGCACTATATGTGGCCTGCGTTGCGTCAGCTTCAATCACAGAATTGTTGTGGACTATACCCGGTTCAGGAATATCGATATGGTTGCCGGCGGGAATTGTGCTCGCCGCGATGTTGTCGTCGGCCAAAGGCAAATGGCCCTTATGGTTAGCTGCCGCCGTTTCGGCGGAAATGACTGGCAACTTTGTCTGGTACGGTCACAATATTGGACCTGCAATTTTATTATCGCTTGGGAACAGCATTGCCGTAGCTTTGGGTGCACTGGTTATCCGCAGATTTGCAAACCAGCAGTATTTTCTAACTACGATAAAAGACACTGCGATTTTGATCGTCGTAGCCGGGTTTATGATCCCGCTTTTAAGCGCAACCAGCGGCAGCATCGGGTTGGGCTGGTCATATGGTCGGCCAGTCACGGATTTCTGGCTCCGTCTTTATTTGGGTGACGCCACAGGTGCCATCATAGCTGCGCCTGTTGGCTTGCTGTTACTGAAAACTGCGGCTCAGCCATTGCGCCTTTCGCCCCGCAGAACGCGAGAGGCGGTCGCTCTTGTTGTCGTATTTGGCGCGATGGCCGCAATCTCTTTGGGTGGTATAGCGCCCTTTGCGTATCTTATGATCCCGCCGCTTCTTTGGGCGTCGCTCAGTTTTCGTATACCCGGTGCAGTCGTCGCGATCATAGCCATCACCATGTTTACGGCATTGTTTACGCTCATTGGACTTGGTCCATTTGCGCGCCCAATGATGTATATCGATTATCAAAACGAAGCGCTTCAGCTTTTCCTGATGGTAGTGGCAACAACAGGGCTTTTAATTGGTGCTATCGCCGAAGAAAACAGGCGCGGCATGCGGGATTTATATGCCCTTAATCAGACGCTGGAAGATCGCGTAGCCGAACGGTCGGCAAGTCTGGCTGCGACAGAATCGCAAGCAAAACAGACCGCAAATCTGCTCTCTGCAATAAGCGAGTCCTTCCCGGATCAGATCTACGCCAAAGATCTGAAATTCCGTACGATTTACGCAAACAAGGCTGCTTTGCGGATAGTGAACGCCAAAAGCATCGACGATTTGCAACAGATCGGCGAAGAGCGGTTATTTACGCGCCCTGAAGAATTTAACCCTATTCGCGCAAACGATCGCAAGGTGCTTAAAACGCGAAAAACCCTTGTTGCTGAGGAAATCATCACAGACCAAAATGGGGTGCGAAAAGTGTATCGGACAACAAAGTCGCCCTTGTTTGACAGTGAAGGAAATCTCGCGGGTCTAGCCGGCGTGTCAGTCGACATTTCCGACATGGTAAAAATTCAGACGCGCGAGAAAATGTTGGTACGCGAGGTTGAACATCGGGCCCGCAACCTATTGGCAGTCGTGCAAGGCATCGTTGCACTTTCGCGAGCAGACACTGTTGCAGAATTAAAAGACAGTCTCGCAAAACGTATTCGTGCTCTTGCCCATACCAATGGAGCTATTGCCGCCTCCGATTGGGAAGGTGCGGATCTGATGGATATATTGGAAACCGAGCTGGCACCGTATCGAAGGGATGATGGAGCAAACGTTCTGCTTAATGGTTTGCCGCTCACGATCGAACCTGCGACCGCACAATCTCTGACTTTAATAATACACGAGCTGACTACCAATGCCGCCAAATATGGGTGTCTCTCGACAGTCGGCGGCCAGTTAATCGTTGATTGGACAGTCACCCAGGATGATGGGCAGGACAAGATTTTGAATTTTTCATGGGTTGAAACGGGCGGGCCACCCGTTTCGTCGCCAGTCTGTAAAGGGTTTGGCACAACGGTGATAAGCGTATTCGGTCAGGAAAGACCAGGAAGCAGCGTCAACTTTTCTTGGCTGACCGAAGGTCTGTGCGTTAAACTGATACTGCCCCTGCCCACAAAAAAGAATCAAATTTAAATGCCGGTGTGGACAGCTAAGGCGTGGTCGCCGTGGCAAAGGCCGCCAAACACAAAAACGCCCCAAACGGGATTTGCGGTTGCGTGCTTCTTCTGCGCAATTGAGTCAACAATAGATATCCAAAGCCAAATAGGCATGCCAACAGCAACACGAATGGCAAGGCCTGCCAGCCGGACCAGATACCGATGGCCGCGAATAATTTGGGATCACCTCCACCCATTCCTTCGGCATTACGCACCATTCGAAATATCTGTCGGATCGCCTCCAATGACACGAAGCCGAAGAAGCCCCCCAGCGCCCTGTCGGGCCATGAAATGTCCTGCGTCAATAAGGGTCCAACTAGCAACCCAAACACAGCCAGGATCAGGACCAGCCGATTGGGCAGCCATAACCTTTCCATATCGAGGATAAACAGCGGTAGAAGTAACCAGCCAAATATCGCTGCCGAGACCGCCTGGATATCTGCCAGTACCGATACAGCGGCTACACCAATGGCGGCAGCAGCAAGCTCGGTATACAGCGTCCTGGGGTCAATAGGCTGCATGCAATATCTGCATTTGCCCCTAAGCCACAGATAGGAAAGGACCGGGACAATATCTTTTGCCGCCAGCGTCGACCGGCAATGGTCACAATAAGAACGGCCACCCGAGACCCGCTCACCCCGTGGCCATCGGCTACACAAAGCTGCAACAAAGCTGCCCCAGATCAATCCCAAGACAGCCACCAAAACCATTTGATACCAAGATGGCAAGGCGAGCAACGGATCGCCCGTCAGCGCCAGCAGCTTGCTCAGAACTTGCCCTTTTGCACAAACCGGTAGCCGCCAGCCACGGGTCGGAACCCGGCGAGATTTAACATTGCCGCTTGATCGCCCCGACCGGCATCAAGCGTAACGGTAACAGTATAAGAGCCATCAGCCGACAGACGAATGTCCGCCCGTTCCATGGCAGATTGGCTGATCAGCGGCAGTAACAACCGCGCGCCGTCACAGCGTGGCTGGCCAAGCATGCCATTCTGCAAGCCCAGCCCCGGAACACTATCCGACAAAGTCAGCCGCACTTGGCCCCCTGAATCAATGCATTTGCCAGCAGCGAAGCGCGCGTGAAAGCCCTCAAACTGAATAGTTTCTGCCGGAAAGGGTGCAAAGAGCGAACCAACCGGCAAAGTCGCAGACAGGTTGTTAATCGACACACCGCCAATGCCGCGCGAAACCGAACCGGATATGCCTGGCGCAAAAGCGGCATCGCCGCGCGATATCATAATCTCGGCACGGCCAAGGAATAATGGCCAGAATAGCAACCGCGCGTTTACATCCCCCACGGGCAACTTGCCGATGGTCAAATCACGTATTGCCCCATCCCAAATTATGCCTTCCGCTTTTCGCACCGCGACGCCCTCGGCGCCCATTATCGCTCGTAAGGGCATGAAGATGACAGCAGCAATTGCGAGCATCACTACCGACGTGATAACAACCCGCCGTTTCATGGCGTTGCCATTTGCATTTGTGCGTCGACTGTGACGCTGCCATTGGCCCCCGAACGCAAGGTTACGCTGCGTACAACAACATTCTGCGCCTCAAGTTCAGTCAGCCAAGCTAATAATGCCGGCGCGCGAGCCTGGTCGATTCTAAAGCTTATTTGACCCCGCGGGGCATTGGACGATTTGACAAGATCAAAGCCCTTTTCTGCGGCACCTTGTGTAACCACCAAATCAATATCCGTCGCAACAGCCGAACCCCGCACCGTCTGCGGTGTCAGCGCAGCGTCAACTGTCGCCACAATTCGCCCGCGTCGTTGAACGGCCTCGTCATGTTCCAGCGCAGCGGTTTCAATCATTGAATAAACAGGCATGGCTATCCCGAAAATAGCTACGATCAGAGCGGTCAGGACACCGGCAGCCCCCACCAAATACTGCTCGCGCTGGGTAAGCGCTGCGAACCATAAACGAAAGGCAGCTATCATGGCATCCTCACCGTCACATCGACCAACGTCGATCCGCTGTTGTCCTGCCGGGGCATTGCTGTGATGCGAAACCCGTCTTGCTGAATGGCCAGGAGTGTCTTATTAATGTTATCTGCCGTCGGTGCAGCAATGACCACTGTCAATATACCGTCCGACGCAAAACGCATTTCGCGGACTGACACGTTCGGCGAGACCTTCACACTGCGCCACAATGCCGCCGACAATGGCGCAAAGTTACTTTGCTTTTTGCCTTGTCGGTAAAGGGATGCGCCAAGGGCACTTTCCGCCTGATTGATGTCCGTGATGGCTGGATCAACCTTTTGCGCCGCTGCAAGTGCTGTTTCGTTTTCAGACGCCGTCGCGGTCCAGTATTTTGCCAACGTCACGAAGGTCAACATGATTGTCACAATGAGGAGCGAAGTCAAAAGCCGCCTGATCCAGACGCGCTGCTCTGGGGTTGTCCAAACTGTTCTTTCCGTTTTGGCGAACATGCCTTCGCGCAAATTGAGCACAGGCGCCGCGCTTGCGGCCAGCAACATCGATCGGAGGACATCGGCATCAATTAGATTTATCTTTTCGTCGCCGACTATAAGGTTGCGCAATACCGTTTCGTTAGGAAAGGCAACACCCGGCCCTCTCACGACCTCCATACCGTCCATCTGAGCGACGAAAAAGCCATCCGAACCAGTGTTTACAACCAATCCAAAAGGTATCACGATATCTGCATTCAATCCGCGCGCGGACAGCCGGTCGAGCCCTCGCTGCATGACGTCAGGTGCGATCGTCGCGGTGGCAATGGTCGCGTCGTAATCAAGTCCCGCACAGCAATGCACAAGGCCAAGGGATTGCTCGGCTGCGCGTAGCTTCGCCACGGCCAAGGCCTGACGCGATTCAAGATCAGGTAGCGTGAACCAGTTGCATCGGACATCTTCAGGCGGGACCAGAGCCATCACTGTCATGTGCGCAACCGACGGCACAAATTCAGACAATATGACTGAATCTTGCCATATGCCTTCGGATACGCGGTACACCATAGGGTCATCCCGTTCCGTCGTGGGAAATGTGGTGACAAACAATGTCATTCATCTTCTCCCCAACTGCGCCAGATAACACGCGCAGGCGCAGGGGATGCCACAATCATCGACTGGCCAGCCAGCGTCAGTTCGCCAAAAGTCACCTGCGTGGTCAAAAGGAAATAATTGCTCGTCAGTTTTACCTGCCCTTGCACCTGAGAAGACGGCTCGAGAGCGGCAAGTTCGGGCGCCGCCCAGAATCGAATGAGGCTGCCATAGCCACTTGATGGCCGCTTGGCGAGATGGCTACGCGCAATGGCAAGGTTCATCGAGCCAGGCGGAAACAACATTGCGAGCAATGGCGCTTGCTCAGGCAACAGCGTGTTAACGTTAAGTCGAGACAGAACCAATTCGGGCAACGCGCATATCCAGGGCTGTAGCTTTGCATAAATGGCGTTGTTTACGCCTTTGACGGCGCGCAGTTCGCTGGGATGCGCAAAGGGCCGGTTCGCAGCCAGGTACGGCGTTGCTTCCGAGCGATAGCCCTCATCTTCAACGCCGTTTGCAACAGGCATCATATCGCTGTCCGCCCAATCCGCGGCAGCCGCAGCGACTGCGCGCGCGACATTCTCATCGGTGCCCAAACTAACCATCAGGGATGTCATCTGGGTCATGCCCGTCGCACTCGCCAGGTATCGCCCATCAGTCTCAGTCACGAGGCTATTCAGATTAAAACAGTTTCCCGTATCACGAACCATGGCTGTTGCAGAGCCAACCGGGATGGGGATGGACTGTTGTTTTCCTAGCCAGTCGCCGGCTAGCGTGGTTTGCGCGGCATCGCGGGCAACCAGATCCTCTATTCGCGCCGCAGCAATCGCCTCGGCCGCGTACGTAAACATACGCGCTTGAGCGAGCGCGTTGCCATTTGATGACAGTTTGCTGGACAATGTAAGCCGGTCAAGTGTGGTCGCTGCGATCACCGCAAGCACCGCTACCATAAGTAATACCGACAGCAAGGCGGCGCCCCGTTCCGAGGGCGTCACATACTTCATCTTGGCGCACCGGTCTCAACGCTGGGCGGATCAACGCGTGTCTGTGGTCCGACCAAAAACAACATGCGCAGTTCGGGCTTGCCCTCCACAGTTATGCGCAACGAGACGGCACGTGGCAACGCATTGGCATCAGTGGCCGTCCAGTCGTCGCGCCAAACCCCCGTGTCATCGCGATATGCTACTTGCGCAGAAACCACCTTTTCCAACAATATCGCGGCGTCAACAGGAGTGGACCCATCAAGCATGGGCCAGCTTAAACGTTTTAGCCCGCCATCTTCCAGCACATATGCTACGCGCTGCAGCCCCGCCCGTGGCGCGCCATCGAAATTGGACCACCCTGACCGAACGAAGGAAAACAAGGCTCCGGCAGTCTGCCCATCGCCTTGCACAAAGGCCGGAATTGGCTGCCCGGATTGATCGCGAACGGGACGGACGATGGCCTGCGCCAAATCCGCTTCTAAAGTGTTAGACAATCGGTGCGACAGCGACATTTCCTCAAGACGATTCTTGACCGCAATCTGCGTGTCGCTGCCCGAGCGCAACAACATGACCCCGGCGACCGAGATGAGAGCGAAAATCGCGAGCGCCACCAATAATTCAATTAGTGTAAAACCGGCTTCCGAACTGCGCATTTGGCTCACTGCTCAACTGGCCTTGCAATAGTCAGGCGGGCCCTACGCAGAGCAGCGCTGCCGGTGCCTGCGACGACAATATCTACGGTAACCAGACGGCTATCATCAGTCGAACTCGCCGTTGCAGTCCACATCCAATTTTGGCCTCCGTTCATGTCTTCGCCGCGCGTTTCTCCCAACGTCGGCGACGCAGGGTTAGAAAGAATGTCTACGGCGACATTGCGTGCCACCTGCCAAGCCACGCTGCTATCGCCCAAATTCGCGGTTGAGCGCACAGAGTAACCCTGCAAACGGACCATCGCCAACGCCGCAAGACTGAAGATTGCCAAAGCAACCATGATTTCCAACAGCGTAAAGCCGTTTTGCTGCGACCGGGGATTAGCGGACAACACGGATATCGCCGGTGGCCGAAAGCATTAGTGTAACGGCTGCATCATCATGTTTGATGACTATTTTTGCCGCACTGGATGGCATTCCGGTGCTATCGAACGCGACGCGTATCTGCCGTGCGTCGGACAGATCGACTGTTGTGCCACGTTGCCATTCCGTCGTTGAGAACGGCGGTTCTGTCAGGGAAGTCCAACTGCGATCCTTGCGCGCCTCAAAGCCGTAACCAGACGGACGAACCGTCACCGCCATTGATCGGGATTGCAAGATTGCGTGATCTCTCAGCGCGGCAACGCGAGCGGCAAACTGCTCGGCTTCATCGCGCACTCCTCGTTCCGGTGAGCGTACGGTCATAACAACGGCGGCGCTGGCAATCCCGATTATAAACAGCACGACCATCAATTCCGTCAAGGTGAAGCCGCGCTCATGATCGGGCGTAACATATTGAGCTGAGCGTTTAGTCCCCGTAAATATCGGCATTTTCATTCTCGCCCCCGGGCGCGCCATCGGCACCTAGAGAATAGACATCAAAGGCGCCGGTTTTTCCAGGCATGCTATACTGATATGGGCGATTCCAGGGGTCCATTGGTAATTTTTTGATATAACCTTCGCTCCGCATTCCATTTGAGGCAGGCGGCGTGACCAAAGCTTGCAGGCCGGCACCGGCGTCGGGGTATGTCAGGTTATCAAGCCTATAGGTTTCCAATGCTTGCCCCAAAACGGCAATATCCGCCCTCGCCTTTTGCACCATTGCCTTATCCTGATTAGGCAGCACATTGATGGCGACAACCGTCGTCAACAATGCCAAAATAAACAATGTCACCATCATTTCGACAAGGGTAAATCCGTTCTGCTGGACCTTATTGGTCTTTCGGCTGAATTTGAGCGGTGGCCGGCTTGTGTCCGTAAGCAGATAATAGAATAAGCGGAGCATGACTATAGTCCCGTCAGGTTTTGAAGTTGGAGAATGGGCAGCAAAATCGCCAATATGATGAGCGCCACCACCCCGCCCATCGCGACGATGATGAGCGGCTCTAGCAAAGCTAGTGCTGTACTGGTGAAGTTATCAAATTCGCGCTCGAGATATTCGGCCGCACGTTCGAGCATCACATCAAGCTGACCAGCGCTTTCACCGCTTGCGGTGAGATAAACCAGCAGAGGCGGAAACACACCGCTGGTGCGCATCGCGCCTGAAAGACTGCCGCCGCTGCGCACGGATTCGACGATCTGGTCATTCGCTTCGGCCAATACTTTGTTGCGAATGGTCCCTCCGGTAAGACGCAATCCCTCCAACAACGGCAACCGGCTGGCGACCATCGTTGCCAATGTGCGTGCCATGCGCGCAGCGTGCAGATTGCGTAACAGCTTTCCCAGCAGCGGAATGCGAAGGACATTGCGGTCAACAACCAAGCGAAACGCTGGCTGTTTCAGCGCTTGCGTAAACAGAAACGCGCCCACAAAGGCAATGACGATAAGCACCCAATAATAATCTGCCAAAAACGCGGAAATGCCAATCACAATCCGTGTGATCAGAGGCAATTGTTGGTCGACATTGTCAAACTGTTCAACGACTCGCGGAACCACGGACACCATTAAACCCATCACGACCAAGATCGCGACGAGCGACAGAATTGCAGGATATGCTAGCGCGCCGATCAGCTTGCCACGCATTTCCGCCTGTCGTTCTAACAACACTGCGAGCCGCTCGGTAATCAGCGGCAAAGTCCCTGCCCCTTCGCCCGCAGCGATCATTGCGCGGTACAACGCCGGAAAGCTGTTGCTCTCGCGCCGCATAGCCTCCGACAGCCTTTGGCCTTCAACAACGCCTGCATGCACTTTGGTCAAGATTTGCCGCACGTGCGCCTGTTCGCTTTGACGGCTGATCGTCCGCAAAGCTTCTTCCAACGGCGAAACCTGCGCCAATGACGATAACTGCCGCGTGAATAACGTCAATTGCTTTGTATTTAACCGCGCCTGCCGCTTGAACGGCAAACCGGTTAATGGGGATGCCCGCACTTCCGCTGGTGCCACGCTGACGATATAGAGCTTTTTTAAAATTAACGCTTCGCGTGCCCGGTCATCATTGGCTGCGGCGATCCGGCCACGCCGTTCGCGTCCGTCAGGGTCAATGGCGTGATATGCAAACTCAGGCATCAACTATGTCTTCACGGCGTGAAATGCGAATGGCCTCCTCCGGCGTCGTCTCGCCGCTTCGCACCAATTTGCGCGCGGCGGCACTCAGATTGGGTTGGTTCACAAACGCGTGACGGGCCAAAATGGCTTCATCGCCTCCATCATTTATCAAGCGACGGATGGTGTCGTCTACGCGCACCGCCTCAAATACCCCAATGCGCCCCTGATACCCCGTGTTATTGCACTCAGGGCAGCCAACAGCCTTGTATACGGCCGTACCCTTATCAAAACCAAGCAGGGACGCGGCATTGCCATCCGCCTGAACCGTTTGGCGGCAAACCGGGCACAAACGACGGACGAGCCGTTGCGCAATGACCGCACGCAAGGTCGATGCAAGCAGGAACGGTTCAACCTTCATATCGCGCATCCGCGTAATTGCACCTAGCGCGTCGTTGGTGTGGACCGTCGTGAGCACGAGGTGCCCCGTAAGTGCGGCTTGAACGGCAATATCAGCTGTTTCTCGGTCCCGAATTTCGCCGACCATCACGACATCGGGATCCTGTCTCAATATGGCACGCAATCCAGCCGCAAAAGTCATCCCGACCTTGGAATTCACCTGCGTCTGGCCGATGCCTTCGACTGCATATTCGACCGGATCTTCGACGGTCAAGATGTTGCGTGTACCATCATTCAGACGCTTCAGGCCCGCATAGAGCGTCGTCGTCTTACCGGAACCGGTCGGTCCCGTGACAAGAATGATACCGTTCGGTTCGGCTAGCGCTTCACGCAAAATCTTTAGCGTCTCTTCGGACATACCAAGCAGATCCAAAGAAATTCCGGCGTTTTCATTATCAAGAATACGCATAACGACGCGTTCGCCTGCGCGACTGGGTAAGGTGGATACCCGCACATCTACCATCTTGCCGCCAAGAGTCAGGCCTATCCGCCCGTCCTGCGGTATGCGGCGCTCTGCGATGTCCAGACGTGCCATCACCTTTATGCGGCTGACGACCACCGGTGCGACATTAGCAGGCAACCGAAGCCGTTCTTGCAAAACACCATCGGCGCGCATGCGGATGACGAGGCCCGTTTCATAAGGCTCAATGTGAATGTCCGAAACACCCTGGCGAACGGCCTCGGCGATGATACCATTGATTAATCGGATCACGGGCGCGTCATCTGCGCTGTCTAGCAAATCGTCTGCACTCGGTAACATATCAGACAATAAATCGCTGTCATTATTACCAATTGACCCGGCCATCGCTGCGGCGCTGCCGTCCATCGCATAATGGTGCGACAGATACCGATCAAATGTCTGGTTATCCGCCATTTCCACGTCGAAAGGCATTGCGAGATAACGCCGCACCTCAAGCAACATAAGCGGATCGGCACCCTCTCGCATGGCGACGATCATACGGTCGTTGCTTTCCTGCCGTAAAACCAGTCCCTGGGCCGTGGGAAACGCATAAGGCAAATCGAGCAATGGGGTGATCTGGTCAACTGTAACAGATGCGCCGGGGCCGGAGCGTGTGACGCTCTCCTGCTCCGATGCTCCCCCCGGTCGAGTCATTATTGACCGTCCCCGTTGACGACGGCGCTTGGCGGAACCGCCTCGGGCTGAAGCGGACCTCCTGCTGGCAGCCGGGTTAGATTTCCGTCCGCTCCGATCATGATGTCATTTGCACGGGGACTTGGTTCCGTTGGAGGAACCGCGCCCATATAATCACGCAGCAGCTCATCGATGCTCGGCTCAATATCCGGATTGCGAACGCGCTGCATATCGCGGACATAATCATATCGCCGCGCCGTCAACCGGTCACCGTCTTCACGGCTGCGCAAGATAGTGGGCCGGATGAACACCATCAAATTGGTCTTGCTTCGGCTACGGCTGCGCGATTTAAACAATTCACCGATGATTGGGATGTCACTTAGCAAAGGAATGCGTTCAATTGTGCGTCGTTCGTCATCGTTCAGCAAGCCACCAATCGCCAGCAACTGGCCGTCGCCGACGGTCAGCGTCGTCTCAAATTCGCGCTTGTTGAGAATTAGGTCACTTGACCGGGAAGAAACAGGACCAGCGACACTCGACACTTCTTGCTTCAGGAACAATTTGACGTCACCCTGCGCGTTTACCTGCGGTGTTACCTCAAGCTTTATGCCGACTTCTTGCCTTTGCACCGTGCGGAAAGCATTTTCGAAATTGGCGGATAATTGCTCGCCTGTGCTTACGGGCACTTCTTGGCCGACAAGAAACTTCGCCTTTTGGTTGTTCAACGTCACAATATGCGGCGTCGCCAAAAGGTTGGATTCAGTATCAGCGGCAATCGCGTTAATAATCGTGCCAAATATGGCGTTCCTGCCAATGTCGAGCGCAAAGCCGCCGAAACCTCCTGTTGCGCTTAATATCGACGCCGCAGCAGCCTCTTGAAGGCTGTCACCCAAGGCGCTGTTCGTCGACGTAGTCGTTGTGTTTCCATTGACCGTTGTTGTTGTACGCGTCAGTTCTTCGGCGCCGATAGCGCCAGCGATGGTAAGGATGTTGGGGGTTGCGTTGGAATAATTTGTCGCCGCAAAAGGCGCGTTTTTGCCGCCAACCAAAAATTGAACGCCAAGCTTTTTTGCAGCCTCATTCCCGATTTCAACAACGATCGCCTCGACTAAAACCTGTTCAGGCCGGGTATCAAGTTGCCGAATGAGTTCGCCTAACGTTCGCTGCACCTCAGGATTGGCGGCGACAATTAGGGCATTGGTACCTTCGTAACGCGTTACGACGACTGGACCCCGTCCGCCAAAGCCGTTGACGCCCGTCCCTGACGAAGTTGCGGCAATCGGTGCTGCTACTGGCGCCTGTCCACCATTGGCCGCGGGAGCGGACATAGGTGGCACACTGTTGTTCTGTGATCCGCCATTTTGGCCACCGATAAGCGATTGCACAGTTTCCAACAATGTAGCAGCATTGGCATGTTCAAGCCGGTAGACCCGGATTTCCGCACCCGATTGCGCCCGCGCATCAAGCTGTTTCGCCATGGCGACAAAGCGGGCCACAGACGTCGGATCACCACGCAGGGCAATTGCGTTACTGCTGTCGATAGCAGCGATCGATACGGGTGACCGCCCACCCTCGCCCCCGCCTTGGCCTGCTAGCCCCTGTAACGCGGTTGCGATTTCGCGGGCCCCTGCATTGTCCAGGGTAACTATCTGTGTGGCTGCGCTATCGCGGTCGATCTGGCGAAGCAGATCACGGATGCGGCGGATATTGTCTGCATAGTCTGCGACCACAAGGCTATTCGCGCTACGGTTTGCCGTCAGCGAGCCTTCACGGCTGATGAGTGGGCGTAATGTTTCCACAGCAGTGGTGGCATCAATTGAACGCAAGCGGAAAACTTCGGTAACAAACTGGCTGGCGGCGGCGGTTCGGCTGCCAACGCGAGTGGGTTGAGTTGCAGCACCATCAGAGGGCTGAATGCGATAGCCACCTCCCCGAATAGGGATGGCGACAAGGCCATTGGCGCGTAGTGTTGACAAAAACACCTCAAAATATTCCGACCGCGACAATGGTCTGTCGGTCACAACGGAAACCTTACCCGTTACTCGGCCATCCACGATGAAAGTCTGGCCTGTGACCCGCGCGGCGTCTTGCACAAACGCACGAATATCAGCGTCTCGCACATTAAGCGTGTGCTGCGCAGCCAACGGGTTGGCAAAGGCCAACGCGCTGCATGCCAACAATAAGGAAAATTTACGGATCACTGTTGTTCCAAATTTAGAGCTATGGGAATCTTGGAGCCGCCGCGTTCGACTTCAACGCTCACACGGGCTCCCGGCCTCAATTGAGCAGCAATGTCGGCCGCAGAGGAAACTGGCCGGCCATTGACGGAGACAACTACGTCGCCAGCTTGAAATCCAGCAAGGCGAAGCATCGTCCCATCGTCGCGGGGTTGGAGAACAAAGCCCGTTACCCTGCCCGCTTCATTGCGTGGCGCAAAACCGATGGCTTTTTGTAAGTTGTCAGCATTCAACCCCCCAATACTGCCCAGTGCGGACGCTCCAGCTTGCGGCATGTTTCCTGACGGGCCGACCGTTTCGGCGGGCACCGATTGATCAAGATAAAGCGATTCCTTGACCCCGCCTCTCGACAAAATGACATGGTCAAAGGCAACGGAATCGAGCGTTACTCCGGGGGCAACCTCTTCACCGACCCCGAAGCTGTTCTGAACGCCGTCATCGCCCGCGATAATCGCTGAACCTCCACCAGAACTTTCATTTGCACGAACACCAAAAAGGACGAGGCTTAGGGCTGTAACATTTTGCGTTGCCGTCTCAGTTGAGTCGTTACGATAAAACGGGTCGAAGCCAGAAAACAGCGAAAACCGGGCCGACGGCGGCACTATATTGACCGACGGCGCCCGCCAGCCCGTAGTTGGACCGATTGGCGTGACAATGACCCAAAATAGCCGCGCTACCTGAACCGCTAATAAAATGCCAAGCAAGACAATAGCTAAGCTGCCAAGTGGCACCGACGTCAGCCGATGCGATTGCACCTTAACCCTTTCAGCCAACGATATTGCCACACGACCTCCTAAGCGAATCCGCCCGATGATGCGGAACTAAGACGCCGCTGTGACTTAAAAGTGAAGTTAAAATGACAGATTCGTGACGAATTACACATAGCAACAGACGAGGTACAAAATTACGGCGACACATTTGTACCCAAATATGTCGCCGCAAGTCTGGCGGGGGTAAATCCGTTAAAAGGTAATTTCGACGCCTATCGAAGCGCTTATGCCCTGTTTGAAGCGGTTGTAAAAAATTCTGTTCTCTCCGCTTTCTTGCAATTCCTGATATCTGGTGTTGGTCAGGTTCCGAACTTCAAATTTTAGTTCAGCTTCCTTCCCGCCCACGGTGAAGCCTTCGCGAGCAACAAAATCCAGTTGAATGCCAGGTTTTTCCTTAATGTCGGGCTGCCCCGATGCGCCACGGCTCGTGACACGCTCGGTGGCATAAGTGAACAAGATAGTTTGCTGCGACAGGCGCTCGGTATCCTCAAAACCAAGCTGCAAGTTGACCAAATGGTCCGATTGCCCCGTCAATGGCGAACCGTCAGTGAAGAAATCGAGTGCGCTTGTGGACGACGAGTTGAACACTGCAACCGGATCGCCTGCTTTCACACTCAGTTTCGACTGCGTGTAAGTGTAATTAGCGATAACGATTGCCCGGCGGGTTGAGAAAAACCCTTTCTCACCCAAACCCGACAAATCGAAAAATTTCTGCGTTTCAATCTCTACGCCGTACAGGTCCGCTTGGGGTGCATTGGCAAAGCTGGTCACGACCGAGTTGTCGTCAAAGCTTGAAAAAGACTCAATCGGCTTGTTTATCCGTTTAAAAAAGCCAGCGATGGTGAACCGTTGGTCGCGGTCAAAATACCATTCATATCGGGCCTCGGCATTGTACAACTGGCTGTCGGTCAACAATGGGTTTCCGCGGAACAGACGATTGGAATCTGTGTCGTAGTAATTTTGGAATATCAGCTCGCGGAACTGCGGACGCGCGATAGTCTTGGAGCCGCTCAGCCGGAACTTCATTTGGTCGGTTATGTCCCACGTCAACGTCGCGGCTGGCAACCAATATGCCCGGTCCAGGCTCGTCGAAGCCAGCGACGCTGTTGGTACATTGAATACTTGTACCGGAGCAACCGACTGTGTCGCAGTTTCGTAGCGAACACCTATGTTCAAGCTTAGTTCCGGCGTTATAAACGCCTGGAGCTGGCCATATCCCGCATGGGTGAGCAATCCGGCATCAAAAACCGGGTTGGCCTCATTCGTGTCGGTCAGTGTGATGTTGTAGAAATTGATGACGTCAGGCTGAAGCAGAAAATCCGGCCGGAACAGCGCAGAGACGACAGGCGTACCGCCCGGAGCGGTGAACAAAAAGTCGCGACGCTCGGTGCGACGCTTTGTGTCTGAATAAGCATAGCCAATCGCGCCCGTGATATCTGGCGTGATCTTGGCCGACAGGTCAACGCTGCCTGACCACAAATTTTCGTTGAGGTAGGAATAGCTCACCTCCGCGCTGCCTTGCTGACCATTGTTAAGCCGGTTAATAAAAACCTGACCAAAGGGATCGGACGCCTGGTTGCTGCGATAATATTCAAAACTGAGTTCGTCCGGAGCTTCTCGTTTCGAATTGGCATAACCAACACGGAAGCTGAAATTGACGTCTGGTGAAAGCTTAAATTCACCGACAAGCTGCGAATTCACGAGCTGGCGTTCATACCAGGCAGTATCCTGCTGCAACAGGGTTGCAGTTGGTGACAGATTTTGGCGTGTACCAATTCCAAGACGGGCTTGCTTTAGCGTGTCGCGGATGAAAACATTTGTCCACCGGACCTTCTGCTCGCCCGCTTCGATGCCAAATCCAACAAGGCCATTTACGACAATTCGGTTGTCGGTAATGACCCGCTGAAAATCGAGTTCTTTCTGGCTAAGGTCTAGCGTCGACGCTGTTTGCTGCAACGTGTCACGTGTGCGCCATCTGTTGCTGTAGCCAGCATTAAACAAAATGCCCATGGTGGCGTCATCGCCAATTTCAAAATTGGTGCCGCCGGTGATGTTCGCAGAACCATTTGCAGGCAAGTTGTAATCACGCTGCACGACGGCGTTGCGGCCCGTCACCAATTGGCTGGCAATGGCTTGGGTATCAACGCCGCCAGCACTGATACGCTGGCCGCTGGCGAGATAGGCCGCAAGTGCGGGCTTCAAATCACGGCTTCCGTTGTCAAAGCCGCTCCAATCCATTGAGCTGCCATAATATGTATAGCCAAGCTGATTGGTTGTTTCGCTGTTGATGCTAACGTCAGAGCTAACGGTAAGGAATGTTTCGCGCGGAATAGCCTTAGTGGTGAGGTTAATAACGCCCCCGCCAAATTCGCCCGGAAAGTTCGCTGAATAGGTTTTCTGGACCAGCGACGAGGCAATTACGCTTGTCGGGAAGAGATCCAGCGGAACCACACGCTTCAGGGGTTCGGGGCTTGGTAGGGGCGAACCGTTGAGCAAAGCAAGGGAATAGCGATCGCCCAATCCACGCACATAGACGAAGCCGCCGCCAACAACACTCAAGCCGGTCACCCGCGAGAGCGCGCCAGCAATATCGCCCTCCCCGGTCCGTTCAATATCGGCTGCGGACAGCACTGACACAACTTGCGGGGCATTTTTTGAAATATTCCGGTCAAGATACCCACGCACGACGATTTCTTCGCCCCCGATCGAGACATCAACTTCTTCTTCAGCCGGTCGCTCTGGAGTGTTTACGGCGCTCTGCGGCGTTGGCTCTGCTGCTTCATTCGCTTCGGTTTCCGCTGCCTCGGCACTTTGCACTAATGCCATCGCAGGCGAGGCAAGCGCGGACGTTACAAGCAACAGGCTGATTGCCCCCAATGGCTTCAACATTTTTATTCCCTTTTTCTTATTTAAAAAAGGGGTGGGACGCCTGGCAAAGCCTGCATCCCACCCCCAATTAGCTATCGGCTATCAAAAGGTAGGGAGCGACGTGCAAAGACCGGTGACGCTTGTGCCAAAAGTGGCAGTTGCGCTGTTGCAGGTCCAACCCGCATACCAGGTATCGTTGGCATCGCGAACCGCACCGACATAGGTTGTTGCATCAAAGAACGCGTTCAGCGTGCTTGCGTTGAAGGCGGTGACGGCCGTTTCATTTGCACCATTTACGAATAACGAAGTCAGGCTTGGCGTGAACGCGATGTTGTTATTGTTGCTGCCGGAACCAAATACTGCTGCAACGTCTGCCTCAGATACCCCGTTCGAACCCCGGAAAGCTGGCGTGCCACATTGCGCGACGACGGAGCGGACCAAAGGCGCGCCGGCTTCATCGATGCTGGGGTCAACTGTCGCCGAAATGGTCTGCGGGCGGCTGATGCGCAAGCATGACGTGTTCGGGCTGACAATTACGCCGTTGACCAGCGAATAATCGGTACCCCCACGCAGCAAGATCGCCGACAGATTCCCGATATTGGCGCGTTGGATGAAAGTGAAGTTTGCTAGTCGGGTATTCTGACGCGGCAAGTTGCCATCAAGCGCATTGTCCGAATCGGCTTCAATCATCGAATCGCCAGCCCCTGGACGCTGCACGGCAATCATATACTGGATATTCGCTTTGACGCCGGTGTCAGTGTCGAGATTGTCGTCATCCGCGCCAACTGCCACGAAATATTTCATATTCACGCTGCCGCCGAAAAATTCGACTGCATCGTCTGAACTATTGAAGGACTGGATATGGTCTAGCACTGTACCGGAACCTACGCCTCCCGTCGTAAGCGACTGAAGTTCTGAGTCACCGGAAAGCACAAAGCCGGAATAACGGATCTGTACGTAACTCATTCGACCGCTGTTGTCGGCAGAGTTCGCGCCGCCATAACGTGCCGGATCGACTGCGCCCTCAACCTGACGTTCGCAAGCGACGGTGCCAGGTGTGGCCGCTGGTGCAAGGCAATCGGTGACAGGAGCGCGACCATTTAGGACGACACCGCCCCACTGGCCAATGGAGTTGTCGGTATTCAGGCCCAAAACATTATCACGGCTGGTGAATATGATAGGGAGCGCGGCGGTACCCACGGCATTGATCCGGTTGCCGCGGTTGACGTTAAGCCAGGAAACACCAGTTCCCCCAAAGACAATTACGCCCGGCGCGATAGTCAACGTAACCGCAGTATTGGTTGATGAAGCGCCTTGATCGGTGCCAACATCAACGCGGCCACCTAAACGGTATAGCAATCCGGCTACCTTAGGCAGCGATATGCTCGTGTTGATTTGCGCAGGCAAAGTGCAGACGCGGTAAGTGCCGGTTGGGCCTGAAATTGTGCCACTGTCCGTGAGGCCTTGCGGGTCAGAAATAGTAGGGCAACCAGTCGCGGCTGCAACAGTGGCCGGTGGCGGTGGTGGGGGTGGCGGAGGCGGTGGAGCAGCTGGGTTATTAATGGTGATGTTACCGCCGGTGCCTGGCGACGCGATATCGTCTGCGCCACAGCCAGTAACAAGGACGGCGGCTGCTGTCGCATACACGATTCCGCGCAATTTAGGGTCTAACATTCTCATTCTCCGCAACAATTATGACTTGCCCGATTATAGGCAGATGCAACGGACCAGCGACGAATCAACATAAGGCCCCACCCGTTGACCTTGCGGCGAATAGAAGCCCCCTGTGACACGGCTGTGCTTTTCACATTGCAGTTGAAAGAATGTTTTGCGTCAATCTCGTGACATTGCGCAGTGGTGCGTAGCCCATGCCTCAGGCATGCAAAAAAAGGCGAACCGTTGGCTCGCCTTAATACAGTCGTCTTTGTGAAGTTCTGAAGTTAGATTATTTATCGGGCCGCCATACGCGTCTGCAAATTGGCGTAGGCTTGACGCGCAACGTCTTTGGAATTCACCACACGGCCGTCAGCAAGGACCAATTCGACATTTTCCCGGCTTAGCATTGCCGTCCTGAACATTTGCGCCGCCTCATCAGTCCGGCCCATGCGGGCATAAGCGCGGCCAAGATTTAACAACTTCGCCGGATCGTGCTTGCTCACCAGACCGCTTGTCATGATTTCAGTAACCGCTCGTTCGTTATCGCCACGTATGAGCGCTTCATAACCAATCGAGCCTTTTGGATAAGCGACTTCACGGCTGGGCTCCGCGTGCGCAACGCCCCAGGTCGATCCAATAACAACTGCGGACAATACAAGCAGTTTCATAACACATCTCCTCATACGACAAATATTACACTTATATGACATGTATTGCAATATAATTGTCACAAAGGCGACCGGGTTGCTCGGCGTAATAGTCCGAGCTCGATTACGCGGCTCAACAGCATCAGGTGAAAGCTTGCTAGCGCGCTGTGAACCGTGAACGATATTCATTTTCTCAAGGAACCTTCACAGCGCAGCGCCATTCCTAATTTACCTACAAACTAGAAAGGGCCAATCATGCAGCCACAATCCGAAACCGCAAAACCCGTTGGCGCCGAACTTCTGTCCGATGCTAAAAACGTTGGTTCAACCGCCGTAGATCGACTCCATAGTGAAGTCGATGCACGCAAAGGCGATGCAGTAACTCAAGTGCAAGCCGTTTCTTCAACCATCGAACGCGCCGTCGAAGGTTTGGATGCTAATGCGCCGTCTTGGCTTAAGTCTGCGCTCGAACAGGGTGCACAACAGGTCAAATCCTTTGCCGAAACACTGGACCAGAACGACAGCCGTCAAATGGTTACTCAGGTGAGTGAATTTGCGAAACGCTCGCCAGGGACCTTTCTTGGCGCTTGCGCCGCAGTAGGGTTCGCCGCCGCTCGAGTCTTTAAAGCAGGCAGTGACGAACAAAGCCCGACGCAATTGAATGCCGTGTCAGGCGTTGAGCCGATACCCACGATGACAACCGATACCACAATGGGAGGCAGTCAGATTAACCCAAATATGCCACGTGGAGAATTTGTATGAATGATCTCGACAGACGCGTCGTGCCAGGGGAGAGCCCTGGTACAACGGCTGGCATAAAGCCCACCACCCATGTGGGCGAGAGCGACAACATCGTCGACCTGCTTCGCGATCTGGTCAACCAAGGTACGCACCTTGCCGATCAGCAGCTCAGTTTAATCAAAGCTGAAGTTCGGGAATCAGCCAGCGACATTAAGACTGCAGCTACCGGGTTAATCGGGGCTGCCGTTGTGGGCATCTCAGGTCTCGGCGTTGTATTGATGGGGCTTGCTTACCTGCTTGCCGACGCAATTGACAACTTAGGTCTAGCGACCCTGATCGTTGGGGCCGTAACCCTTGTGCTTGCGTTCATTCTTTATCGCAGCGCCGCTGCAAAAATGAATGCAACAAATCTCGCTCCCGACCGCACACAACGCACCCTTCAACGTACGCCCGACGCTGTTCGTGGCGAGCTATAAAGGAATAGAAATATGACAACGACGAAACATGACGATCCTGCAGCGATTGAGCGCGAGATCCGCCGCACCCAAGAAAATATGAGTTCAACTGTTGACAGAATTGGCGACCAGTTGAGCATCAAAAACGTCTTTAACGCCCTGCTTGATAAAGCCGATGAAAGCAATGTTGACGCACGCATGCTGCTTGACGGCGCTCGACGCAACCCCGTCGCGCTTGGGCTGATCGCCGCTGGAGCAATCTGGCTCGTGAGCGACAATGATGCCAAACTGCCCTCAATGCCATCAATCGGGTCCAAAACGCCCAAAATGCCGAAGCAGAGCAGCGACAGATTCACTGCAAGCCATGGCGATTATATTTCGCATATGTCGGCCATTGAACGGCATCCCGATGAAGAAGATGCAGCATACCAACGTCGCCGGGACACTGCCCGGTCCAACTTCTTCATGGTTGAACGGGGACATGACGAAGACGAACACACCTTCCGTCAACGTCTGGACGCCATGTCAGAAAAATTCCGCGAGAAGCGACGTGCATGGGCGAATACTTCGACTGATCTACGCGAGTCAGCAAAACACAAAACGCAATTGGCCGCGCACAAAACGCAGGATCTGTATGATGCTAACCCCCTGGTTGGCGGCATATTGGCCGCAGCCATCGGCGCTGCTTTTGGTTCGGTCTTGCCGGTAACGCGGCAAGAAAAAGACAGTTTAGGTACGATAGGACAAAAAGCCCGTCATACGCTTAGCGAGCAAACCGAGCAGGTGGGATCGATGGTCCGCGAAAAGAAGGACGAATTGCTTGAAAAGGCAGATGCGTCATTAAAGAAAGAAAACGCGTCAAATGAAGGCAGCATTGGCGGTGAAGCCGAAACACCTTTCATGGTCAGAAGTTAACTTACCCTCATAAACAAGCCGTCGTTAAACCGCCGTCAGACACAAATCTGGCGGCGGTTTCTTTTTAGACTATCCGGGGGCATCAAAGCGGAAAAGCCGCGGGAGGGTATCCCGCGACCGAAGAATAATAGCGCTAAGGTTAAACAGACTAGTTGGAGCGATCGACCACATGCTCACCGAGGCGCGAACCTTGGGAGTCAAATATGGTCACAATTGTGTTGTTATTTCCCACTGCATCAGGAAGCCTCTTGATGGCATCATCCAAAGTCAGAAATATACTTTCAATGTATCCTGCACCCTGACGCAGCAACTGCCATTCATTATTCTGGCGATCTTCCAGTAACTGATAATGTTCGGTCATGTGAGATATCCTGAGCTGGAAAAGGGTGGACACACCATACCAACAACGGGAGGATTCGCAGGCGATGTGTCCGGACAGCTAACATCGAAAGTTCATCATTGTTCCCGTTCGGGGCCCTACCCCACCTTTCGCACAAGCTGGCCCTTATTGCCGTTTCTCCGGAACATCGAATGTGGGGTTCCGTTGCCATGTCACAAAGGAGCACACATGTTGGCAATGGATTACCGCGGACCTTACCGGGTCCGCCTTACAGAAAAACCGATGCCGGAAATCCTACATCCGCAAGACGCTGTTGTTCGCGTCACACGGTCGTGCATTTGCGGTTCCGACCTCCATCTCTATCACGGACTAGTGCCCGACACCCGCGTGGGCATGACATTTGGACATGAGTTTTGCGGCGTGGTCGAGGAAGTCGGTCCCGACGTCCAGAATCTCAAAACGGGCGATCGCGTTCTTGTACCTTTCAATATTGCCTGTGGTAAATGTCATTTTTGCAAGCAAGGACTGTTCGGAAATTGTCATGAATCCAATGCGCAGGCTACGGCGGTCGGCGGCATATTTGGCTACTCCCACACCGGCGGCGGTTATGACGGCGGCCAGGCAGAATATGTTCGTGTGCCTTATGCCGATGTGGGTCCTCATATTATCCCTGAGTGGATGGATTTGGACGATGCAGTATTGTTGACGGATGTTGTGCCCACCGGATATCAGGCAGCCGAAATGGGCGGCATTCAAAGGGGTGATACCGTCGTCGTGTTCGGTGCCGGACCGGTTGGAATAATGGCCGCGCGGTGCGCATGGCTTTTCGGCGCTGGTCGCGTGATTGTGTTTGATATGCTGGATTACCGGCTTGAATTTGCACGAACCTATTGTCCAGCAGAGGTTTATAACTTCAAAGAGATCGACGATGTCGTTCTGTTTATGAAAAAGACGACTGACGGCCTTGGTGCTGATGTCGTAATCGACGCCGTGGGCAGCGATGCCAGAGGCAATTTCCTCCATACATTGTTCGGTACAAAACTTAAGCTTCAGGCTGGCTCGGCCATCCCGCTTCATTGGGCAATAAATTCAGTGAAAAAGGGTGGCATTGTTTCAATCGTCGGCGTGTACGGCCCGACCGGCAACATGGTTCCCATCGGCAATGTGGTGAATAAGGGGCTAACGATCCGTGCAAATCAGGCATCAGTCAAACGCCTGTTACCGCGTCTCATCGAACATGTGCGTACTGGCCGCATCAACCCAAAAGCGATGATCACGCATCGGGTCCCCCTCGCCGATGTCGCTGACGCATATCATATCTTCGCAGCAAAACTTGATGGCTGCATCAAACCTGTGTTGTTGCCAAGTGGCGAACAGTAGGAAACCTACATGAACATACCTGTAAAAAGCCTTAGTCCTTTTCTCGCAAACACGTCAGCAATCATCGGTTGGGGTATTGATGCCGACCCCAATAACGACCCTACCTACCCGATCCGAAATCAATTGGGGGACAGAGGCCTGACGCGCCAATGGAGCCGTCCTCCGGTACAACAGCCCCATGTCGAAATCCTGCAATCGATCGAGCATTTACGTCAACCTGCTGTCGTCGGCACATCCACCCCGCCCAAAGGCCTAAGTGGCATGTTGCGCCGGAGGGCGTTTCGTTGGAGTGAGTCCAACTGGCTCCACTGGTTGATCCTGCTAGGCGCAGATCGAATTAATGTGGTCGAAGGCATAATTACTGATTTGCTACGCGGGCGAATTCTTAACATCCCTGCGGAAATGGGTATTCGTTCCGAACTAAGGTATAACAAAAGCGGCTTCATCAAAAAGCTGCTGGTTATGACCTTTATATTAGTCAGCTTCGTCGCACTTGCATTCTGGATCTGGTAGCCGCCCGACAATAACTGGCCGCAGATGCCCCACAGCGGCGAATGAAGGCCCTCTTTTTCGCTCAAAAGAAATGCTTATTGTGAAAACGGGCAACTTGCGTCCAAATGACCGCCCAATCTGGATCGGATGTCATGGCGTTTTCCACAGTCAAAGTTCTCACCACTCATCAGTGGAACACGGGCCTATTCTCTTTTTCGGTAGAGCGACCCACTTCCTTTCGTTTTGTCAGTGGCCAGTTTGTGATGCTGGGTCTCATGGTAAACGATAAGCCATTGATGCGTGCTTATTCCATAGTGTCGCCATTTTGGGAGGAATCACTGGAGTTTTTAAGCATCATCATTCCCGATGGTCCCCTCACCAGCCACCTGTACAAAATCAAACATGGCGACGAAATCCTTCTAGGCGCGAAGCCGACCGGCACGTTGACCATGGACGCCCTTATCCCAGGCAAGCGCCTCCACATGATTGGCACCGGCACGGGGCTCGCGCCGTGGATGTCGATCATTCGTGACCCTGAAATCTATGAGCGTTTTGAACATATCACCGTCCAACACACCGTCCGGCAAATTGAGGATCTGGCTTATCGGGATCTGCTGGAAAGCCAGCTGGCCAATGATCCACTCGTCGCGGCCGAGGCCAAGCAACAGCTTTCTTACGATCAATCGGTTACAAAATGTCCAACCTGGATCCATGAAAATCGCCGGATTACGGAACGTATTGCCTGTGGGGACTATCCTTTGGATCCAGCTATAGACCGCGTGATGCTCTGCGGCAGCATGGCCATGATAAAGGAGACAGGTGCTCAGCTTGAGGCCCTTGGCTTTATCGAAGGCGCGCACTCACACCCTGGCACATATGTGCTTGAGCGCGCCTTCGTGGGTTAACATTAAATCGGCATAATAGATCACCCGATGGGCATCCCTGGCGGAACCGTGGGGAGAAGTGTCCGGTCGTTAACCGCCGCGGCCAGCGCCGTTTGATCCGACAATAATGCACCAAGCCCACGTCGCCATTCCGCCTCAGCGTCCGAACCGCGGCTGGACGCCAGACGCTTGCTCCACGCCAACAGCTTTCCATTCAACTGCATGGCGATTGAGCGTGCTAGGCCCTTTTCGCGCGCTGTCCTCGCCAAATCCAGCGCAATGGTCGTCGCAATCCTGCGGCCAACCGCACCCGTCGAAGCGACAGAATCCGCTTGAGAGATTAGTCGCCCAATGACATCCACTGGCGACGGTATGGCAGACGTGCTGGCATGCTGCATTTCCAACCGGTTAAGCCGTTGCGGGTCAAGCAAGCTATCGAGAACATGGACAGCCCCAATTTCCGTTGCACGCAAACTGTCAAATACTGGTCCGCCCGCCGTGGGCATGATTTCAATCTGCGTTGCATAATCGCCGTCGTCCCCTTGGGCATAGGATAATATTGGTTGAAGACGCGCAGGAACGGTCAACGCCTCAACTGACAAAGCACTCAAAAGCGCATCCAACACGGCAATTTGCGCGCTTGCCGAAGCATTTGTTACCTGCACCGCGTCACCCGCGAGCGCGCTTGGGCTAGTCACGCCACCAAGCGTTTTGGCGGCTGCCTCAATCTGGAAACGGTGCAGCATCCAGATCGGAACGAACGCTCGCCGCAGACTGGCAAGATCCTGCCCGGCAGGAATCGCATCCACATTGAAGCGCGCGAGCGCTGCTTCGCGCACTTTCATAACGCGGCCAAGTTCAGCCACCGGATCGGCATAATCGTCCCACAGGGCACCTTCCGGGTTGCCTGTGGATATTGGGCGCGCATCATTGTCGGAAACGAACCGGAAACCCTTTGCCTGCGCGTCCTGTGCCATAAGGCGCGCAGCTTCGTCGGTTTCGGCATACAGATATCGCGTAGTGAACTTGTCCCACTCACCTATACCCACACCATAAGCGTCGCTTAAATCTATCTTGCCATTTGTCAGGGTCACGCGCGGTGCAGGGTAATCCATAACCGAATAACGCGATTGTGTACTGGATGCGAAGTTGTGTTGAAAGCCAAGCGTGTGACCAACCTCATGCGCGCCAAGCTGCCGGATCCGCGCGAGCGCGGCGGCAACGGGGTCACTGGGGTCCCCACTGTCGGATAGTCCTGCGCCGACCAGCGCTTGAAAAATGAGTACGTCCTGCTGCGCGCGCAAAGAGTCGAGCATCACGCTGCCCTTGAGTATCTCGCCGGTGCGCGGGTCAATGATGCTTGAACCATAGGCCCATCCCCGCGTCGCCCGGTTAACCCAGTTCACGACATTGTAGCGCATATCCAATGGATCGACGTCGGCTGGCAACTCCTCCACGCGGAAAGCGTCTATATAACCGGCCGCATCAAATGCCTCGGCCCACCAACCCACACCGTCCAACAAAGCCTGCCGGATCGCTGGCGGCGCAGCAGAATCCACATAATAGACAATTGGCTTTTTAACCCGCGAACGTGCAGCATTCGGGTCAGTTTTTTCAAGTCTGTGCCGCAACGCGACCTTGCGCAGCATGGAACGCCCAAGCGGTACGGAAAAGTCATATTGAGGTACGTTGATGATATAATCATATGGATCATGCCGCACGGGCATCGGAATGACAGGCAAACGCACCAATGAATGACGCACCCATAAAGAAATGTCAGCGCCCGTTGGCGACACATTGCGCAGTTCTGGCGGTGGCCTGTTTGCGGTAAAGCTTAAAAGCGCGGAGAATTCAACATTGTCGGGAAACATACGCACTTTGGCCGGGTCAGCGACAGATCGGTTGGCAAGCAACGAATATCCCTCGCCAAGGCCTTGCGCAAAACCGAAATGATCCATCGCCAGAAAGGGCGCAAAATCAAATTTGAAGCTACCGTCCTTTTCGGTAGAGGTGATGTCACCCACCCACAATGTGGCATTCGTAAAGCTGTTGGCAACTGACGCCTTTTGTGCAGCTGAACCAGACGTTGCAACAAAGGTCGTATTTTCCAATTCAGCTATCACCTTGGCGCCGGCGCGCCTGAAGCGAATGATGCCGTTACGCAAAGGCGCTCCCCGGTCAACACCCGTTGCAGAGGATCCGATCCCGGTTTCAATCTGGGCGACATACAGAAAACGACCCGCAATACCGTCAGCATTCTGACGTGGCATTGTCAGGATGATCTTGCCATCCTCTTGCCCTGCCGTAACAGGAACCAGTGTGCTTTGACCGTATGCTGGCAAAGCTGGCCCCACCGCCGTCAACAGACTGGCCAGAATAACGCGTTTTATCATAAGCTCCACCTCTTGCAGGTGGCTTAAGGTAAACGTCTAAACTGTCAATTGGAGATTGGTGCAGCCTCCGGCTACACCAAAAGCGGAACCAAATGGAATTGCCGTTCTGCTTCCAGCGCGAAGATTAACAGGCGGGTGCGAAGTATGCTGCTTATCCGTCTTCTGCGCTGACGCTTCTAAGTTGGATAACATGGATCGCTTGGATGGGATGTTGCGCTAACAGTCCTTCTGTCAAAACCGCCCCGAAAACATAATAAACTTTGCTGCCACAGCGCTTTTTATTTCTACTATGGTTATATAACTAAAAGTATATAAATAATATCACCAAAGTAAACATTACTTCATTACTAGTAAATATCTTACAAAATACTGTCCCATTTTGAGGCGTCAACTTGCAATGACTCGCATTGTCAAAGTTAATGTTGTATTAACTAATCCGGGTTTGCGACTCAAGGGGAATACCCCTGATCTCGACTGACTGGCGTACTTTTTAAAAGAGCTACGCCCAACAAGATGGGGAATAGGACATGAAAAAAGCAAAAATCTTAATGATGATCGCACTGTGCGGATCATCTCTCTCACCCGCAATGATGACACCTGCATTTGCAATCACGCCGTCAGGCACAACAGAGGCTGCGATGGCAGCCAGATGCGCAACTGATCTCGGTGCGTTAGGAGGCGGATCTCTTCGTGACGGTACGCCTGTTTACAGCACGGTCGTTGTAGAACTTGGCTCGGTAAACGGTCCGACCACGGAAGTACCAAATTCGCGCGTGATTGACCCTGCGAGTGTCGTTGGAGCAGGCATATTCACGCTGTCCGCAAACACGATTGAAGGTGAACCATATCGCGTTGGCGGAAGTGTCAATATGTTCGGCAAGGAGGTCTCTGGCCGGAAAGACTGGTCCAAGAGCGAGTATAATTTCACCGCTGACTATTCGACCACCACGACATTTTCTTATAAATGTGAGGTAAGTCAGGCGACGGAGACATATTATCCTGGCACTCCTCCCACACCAGTGCAGGGCTATTACATAAACTGCGATTTCGGCAACGGACAAGGTAATGACAACTCGTCATCTTGCGAAGAGGTAGGTCAACCTCAGGGTGCTTGCGCAGCCTACAATGGTACAGGTTCGTCGCTTCCGTTCTGGGGTACGGATAAGGAACAATGCAAGTTCATCAAAACAGGTGACGGAGATCCTGGTGAGCCTGCTTACTGGGAAACTGATCCTGACCTGACGCCACGCCCTGATCTGAGCACGCAGCATACTGTCGACGAAACCAATATCGCTGAAGATGTTCCGGGTCGTGAATTAAATGGCGGTCCGGTATTTGAACTTGGACGGTTTATCGGACAGGCAGTCATCTGCATTTCACCAAGCAAGACTGTAAAAGGTGGCGTCCCAGGCGCTTGGCAGACTCAAAACGGCTACACCGGTAGCAATTGCACCACGGCTTGGTTCAATGCAGCACCTTGGGGTGCTGGCTCAGAAACAAGCCAGGGAACCTATATTTCAGTTCCTGCAGTGTAGTTAATCACTATTTAATCAATAAATCCGAAGACTTGCCCCGCTAAAGCAATTTAGCGGGGCTTTCTTCGAGAGGATAGTCATGCCTAAATTCCCTGAGAAATTATTTGGATTATTATCGGCTTGCTCATTGCTCGCGCTTTTACCAAGCGTGGTGCTTGCTCAGGGGGAAGTACCTGCGGAACAACCAAAACCGGAAATTAAACTAAACCCCGACGATCCGCAGATTGTCGTGATTGGCAACAGGACCATCATTGCCAGCCTTAAAGACGTAAAGGTTGAGCAGACTTATGATGCGGACCGCGCGCAATCCTATGGTGCAAGCACGGTTGGAGAGCTGCTGGATAACCTGTCTCGGGAGAATGGAGACAGCGCTCCGTCCCTTCTGGTAAACGGACAGCCGGTCGGCGACCTTGGCGATATCTCGGATTTTCCGGTGGAGGCAATAAGCCGGATCGAAGCGCTGCCCCGCGGCGCGGCTTCACGGGTTGGCGGCACCGCAGGACAGCGCGCCTATAATGTCGTCCTTCGATCATCGGTCAAAAGCCTGACAGCGACTGCCAGCGGGCAATTCGCAACCGAAGGCGACTGGCGGAATTACAAGGGTGAAGCTCTCGCTACCTATATAAAAGGCCAAGATCGGGTCAATTTGACATTCCGGCGGGCCGACTCTGATTTCCTTTTTAATTCGGACCGCAACATCACGCCACTTGCGGAGTCAATTCCTTTTGCGGCTGCTGGCAATATCATCCCGCAGTTCGGGACCGAAATTGATCCGCTACTGAGTGCGATCGCGGGACGTCCGGTGAACACGGTGGCGCTCCGATCAGATATCCTGCGGCCAACGCTCGCAAACCTGATCGATGGAGCCAACGCAATCAACCCAAGCAATGTTGGCGACTTCCGGACGCTTCGCGGCGCAAACACGCCCTATGAATTGAGCGTCGCGGGAAACAAAACGCTCGCGAGCTGGCTTGCCCTGTCATTTAATGGACGCTTGAACTGGTCCCAGACGACAAGTCAAAGCGGACTGCCTTCTGCACGTTTTCTCATTCCAGCAGATAATCTGTTCACACCTTTTTCACGCCCCGCGATAATAGCGATTAACGACCCCGTTCGGCCACTTCAGAATGTAAGCAATTCGACGAACGGTTCCGTTTCGGCGACCCTGAACGCTAATTTTGGCGGATGGCGGGGTACTGTCCTGGGCAGATACGATGAACAAGAGCGCAAATATAGCAATGAACGGGTCGGCGTAATTACCGGCGGATTAATTACCGTTGACCCCACGACAAACCCGTTCGCAGGCACCTTGGCCGGCCTTATACCGATAAATAAGAGCCTGACCCGAAGCAAAACGAAATTGTCCCAAATATCGGGCGACTTGGAAGGCCCCCTATTTAGCGTTCCGGCGGGCTCTGTCCGGCTTCGCGCTGGGGGCGCCATGGCTTGGTCCAACCTTGATGCCAGTGGGTCCAGCAGCTCAAATGACCGATCATTCCGGCGCCGGGAATTTACCGTCAAGGCCGGGGTAACGTTACCAATAACCGGCGGAGATGGTTCATCCGGATTCATGCCAGTGATCGGGCGGACAGAGATTTCTGTGGACGGCGCCAGATTGGACCTTGGCCGATTTGGGGACATCGACCGTTATTCTGTAGCTTTGAATTGGGAACCGCTTGACTGGTTGAACTTCTCTGCCAGCCAGGCAAAAGACGGTTTTGCTGTTGCGCCAGAACTGCTCTCTGCACCAACGATTGTAAACGATAATGTAAGCTTCTTTGACCCCCTGACGGGTGAGACAGCGGATGTTACCATCATAAATGGTGGCGCCGCCAATCTGCGCAACCAGACCCAGCGTGTAAAAACTTTATCCGCCACCGCGAGGCCATGGCAGAAATATAATCTGCAATTGAACGCCAGTTACCTCGTTACGCGTGTTAAAAACCAGATTGGCGCGTTGCCGCCACCCAGCACGGCAGTCGTAGTCGCGTTTCCGGAACGTTTTCAACGGGACAGTTCGGGGCGGCTTATAGTTGTCGACAACCGAACGGTGAACTTTGCGCGTCAGAACAGCCGTGAACTGCGGACGGGTGTGGGTTTCACCGTGCCGCTTTCTCAAAACGTACCGGGTTCACCCCGTCCTGCTGGACGGCGCGCAGGACGTATCAATCTACAGGTAAATGCTTCGCACACCTTCCTGCTCGAAAGCGAAACGGTTATTCGGGATGGTCTTGGTGTTGTCGACCTTCTTGATGGAGGCGCCATCGGAATTGGTGGGGGGCGTCAGCGCAACGTCAGCGATGCAAGCATTGCCCTTACCCAAGGCGGCACCGGCGTCCGTTTGAATGCCGCGCGCAGAGGCGCAAGTTTCCTTCGCACAGGCTCGGTTGCTTCCCCCGACCTGCTGACATTTGAACCTGTCACCAAAGTCGATCTGCGCGCCTATGTTGATATTGGCGCATTCGCACCCAAATCAAAATTTGCGAAGGGCACAAAGCTTACCGTGGCGATGGAAAACCTGACCAACAGCAGACAGCGTGTGACGAATTCGGCTGGAGCCGTACCTATTAGCTATCAGCCGGGCTATGTGGATCCCATCGGACGCACAGTGATGGTCGAAATACGAAAGGTGTTCTGATTTGCTGGAGTTGCAGAGTTTCATCGCAACAACAACGTTGCGTTTAAACATTGTCGATTGACCATTAGTTGGTGATAAAATTCAAGAGCTTATCATATTCTTCTAATGAGCGAAAATGCTGATAGGCCATTTTAGATCCGTGAATCGATATGTGCAGACCATCTTGGCTGTAGGGATGCTTCCCTGCATCCAAGCCACCCGCCGACCTATGATAATTTCCAAATAGCGATTCTTGACTAAGTATCCTGACGCGTGGGGAGCCTTTATAAACATCGGCAAGATGTAATAAAAACATCTCTGAAGCCCGGTCTTTCCTGGCATCGGGGTGCAATCTGTTGTGAATACCGTACGTGTATAGTTCTACAGATTTCCTGTTATAGTGCTTCGGCGTGGGCATGAAAATTATCTTGGCGCTGCTATTTTTGATAATCTCGTCGGCCGCGCCTCTCACGCTTTCCAAGTCAACAGAACTCCAATCACCCGAAAGAACGATCACGTCGTAGTTTTGGTAACTGCTCGCGACGTATCTTCTGTTTAACTCGCACTGTTTTTGTGAGGCAGAGCGTAAGGGTCCATAGAAAATATTACTCATTGAGGGGTGACACCAGTTGGTCGTAACGGAACGAATATGTAAGTTGTTCTCGATGCCTAGTGCACGGTAGAACGGTTCCCAGTGGGCAGCGAGACTATCCCCAAAAACAAGAATTTTTTGTCCGCTGCCTTTGGAAAGCAAGCATTTCAGTCCGGCTTGGCCTACTTCGAGATTCATCAGGTCTTCAACTGAATAGAAACAATATCCATTATCTATTTTTGGCAAAGCAAACTCGCCCGATACAACGTATCTCGGCAAAGTGTAAAAAGACTCAAAACCTTTGGTCGCATGCCCGACTAAACCCATCGCAACAAACATGCTCGCGCCAGCACCGCTGGCAAAAAGCACAGCCCGGCCCGAAGGCAGGATGGATAGAGCACCCCTACGGAAGGGTTTTTCAATAAGCACCCAGCTGAAGTACGCCAGTATGATCGATAGCGCCGCAAGTGCGACCATAAGAACCGGCGGAGGCTCGGTAATACTTCGGATCCGCGCAAACGCAAATAGAGGCTGATGCCACAAATATGCGCTGTAGCTTATCAAGCCAATGCCGACAAATGCAGGCTTGCCCAGCAACTGCGCTGCCCAAGACGCACCGCCGCCAAACATTATGATCAGTGCAGCGCCGGCAACCGGTACAAGGGCATATACACTCGGAAAGGGGGTCGTACTATCATAGTAAAAGATAGCAAAAACAATCAGCATCAGACCCAGCAAACTCAGCGAGTTACTAGTTCTCGGCTCTCGGCCAGATAGCCAGAAAGCGCACATCGAGCCTACAAGTAATTCCCAAGCTCGGGTCGGGGCAAGATAGAAGGTGGCGCTCGGGGCATCCTGCGAACCCCATTCACTGAGCAGCAAACTTGCGGCAGCTAAACCCGCAACTGCCCAGAATGCGCGTTTTCGCCCAAACCGCCAGAAAAACATTAGAAAAAAGGGGAATAGCAGATAATACTGCTCCTCAACCGCCAAGCTCCACGTGTGAAGTAATGGCTTTAATTCAGCGGCGGCAGTAAAATAGCCCTCCTCGCGCCAAAACAACACATTGGAAGCAAACAAGGTAACGGCGATCAGGCTCTGCGCAAAATCCTTCAGTTCAGTCGGTAGCATCCACATGAAAGCAAAGGGAACACAACACGCCATTACGAAAAATAGCGCAGGCAAAATGCGTCGTGCCCGCCGTTCATAAAACCGCACAAGGGAGAATTTGTCGAGTTCGAGTTCGGCAATGAGAATGCTTGTAATCAAGTAGCCGCTGATCACGAAGAATATGTCAACGCCAACATATCCCCCGCTGAACACCGTTATGCCCGCATGAAACAGTATGACCGGGACAACCGCGACAGCCCTCAGTCCGTCGATTTCGCGACGATACATCATTTTACACCCCGCCCCTGCCCGACTGGCGTCATATCATCTCGCTACATTGACAGATAGTGCGCAAAGCATTGCATAAATTGAATCATTATTGGGAAATGTGGCGGTGGTAGCGAGTTGCATAGTAACGGCCGACAGTTCCATAGTTAGTAGCAACAGTGCAGCGTCAATCTTCTTGACGTTGCCAGTCGGCTTCCACCGCCAGTCAAGAAATCCGCCCTACTCGAGGCTGTTGCAAATAGCATTTTTAAGCGCACGGTTGCCTAAGTGAGTAATATAGCAGGTAGAGTATTCAGATTGGGCGGCTGAGGCCCTTACCGGTATTGCTAAATATCAAAATTTTAACCAATGTTAATGAACGTCCACAATATGGGCGTAATATTGATCGCACGGCTCGATCGAGGTGTGCGAAATGGTTATCGGATTAGAATGGCTCGGAAGCGAAAAGAGAACTTCAGGTTCAGTTCGTGTGTTGCTGGACGACGGTAAGACCACCCAGTTGCTTCCGGCTATCGAATATGTCGTTAGCGAGTTAAAGCCACCAATTTATGAATTGCCGACACCGTCCGCAGAACCGTAAAACAGACGCGATAGCTAATTAGCCGCGCGATCCGTTGTAATGCAGGTATCGTGGATCAAAATCGCCGATTTGACGCAATAGCGCCCAATTATCTATACGTATGGTTCGTTTTGTTTTGGTGATGCAGCCCTCGGCGCTTAGTGCCTTGATGACTCTGCTGACATGAACAGGAGAGAGCGCCAGCACGTCGGCAAGCTCGTCCTGGCTCATTGGCAGCTCGTAATCATTCTGTTCGCCAAGACCAGCCATTTTTAGCCTCAGCGCAAATTCGCACAGCACATGCGCCAATCGTGCTCGCCCATCACGTCTGCCTACGTTTAGCGTCCACTCGCGGAAGATGGAGCCATCGACAAGCGTCTCGTACCACAAGAGGTAAGCGACAAGAGGATGACTGACGATCAGGCGCTTTATAGAGGACATCGGGATGAAGGCGGCTTCAACTTCGGTCAGGGCTTGAACGTTGTGGTCCGACCAGCGCAATAGCGAGTTGTGAAGGTCCACGACGTCGCCGCGCATGTGGATTGAAAAGATTTGCCGTCCTCCGTCACCAGCTAACTTGTGACGTATCGCAAATCCTGAAAGTAACACACATGTCTGTTGTGGGGAGTCGCCTTCTCGCGCGATGAAGGCGCCAGACCTCAAACGTCTAACAGTAAACGGCAAGGCCAGAATGGCCGCTTCGTCTGCCACTGTCATGTCGCCCCAAAGCCCAAGCTTTTTTACCATTGGCATCAGCGTCGCTGATTGAGGATTTAACACACTGTACTCCCATCGTTTGACGGGAGCGCATCGCATCTCTCAGTCATCGGTAAGCCAGAAATGCCCGATGATGGGATTATTCTAACGCGGTTCCTTCTGCATTGACACAGGTAAATAACGCAAGAACTATACCTGTGATAACTATTTGATTTTCGTAGGCCGGATGGTGCCCCTTTGCCGTCTGCTGACCGGAAGGAAGGTAGGTCGATGCTGACCGCAAAACGCATCCTCCGCGGTAAGGATGAAATTATGGGCGCCCTCTTACTTTGCGTTGGCGTAGCAGAGGCGGGCGGAATTGGTCTGGGGCCATCAGGCTACGCTGATCAGACCTGTAATGTGTGCGTGATAGGGCCACCAACGGGTTATACGCTACTGGGGCAATATGCTTGCCCGCGCGGTTACGGTCGCGACCAATCCAGCAGGTTGCCAGTCGTAGCTGATACCTCCTGCGAGTTCCGACTCTAAAATTCGGACCAGCATTTTGCTGCCAAATCCGGTCATGGTCGGTCGTTCGGCAACTACGGGACCTCCTGTTTCTGCCCATGTAATTATCAATTTCTCGTCCTGTATGACCCCGGTTATGGCTAAAGTGCCTTCCTGACTGGATAGCGCGCCATGCTTGGCCGAGTTTGTGGCCAACTCGTGGATAACCATTGCCAAAATATTTGCGGTTTGTTCGCCAATTCCCATTCGAGGCACGGCAACCCGGATGCGGTCGTTAAACGCGCCTAAATCGTCGTATGGAGCCAGCAAAACCGTAATAAGGTCCCCAAGCAACGCGGCCCTACCGTGAGACTCCGGCAGAGGCCGCACAAGGTCATGTGCCCGTCCGAGCGCCGATAGTCGCCTCATCAAATCCTTGGTCATCTCTTCTACAGATTCGCATGATTGAGCGGTGAGTGCTGTAAGGCTACTTGCAATTGCCAACAGATTTTTCACACGGTGGCTCATCTCGCCCGCTAACAGTTCGTGTCCCTCCTCAGCTTGCTTGCGCCCTGTGACATCAAGAAAAACACCAAACATGGTTCGATCGACAATTCCCTCGTCTGCTCCTTGACCACGCGCAGATATCCACCTGATTTCTTGTCCTAACATTATACGAAAATCTATTTCATAAGGTCCAGCAACTGCTCTTGTCGCAACAAAAGCCGCACGCACGCGATCACGATCCGCAGGATGAATGTGCGCGGAAAGCTGTTCGAATTCGAGTTTTTCAGACCAGCTTAGTCCCCAAAGCTCAAATCCCCTCGGGTCCATATAGAAGCTGTTATCATCGACGTTCCAACGCCACAAAGCGACACACGCCGCGTTGACAGCCAGTTGAAGTTGATCCACGCTCCAGGCGCTGGCAGACGTAAAGTTGCTCACGTTATCTTTATACCCTTCGCTCAGATTAAGTATAGCGAGATCAATGTCGTCGACAACTTCAGTGTTTGGAACAAAATACTAAAACCGGAAATAACACATGTTAAAAAGTTCATCGTCCATTCAAGGACACTCGCGGTCCTGATCTACATTATGTCGCTACAATATTGGAATGCCACCCTGCATAGGGCGTATTTTTTGCCAACTGGCGGTTGTAGTCAGGGGCGCCGTCGCTCCACCAGAGTTCCCCCCTCTCTCCAAGCGCACGCTTTGCGGCGTCCACGTGCCGTCGGGCTTCAATTTCGGCTTTCCTATCCCGCGACTTTAGCGCACTGCCAACTGCGCGCCTTGCAGACATCAGCTGATTAACAAATTCTAATCTGACGTCAGGGTCAAGCGAAGGATTTGACATACGCCATAGACGACCGCGCACTACAAAATAGCGCCCGTCCGGGGTTACAGGATACGCACTACCGTTCGACACGATCGGAACTCCGGGCCTCTGCTCCGCGATTACATCCACACAGCGGGTGAATACGCATGTTAGCCATTAGTCTGCTTGCGCCACGGCGTGCGGAACGACGATAGTTGCTTCCAATAAGTTTTGGGAAACGTGGAAGTTGAGACGACCTCCCAATTGATGCTCAATAACTGCCTGAACCATCTGCAGACCAAACCCCCCTTTTAGTTTGGCGGGATCAACAAAACGCGCAGGTTCACGCCAGTTGATGACAAGTGCTTCCTCTTCAATTGCACATTTTAGCTCAATCATCCCCGCGCCTGCAGCTAACGCCCCGTGAATGCGAGCATTTGCTACTAATTCATGAATCACCAACCCAAGCGGCTGGACAATTTCGGGAGCTAACTCGGCTGCTGTCGCGTCCACTATTACGCTGTCCGTAACCTCGTGCGCCGCTAATTGCTGTTCTATCAGTTCGGTCAAGCTTACAGATTGCCAGCGCCTTTCTGCCAAAAGTCGATGAGTTAGGCTGAGAGCGTGAATGCGGCTATTAATGGAATGCGAAAGACGTTCGGCATTTTCGGCGCGGGATAACCGGACTATGCTTTGGATTAGCGTTAAGGCGTTTAGCGTGCGATGATCCACCTCCATCAAAAGGCGGCGTTCACTGGCTTCCAATTCTCTGGCCCTGTGTTTCAAGGTCACGTCTTCTTGGGATGCAAAGTGATATAAAAGCTCGCCGTCGTCACCACGAATTGCGCTGATTATCAAAGAGTTTACGAACGGCGTCCCGTCCTTGCGGTAATTCAGAAGTTCGATTTCAATGCAATCGTCCCCCCGACACAAGGCGTCGTGTATCTTTGCGACATCAGCCCGTAACGTGTTTTCACCTTGTAAAAATCGGCAATTTTGACCTATAATTTCGTCGGAGCTGTAACCGGTAAGATCTATGAAAGCCCTGTTGGCGAGAATGATTGGGTTATCTGGCAACCGAGCATCTGTGACCACCATTGGCGTTCGCGTCCGTTCCATTGCAACCAATGCTATCTCACGCCGATCGGCCAAGTGCTGATATGTTGCAGCCGAAGGATGGTCGCCGCGGAAAGTTGCGACGCTATCTGATTTAGACATAAGACACTCGACAAACATAGGCACTCAAGCAGTGATTGGCTAAAGGTCCGCAACGTGGATAGTTCCCGCAGTTCGACAAGTTTGGCAAAAATTTGCGATATTGTGGGTTCAAGGCTGTCGCAGATTCTTGCGGTTAGAATATGCAGGTCTGGTTTTAGCACCCTTGATGCCCGACTGGTAAGGATTCGACGCAGCGCATCCAAAGCTAATAGCTGCAACCGGGTCTGACAGCCCTGCTAAAGCGAACCTGTCTCGAGCACTTTGGAGCCTTGCTGAAAAGGCTTATCGATGACCTCAAACACGAAAGTTACCAGGAACAGCGCCGCTGCGCCGATGAGCGCAAGCAAGAAGATGAACTGTATAAGCCTATTCCAGTATCTGGCTAATTCTGCCCGTTCTTCAAAGGTTGGTTTCCGGCCGAGTCCCCTTTGTTTTTTGTCCGTAATAATATCAGACTGCTCAAGGGCTCCGTTGACTAATAAACCAAGGTCAATGACTTCCGATACTCTAACCCCACAAGTGCTGTCCGACGACCAGCGCACATGCCCCACCACTTTCGAGGGGCCCGTACAGATTTCAATATATGATCCACGATCAGGCAGTTTTCTACCTGTCAGGGCCACTCCGTGTCGAGAAACGTTTAAAATTACAGCATCCGACCAGCCACACTCGCCACGAATACGGGCCCGCAATAGCGTCATCTTTCGGTCATCACGCTCGCGGAAATTTTGCATGCGGACAAACACTGCATTCACATGTATAAGTCAATGTAGCGATACTACGGGACCGCGAGTTACCCGTTGTTAAGCACGACCTTGGATTGCGTGCTCACACGAAAAGAGCAACTTCTGTCTATGGCTTAGCTAGTCTCGATTCGCGGCGGCATGATCACCTGCCCGGTTTATTCTCGCTCAAATGGTCACCATCGCTGCACCTTGCACAAATGTCGACTGTGTCAGTGGATGCTACAGTGATGCATTAACGGCTGTGATAGTAACCATTAAAATCGAGGGAATTCTATGGTTTTCAGAAAATGGTCGGGGAGACAGGATTCGAACCTGCGACCCTCTGGTCCCAAACCAGATGCGCTACCAGGCTGCGCTACTCCCCGACATGGGATCACTGGTATAACAATGTCCTCGCGGCTGGCTGCTCGCCAACTTCGCAACAGCGAAGCTGGTGGGCCCGGAGGGACTCGAACCCCCGACCTAGCCGTTATGAGCGGCCAGCTCTAACCAACTGAGCTACAGGCCCTGACCGGCTCGCCAACTACCTGCGCGCCGATAGCCGAACTTTAGGAGATTAGGCAAGCCTTTATCTTACCTAAAACCCGTAATTCCGCTCGCCTTCTTTATCTCGGCCATATTTATGGGCTGAACAGCCCGATTGTGCAGATATGAAAACACGCCACTTAGCCACGCGTAAAGCCGTTCGAGTTGCTCGACGTTCCGGACATAAGGCGTATGGCCGACTGCCAGTGATGGGGAATGCAAAGATATATTGATGATGGGCAGGCGGTCAGCCATGGCAAGGTCAACCCCGCGGAGAGCTTTCGCCAAAGGAATGCCTTCCGGGGTAAGCGCGATCCTCTCCAGCAGACGTGACCGGGACAGCAGGGCGCGTGCCTGAGGCGTGCAAAGACGGCTGTTGAATATACCCTGCGCCCTGCCGCGTAGCGCCCCTGCAAAAACCGTCGTCAGCGGCAGCTCCATGACACTTCCCTTGCGCACCCAATAAGGTCGGCCGGTGTGCCGGCTGAAATCAGGACCATACGTATCCGAATAGTCAAATCCTGCGCGCACAGATGAATCGATAGCAATGCCGAGTTCTAGCAGGATGTCGGGGGTCGCGGCTCCAACACCATAGCGCCCTGCCCGGTATGCGTCGGGTTGCACGCCTATGCGCCGCACAATTGCATTGTATAGGTGCGTAAGCTTTGCGCGTTCCAGCTCGGCAGGCAAATTGCAGGCAAAGCTATTTCGAATGTTTAGTTCTTCAACAAAAGGCGGATTGACCCAAGGGTGTAACTGTATGCCGATTTCGGCGCGCCCATCCCTGGTGTACCCATGCAACAGGTCTGCTCCGAAGTTGTCGTTTACCACCGGCAAATCAACCATGTAACAAGGTGTTATACCAAAATTCTCACAAAGTTCCTGAAATTTCGGCAGATGCTTGAGATGTTCTGTGCCAAAGCCTGCTCTTGCAAAAGGCTTGCTCCAGTCAAATTCTTCTTCCGTGTCGACTGTCACAACGAAACGCGGACCGCCTAATGCACTTGTATCTACATAATCATAAGGCTGGGCGGAGAGGCATGCGGAATTTACAAATTGCCCCTTTTGCCTCGGCATTTCATTCCCGCTCTTCGTCTCTAAATCCGGCCCGGCTGTCGTTAACGGCAGGCACTGATACTATAAGAGATTGATTAGAAAAGCGTAAATCTCCGCCGACACTTCGTGCTAGACTCCGAACAAGACGTAAAGAGAAGCCAAGACCAAGCAACGGCGCCTCGTCATTATCGTCGATCGATCCGGGGCCAGAGCCAAAAAGCTCGCTTTCCTGCATCTCGATCAGCTTCTTCGGAAGTGTCAGCACGAACCGGTTTGTGGCGTTGAGCCCAGGCTCTGTTCGGAAACGGCCATCGAGCACTTCACCGGGCGCGCAACCGATTATGACGGCGGACAAAAGCCGGGAAAATAACCGCTCTGACAGTTGATGGTCGATGGCAAATGGTCTTACTGGATGGGCGTGCATCAGGTTTAATGTAACCTGCAAAAGGTCGGTCAAGCCGTGCAGACGCTCTGCAAGCCGTTGGGACAACCAGTCACACTCGGTCACACCTGCTTCCGCCAGATAAGTTCCCGTTTCGATAGTAGCCGCGGTGGACAGGTCGTCAAATCCTGACAACAACCGTTCCGCGTCATGCAAAATATTGCCCGCCAATATGCGGTAATCTTCGGTCACTGGACCAAAGAGTTGCTGTTCAATAATTTCCGAAAAGCCTATAATCGCACCCAGCGGCGTGCGCAGTTCATGCAATAATTGCTGGATATGTTCAGCTTCATTTGCATGACTTTCTGGAATTAACGCAACTTCTGAGAGGTTTGGCCGACGCAAAATGCCGCGGTAGCCATTGAAACGCCCGCTCACCCCGTCGAAAAACGGGGACGCATTTATCCGCCAGTCACCTGCGATGGCAGGTGCGCCACACAAGCGCATCCGGGCATTTTCAAGAGGCATTTTTTGGCGGAACGCCGCCGCGCCATAGGCATCCGGGCCCGGGCCGTCATCAAAGGCTGGCTCCGCAATGTCGACGCCGACGATAGCGCCAAGTGGCGCACCTTCCACCCAGCATATCGTTCCATATTCATCAGCTTCGAACCGGATTTCGTCAATCGGGTTGATGTCGATTTCAAGCTCGTCCGGGGCGACCTGCTCAGCTTCTGGCAGATCAAGCGCCGGAATTTCTACGGGAGCAGCGCCCATATCAAGTGCGACAGGCTCACGGGCGGCTTCAGCAGGCTCGCTATTTTCGCGCTCAAACCGCAGGCGCTCGATACGTTCGACGATGTCGCGTATTTGTACACTCTGCCGGTTCGCCGCAATGCTCTCGGTTTCCTCCACATCTTTTGACAAGACGAAATCTGCTGAAGACCATAGGACAAGCGCGCGCGATGTCAGCGGCCCCATGTCTCGCCGGTTCCGCAAAAACCCGCGCGCCCGTGTCGATAATTGCGGAACAATTTCTGCCCATTCCTGATCGCTCAGCCGGGCTCCATTAATGGCCGCAGAGGCAACGGCGGGTATATCTCCGGACAATAACAGCAACAATGGCGCGGATCGAAGACGACCTGCCAACGCGCGTACGCATTGCTCCCGAACCTCGGCTGGCACGATATCCATGAACTGCCGCACCTTCTGCAAGCCGATTGCAACCGATTGCGGATCAAAATCAACGGGATTTTGAGCTAGAATATCAACAAGTTGTTGCCACTTTGCGGACAGGCCCAAGCCTTCGTCGTCCGTTTGACGCAAGGTAGTTTCAAGACGGTCGTCAAAACGCAAAGTTCGGTAGTTCCTGTTACAGCTTGTTGCTGATGAGGGGCGATAAACACCTTATCGGCTGCGCGAAAGCATCAATTTAACGCCGTCACACTATGGGACAATTGCAATCCCATATAATTATATTATAAGCTGGAGGCATAATAGATATGGAAATAACGATATCATGGCGAATATGAACCTCGACGCGATAGATATGAAGCTTTTGGCCGAATTGCAGGCAGATGGTCGCATCACAAATGTTGAACTCGCCACAAAGGTCGGACTCACGGCGCCACCTTGCCTGCGTCGTATGCGGGCCCTGGAGCAATCAGGCACGATTAAGTCTTATCATGCGGATGTCGACGCCAGTGCGCTGGGCTATACTATCACGGTGTTCGCGATGGTTAGCCTTAAAAGCCAGGCCGAAGATGATCTGAAGGCGTTTGAGCAGCATGTCCGCGCGCTACCCGACGTTCGAGAATGTCACATGTTAAACGGTGAAATTGACTTTATTTTGAAGATCGTAGCACGGGATCTTCAGTCTTTTCAGGAATTTCTGACGTCAAAATTGACCTCCGCGCCTAATGTTAGCAGCGTCAAGACATCGCTGACGATCCGCACCGCCAAGGACGAACCCGGCGTTCCAATACCATTGGCATAAAAAAAGGGCCTGATCGCTCAGGCCCTTTTTCGTTTAATTTGGATGGATCAGGTAACTGGCGTTGCCGCCGCTGGCGCAGCGGTTGGATTTGCGAGATGATTAATGTACATCGTCCAATATTCTGCGATAGCCTTGCGGTTTGCACCAGTGATCATCGCAAAGTCAGCCTTTGCACCTGCATAATCGCCCAACATCGTTTTCGACATGGCAAGGCGGAAACGGGTGCGGTCAGTTTGATCCACGCCATCCTTGTCAAGCACGGGTCCCTTGCCCAGCGCCGATTCATAAAGCTCTTTCGCGGTCTTGTAGTCCTTGTGCGAGAAGAACGAATCTCCCGTCAATGAAGCCAGCATGCCCTTCGGACTCGCCTTTGCAGGCGCAATCGTTCCGGCCAATGTGCGCGTGTCTTCCGCGAGACGCCCCTTGGCTTCGTTGTACCGCTCGCTGAACGTCACATTGTTGCGCGAAATTACGCCCTTTGCGAAGCCTTCCTCAAGTACCGAAACCGCTTCAGCAGGATAGCGGACGCCAATATAGCTTAAGCTGTCCAGATAAGAGGCATATTCCTGTTGAAACCGAAGTCCGTTGGTTGCGCGCATCAAGCGCATTATATCCAATGTTTCTTCGGGATTGAAGTCGCGTGAACGGTCAAAAAATGCCAGGGCATCATGCCAATAATCCGGATTGTTTTCTGCTGCTACCAACTCCTTGTAAAAATTGGCTGCGCCAGCATAGTTCTTCGCCTTTGCCGACAAAGCTGCTGCGCGCACGACATAAGCCTTGTTTACCGGTCCCGCCGCTTTGCTCGATTCAATCGCTTTGCCAATCCAGTTAACGGCGTCCGCGTCCTTGTTTTGTTGTGACATGGCATTGGAGATCAGGAACTCGATATTATTTGCGCGATGGCCCATATTATAGGCATCGATCATATACTTCTCTGCATCGGCGAATTTCTTGCCATCATAAGCGATGGCGCCCTTGCGAAAGGTGTATTCTTTCTTCAACTCAGCAGGCGTCGATGCCGACGCGAGCAACAGGTCGATGCCTTGCTCTTGAAATGCCAGATCCTTCAACGGCGCACCGATGTTGATGGCGAGAATCCCTGCTTCATATCGGTCATCGTCATTGCCAATCGCCGCGACGACCGTCGGAAATGCTTCCTTTGCGGCTGCTGCATCCTTGTTTTTATTCAGCAACGTCACGACGGGGGTGTAGGCCGCGATGAAAGGCTTTGAATAGTTCTTCTTTGGCGCTGCTGCTGCCGCTTCCTTGCCTTTTTTCTCTTTCTTGGGCTTTTCATTCGACTGCGCAAATGCCGCAGGTGCAGTAGATATCGCCACCAACGAAAGGGCTAAAGCAAATTTTGAAACCAGTTTCATGTAACTCTCCGCGTTAGTATGTTGGCCGAGGCCCTTGATTGACTTGGTTTATAGGACCTTGCCATCTTCTGTGCAATTGCCATAGCGCCACTGCATGAATTCCCGTTGAACGAACAGGAGCGAAACACAAGTGGGCGAACGCACTGCAATCATTATTGGCGCGCGCGGCGGCATTGGCTCAGCGATGGCGGACGCTTTCGACAAAGACCCAAACTACGCCCATGTAATCCGGTTCCACCGCGAAAGCCCCACACCCGTCGACATACTGGATGAAGCAAGTATCGCATCGGCCGCCGCATCACTGGCTGCCACCAAAACACCTGTTCACATGATCATCGTGGCAACAGGACTGCTCCATTCGGCAACGAAAGGCCCCGAAAAGAGCCTGCGCGAGCTTGATCCTGACTGGATGATGGAGAATTACCGTATCAACGCTGTTGGTCCGGCGCTGGTTGCCAAACATTTCCTCCCATTGATGGCCAAACAAGGCCCCATCTGTTTTGCAGCACTATCTGCGCGGGTCGGGAGTATCTCGGATAATCGCTTGGGGGGGTGGCACAGCTATCGCGCGTCAAAATCCGCGCTCAATATGCTCATCCGCAACATATCCATCGAATGGCAGCGCAAAAACCCACAGTCGGTTATCGTGGGCCTGCACCCGGGCACGGTCGAAACGCCACTCAGCGCGCCTTTCAAGGGTAATCCTGCGCATGAGCGCTTCACCCCGGACCGCGCAGCACAAGACATGCTTGACGTCTTACACGGGCTTAAACCAGAGCAAACCGGCCAGATTTTCGCCTATGACGGCAGCTCGATTGCACCTTGATCTCAGTCACTGCGTGAATCTGTGGATAAGCTGGTGAAAACGCCCCAATAGGGGCAGTCGCGTGTGGTCATTTCGGCTGCATGCGTCTAGGGTGTAGATACCCAAAAAATATAAGGATTTTCGCGGCGTGAGCGACGACACAGTTACCATGGACCCATCCGACATTTCGCCAGTCGACATTGTCGATGAAATGAAGTCGAGCTATCTCGATTATGCAATGTCGGTCATTGTATCGCGGGCCTTGCCTGATGTGCGCGACGGTCTCAAGCCAGTCCATCGCCGCATCCTGTTCGCCAGTCAGGAGGGCGGCTTTGTTGCTGGCCGTCCATATCGCAAATCGGCGAAGATCGTGGGCGACGTCATGGGCAATTATCACCCGCATGGCGACAGCGCGATTTACGACGCACTTGCACGCATGACTCAAGACTGGTCGATGCGCGTGCCGCTCATCGATGGTCAGGGCAACTTCGGTTCGATGGACCCGGATCCCCCAGCGTCGATGCGTTATACCGAAGCGCGCCTGAACAAGGTCGCCAACGCGCTTCTGGATGATCTCGACAAGGACACCGTCGATTTCCAGCCAAATTATGACGGCAGCCGTGAAGAGCCGCAGGTTCTGCCAGCCCGTTTCCCCAATCTGTTGGTCAACGGCGCGGGCGGTATTGCCGTGGGCATGGCGACCAACATTCCGCCGCACAATCTGGGTGAAGTGATCAAGGCCTGCCTGGCCTATATCGATAACCCAGCCATCACCCTCGACGAACTCATCGAGATTGTCCCTGCCCCAGATTTCCCGACTGGACCGCTGATCCTCGGAACCGGCGGCGCTCGCGCGGCCTATCGCGAGGGCAAGGGTTCCATCATGCAGCGCGCCCGGCATGAAATTGAAGAAGGAAAGGGCGACCGGCGTTCCATCGTTCTTACCAGCATTCCGTTCCAGGTAGGCAAATCCGGCCTTGTCGAGAAAATCGCTGAAGCCGCGAAAGACAAGCGGATCGAGGGTGTCTCCGACATTCGCGATGAATCCAGTCGCAAGGGCGTGCGCATCGTCATTGACCTTAAACGCGATGCAACGACTGACGTTGTCCTCAACCAATTGTGGCGCCACACGCAGGCGCAATCCAGTTTTCCCGCTAATATGCTGGCCATTCGTGGCGGTCGGCCTGAGGTTCTCAACCTTAAAGACATCATCGAATCCTTTATCCGCTTCCGCGAGGAAGTTATTACCCGCCGGACGAAGTTCGAACTCAACAAGGCTCGCGAACGCGCGCATCTGTTGCTCGGACTTGTGGTCGCGGTGACCAATCTGGACGAAGTTGTCCGCATCATCCGGGGTTCGGCAAGCCCTGCAGAAGCGCGGGCCGCATTGATTGCGCGAAAATGGCCAATTGCCGAAATCGCATCATACATCAAATTGGTCGAGGCTGTGGAAGCCGAAGTGACCGGCGACAGCTATCAACTATCCGAGTTGCAGGTTCGCGCCATACTGGAACTGCGCCTTCATCGTCTCACGGCACTTGGCCGCGACGAAATTGGCAAAGAGCTTGCAGGGCTTGCAGAAACAATCGCTGAGCTTCTCGCAATTCTGGGCGATAGGGTGAAGCTCTACGCCGTGCTGCGCGACGAACTCGTCGCCATTGACGCCGAATTTTCCACACCGCGCATGTGCGAGATCACCGCAAGCTGGGACGGACTGGATGACGAAGACCTCATGGAACGCGAGGAAATGGTCGTTACGGTTACGCATGGCGGGTATATCAAACGCACCGCATTGGCGACCTTCCGCGCGCAGAACCGGGGCGGCAAGGGCCGCGCCGGCATGGCGACCAAGGATGAGGATGCTGTCACCGAATTGTTTGTGACCAGCACGCACACGCCTGTTCTATTCTTCTCCAACATCGGCAAGGTTTATCGCCTAAAGGTTTGGAAACTTCCAGAAGGCGGCCCCTCCACACGCGGCCGCCCAATGGTCAACCTGTTGCCGCTTGGCGAAGGTGAAGTCATTTCCAACGTTCTGACCCTGCCTGAAGACGAGGCCGAATGGGGCGGACTCAGCGTCGTATTCGCTACCTGCAAGGGCTATGCCCGCCGGAACAGCATGGACGCATTTGCCAACGTCCCAAGCAACGGCAAAATCGCGATGAAGTTTGAAGGCGAGGATGCAGACGATAAACTCATCGGCGTGGAATTGTTAAGCGCCGACGACGACATCCTGCTTGCAAGCCGCAACGGTAAGGCCATCCGTTTTGCTGCCGACGATATCCGCGAATTCCAAAGCCGCGCTTCAACCGGCGTTCGCGCCATGAAGCTTGCCAAGGGTGACGAGGTGATTTCGCTGTCGATCCTCAAACGCGTCGGCACCTTGCCAGAGGAGCGTGAGGATTATCTGCGCTTTGCTCCCTGGAAGCCCGAGAAAGAGGGTGAGCCCACCTTATCCGCCGAACGTATTGCCGAATTGGCAGAACGTGAACAGTTCATCCTTACCGTTTGCGCCAATGGCTATGGCAAGCTGTCCTCAGCTTACGGCTATCGCCGCACCGGGCGCGGTGGACAGGGCATCACCAACATTGACAACATCGAACGCAACGGTCCAGTCGTAGCCAGCTTCCCCGCGACAAAGGGCGACCAGCTGATGCTCGTGACCGATCAGGCAAAGCTCATCCGCATGCCGCTCGACAGCTTGCGCGTTCTTGGACGCGGAACTGCTGGCGTGCGCCTGTTCAATGTGGGCGAAAATGAACATGTCGTCGGAGCAGCAAAGATCGACGAAAGTGACGACGAGGGTGATAACGCCATCGAAAACGGCGCCGAGAACGACATTCCGCCGACTGATACACCAATGGCGGAATAGGCCGTTGACTCGCCGGGGGGCAAAAGGATGATGTGGAACGAATGGTCATTGTGGCTGTTCGGCCTTATCCTTTTCCTCCTGTTATCCGTCATGTTGGAAGCCGGGTTCAGGCTGTCGACTCGGTGGCGCAGTTTGCATGAGGGCGGTGGGTCGGATTTTCTGGCATCAGCAACGCTTGGTTTGCTTGCACTGCTGCTTGGCTTTACATTTTCTCTTGCATTACACAGACATGAGGAACGACGTTCACTCGTAATCGCCGAAGCGAATGCACTCGGAACAAGCTGGCTCAGAATTCAGGCTATTGATGCAGTTGATCGGGAAAGCGTCGCCATCCCCTTCCGCAAATATGCCGAAACCCGGCTTGAATGGTCAATTGCCAGTGATGAAGGCGAGGCATCACAAGCCATTTATGCACAAGCAGCAGCGCAGCAGCAGCGAGTCTGGAGCGCAGCCACCGCGGCCCTGGCTGATGGCGAAAACATAGTAGACTCCAAATTGTTGCTGGACCCACTTAACGAAAGCTTTGACGTCGCCACAGAGCGCGAAATCCGACGACAGTCGCATCTTCCCGGCGCCATGGTAGCAATGCTTCTTGTTTTCATGCTTTTCGCCACGACGTTGGTAGGTTGGCGTTTAGGTGAAGTCGGCAAACGCATGCTCTTGCCGTCCGCGCTAACGGGAATCATGCTCACTCTCGCAGTCATTATGACAATGGATCTGGATATGAGCACCAGCGGCATGATCACGGTTTCTCAGGACGCATTGGTTCAAGCGTTGGATGATATCACCAAGTCGCAGCGTTGAGAGATAGCCGTTCTGGGTAACGCTTGGGAAAGTGGCGCAGTAATACTTTAGCGTAGCCCTATCCTCTTGCAATGTAGGATTTATTTTGAGAAACCATGGACGGCCGACATAATCGGGCATGTTCTTTCTCAGTGTCGACATTGCCGATGGGCTGGCACGAGTAACCGCCGCGTCAATTTTTTCGTCACAACCGACGCATTCCGGGTTGGTTTTGGTGAGACTTTAGTGTGACTTTCCAAATCAGTCGCGTTCTTCCCCAAGCGGAAAGTGGCCGCGTTTGACCAGTGTTTGCGCTATACCCACTGCAATCATCAGTACGCCAAAATAATAGAGATACCAAATGGCAATGCCCGTAACTGCGGAATCTGCGAGCGGCCCAAGTTGCGCGAAGATCAGCAGGTCGGACACTACGAACAATATCGCGCCAAAACCAACGCGGTATCGGGGAAAGTTACTGCTCCAGGCCATTGCGGCCATTGCCGCGAGTATGACGCTGTAAGCCGCAACCTGAACGCCCTCGTCGCGGGTGGGGGGAAGAAAATAGGCGATGACGGGCGTTGCCAGCAATATCGTGACCGCCAATAGCTTCTGGCTAACGACTGCCCCAACTCGGCGGTGACGAAAATAGACGACGATTGCAACCAGATGACCGGCAGCAAAGGCCAAAGCCCCAGCCACCATGCTAAGTTCGATGAGCCCGTCACCCAGCGCGTAAAACGCAAGCATAATTGCCAGCAGGACAAATTCGCCCTCATGATGGCGGCGCAAGGCGAATGGCACAAGAAATCCGACCGCTGCCATTTTCCAGATCATCGCGAACAATCCGCCATCAAGCGGCAGGAACAGCCAAGTCGCGGGAAAGCTTATCCCTGCCAACAGGCTGGCGAGCAGATAGGGACGTTTATGTGCGAGATCTTGAGCCATATTCCGGTGCATCGTTCAAACACCCGCGCAAGACAAGTGGAATATGCCCGATCATGATGTCCGCCGTCAGGCCGGGCCCGGCGCGCGTACCAATGTCGCCATGCAACCACGCCGCGATGCTGGCAGCGTCAAACGAAGGCACGCCTTGGGCAAGCAGTCCGCAAATCAGTCCGGTCAGCACATCGCCCGATCCGGCAGTTGCCAGCCATGGCGATGCATGGCGATTGACCAAGGTCTGACCGTCTGGCGTTGCAATCCATGTCTCTGGTCCTTTCAAAAGGACAATGCATCCTGCTGTCTTCGCCGCCTGACGGACAGCATCCTGACGGCTATCCACCGAAATATCAGGGAAAATGCGTTGGAATTCACCCAGATGTGGTGTCATGACGTCAGTCAAACCAACCTTGTCGAACAGGATATCAGTATGGTGTTCAAACGTAGTCAGCGCGTCGGCGTCCAACACCGTCGGAACACCTCGCCCAAGCAGACCCAACACAACATGCTGAAGCGCCTGCCCCACTCCGGCACCAGGACCAATGGCGAAGCCGGTCACGCGATCATCCACAAAACCGAATTCCCGGTCGGCTTCGCGAAGCATGATGGAAGTGACGTGGGATGCATGTTCCAAAAGTGCGGGGCGGTCACCGACGAGCGTGACCAGGCCAGCGCCTACCGCCAAGGCAGCCCGTGCAGACAGCCTTGAAGCGCCTGTGCGCAGCGGTGGCCCGCTCCAGATCATCGCGTGACCACGGCTGTATTTGTGTGAGTCAGGTGACGGCGGAACCAGCGTTGGCCGCAAAATGGTCCGGTCGCCGGTGGAGTTAAGTGTAAATCCCATAGCCTATCTTGCCGCTTTTACCTGTGCAGCGCCAAAGATTTTTGATAGCCGCCCCAGCATGAAACACAATTTTGATGTTCAGATTATCGGAGGCGGCCTCGCTGGCTGCGAAGCGGCTTGGCAATTGGCCAATCGCGGCGTGCGGGTAAAGCTGTCTGAAATGCGTGGAACTGGGGAAATGACCCCCGCGCACCAGACCGACGGCCTTGCCGAGCTGGTCTGTTCCAACAGCTTTCGGTCTGATGACGCCGAAAACAACGCAGTTGGCCTTCTGCATCAGGAAATGCGCGATTTAGGCTCCATTATCATGCAAGCCGCCGAAGTCGCCAAAGTCCCGGCCGGATCCGCCCTTGCGGTTGATCGGGATGTTTTCTCGCAAACAGTCACTAATGCACTAGAAAACAATCATAATATTGAAATAGTGCGAGAGCGGGTTGATGTCATACCCGCGGACCGCCCGATCATCATTGCCACTGGCCCACTCACCGCAACCAACCTTGCCGAGAGCATCATGGCGAAAACGGGCGAAGACCGCCTCGCCTTTTTCGATGCGATTGCGCCAATCGTCTATCATGACAGCATTGATATGGACGTCGCTTGGTATGCGTCGCGCTGGGACAAGGGCGAAGGCAAGGACTATATCAATTGCCCAATGGACGAGGCGCAATATCGCGCCTTTCACCAAGGCTTGCTTGATGCCGAGAAATCCGAATTCAAGGAATGGGAGACGAACACCCCCTATTTCGAAGGCTGTATGCCGATCGAGGTCATGGCATCACGCGGGCTAGACACGTTGCGCTTTGGTCCCATGAAGCCGGTAGGTCTCGACAACCCCAAAACCGGACGTTGGGCACATGCAGTCGTTCAATTGCGGCAGGATAACAAACAGGGCACGCTTTGGAACATGGTCGGGTTTCAAACGAAGATGAAGCACGGGGCGCAGGTTGAGTTACTGCGTACGATACCGGGGCTGCAAAACGCCGAGTTTGCGCGACTGGGCGGATTGCACCGCAATACCTTCATCCGTTCACCCATGTTGCTTGACCGGCAACTGCGTTTGAAATCTGCCCCGCATATCCGCTTTGCAGGCCAAATTACAGGCTGCGAAGGCTATGTGGAAAGCAGCGCGGTGGGCCTTATGGCCGGCATCATGACCGCCGCCGAGCTTGCCGGAAGAACCGTGGCACCACCCCCGCCGACTACGGCGCTCGGCGCGTTGCTTGGGCACATCACTGGCGACGCACTGGCTGATGACTATCAGCCGATGAACATCAATTTCGGTCTATTCGCGCCGCTGGACGAAAAGGTGCACAAGAAATCACGCAAATCGGCGATGACTGGACGGGCACGAACGGATTTGAACCGCTGGATTGCAAGCCAGGCTGTCGCGGCTTAACAGCGACATTCCGGCTTGTTGACCGGCTTGGGTCGTGTCTTGGCAAATTCCTTGCGGGTCAACAGCAGGTCACCATTACTATCCGCTCCAGCAAAGCGCTTACCCGTCGCCGCCGCCCACTCTTCAAATGTCAGCAAGTTGTTGCCGTCGGCATCCAGCGCTTTGAACGCCTTTGTCCGGCTGCCCATCATTTCGAGCCGCGACACAAGCTCATCCTTGTTGCGGTCATATCTGTTGAAACGCATTTCCTCGCGACTTGCTTTAGGCGCTTCAGGTGGTGTTGGCGGCGCGGGACCGAAGGCGGGGGCATCGAGCGCTGCTTCGGGCAACCTGTCAGACTGCGGGGCTGGAGGCGGCGGAGCGGGAATGACTGACTCCTGATTGGCTGCGATTTGCCAAAACAACAACCCTGCCCCGGCCATCAACAAGGCGGCAACCCCGCCGATCAACACACGCTGCATCGCAATTACCTCCTGGCGCATTCAATAAAGGCCATAATCTATAGCCCTGTTAAGGCATGCCAAACTATCCGTGGTCCTGAATCCGTTCGCACCGACATTGCCAAAATAGACAATGGACGCAGGGCCCGCGCTTTTGGCACTGGCGGCTTCGGCACCGTGAATTCTGTAGATACGCGACCCGGAAACGCAGCCCCCAGAGCATCAAGCGCCCACGCCCTCCCCAGATCAGCCATGCTGTGCGGACTGCCTAGCCAAGCCGCATATGTTTCAAAAATTGCCTCTGCGCGAAATGCTATGTGCTGGTCTACGATTGCTTGGTTCCAAACGTCTATACCCAGCAAGCTTTCCCACGCAGACACCAGCGCCTCAAGGGCAGCCAATGGAATGACATTATTTGTGTCGTTCAGCGCTTGCAATAATGGTTCGCCCTTTGGCCGAAGAGGCGGTTCATTGCTAAATGCTTCACGCCACCATGCTATTTTGATCTGCGCAATCATGGGTTCGCGGGCATTGTGCACGATGTCTTCCAGTCGAGCGTCAATTTGCAGCAACAGCGCAAAGGCAGCACGGAATTTCTGCGGCACGTAAGCGATGGCCAGAGTGGCTGGAGGCGGCAGTTGAGATGCGGTTTCACTCATACGTCAGCAACCCCATCCCCGCGATGTCATTGTTAATATTAAAAAAACTCTTTTTATTCAATAGCTGGTTACTACGGCCCGTGCATAGCGAGCCAAATATCCGTTGTGGGATTGTGGAGAAGACCGCTGTGACCAAAAATGTTGATGCCCGAAATGTGACTGGCATTTTAACACGCCTCGCGGACAACGAAGAAGGCAATATTATAGCTATTCTGGCAGCGGCTGTTATTCCAGTAATCGGGTTGATTGGCGGCGGTGTGGACATGAGCCGGCTCTATCTTACTCAATCTCGGTTGCAAGGCGCTTGTGATGCTGGCGCGCTGCTCGGCCGCAAGACGATGGGCGTCGGCTCATGGGATGCAAATGATGGGCTCGCAAATACTCAGGCCTTGAAAATGTTTGACCAGAATTTCCGGACTGGGGCTTACGGCTCAGGGAACCTGTCACGCAGTTTTACCGAATCCGGCGGCAATGTTGTTGGGACGGCATCAGCGACAGTTCCGATGGCGCTAATGCAAGTGCTTGGAGTTAAATCAAAAGTCGTATCGGTCCGGTGTCAGGCTGAATTACGTATTCCTAATAGCGACGTAATGTTTGTGCTTGATACGACCGGGTCAATGGGAGATCCATTAGCGGGTTCTTCCGAAACCAAAATTTCCGGGCTTCGGCGGGCAGTTAAATGTTTTTATGAGGCACTCGCAAAGCAGAATATCACGGACATTACGCCGGCTGACTGCGGCGAAACCGCAGATCCCACACAGACAAACACTGGCGCTGTTCAGCTACGTTTCGGATTTGTCCCCTACGCCATTAACGTAAACGTCGGCCGGCTTTTGCCGCACGACTATCTTGCCGATCAATGGACCTACCAGTCACGGGAGGCAACCATGGCAACCGAAGCCAATGCTGCACCGATCTATGGGACCGAAAGCGCGCCTACGGTGGTAAGCACGGTGGATACAAATCTGGCCGACACCGCATGGCAAAATACAAACCAGGATCTGGTTCAAAATGGCTTCAGGCATATTTGGTATTCCCGAGTATTGCCTGCTGAATGTGCTGACAGGACTGCGCCTTTTGACACTTCTGGTCCGATAACGGGCGCCAACATACTTGTGTCGCAAAACCCGGCACAACCTGTTGACCCCGACTCGACGGTGACGAAAGCGTACCAACGCGATACGTTAACTGGGACCCGCACTTATCGTTACATGTTCACCGGCGATAAAACCAAGACAACCGTAAAGGGCGACTGCATATTGCAATTCAAGGCGAGCGGCCAAACAAACCGGAGGGTGACAACAAGCACCACAACGCCCATCACATGGGTGCGCAGCACCACCTTCGGAGGGTGGACCTACAAGCCGGTGACTTTCAACGTCCGAGGGCTCAAAGGAACGACCGCAGGTGTCTGGAATGCATCCGTGTCACTCCCGCTTGGAAATGAAGGAATCAATACCAACATCCCGTGGAACGGATGCATCGAGGAGCGCCAGACATTTCGGGGCACCGATACCGATCCATCAGATGACTGGAACCCCGTTCCGGCAGCGGCACTTGATATGAATATCGACCTCATACCCACTGGCGATTCGAGCACCAAATGGGGACCCCAGCTCACCCCTGCAATTTACGCCCGTTATGTCGTGGCGACAAACCCGCAAGGCGTAAAAACGCTGACGAACACCCGTACGCTCGATAACGTATATATCAGTCGAAATGACAACATAGTGTTTGAACCATCCTACTCCAATTGTCCTTCAGAAGCGCGAAAGTTTCAAACTTGGACGCCCGCCGCGTTCAGCAGCTATGCGAATGCCCTGACAATTGGCGGAAACACATATCATGACATCGGGCTACTGTGGGGCGCACGGATTATGTCCCCCACTGGTATTTTCGCTGCATTGAACGCGCCACTTGATAAAAACATTGAGCGGCACATGGTCTTTATGACTGACGGAGAAACCAACGTCATTGAAGGCGACTATTCGGCTTATGGTGTGGCCTGGTACGATCGACGCCAGACACCGGTTGCCGAGGAACCCACACGCCCGCAGCTCAATAGCCTGACGGACGCCCGTACCGCAGCGCTGTGCACGGCGATCAAGAATAAAAACATTAGTCTCTGGGTCGTTTCTTATGGAGATGTCACCTCTACCACCAATGACCGGCTTAGAGCTTGTGCCACCCCAGGCAAGTTTTTCCACGCCGCTAGTGTCAGCAGTCTAGTGGCAAACTTTAAAGCTATTGCGGCTGAAATATCCGCACTAAGGATCACAGAATGACGTTGCCCGTGTTAGACCTGGTTTCGGATCTGCAGCGCGATGACGACGGGGCCTCGGTCGTGGAATTTGCGCTTATCGCGCCCATTGCCATGTTCATGCTGCTTGGCACCATGGATATCGGTCACAGCTATTATGTGAGGGCGACGCTTGATGGCGCAATTCAGACTGCCGCACGCAATTCATCGCTCGAAACTTCTGCCACGCCCCAAGCACAGCAGTTTATAGACAATAGAGTGAAGGAAACCGTCCTCACCTTAGCGCCAACAGCAACATTCACAGCTACGCGGCGTTATTATAAGACATTTTCCGATGCAGCATCATCGCGCGCCGAAATCATCATTGAAGATCCATCCAATGCGAACCAAAAATGTGATCCGGGGGAAATTTTCATCGATGCTAACCACAATGGCGTATGGGACGCAGACGGTGGTTCCGACGGCCAAGGCGGGGCAAAAGACATTGTTATCATTAATTACAAGGTCAGCTATCCCCGGCTTTTTCCGATGGCTCGAGCAGTAGGCTGGCCATCAAATATAGAAATTCAATCCAACTCGGTGCTCGCCAACCAGCCTTATGGGGAACAGACGGAAAAATCTGTCCCCGTTCAAGCCAACTGTCCTCCGGGAAAATGATGTCTAGAAACTTACAGAGGAGCATGCTCCGGCTAAAACGCAACCAAAGCGGGCTTGCCATGGTGGAATTTGCTGTGTCCCTACCGTTCTTTGCAGCGCTGACGATCGGCGGGGTCGAAATCGCCAACTATACGTCTGTCGTTATGCAACTGAGTCAAATTTCTCTCCACACTGCGGACAACGCCGCCCGGCTGGGCACTGCCACGCCGAATGGCAGCAAATCGATTTCGGAAGCTCAAATAAAAGACGTTTTTGAGGGCGCCATGCGTGAAGGCGCCCGAATAGCCTTGGGTGGAACACATTCCTATGTCGATCCGGCCACGGACGTTCCGACGAGGCGTGGCAATGCCCGCATAATTCTGTCGAGCTTTGAAGAGGTCGTTCCTTTCAACGCAACTGATCCGCGCTACCGGATCAGATGGCAACGGTGTGGTGGGGGAGCAACTTTCTACACATCCAATTATGGCACGAAAGCGACAACTACCAGTGTGACTGGGATCGGTCCGGCTGGCCGGCAGGTTTCGCCTCCATCGGGCGGCAGTCTGATGTTTGTCGAAGTGCAATATCATTTCCGACCAATGATCGTGAATGGTTTTACACTGTTAACGGACCACAGCATTAGTCAGATCGCATCGACGGTTGTGCGGGACAGGCGCGACCTCACCGGTGCCCCCGGTGGCGAAGGAATCTATAATCTGGAAGGTGTTGAACCAGCCACCTGTTAACCGGCACTGGCCGTAGCGCGCGGCTCAAACACCTAAGGTCTTGCGAACTCCTGCAACTATCTTGTCTGCGTTGACTAACGTCTCTTTTTCAAGATTTGCGGCATAAGGCATCGGAACATCTTCGTTAGTGATGCGCAAAACAGGCGCGTCCAAATCGTCAAAGCCTTCTTCCATGCAAATGGCCAATATTTCGCTACCGACCGAGCACACAGGCCAGCCCTCCTCGGTTACGACCAGACGGTTGGTCTTTGCGAGGCTTGCCAGGACCGTTGCCTTGTCGAGCGGACGGATAGTGCGCAAGTCGATAACTTCGGCGCTGATGCCGTCCTCGGCTAGCCTGTCTGCCGCCTCAAGGGAAAGACCAACGCCGATTGAATAGCTTACTATGGTTACGTCAGTTCCCTCACGCATGACCCGTGCCTTGCCGATCGGCAGCACATGGTCATCGCCAGCCGGAACCTCAAAGGTCCGTCCATATAGCAACTCATTCTCCAGAAAAACGACCGGGTCTTCGCAACGAATGGCTGCTTTCAAAAGGCCTTTGGCGTCGGCCGCATCATAAGGAGAAATCACTATCAGGCCCGGCACACTGGCATACCATGGCGCATAATTCTGGCTGTGCTGCGCACCCACGCGCGCGGCAGCGCCATTGGGGCCACGAAACACGATCGGACAGCGCATTTGTCCGCCCGACATATAATTCGTCTTGGCAGCAGAGTTAATGATGTGGTCGATTGCCTGCATCGCGAAATTGAATGTCATAAACTCGATGATTGGCCTAAGGCCGCCCATGGCGGCACCAGTGCCGACGCCTGCAAAACCATATTCGGTGATTGGCGTATCAATGACGCGCCGTGCGCCGAACTCGTCAAGCAGACCTTGTGTCACCTTGTAAGCCCCTTGGTATTCGGCAACCTCTTCACCCATCACAAACACGCGGTCATCCCGGCGCATTTCTTCGGCCATGGCATCGCGCAAGGCTTCGCGCAGAGTTACTGTCTGCGTCGGGCCACTATTAGTTTCGGCTTTGTCTGCTTTTGTAGGCGCCTGAGCCGCCGACTCGATTGCAACTGAAGCTGCGGGAGGAGAAGCAGGAGCCGGGGCCTTCTTGACGGCAGGTGGTGCCGCTGGCGCTTCGTTTTCGCCTTCTCCAGTGATCAGCGCAATAACGGTGCCGACCTTAACACCATCGGTGCCCTCGGGAACCTGTATTGACGAAATTACGCCTTCATCAACGGCTTCGAACTCCATCGTTGCCTTGTCGGTTTCAATCTCAGCGAGAATATCGCCGGACTTGACGCTATCGCCCTCTTTGACCAACCATTTGGCCAGTGTGCCTTCTTCCATCGTTGGCGAAAGCGCGGGCATCTTCAGTTCGATTGCCATTAATATTGCTCCACCAACACATCAGTATAAACTTCAGAGAGATCAGGCTCCGGAGAACTTTCGGCAAAGTCTGCCGACTCGTTCACAATCGTCCGGATCTCTTTTTCAATAACCTTAAGCTCGTCTTCGCCGACACCCATTTCAGCAAGATAGGCTTTGCAGCCTTCGATCGGGTCGCTGTTATCACGGACTGACTGAACCTCGTCACGGCTGCGGTACTTGGCAGGGTCGGACATGGAGTGGCCCCGATAACGGTAGGTTTTCATTTCCAACAGTACAGGCCCCTTGCCGCTGCGCACCCAATCCAGCGCAACCTCCGCCGCGCCGCGCACCGCAAGTACGTCCATACCGTCGACCTGTATTCCAGGGATGCGGAAACTTTCGCCGCGGCGGTAAAGCTGGTCCTCCGACGATGCGCGGTTCACACTTGTGCCCATCGCATACTGGTTGTTTTCGATCACGAAAATAATGGGCAGCTTCCAAAGCTCCGCCATGTTGAAGCTTTCGTAGACCTGCCCTTGATTGGAGGCACCATCGCCAAAGTATGCAAGGCATACGCCGCCATCATTCGAATATTTGTGGCCGAATGCGAGACCAGCGCCGAGCGAAACCTGTGCACCAACAATACCGTGGCCACCATAGAATTTATGTTCCGTTGAAAACATGTGCATGGACCCACCTTTGCCTTTGGAAATACCCGCGGCGCGGCCAGTGAGTTCAGCCATAATGACATTTGGATCGATACCGTAAGCCAGCATGTGGCCATGGTCGCGGTAGCCGGTGATTACGCTGTCCTTACCTGGCGTGAGGGCAGATTGTAGCCCGATTGCGACAGCCTCTTGACCAATATATAAGTGGCAAAAGCCGCCAATAAGGCCCAGTCCATAAAGTTGCCCTGCCTTTTCCTCAAACCGTCGGATCAAAAGCATGTCACGGTAGAACTTCATGAGTTCTTCTCTGGTTGCCTTGTATGGCACTGGCTCACTCGGACGCTCGCGATTGGTGCGTGCCGCATCTTCGCTGACACTTGCCTTCTTGGACGGGGATTTTTTCGCAGGGGTGATGGCCAAAACAGGATCCTTCGATGGAAATTTATGCGCGAACCGAATGCCGCCTAGTCAAAATCAGACTATGTGAAAAGCGCTTTTCCGCAAGGGAAAGCTCTGCATAGCTATTCATTTTACGAAGTTGGCATCACTTTAATGGAACCACAACCTCGTCGGGGGCGACAACGTTCAATTCCTTACGCATCAATTCGCCGGCAAGGTCAGGATCAACATTATCCCGATCCAGCAACAACTGGCGGTTGCGCAACGCATCGCGTTCTTTCTGCAATTTTGCGAGCTCAATTTTACGTTCGCTCAACGCAGCACGATAGTCCGTCCATGCGATAATGCCCGTCGGCCCCAACAACGCATAAGATGCAATGCCCAGCAACGCGAAAAGCGCTAACGCAGGGCCAACCACTGATCTCAGATATTCGGGTTTTTTGTTACCGCGGACCATCATCGGACAGAATCATATTTTATGCAGAATGGCAAGAATGTCGCGATCAGCGGAAAATCCCTCGACCAGCATATATTGCTGACGCCCCAAGTTCTTCTTCGATCCGGATAAGCTGATTATATTTCGCCAACCGGTCCGAACGGGCCAAACTTCCGGTTTTAATCTGGCCGCAATTGGTTGCCACCGCCAGGTCCGCGATCGTTGCGTCCTCTGTTTCTCCAGAGCGGTGCGACATAACCGCAGTATAAGATGCACGGTGAGCCATGGACACCGCAGCAAGCGTTTCTGTCAGGGTCCCGATCTGGTTGACCTTCACCAGAAGCGAGTTGGCCAGACCTTTGCCGATACCCATCGACAGACGTTCTGGGTTAGTAACAAACAGATCGTCCCCCACCAATTGGATCTCATGCCCGATCTTGTCAGTTATGGCTTTCCAGCCTTCAAAGTCGTCCTCGCTCATGCCGTCTTCAATCGACAGAATCGGGTAATCCTTGCATAACGCAGCAAGGTAATCAGCCATTTCGTAAGGAGAGAGCGAGAGGCCCTCGCCCGAAATTTCATATTTTCCGTCGCGGAAGAACTCGGTTGCGGCGCAGTCGAGAGCAAGCACGACCTCCTCACCCGCTCTGAACCCGGCTTTCTCAACCGACGCCATAATGAAGTCCAACGCATCCCGTGTCGACGCCAAATTCGGCGCAAAGCCGCCCTCGTCCCCTACCGATGTTGCAAGGCCTTTCTCATGCAGGCCTTTTTTCAGCGTATGAAATATCTCGGACCCCCAGCGGACAGCCTCCGCAATGGAACCAGCGCCCACTGGCATGACCATGAATTCCTGAAAATCAATTGGGTTATCTGCATGTTCGCCGCCATTGATGATATTCATCATGGGCACGGGAAGGACATGGGCGTTCACGCCACCAACATAGCGGTAAAGAGGCAATCCCCGGGCTTCGGCCGCAGCCTTCGCGACTGCCAGACTCACGCCCAAAATGGCATTTGCACCTAAGTTCGACTTGTTGTCGGTGCCATCGAGTTCGATCATCACCGCGTCGATATTTTCCTGACCTTCGGCATCCAACTCGACCAAAGCTTCAAAAATCGGACCGTTTACGGCTTCGATCGCTTGCAGGACGCCCTTGCCCATAAATTTGGATTGGTCCCCGTCGCGTTTTTCGACAGCCTCGTATGCGCCCGTAGAGGCACCAGACGGTACTGCAGCGCGACCAAAACTTCCGTCTTCCAGCAGCACGTCCACTTCAACGGTCGGGTTACCCCGGCTATCAAGTATCTGGCGGGCGTGTATGTCGAGGATAGCTGTCATAGAAATGTCCGATAATGCGTGTGAGGAACAATGCCAGCGCGTCTATCGTTCTGTTGGGGATTTGGCAACGATGCACCGACATATCGATTTTAAATGTAAATTCGTGGTGCTATAGTTGACTAAGGCACCTGCAATACAAATATCATAAGGCAGCACGACAAGATCGTTTGCCACCACCTGTTACAAAGGAGTCATTTTTATGGCCGAGTCCGAAAATCCCAATGCACCCGCAAAAACTGCAACAGTGAAAAAGGCAACTTCCAAGCCAGCTAGTGCAACAACGAAACCTGCGGGGGCAGACGCTGCTGCACCAAAGGCTGTCGCAAAGGCTCCGCCGCCAAAAGGCAAAGCAGACCAGATAAAATCAAAGGTCAAATCCGACATGAATGATTTTAAAGCCCAAGCCACAGACAGCGTCCGCGCAGCTGCCGTCAAGGGCAAGGACCGCGCCACTGAAGCCGTCGGCAGCATAAGCAAGCTCATTAGAGATAGCGCCGGCACGATCGATGATAATGTTGGCAAGCAATATGGCGACTATGCGCGCACCGCGGCTGACATGGTTGAGGGCTTTGCCAGCAGAATGGACGCGAAGGATGTCGATGCGCTCGCGGAAGATGCCAGGCAGTTCGTCCGCAAAAGCCCAGCAGTGGCCATTGGTGCTGCAGCCGCAATTGGGTTCGTTCTGGCACGCCTTGTGCGTTCGGGCGATAACGACGCTTAACCATTAGCACAGGCGGCATTGCAAAATGCCGCCAATGGCCGATAAGCGGGTCTGATGAAGATTGATGAACCACAATTTGAAACGGTAGAGGATATTGATCCACCGGTTGAGCCGACTGCCAGCGAACAGGTAGCTTCGGTGATGGAAGATGTGCGTGCGCTGATAAAGGCTGAGATGCGCTACCATCGTTCAAGATTGGACTACACCCGCCATGTTTTTCGCTGGTCTTTCCGCTATGGCGCTATCGCAGCCTTTGCGTTTGGTGGCGCGTCCATAGCATTGGTACTGGGCCTCGTTTTGACTTTATCGCCGTTGATCGGGCCACTGTCCGCTACTTTACTGGTCACCATCAGCTTTGTTTTTGTAGGCGTCATTTTCGGCGTGCTTGCCCGGAAATGGATGAGGAAAGTCTACTTTCCGGAAATGCAAAAAAATGTCGACGATCTTACCTAAAGAACCGGTCATCACGGACCGGGAAAGCGTCATATTGTCGAACGCTGAACGGCGGAATTTGCGACGCAAGTTTAAGTCGAGCATTGTCGCAACGCGGGCCATCCTCAATCCACGCAACCAGCTTGAGCGCTTGGTTGAACGAAAAACGACGCAAGTGAAACAAGTGGCCGAAGATACAGTTCAGATAGCGAAGAACAATGCCCCCGTCATTGGCATCATAGGGGTCAGTGCGTTGTTATTTGCGGCGCGCGGTCCAATTTCACATTGGATTTCGCGCTTACGAAAGCGTAAAACATTAACGCCAGACGGCAACTGACATAGGAATAAATTATGAGCAAAATAGGCGACAACATCAAATCCGCAGCTGGCAACGCAAAGGCGAAGACAGCGCGGTCAAGCGCCGCGGCGCGTGAGAAAGCAGCTATTGCATTTGAAAGAAGCAAGGACGCTGCGACATCAGGCGTCGAACAATCACGACAGATTGCCCGGCAAGCCAAAGCCAAGACAAGTGCAGGTATTGAAAAGAACCCGTTGGCGATTGTGTTGGGTGGAATAGCAATTGGTGCCATTGTTGGTGCGCTTTTGCCACGGACTGATCGTGAGACCAAGGTTCTGGGCAAAGCTGGCAAGAAAATCAATAAGAAGGCCCGCAAAATGGCTGAAGCTGCTAAGGTTGCTGGCATGAGCCAGGTGGACACTCTTGGTTTAAATGGCGATGCTGTGCGCGCTCAGTTTAGAGAGCTTGTCAGTAAGGCTGCTGTCGCTGTAAAGGCGGCGGGTCAGGCCGCTTCGGAAGCAGCCAAGGAAAAGAATTAAGGATAGTCGTTTGAGCGATACGAAATTACATCTTGTTTTTGGTGGCCGAGTTGAAAACCCGCAGACGTTAAAGTTTACCGATCTGGATAAATTGGACATTATCGGCATGTTTCCGGATTATGCCAGCGCAGAAGAAGCGTGGCGGGGGGCAGCCCAGCGCACCGTAGATGATGCTGAAATGAAATATGTCGTGGTGCATCTGCACAAGCTGCTACAGCCAGATAACTAACATTGTTGTTACTTTCCTGCATAGGCAGGAGAGTAACATATAGCTATGCGTTCAAGCGTTTCGGTAGCGCCAAAGCAGCAAAGGCCGCGCAAGCATCATGCCCGCCACAAACCCGCCTATATGCGACCAGATGGCGATTTTTATCCCGATGCCGGGGCCGACGAACCCCAAGGCTAAGTTCAGCCCTATCCAAGCCGTGGCAAGATGCAATGGACGGGCATAGGCCGCAGGAATTGGTCCCCAAGCTTTCGGTTTTTTATTCGGAAACAGTAAGACATACGCGCCAATGATGCCGGATATGGCACCGCTTGCGCCAATAGCAGGCGCTACCATATCGACCGACATCGGCCATGCCATGAACGATGCTAGCCATTCCGTTGCCGCTGCCGCATAAGCGGACAACAAATAGAGCGACAGATAAAGGCCACCGCCTAAAACGCGCTCCACCAACTTTCCAACCAACAACAGCATCAACATGTTCATGACGACGTGCACAACGCCACCATGCAAGAAAGCCGCTGACAATGGCGTAAGAAAAGCCGGGACTAAAAACCCGACGCCCGGGAAAGACACGGTGACGTTGCTAAATCTGATCGGGAACAGCCCGCCCGACATGACCGCATAATTCCACCATGACGGCACGAGTAATATGGCTGCAATCACCAGATTGACAGCAACCAATGCATTGGTGACGGGACCACGCTGAAACTGCATAACAGGCCGTTCAAAGCTTCGCGAGGAAGCACATAATTAAATGAACTCGATTTTTGATACTAGATAATATTTGTCCCCGGACGGTACCGTCAATTCGACTTCGTCGTCGACAACCCGTCCGATAAGCGCGCGACCTAACGGCGAATTATACGATATGCGCCCGGCCTTTGCGTCCGCTTCGGTTTCGCCAACGAGCTGGTACCGCACTGGCTTGTCGTTTTCATCCATCAAGGTGACAGTCGCACCAAATACGATTTTGTCGCCTGAGAGGGTGGTCGGATCGATTATTTGTGCACGGCCAATCTTATCCTCGATCTCGCCGATAATCGCTTCGACCTGGCCCTGACGTTCTTTAGCCGCATGGTATTCGGCATTTTCCGAAAGATCGCCATGCGCGCGCGCTTCCTCAATTGCTTCCACAATCATTGGGCGCTCGTCACGTAGGCGCTTCAGGTCGGTCGTCAGCTTTTCATAGCCTTCAGCCAACATCGGATATTTTTCAAAACTCGCCATCTGGCCTAAATCCTTCGTCACAAAAACTTCCCGACCGGATGAATCATAACCACCCATCCGATATGCAGTTCAATTGTCGGGGAAAGATACTGCTCGGGTTAATAATAGTCCTGAAGTGGCCGAACTTCAAGTTGCCGTTGTTGAAGCGCCGCAATCGCCTGCGCAGCGGCGACGCTTCCTGCGGCTGTTGTATACTGCGAAACCTTGCCCGCTAACGCGGACCGGCGGATTTCCTCACTGTCTTTAAGGCTCTGCCAACCTTCCGTCGTGTTAAAGATAAGCTGTATTTCGCCGTCTTTTATCTTGTCGACTATATGTGGACGGCCCTGCGCCACCTTGTTGACGCGTTCCACCTCTATGCCTTGTGCCAACAGATAGTCTGCAGTTCCGCCAGTGGCGCACACCGTGAACCCGCAGTTGATAGCTTGGCGGACCGCCGCGACAATGACTGGCTTGTCACTGTCTTTGACCGATACGAACAATTTTCCACTCATCGGCGGCGGCATTCGCGCACCGATTTGTGACTTGGCAAAGGCAGTAGCAAAATCCCGATCAATACCCATAACTTCGCCGGTGGATTTCATTTCGGGCGAGAGAACAGGGTCAACCCCTGGAAACCGGTCAAACGGGAAGACAGCTTCTTTCACCGCAATATAGTCAATATCGAGATTGACCGGTGGCAAGTCCTTGAGCTTTTCGCCCGCCATTACCCGCGCCGCGATCTTGGCTATGGGCGCGCCAATGGCTTTGGCGACAAAGGGCACTGTCCGGCTAGCGCGCGGGTTCACTTCAATCAGGTAGACTTCGCCGTCTTTCACCGCGAACTGGATGTTCATGAGTCCAAGCACATGCAGGTTTACGGCCAATAATTCAGTTTGGCGTCGGATTTCTGCAATGATATCCGCGGGAAGACTATACGGCGGGATGGTGCAGGCGGAATCGCCGCTATGCACGCCGGCCTCTTCAATATGCTGCAGGATACCTGCGACAACGACTTCATCGCCATCGCACAGTGCATCGACATCCACTTCAATCGCGTCCCGCAGATAGCTGTCGATCAACACAGGCGAGTCGCCGGACACGATCACGGCCGTCTGGATATAATTTTCCAATTGCGCCTGCGTATCGACAATCTCCATCGCCCGGCCACCCAAAACATAGGAAGGCCGCATCAATACAGGATAACCGATGGATTCGGCGACCTTGATGGCTTCTTCCCGGCTTCGGGCGATGCCGTTTTCGGGTTGCTTGAGCTTAAGCTTGTTAATCAGCGCGGCAAAGCGTTCGCGGTCTTCCGCAAGATCAATTGCATCCGGCGACGTGCCTAGGATGGGAATACCGGCCGCCTCAAGTGCCTTGGCGAGGTTCAAGGGCGTCTGCCCGCCAAATTGCACGATTACACCCTTTAAGATGCCATTCTGCTGCTCGACGTGCAGGATCTCAAGCACATCTTCCGCCGTCAGCGGTTCGAAATATAACCGGTCCGACGTATCATAGTCCGTTGACACCGTCTCCGGGTTGCAGTTGACCATGATCGTCTCATAGCCGGCATCTGACAGCGCAAAGCAGGCATGGACGCAGCAATAATCAAATTCTATTCCCTGCCCGATACGGTTTGGACCACCGCCCAGGATGACTATCTTTTCGCGGCCGGTCGGCTGACTCTCGCATTCGGGCGTGCCGAAGCTTGGGGCCTCATAAGTCGAATACATATAAGGCGTTTTTGCTTCGAACTCCGCGGCGCAGGTGTCGATCCGTTTATAAACGGGACGCACACCGAGTTTGTGGCGCAACGCGCGCACCTCGACCTCAGTCACGGCTCCTGCCATAGCCCGTGCGGCCTGCATGGCTATGCCGGAACCACGGCGGACAGCCGTTTCCATGCCGGGGCGAACGTTGATCGACTCCAACGCGAGATAGGCAAGCCGTTTGTCGGAAAAGCCCATTGCCTTCAACCGGCGTAGCGCCTCGGCCTCATTTGGTAGACCGTTTGCCTTGATATCATTCTCAGCAGCAATGATTTCTTCAAGCCGCTCCAGAAACCACGGGTCGAATTTTGCGATCGCATGGACTTCAGCGACGCTCATGCCCTCACGCAACGCTTGTGCCGCGACCAGAAGGCGGTCGGGTGTCGCACGGCTGAGTTCAGCCGACAAATCCTCCTTAGACGCCCCGCGCAGCGCATCGACATAGTTAAAACCAGACAGCCCTGTCTCTAGGCCACGGAGCGCCTTTTGCATGCTTTCATGGATGTTGCGGCCAATCGCCATCACTTCGCCTACCGACTTCATAGCCGTCGAGAGCAAGGGTTCGGCCCCCTTGAACTTTTCGAAAGCAAAGCGCGGGATTTTGGTGACAACATAGTCGATCGTGGGCTCGAATGAAGCAGGCGTCGCGCCAGTGATGTCGTTGGTAATCTCGTCGAGGGTATACCCCACGGCCAGCTTGGCCGCGACCTTTGCAATCGGAAAGCCCGTGGCCTTGGATGCAAGCGCAGAGGAACGCGACACACGTGGGTTCATCTCAATGACAATAAGCCGACCGTCCTTCGGATTTACTGCGAACTGTACGTTTGAACCCCCTGTTTCTACACCGATTTCACGCAAACATGCGATGCTCGCATTACGCATAATCTGATATTCTTTATCCGTTAGTGTCAGCGCAGGTGCAACGGTGATGGAGTCACCCGTATGGACCCCCATTGGGTCGACGTTTTCGATGGAACAGATAATGATGCAATTGTCGGCCTTGTCGCGGACGACCTCCATCTCATATTCTTTCCAACCCAGCAGCGATTCCTCGATCAGCACTTCGGTGGTTGGAGACGCATCAAGACCGCCAGTGACGATTTTGATAAATTCATCGCGATTATACGCTATCCCGCCGCCAGTGCCGCCCATGGTAAAGCTTGGGCGGATAATGGACGGGAGGCCAGTGCGTTCCAGCACCTCAAGCGCTTCGTCCAATGAATGTGCGATACCCGACCGCGCCGATTCCAGCCCGATTTTCGTCATGGCGTCACGGAACTTTATGCGGTCCTCCGCCTTGTCGATAGCTTCGGCATCGGCACCGATCATCTCGACACCATATTTTGCCAGCGTGCCATCGTTAAACAGCGCCAAGGCGACGTTCAAAGCCGTTTGCCCACCCATAGTCGGCAACACCGCGTCGGGACGCTCTTTTTCAATGATCTTGGCGACGATTTCGGGCGTAATCGGCTCGACATAAGTCGCATCGGCCATATCCGGATCAGTCATGATCGTCGCCGGATTGGAGTTGACGAGGATGATGCGATACCCCTCCTCTCGCAGCGCCTTGCACGCCTGAGTCCCCGAATAATCAAACTCGCATGCTTGCCCGATGATGATGGGACCAGCGCCAATGATGAGGATGGATTTTATGTCAGTACGTTTGGGCATCAGCCTACCTGTCGCTTGAGAATATAGGCCGCGGAGGGCGTGCTGTTTTTGTCATGCACTGGACCAATCTTGATTAACTCCCAGCCCAAAGCGCCATAATGATTTAACATTTGTTCCGTGGACATATTTTGCAATTCGGGTCGATCCCATTCGCCAGTGCTACTCCAAACACTGCCGACATACTGGACAACGAGATATTCCCATTTCTTGGGAGGATTTGGAGCGGTCACCCCATCATCCCTGCGAATTTTTCGAACAGATAATGGCTGTCCTGCGGGCCAGGTGAGGCTTCGGGGTGGTATTGCACAGAAAATGCGGGCTGGTCAGCAAGTTCGAAACCGCAATTGCTGCCGTCGAAGAGGCTAGTGTGCGTCGCCATAGCGTTGGCAGGCAAAGTCGCCGCGTCCACGGCAAAGCCGTGATTCATGCTGGTAATCTCGACCGACCCGTCGGTGAGGCGCTTGACCGGGTGGTTGGCGCCGCGATGACCCTGGTGCATCTTTTCGGTTTTTGCGCCAACCGCAAGGCCCAGCATTTGGTGGCCAAGGCAAATGCCGAACAATGGCTTTTTCGTTTCCAGCCATTGCTGGATGACTGGCACGGCATATTCTCCCGTCGCGGCAGGGTCGCCGGGGCCATTGGATAGAAATAACCCGTCAGGTGTATGGGCCATTATTTCTTCGAAGGTTGCTGTGGCGGAAACCACAGTCACATCGCAGCCGACATCAACTAAATTGCGAAGGATATTGTGCTTAATGCCATAGTCGATGGCGACAACCTTTTTGATGCCCTTGGCTGGCTTGTGGTAACCCTCTCCCAGCGTCCAAAGCCCCTGATCCCAGCCATAGGTCTGCAACGTCGTCACATCCTTCGCAAGGTCCATGCCTTCAAGCCCTGCCCAAGCTTTGGCCCGCGCCAGCATGGCTGGAACATCGAACTCTCCACGCGCCGAATGCGCGATTACAGCATTTGGCGCGCCAGCCACGCGGATCAACCGCGTCAGCGCGCGGGTATCGATACCGGAAATGCCAATCCGGCCGTTTGATTTCATCCATGCATCAAAATGCTGCGTGCTGCGGAAGTTCGATGGATCGGTCACATCCTGTCGCACAATTGCGCCCAAGGCATGCGGGTTCATCGCCTCGACATCTTCAGGATTGGCACCAACATTGCCAATATGGGGAAATGTGAAGTTGATGATTTGCCCGGCATATGACGGGTCAGTCATTACCTCTTGATAACCAGTCATTGCGGTGTTGAAGCATACTTCGCCCACCGCTTGGCCTTCTGCGCCAAAGCCCCTGCCCCAGACAACCTGTCCGGAAGCCAGAACCAATACCCCAGTCGCTCCAGAAGGCGCGCGCAAAGAATTGGGGTCGGCCATGAGGGGGTCGCTCCTGTGATACGGATTACAGCAATGTCGCTAAGGCACCGCGCCTAGAGATGGTGGGCACCAGCGTCAATGCCGAATCGGAGAAAGCTGTGGAATGTTTACCCAATATTTCGCCGCCCTGTCGCCATGACCTTGTTTGTGCGCTGCACGGCCGCGGCTTTAGAATAAATTTCTACCCACAAGCCCCGCAAACGCGGCGAGATTGAACATGAAACAAGTTCAGGGTGACGAAAATGGGGAGTTGGTCTAACGGCATGTTTCAATGAAAATCCGGAAACAAACATGATTCGTGACACCATTAAAGCAGCCCAGATCACCGCGATGAAAGCTGGCGAGAAGGATCGTTTGGCCACAATTCGCCTGATCCTTGCGAAGATCAAGGACCGCGACATTGAGCTGCGCACAGCTTCGCAACAGCCAGACGACGATGCAATGGTGGTTGAGGTCATGCAGAAGATGATCAAGCAACGCCGTGAGTCGATTGCGCTGTACGAGCAAGGCGGCCGGGCCGAACTAGCTGCAGTTGAAGCTGCTGAGCTTGTGATCATCGAAGAATTCCTGCCGGCGCAATTAAGTGATGCAGAAACAAGCGCAGCGATTGAGGGCATAAAGGCCGATCTCGGTGCCGAAACGTTGAAAGACATGGGTCGCGTCATGGCGACCCTTAAAGAACGTCATGGTCCACAGCTTGATATGAGCAAGGCTAGTGGGCTGGTGAAAGCGGCGTTGAGTTGAAAATTCGCACAGATCAGGGAGGGCTGCCATAGGTGTCCCTCACCCCACAATGGCTGGATGAGTTACGTTCGCGGACGACGCTGTCCGCGCTGATCGGGCGCACCGTCAAGGTAACAAAAGCAGGGCGCGAGTTTAAAGCCTGTTGCCCGTTCCATAACGAAAAATCGCCCAGCTTTACGATCAACGACGAAAAAGGTTTCTATCACTGTTTCGGCTGTTCTGCGCATGGCGATGCCATCCGTTGGATGACCGATCACCGTGGCCTCTCGTTCATGGATGCCATCAAGGAACTTGCGGCAGAGGCGGGCATGGTCGTCCCTGCCGCTGACCCGCAAGCTGCGCAAAGGGCGGACAAGGCGAACAGCCTGTATGACGTCATGACGGCTGCGCAGGAATGGTTTGTAACACAATTGCTGAGTGTTGAGGGGGCTTCAGCGCGTGGCTATCTCAAGCAACGTGGATTCACCGAACAGACGATCAAGGACTTCGGCTTTGGCTTGGCGCCCGACAATCGTACGGGGTTAAAAGGCGCGCTTAAACAATTTGGCGACCCAATGTTGATTGAGGCAGGATTGCTGATCTCAGTCGACGGCAAGGCTCCTTATGACCGCTTTCGCGGGCGGCTGATGATCCCCATACGCGATCCACGTGGCCGGATAATTGCTTTTGGTGGCCGGATATTGGGCGAAGGCGAACCCAAATATCTGAACTCGCCGGACACGCCGCTGTTTGACAAGGGCCGCACACTGTACAATCTCGACAAATGCTCGCCTGCATCGCGCCAGACTGGGCGGGTGATCGTGGTAGAGGGCTATATGGACGTCATCGCCCTTGCCCAGGCTGGCTTTGCCGACGCGGTCGCGCCGTTGGGTACAGCATTAACAGAACAGCAAATCCAGATGCTTTGGCGGATGACCGAAAAGCCTTTATTGTGTTTTGACGGGGACTCCGCCGGCCAAAAAGCTGCCATGCGGGCTGCACTGCGTGCGCTTCCTCTGTTGAAGCCAGGCCATAGCTTGCAGTTTGTAACGTTGCCCGATGGGCAGGACCCTGACGATCTTGTTAAGGCTTCCGGGGCAAAGGCGCTGACTGATCTCTTGGAGGCGTCACAGCCGCTCGTTGAAAGGCTGTGGACAGCTGAAATGTCTGCCAGACCACTCGACACTCCGGAGGACCGTGCGGGCCTTAAACAGCGCCTCGGCGGTCACATGGCCAATATCGCTGATTCCGAAATACGGCGTCATTATGCCGATGCATTTCGGGAACGGTTCGACAATTTGTTCGCACCGCGCCGTAACGCTCCATTCACGGCATCAGCGCCTTTTGTGCGTGGAAAAAAGGGTGACTGGCGTAAACCTCAGATTTTACCGCCGGGCGCCGAGACAAAGAGCTTTAATGCGAAGGGTTCGGATTTTCTTATCCAAGGAGTCTTGGGTGCACTCTTGCGGCATCCCGCGCTTATTCGACAACATCATGAAGCACTAAGCGACTTCATTCCACCGGACCCGAATCACGCCGCTTTGCTCAACGTGATGCTCAACGAATCTTTTGCCAAAGAATCGCTTGATACAGACGGGTTAATTACCATATTGGACGAGAAGTTGTATAATGTCGCGTCGGCACTTCTCCACAGCAACGGCAAAGTTTTTGCTTTTAACCGCGGAGAGTCCGGTACAAGTGGCGACGGATTATCCAGCGCTTCTAAGGATCTGGGCGAAGCAATTAGGCTGATGAAGCAGCGTCCTGCGCTCGAAGAGGCGTTGGAACGTGCTACGCGGTTAGCGAGTTTGGAACTGACCGAAGAAACTTTTGCCGAACAGCAAAGGTTACGACACGAGAAAAAGGCATTTGACGACCGTATCATCGAATTTTTTCGGCGAGATGCGGACAGTTTTTAAGTTATCGGGGAATTATTTTGGCAAGTCGCGCAAATGAAAATGAAGAAGATATCGGCGAAAACGGTGATGCACCGCTGATTGACCTAAATGATGCGACCGTAAAAAAGCTGCTCGCCAAGGCGAAGCGCCGCGGTTTCCTGACCTACGACGAACTTAATGCAGCATTGCCCCAGGACCAAATGTCGTCCGAACAGATCGAAGACGTGATGTCCGCGATTAACGACATGGGCGTTCAGATCGTAGAGAATGAAGAAGCTGGCGAAGACGGCGAAGAGGAGCAAGAGGAAGAAGTCGAAACCATCGATAATGTTTCCGAAAATGACCCTCGCTCTCTGACGAACACAATCAAGAAGACAGGTACCGGCGAGCGCACTGACGATCCTGTGCGCATGTATTTGCGTGAAATGGGCGCGGTAGAATTGCTATCGCGCGAAGGCGAAATTGCCATTGCGAAGCGGATTGAATCCGGCCGTGACACGATGATCCTTGGTTTGTGTGAAAGCCCCATCACTTTTCATGCCATCATTGACTGGTCGAACGCGCTCAACGACGGCGCGATGCAGTTGCGCGAAATCCTGGATCTGGACGCCATGCTGTCTAAGGAACCGGCTCCAGAATCTTTGACTGAAGATGGAGAAGAAGAAGGCGACGGCGAAATCAGCGAGAAGACCGCTGGTCCCTCTTACAAAGAGGAAGAAGAAGTCGAAGACGAGCCGGAAGCGGCAAGCGACGACGATGACGACATGACCGAGCGGCGCACCCGTCCTGTGGAGGAAGAAGAAGAAGACAACACCCTCAGCCTCGCACAAATGGAAGAGGCTTTGAAGCCTGCTGCGCTTGAACGCTTTGCCAAGATCACGTCTTTGTTCAAGAAATTTTCGAATATTCAGCTTGAACGTATGCGTGCACTGAATGCAGGTGAAGATTTTTCCACAGCATCGGAAAATAAGTATCACAAATTGCGGGAAGAATTGACGGCCGAAGTCGAAAGCGTTCAGTTCCATGCAAACAAGATCGAATATCTTGTGGATCAGTTGTATTCGTTCAATCGTCGGCTGACCGCATTGGGTGGCCAGATGCTCCGCCTGGCCGAACGTCACAAGGTACCCCGCAAAGCTTTCCTCGACAGCTATATGGGGCACGAGCTTGACGAAAACTGGCTTGCTGATGTTTCCAGCATTGACAAGAAATGGACGGCATTTGCGACCAACGAAGCCGAAAGCGTTGAACGCATTCGCGCTGAAATCGCGGACATTGCGGCCAACACGGGCATGTCGCTTGGCGAATTCCGTCGCATTGTAAACATGGTGCAAAAGGGCGAGCGTGAAGCACGCATCGCCAAAAAGGAAATGGTCGAGGCCAATTTGCGCCTCGTGATTTCCATTGCCAAGAAATACACAAACCGTGGTTTGCAGTTCCTCGATCTCATTCAGGAAGGCAATATCGGCTTGATGAAGGCGGTTGATAAGTTTGAATATCGTCGTGGGTACAAGTTCAGTACCTATGCCACTTGGTGGATCCGTCAGGCTATCACCCGTTCGATCGCTGACCAAGCGCGTACAATCCGTATCCCGGTGCATATGATCGAGACGATCAACAAATTGGTGCGCACGAGTCGGCAGTTCCTGCACGAACAGGGCCGCGAGCCAACTCCGGAAGAGATGGCCGAACGCCTTTCCATGCCGCTTGAAAAAGTGCGCAAGGTGATGAAAATAGCCAAGGAGCCCATCAGCCTTGAAACACCGATTGGCGACGAGGAAGACAGCCATTTGGGTGACTTCATCGAGGATAAAAACGCCGTCATTCCGGTAGATGCGGCGATTCAGGCCAATTTAAAGGAAACTGTGACTCGCGTTCTTGCTTCGTTAACGCCGCGTGAAGAGCGGGTGCTGCGCATGCGGTTCGGTATCGGCATGAACACTGACCATACGCTTGAAGAGGTCGGACAGCAATTTAGTGTTACGCGAGAGCGTATCCGCCAGATTGAGGCGAAGGCGTTACGCAAACTGAAACATCCAAGCCGAAGCCGCAAAATGCGCAGCTTCCTCGACCAGTAATAGGCCAAATTTTTGAATAAAAGCCTGTTCTTGTGACCAAGAACGGCCTTTTATCCGAAATGGGAATAGCTTGGTTGGACGTTACATGCGCTTGGGCGTATGTTCTTGCCTCAACAATTACCTTAGTTGCTGTAAACCAGATATTTAACACTTTTCGCTACTAGTTCGCCCTTAGGTGTGTCCAGACGCGTGGGTTTGCCGAGGAGGAGCATATGGACAATTTAGCACGGCCTCCACTTCATCATGGCCAGAGCGACATTTTTGTCCGCAACATAATGTCCGATGGAAGCCTGAACGTCGTGGCTCCTCTGCTCAGCTTCCTAACAAATAAGCGGGACAAGCCTCATTTTCGCGCCCAAGGAAAAAGCGCAAGAACCGCGTTATTGGCGGACATTTCGCACTTCATGCACATTTCGCATGGTCGCCATCCGGGCATTATCGATTATGCGGCTCAGAAAATTGTTGATGAAGCTGCCCGCAATTGGCTCGTTCAAGCAATAGATGGCATGCTGGGAGAACGCGCTTTCTTAAACCGGCTTACGGTAACGGCTGGCCCCATTCGGAGACTGTCGGGCCAAGACAAGGTCAATGCATTGGTCGAGAGCCAAGCCAAAAATTTCCAGTTGCTGGCAACATCTGATCGCAAAGGCTGTTCATCGGGCGCCGTCATCGCGTTTGTGCTCGACTGGCATCAAACACGCCCATTGCTTGATATTGTCGCCTATGAAATGGGGTTAGCCCATAGCCCTGTCACCCTGCCCTCGGTTACCGAGTGCGTGCAGTTGGTGGAAAAACTTGAGCATAATGAAGGCTACCGACGAGCTATGGCCTTTGGTGCCGACCAGACATTGGCGCAGCAACGCTGCCTGTGGCAGCTCGTTGTGGCGCGCCATGTCGAAATGCTCGCGGCCTGAGGGGCGAGCGCGCTCCATTCAATATAAGGTTGCATATCACCGTGGTCACACTTAACGAATTAACCGTTCGATTAACAAACGGGGTTTGTCCATGCGCTTTGAAGGCACTGATAATTACGTCGCCACTGATGACCTGAAGGTTGCCGTTAACGCTGCAACCAAACTGCGCAGACCTCTGTTGGTCAAGGGTGAACCCGGAACGGGCAAGACCGTACTTGCGCAGGAAATTGCGACCGCACTTGGTGCACCGCTGATCGAATGGAATATCAAGTCTACAACCAAGGCCCATCAGGGACTATATGAGTATGACGCAGTCGCGCGGCTCCGCGATAGCCAACTGGGCGACGAGCGCGTGCACGACATCAAAAACTATATTAAAAAAGGTAAGTTGTGGGACGCTTTTACTGCGCCACAGTTGCCTGTCCTTTTGATTGACGAAATTGACAAGGCGGACATCGAATTTCCCAACGATTTGCTGCAGGAACTCGATCGCATGGAATTCTTCGTTTACGAAACGCAGGAAACCATCAAGGCCGTCGAACGGCCTATCGTGATCATCACCTCGAACAATGAAAAGGAATTGCCCGACGCATTTTTGCGCCGTTGTTTCTTCCATTATATTAAATTCCCCGATCGCACGACCATGCAAGCGATTATCGATGTCCACTTCCCCGGCATTCAAAAGATGCTGGTTTCTAAAGCTATGGACATTTTTTACGAGGTTCGGGACGTTCCGGGTCTCAAGAAAAAACCAAGTACAAGTGAATTGCTGGATTGGTTGAAGCTGTTGCTGCACGAGGATATGCCACTTGACGTGCTGCAGTCCCGTGACCCGACAAAAGCGATCCCGCCGCTACATGGAGCATTATTGAAGAACGAACAGGACATCATGCTGTTCGAACGTCTTGCATTTATGGCGCGCCGCCAGAACAGCTAAGTCCGGCAGGCTGAGGCTTAAACGACATATGCGAGCTCAAGGTCACCCCAGCGCTGACCGTTAATGCGTAACGGCACATAAACGTTGCGCACAACCTTATATGTTCGTCCATCGCCTTCATGGCGATACACAGCCATCATATAGTCCTGTTCGCTTGCCTTCGCTATAATGTCGATGCCTTCAAACAGAACCCGGCCATTACGGCAATATTTTGTGTCATGGGCTATATCGCCGGTAGGGGCCCGCGAAAATTCCTTAAGGTGAACAGGCAAGAAGCCCTCCTTGCTGGTACACACAACGGACAATATTTCATCCGGATTGCTTTGCTTGACGGCTTCAAGCATTGGCTGCCAGTGCCGTTCCGCCCAAGACGTCAGCCTAGTGGTAAACCTCGGCGGGTTGCTGCCAGTGATGGGAATAAGCATTGTGTCAAAAAGTGCGTCCACCTCCAGCAAACCATTGGCGATAGCCGCCTCGGTGATAGCGGCAATCTTTTCGGCTTCTTTTTGGGCACGCTCCACAAATTCGGTGTCGCGCGGCGATAGCCCGCTGTGCACGATGTTGTCGAACATCCGGTTGGCTTGCTCTTCCAGAGTCCCAATTTGAGTATGTGCTTCGCCGACCGCTGCAAACATCTCGATATTTGCCTTGGCGACGGCATCACGCACTTTCTGCGAATCGATAAGGCCGCGGTGAATTTGGGCAGTGCTTTCGGCAATTCCGCGGTTGTGATCCCCGACCTGAGCCACAACATCGCTTACGCCGTTGATGAGTTCTTCCAGACTTGAAAACTGCTGCTGGGCAGCACTGCTGGTGGCAATGCCGTCTTCAATCTGTTCAACAAATTTGGCTGCCTCATGGGACAAGGAATTGACTGTTCCCGTGATTTCGACAGCAGCACGCCGGGTGTCATGTGCAAGCTTTTTCACTTCAGCGGCGACGACGGCAAAAGTTTGCCCCGCCGCTCCGGCTTTTTCTGCCTCAATGGCCGCGTTCAGCGCGAGCATATTTGTCGTGCGCGCAATTGAGTCGATTGATTGTGAGACTCGCTTCACTTGCTCCATCGCCGCGGCAAAGCCTGTGATATGCGGACCAAGATTAATGATGAGAGTGACGAGTTCTGAAAAACTTGCGAGCGAAAGCTGAACGGTCTCCTGACCTGTCATCAGTTTACTCACCGCAGAATCAGCCAGATTTCTGGCCTCCCGCGTAGCATGCGTCACCTCTGCAATGTCTGAATCGAGACCCAGGGTAAGTTCCGTCAGCTCGCCATGTCGCGCTTTAAGCCAGTCAGCAGATTGCAGAGCCTTTTCCAGAACACCCGCAGCTTCTGTGCAGCCGACAGTGACATCCCCGCAAATGCGGGCCGTTTCGCGAATCCAATGATTTTCAGTCAACGCTATTTTTTCCATTTTCACAGGTTCGCCATCCCATTTTCTGTTGGTCCGCAAAGCCGTAAAGCAATTTGGTTATCACCGGGTTAACCAGCGGATGTTGACGCCGCGTCGCAGAACAGCCAAAAGCTTAACTGGTCAATTAAACAGGAGTCCGCTGATGTTTTTCTCGTTCATGGAAGAATTGCGGACGGCGGGAATCTCCGCGTCGCTTAAGGAGCATTTGGCACTGCTTGCTGCGCTTGACGCAGAGGTTATTGGCCAGAGTCCTGAGGACTTCTATTATCTGGCGCGTACGACTTTGGTCAAAGATGAAGCATTGCTTGACCGATTTGACCAAGTTTTCGGAAAAGTCTTCAAGGGCATATTCACGGAGTATGGACAAAACCCTGTTGATGTTCCCGCAGACTGGCTGAAGGCCATTGCCGAGAAATATCTGTCGCCGGAAGAAATGGCAAAGATTGAAAAAATGGGCAGCTGGGACGAGTTGATGGAAACTCTGAAGAAGCGCCTCGAAGAACAGGAAAAGCGTCATCAGGGCGGCAATAAATGGGTGGGCACAGGGGGTACTTCACCATACGGTAATTCTGGCTATCACCCCGAAGGTGTCCGGATAGGTGGCGAGTCCAAACACAAGCGTGCGGTAAAGGTCTGGGACAAACGCGAATTTCAAAATCTCGACAACACCAAAGAGTTGGGTACCCGCAACATCAAAATCGCTATGCGCCGCCTGCGCCGTTTTGCCCGCGATGGCGCAGTTGAAGAACTTGACATTGAGGGCACAATCAACGGCACGGCCCGTCAGGGCTGGCTCGATATCAAAATGCGGCCAGAACGCCGCAATGCGATTAAAGTGCTCCTGATGTTGGACGTTGGCGGATCGATGGATCCGTTTATCAAATTATGCGAAGAGTTATTCAGTGCCGCCACTAGTGAATTCAAAAACCTTGAGTTTTTCTATTTTCACAATTGCCCCTACGAAGGCGTATGGAAGGACAATAAACGCCGGTTTAGCGAGCGCACGCAGATGTGGGATGTGCTGCACAAGTTCCCGCATGACTACAAGGTGGTGATGGTGGGCGACGCGTCGATGAGCCCGTATGAGATCACCCATCCTGGCGGCTCGGTTGAGCATTTTAACGAAGAATCGGGTGCGGTCTGGATGAACCGGATCACCAGCACTTACCCTGCCACTGTGTGGCTAAACCCGGTCCCTGAAAAGCAGTGGGGATATTCGCAATCCACGAAGATCATCAAGGAGCTGATGAACGACCGGATGTATCCCCTGACGCTTGAGGGCCTTGATGACGCGATGCGAGAACTAAGCCGCAAGCACGGCCATTAGTATAGCAGATATTTGCGGCGCTCCTCGATCCAGCTTTGCTCGTCGACTGACGTCATGGCGTCAAATTCGTCGGGCGAACTGTCTGGCGCATCCACCCATTCGCGCAAAGCCGGCCCCCCGTTGATGACGTCAATCGCAAGCTTTCCAAATTCATACTCATAAGGGAAATCACGCCAAAGCGGATAGTCGGGGTACAGTTTACGGATGGCTTTGAACGCCAACGTCTGTAACCGCCACGGCCGAAACGCCTGATGGTCGTAGTCTGGTCCTTCGGCATGAATGTGCACGCCATTGCAAAGTTGCTGCATGTGCTTGTGGAACGTTGGCTCGAACCAGATTTCGCGCAGACTGCAACCCCTGAGCCATTGCGGCGCGAAGCGTTTCATCTCGGCGATGACAGCGCGCGCGTCGATATCTGGCGCACCAAATATCTCAAGCGGACGTGTGGTCCCCCTGCCCTCGGACAGTGTTGTTCCCTCAAGCATGACTGTCCCTGCATATGCACGCGCCATGTTGATGTTTGGAGCATTGGGGCTTGGGTTAATCCACAGCCTGTCCGATGGCCACCCAAAGCTTGGCGCCGCGTCTGGCGAATATCCCTCCATTTGGATGACGCGATAATCGACATCGATCTTGTAGTGATCAATGAACCAGTGACCAAGCTCTCCCAGCGTCATGCCGTGGCGCATCGGCATGGGTCCGGCGCCGACGAAGCTCTCCCATCCAGCACGCAATCTAAGCCCCTCTACAGGGCGTCCAGCCGGGTTTGGTCTGTCGAGCACCCAAACTGTTTTTCCGTGCTCAGCGGCAGCCTCAAGGATGTACAGCAAGGTCGTGATAAAGGTATAAATTCGGCAGCCCAAATCCTGCATATCGATCAGGATGACATCGAAAGTTTCCATCGACACTGAGGTGGGGCGTCGGACTTCGCCATAAAGGCTGAACACCGGGATATTGTGCGCTGGGTCCACGAAATCCGGCGATTCCATCATATTGTCTTGCTTGTCCCCGCGCAGGCCATGTTGTGGGCCAAATGCGGCGGTGATGTTGACCTCACTCAATGTGGCGAGCGCATCAAGCGCGTGGGTGAGGCCGGCGGTAACGGAGGCGGGGTGCGCCAACAAAGCTACGCGCTTACCCTTCAAGGGAGCGCGCAGCTCAGGCTCGGTTAAAAGGCGATCAATTCCGAAGTTCATAGCGTGCCTCGTGCCTCCAGATGCAAGGCAAAGCAATCCCTATGATGGAAATCCGGCTTACCTGGAGGATGGGCAACGGCCCAATAAGAGAAATCCCCACTTTTGGTGGCGATGACCGCGCTAACGCCTGCCAGTAATGCGCGCCCCCGCCAAGCGTCCGGTAACTGGAACTTCACCGAAACATTCAGAACACTCTCGTTTTCCTCCGTCTGAATGTCAGGAACTTCCGTTTCCAATTCCGCCATATCGGCACGATACCCGGAAAACTGATATGCAGCCCATTGGCCTGAAGGTGCAAAATTATATTCTAAATATATTTCGTCTTCAATATTACCGACAAATAACTCGAAACATGTTTTTTTCCATAATTCATCAACCCGTTCTGGTGCTGCTGGAGCAACAATTTCCACCGCCTCTAGGCTCCCCAAAACACCATATGTCAGTTCAACTTTTCCGCTATCGCTCCGCGATATCACCACCTGTATTCCCTCGGCACCGCCAGCATCGGACTGCGGATGGCAAATCAATGGCACTTGCATCATCGAAATATTGGCCAATGTCGAAACTCCATGCTAGGCGCGGGCGCGCTATGACTGCTTATAAATCCGATCTCCTTCGCCTGCTCGATGCACGTGGCTATATTCACCAGACAACGGATGCTGCGGCGCTCGACGCATTGGCATCTACAGAGATTGTCCCGGGCTATATCGGCTTCGACGCCACCGCGCCATCGCTTCATGTCGGCAATCTGGTGTCCATCATGCTGCTGCGCCGCTTACAGCAGGCTGGCCATAAACCGGTGGTGGTCATGGGCGGCGGGACCACACGTATCGGCGACCCGACCGGAAAAGACGAAGTTCGCAAAATGCTGACCGACGAGACGATCGAGTCTAACATTAAATCGATCCGCACGGCGTTTGAGCGTTTTCTGACTTTCGGTGATGGCCCGACAGATGCAGTGATGGTCAACAACCATGACTGGCTTGGGAAGCTTGGATATATCGAATTGCTGCAGCAAGTCGGCACGCATTTCACTATCAACCGCATGCTGACATTTGATTCGGTAAAGTTGCGGTTGGACCGTGAGCAGCCGATGACCTTCCTCGAATTTAACTATATGATCCTGCAAGGTTATGATTTCCGTCACCTAAGCAACACCCTCGGCGTGCGTCTGCAAATGGGCGGGTCCGACCAATGGGGCAACATCATCAACGGAATGGAACTCGCGCGCCGTATGGATGGCACGGAGGTTTTTGGCCTCACCACCCCGCTCATCACCAAAGCGGATGGCTCAAAAATGGGCAAATCAGTCTCTGGCGCAATATGGCTTAATCGCGAGCAATTGCCCGATTACGATTATTGGCAGTTTTGGCGGAACACCGATGACCGCGATGTTGGCCGTTTCCTGCGGTTGTTTACGGATCTGCCCTCGGAGGAAATCGCACGGCTAGAAGCCCTTGGCGGTTCGGAAATTAACGCAGCAAAAATCGCCCTTGCGAATGCGGCGACCGAATTGTGTCGCGGTGCCGATGCCGCCGCGCTTGCTGCAGAAACAGCGCGCAAGACATTTGAGGAAGGTGCAACGGGTGGAGACTTGCCTATGGTTGAGGTGTCAGCCAGTATTTCCGTTATCGATGCACTGGTGGCGTTGAACTTCGTTGCTTCAAAAAAAGAAGC
>NZ_JBKBQV010000003.1:0-81486 GCF_046292425.1 Sphingorhabdus sp.
GCGTCGAACATCAAAGCGCCATCGATCCAGACCTTGTCAGGCCGCGCATATACGCTCAACGGGTTTCCATTCCACAACACGACATCTGCCATCTTGCCAGCCTTAAGGCTTCCCGTTTTGTCATCAATGCCAAGCGCTTTGGCAGGGTTATAGGTCAGCCATTTGATGACCTCAGCATCGCTTATGTTGATACCCATGCGGCGGCCGTCGGCTTGCGCCTTTGCCGCTTCCTGATTCAAACGCTGAATCTGGTTTTCATCGTCAGAGTGGATGATGACGCAGGCGCCAGTATTGTGCAGGATAGCCGCATTTTCCGGTATAGCGTCATAGGCTTCCATTTTGAAACCCCACCAATCGGCCCACACGGCCGAACACACACCGTTATCGCGCAACAAATCGGCGATCTTGTAGCTTTCGACTGCGTGGTGGAATGTTGACACTTTATACCCGAATTCCTTGGCCATATCCAGGACGAGCGCCATTTCGTCGGCACGGTAGCAGTGGTTCTGAATTGAAATGTCACCATCAAGGACACCCGCCAAAGTTTCCATGCCCAAGTCACGGACAAATTCCTTGCCGCTATCGCGCTTCTTTTTATATTCTTGCGCCTTGATCCATGTCTGACGGTTGACTGCGATATTGCCCATGCGCGTTGATGGCATCCGGCCTTTGGCGCCATATACGCGCTTTGGATTCTCGCCGCAGGCCATTTTCATACCATAAGGCGCACCAGGGAATTTCATGCCCTGAATTGTGCGCGCGTAGACGTTCTTCAGGACGACCGATCGCCCCCCCATAAGGTTTGCCGATCCAGGCAAAACCTGCAGCGCAGTAACTCCGCCATTGGCAAGTGCACGGCTAAACCCGGGGTCCTGTGGCCACACGCTGTGTTCCGCCCATACTTCGGGGGTTGTCGGCGAAGTCGCTTCGTTGCCGTCGCTATGTGCTTCAACGGATGGCGTAGGATAATCACCCAAATGGGAATGGATATCGATAATGCCGGGCGTCACAAACTTGCCAGTACCGTCGATCACATTAACACCAGCCGGAATGGCCGTATCAGCCTCTCCTACGCTACTAATCTTACCGTTAGACATGAACACGACACCATTGACGATTTTGCCGCCCTCACCGTCGTAAACGGTAACGTTACGGATTGCCGTAGATACGCCGGGATATGCCTTGTACGTCGATGGAAAAGGCGCTGGCGCCTTTTCCGTTGTCCTCACCGCCGGTGCGGACGAAGCCGTTTTAGGGCGATCGGCGTTGGAACACGCCATTAGGGCCAGTGGCAGCACAAGAGATGCGCTGCGCAAACCATTCGAAATAGGCATTGTTTACCTCCGGTTAGTAGGGTGAACGCCAGCGGCAGCAGGTTCGCCTGCTTCTGCTTGGCCTTCCAGAGGACCGTCGTCACGCAAGGTGTCGAGGTGCATCAGTTTCTTGATAAGAGGTGAGATAACGACAACCGCAATGCCGACGCCAATTGCGATCCAGCCAATCTGGCTATAGACCGCCATGACGACTTCACGACCTGCACCTTCGCCTGACGCTGCCTCTGAACCAGTTGCTGCGGCAATCAAGCCCGCGACAAAATTACCCGTCGCAGAAGCAAAGAACCACGTTCCCATGATCAGCGAAGCCAAATGTGCCGGAGCCAGACGGTTCATCGCGCTGAGGCCCACCGGCGACAGGCACAACTCACCGGTGGTGTGGAACAGGTAGATCAGGAAGATGAATATCACGGGCACCATGCTGCCCGCACCAGCCGCAGCAGACCCCGCCACCAGGACCAGAAAGCCGATGCCGAGCTGGACGATACCAAGTCCGAATTTTGCAGGCGCAGAAGGCTCAAGGCCCTTGCGACCAAGTGTGGTCCAAAGCCAGGCAAACAATGGCGCAAGCAACACGATATATATTGCGTTCAACGACTGGAATACAGATGCAGGGACGCCCGCACGGTCGACGTGACGATCGGTGAACAGATTTAACGACGATCCTGCTTGTTCAAACAAGGCCCAGAACAGGATCGAACCAATAATCAGGAACATTGCTGCAAAAATGCGGTCACGGTCATGCGGCTCAAGCTTGCGTACTGCGGTCCACAATACATATGCCACTAATATCGCACCTGCGACGCCAAGCAAGCTGCCGACGACAGCTTGGTTTTGAACCAACCACCAGCAAATGGCGACAGCCACAAGACCCACAAGATAGATCAACCATTCAAGCTTTATGCCCATTACTGGCTTGGTTAGTGCTTCCGGGTTCAACGGCTCACCCCGGCCAAGCAGCAACGGCTTGAACACGATGAATACAATGAGACCGAACAGCATACCGACACCCGCGGCGCCAAAACCATAGGACCAGCCATAGGTTTCGCCGAGATAGCCACACAAAAGTGCTCCTAACGCCGCGCCGAGGTTAATGCCCATATAAAAAATGGTATAGGCGCCATCGCGGCGGACGTCGGTACGTGGATAGAGTTGCCCGACAATCACCGATATATTCGCCTTCAGAAAACCCGATCCGACGATGATGAATGCAAGCGCAAGCCAGAAGATGTTAAGAGAAGCAACATCCTGGCCGCCGGAACCTTCAAAACCCATTAAAAAGTGGCCGAAGGTCAAAAGCACCGCACCATAAGTGACCGCTTTTCGCTGCCCGAGATACCTATCGGCAAGATAGCCGCCCAGAACAGGGGTGATATACACAAGAGCAGTGTAAGCGCCGTAAATGACGCCTGACTTCTCATCTGAAAACAACCAGTGCTTCGTCAGATAGAAAATGAGCAGAGCGCGCATTCCGTAATAGGAAAACCGCTCCCACATTTCGGCAAAGAATAATACAAATAGCCCTTTGGGATGGCCAAGGAATGTCCCTGCTGCATCTCCATCTTGCGCATATGATGTCGCCATCGAGCGAACCCCTCATCTCTGTTATGTTTGATATCCCGTTGAATGGGACGATTGGCGCGGAACCTACCGAAAAAATTGCGCGTGTGAAGAATTATATTGCGGGACAAGGCAAATTTCGTCGAAGGGAGTGGAATGTTCAACGATCTTTCTTCAGTCACTACCTTTTTGCAGACCCGTCGCTCGGGCAAGCCGCGCGACATGGTTGCGCCAGGGCCAGATGCACTAGTCCTTGACGAGATTTTGCATATCGCAATGCGAACGCCCGATCACGGAAAGCTGTTTCCTTGGCGCTTAGTCAAAATTGTTGATCGCGCCGCGTTCGCTAATCTTTTGCGCACAGCATTCTGCACTGCGAACCCCGATGCCAGACCAGCGCAGATAGAGGCTGCAATCGCACCAGCGTTAATGGCCCCAACACTCGTCATCCTCCTGTTTGCACCGCAACCAAGTGCCAAAATTCCGCTTTGGGAACAAGAAATGAGCGTCGGCGCGGTCGGCATGAATTTGCTCCATGCCGCCCATGCACATGGCTTTGTGGCCAGCTGGATTACAGGATGGGCAAGCTATGACCCTATGGTTCGCGGGACCCTTTGCCAAGGCGGGGAAAAAATTGCCGGGCTATTCTTTATTGGCACTCCTGCGCAGCCGCTCGAGGAACGGCCAAGGCCACTCGCCAGTGACATTATCCGCCACTGGCCGTGAATGCGTTTCATTCGCCACTATTGACGCGCCATACTGTATTATGGCAGTAAGCTTGTGATGAAAAATGATGCAAAGCCTGTTTACCTGAAATTGCGTGACGTGATCGCTGCAGCCATACTTGATGGCAATTACAAAGAAGGCGAAATGCTCCCGTCTGTGCGTGCTTTTGCTGCGGATCAGGGTGCCAACCCACTTACGGTGGCGAAGGCATATCAGTTGTTTCAGGACAGTGGACTGGTCGACGTCAAGCGCGGGGTAGGCCTGTTCGTAGCAAACGGCGCCATTGCAAAATTGCGTAGCTTTGAGCGGGACAACTTCGTCCAGAATGTCTGGCCTGACGTAAAGGCACAGATGCAGCGTGCAGGTATCGATCCGGCGGAATTGCTGGCCCTGAACTAGGCGCAGCAACTCCTTTTCCCGTCAAGATTGTAAATCATATTGCTTTAGCAAGTCGTATAGGGTCGGCCGGCTAATCCCCAACAATTTGGCTGCGCTTGAAATATTCCCCTCAGTCCGCGAAATGGCCCGCTTGATCGCTTTGCGGTCAGATGCATCTCGCGCGGCTTTCAGGTTCAGCAGCAAATCACCGTCTTCATCATCCCCGAAGTCGAGATCATCGGCGGTTACAAATTTGCCTTCAGCCATGATGACAGCGCGCTTGATCCTGTTCTCAAGCTCGCGCACATTGCCCGGCCATTTCCAGGCGTCTATTGCCGTTAGTGCGCTGGTCGACATCCCCTTGATCGAAGGATTCATTTCTCGGGCGAAGCGGCTCACAAAATGCTTGGCGAGCAGAATGGCGTCGCCCGTCCGTGCTGCCAATGGCGGGATGTTCACGGTAACTTCCGCCAGGCGATAATAAAGATCATCCCTGAAGGTCTGGTCGGCAATCATCTTGTTGAGATTACGGTGGGTCGCACAGACCACACGCACATCAACATTGATGGATTTGCGGCCACCAATTCGTTCTATGGTTCGCTCCTGCAGGAAGCGCAGAAGTTTTACCTGAAGTTGAAGCGGAATATCTCCCACTTCATCAAGGAAAAGCGTTCCGCCGTTGGCAATCTCAATTTTGCCTTCAGTCGTCTTTACCGCGCCAGTGAACGCGCCGCGTTCGTGACCGAAAAGTTCTGATTCAAGCAGGTTCTCCGGAATTGCACCACAATTGATGGCCACAAACGGCTTGTCCCGCCTAACACTGGCATTGTGCAGGCCGCGTGCCAGTAATTCCTTGCCGGTTCCGCTTGCCCCAAGCAGCATGACCGATACGTCTGCGGGAGCAATGCGTTCAATGGTTCGCGCCACTTTCAGCATCTCGGGCGCAGCGGTCAATATGGTTCCCAGCAAAAGCTCGCCATCACTGTCGGGCTGTTGAAGCAGTGCATTTTGTTGCTCGAGCGCATGGACGTGGAATGCACGTCGGACGATGAGGTGCAATTCATCAATGTCGACCGGTTTATGGTAGAAATCCCACGCGCCAGCCGATATCGCGCGCAACGCGCTTTCGCGCGCACCATGACCTGATGCGACAATAATCTTGGTGTCGGGTTTCAGCTTAAGCATCTCTTCGAGCACCGCAAAACCTTCGTTGACGCCGTCCGGATCTGGCGGCAATCCTAAGTCAAGCGTCACAACGTCGGGTTCTTCTGACCGCAACAGGGTCAGGGCCTCATCGCGATTTGAGGCACAAAATACCTCAAAGTCCTCGTATGACCATTTCAATTGTTTTTGGAGGCCTAGATCGTCTTCAACGATAAGAAGCTTTTGTCTCACGTCAGCCATATCATGCGGCCTCCTGATCATGGTTGGTAGTGCTATTCTGCGTCGCTGCAGGTAGCAGCAGTGTGAAATTTGTTCCCTTGCCAATCCGGCTTTCGACACGAAGGCTTCCGCCCATGGAAACGGCCAATGCGCGGGCTTCATATGCGCCAATGCCAAAACCGTCGGGCTTGGTGGAAACAAAGGGTTTGAACAACTGATTAGCGATGAAGCTCTCAGTCATGCCCGTTCCCGTGTCGATGATAGAGATCGCGACATTTGCGCCCTGCGGACGGCTTGTGATTTTAACCGGCGCGCCTTCTGCCGAAGCCTCAATCGCATTCTGGACAATATGACCAATAATAGTGTCAACGCGAGCAGCATCGGCGATCGCCAGCATCCCGGGGGTTAGCTGGGTCTCTATGGGATATACCAGTCGGCTGTTATAGACCGACTTCATTACAACATCGCTGATATCGATTGGTAGCGGCACGTTATGTTTTGCGGTATTATGCTGTGACAGCCGGGCCAGCAGTTCGTTCATTTTGTCTACCGATGATCGCAATGTATCGACCATGTCGACTTGGAATTCGGGCTTGTTGGCATGCTTCTCAGCGTTACGTGCCAAAATGCTCAACTGGCTCACCAGATTTTTGATGTCGTGCATCACAAAGGCGAACCGGCGATTAAACTGTTCGAACTGCCGGTTGTCAGCAAGTGCCTGTTGACTGGAGGCTTCCGCCAGATAGCTTGCCACCTGCCGACCGACGATACGCAACATATCAAGGTCTTCCCAATCCAGCGCGCGCGGCAGGCGTGGTCGGGAAAGCACGGCCAGTCCCGCCAGCTTGCCAAAATGCACCAGCGGCACCACTGCCCATGCTTGATCGTCCTCATAAAGCCATTGCGGCACTGCTCTTGGATCGCAGCGATCATCTTTGCCTGCCCGGATCTCATTCATCGCCAATATATGGCCCGTCGATTCAAAAAACGGCATTGTGTGCGACGTGACGCAGTTGGCCGGGATTTGCGCAGTTGACCAGTTCCAGCGCGCCTGAAGCGTGAGGCGCCCTTCGTCATCGGGGACAAAGATCAAGCCGCCCGGGCTTTCAAAAATGTCGGCGAGCGACTTTATCACCCTTTCGTAAAATGGGGCGGCATCTGGCGACGGAAAGCCAATCGTGTCTGCAAAACGCATCCATTCGGAACGATAATCATACCGGTGCTGGAAAAAATTCTTCACGAGCATTACGTTTAGCCAGGCCTTGAAGGGCCCGGACGGCAGAATGAGCAGCGCTGCCACTGACATGCCGATTATGAGCGTGACTTGAGCAAGGCGGACATATGTCCCGCCAATCATCTCGATTGCCGTGGCCAATAACACCATCGCGATCAAATAGGCGCCGATCACCAACAGCGAGACCGACTGGAATGCCACAGTTCTCGAAAGCTGGAGCCGCCATTGGCTATTGCGTTTACTGGCGATGACAAAGACCGGAGCCAGCAAAGCCATCGCAATGCCCCGCGTATTAATAAGCTCCGCCGAAATTTCCGAAGTGAGATAGCTTATCGTGTATAGATTGAGGTCGAATGTCCACATGGCCGCCAGCGCTGCCATCGGCAGGCTGATACCCCAGCGGGTCTCAGGGGCAGACACCGAATACAAGTTATGCACCAACACCAAAGCACCTGCACCGAAAATCATCCGCAACAGGATCGATGTTTCCAACGCATAAGCCGCCCCGGGGGTTTCGGTAGCGATGGATCGTGTCAGCAAATCGAATACGGGCTGCGATAACAATACAAATGTCAGCGCGGCGTAGATCATATTGATGCTGCGTTGCTGTTGTCCCTTGCTATTGCGCAGCAACGAAAACATGAAACCCAGCCATGCAAGATTGCGGACAGTTTCCGACAGTTGCGCGGCGAGGCTGAATGGCGCCACAAAGGTTGCTGCAAATCCCCACACGGCAGTCATTGCCATAGCGCCGATTAAGAGAACCTGCGGCCAATTTTTGCCCCGATATTGATGCACAAGCCACACGGCGAGCGCAATATAAGCAGCGGCCGCAGCAAAATGTCCCCAGAATGCGAAAGATGAAAGAATGTCGTACATCTACCGCGCGCCTTCGGGCCAGAGTACGACCCTGAGTGTCTGCAGAAGAATAAGCATATCCAGGAACGGAGTATAGTTTTTGGCGTAATATAGATCATATTCCAGTTTATGACGGGAATCCTCAATGGACGCCCCATAAGGGTAATTGATCTGCGCCCACCCGGTAATGCCGGGCTTCACCATATGGCGCTCTGCATAATAAGAAAGCTGCTTTTCCAAATCCGCAACAAATTCCGGGCGTTCCGGACGCGGCCCCACAAAACTCATCTCGCCCTTAAGGACGTTCCACGTCTGCGGCAGTTCATCAATTCGCACTTTACGAATGAACTTGCCGACCCCTGTCACGCGCCTATCGCCCTGTTGCGCCCAAACCGCCTCGCCCGGCTGCTCGGCATCCGAATGCATCGAACGCAGTTTCAATACATTATATGGCTGTCCGAACAGGCCCACCCGAACCTGTCGGTAGAAAGCGGGACCGTCGCTCTCCAGTTTGACCAGCAATGCGAATAGAATAATGATTGGTGCGGTAATTAACAGGAGAAGCGAGCTCGCGGTAATATCAAAAAGCCGTTTGGCGATGCCCGACAAGCGACGACCCGACGAAAAGCCATCGGAAAAAATCAGCCAGCTCGGGTTCACGCTCTCCAAGTCAATACGGCCAGTTTCGCGTTCAAGAAAAGTCGATATGTCATTGACGTGTACCCCGGTGGTTTTGATCCGGAGCAAATCATCCACCGGTAGGGCATTGCGGCGCTCTTCCAGCGCAAGCACCACTTCGCTGGTTCCAAGCTTTACCGCCAGATCAGCGAGATTGAAAATAGCACTGCGGTTGATGGCCTCCGGAATAACCCTTTTGTCTTCATCCATGGCGATAAAGCCCACGATTACAAAACCCGCTCCGGGCTTTGCCTCAAGGTCTTTAATCCGCTGCGCCCGCGCGCCCGCGCCGAGCACCAGCAACCGCCGTTTGAAACTTTGGCTGCCCACCATGCTTCCCAGAATGGCGCGACTTGTTGCCAGAAAGATAAAGGCAAGCATCATCGCGTACACCGAATTGGTGCGCCACAATGTTGAACCCGGTAACAGAAAAGCCATGAGCGATTGAAAAATGATCCCAAGCGATACGGCGACGAGCAGGCGCGCGATGGCGAAGCGAGAAGACTGAAGTGCGTCGGAACCATACACACCGACAGAAATCGCGGCGCAATGAACCGAGGCGGCAAACGTCAAGAGCGGCCCAATTCGGTTTCCGATATGGTCAACATGCATGCCAATATGGTGCGCGCGAACAAGCCAGGCAGTCTCGGCTGCGGCAATCAAAAGGCAAAAATCGATGACCGCAAGAACAAGCACCGGATAGGGTATATAATGCTTAAATAGCCTTATCATCGCGCAGCTTCCATCTCGGCCGCATTAAACATTAACTGTAAAGTGTCGGTTAATTTTACACCAAATGACCAAGTTACGGTGAAAAAAAGATTTTTTTGGCGTTTGACCATGGGTCTAACATAGGCAATATCAGCCCATTATTTAGCCTTGCTGCAGCTGGAAAAATTGTGACAATCACTCCTGTAATTCTGTCGGGCGGCGGCGGTACGCGCCTGTGGCCCTTGTCGACGCCGCAAACACCAAAACAGTTTCTTGCGCTGACGAGCGAACGGACAATGTTCCAGTTAACGGTCTTACGTGTAATGGACAGGCAACGCTTTGCCGCACCCATCATTGTCGCCAATGCGGCGCATGCCGCTATCGTAAGCGATCAACTGGCCGAAATCGGAGTGAGCGACGCAATCATTTTGCTGGAACCTTGTGCTCGTAACACAGCCCCGGCAATTGCCCTGGCGGCGCTTGCGGTCGAGGCACGCGACCGCGTTTTGCTGGTCATGCCAAGTGATCATGTCATTAATAATGAGCCGGCCTTTCATCATGCCACCGACGTGCTTTTGCCTGCTGTCCATGATGGCTGGCTTGCAACTTATGGAATTAACCCAAGCGGCCCGGAAACAGGATATGGATATATCCAGATGGGGCCAGAAACAGCCGAAGGCTTGCATACAGTCCAGCGTTTTGTGGAAAAGCCGGACGCAGGCCGTGCTGCTGCCATGATAGCGGCAGGTGACCATGTTTGGAACGGCGGCATATTCCTTTTTCGTGCTGACTCTTATCTAAACGCCATGGCGCAATATGCGCCTGCCATGGAATTAGCCGTACGCGATGCGATGGCTAAAGCCGTTCAAAGTGGCAACCAATTACGGCCGGACCACAGCAGTTTTGCCAGATCCCCTGCCGACAGTATCGATTACGCAATTATGGAAAAGGCGTCCAACGTTGCAGTCGCTCGCGTAAGCATGGGCTGGTCAGACGTCGGCAGTTGGGATGCTTTGCACGAGATAGGCCAAAAAGACGCGGAAGGAAATGTTGCATTCGGCAATGTGCGAATTGAAAGCAGTCACGGCAACCTCATTCATGCCGATGGCGTTCGCGTTTCTGTCTACGGTGTTGACGATTTGCTTATTATTGCAAACGGGCGTGAAGTGATGATCCTGCCCCGCGGAACAAGCCAGAAAGTACGTGATTTCGCAGCCGACTAGTCACTACGGTCAAAGGTAAAAGGTGACATGCCTCTCTCCCGCTCGTTAAAGACCAGGACACGGCCTGCTGGTGGGGCACTTCGCTGAGGGCATTCAGGTCGCGTGCAGGCTGAACAGCCAAGCCCGATGGCCGTTGCCATGCCGCCCAAGTCAAGACCGCGCGCTGCTGCCAACGGTGCGGCCAGTTTTGCATCAATGCCCAGACAAATGGCGAACTCGGCCTCGACACTGCCACTCACTGCGGTTTGCGGATGAACAGTGCGCGAGATTGTAAACCAGCGGCTATTGTCTTCCAACTCGACCAAATGCGGCATCAGCGTACCTGGCCGCGCGAATACATTGTGCACCTGCCACAGCGGGCACCGACGATCCGTCGCCACCAATGGCGACGCGCTCGCTCCGGCATAGCGCTTGCTGCTTTGACCTGCCCGGTCGATACGGAGCATGAAGAATGGCAGGCCTCGGTGTCCCACCCTCTGCAACGTGGTCAGTCGATGTGCGATCTGTTCGAAACCTGCGCCAAAGCGGCGCTGAAGTACCACGATATCATAACCCGTTGCTTCACATGCTCTCAGAAAACGTGCGTACGGCATCATAACGGCGGCCGCGAAATAGCTATTTAGGTGGCGGCGATAGAGGCGCTCGGCAGCACGTTCGGTGAAGGATGCTCCAGCGACCAGTGCGTCAATCTCCGCCTTTGCTTCCAGCATCCCAAGCTGCAGCGCGGCAGCGAAAGTCCGGCTGGCAGGGTCAAGCAATTCAGATAATTGAAGCTGTCGGGCGTGAAGGTCGAGCCGCCGTAACCTGTCTGGCATGACGTCAAACGGTAAAATACGGATCGACAATTGATGCTTCACGCGCAGTCGTTCGGTAATCGCACCATATAGGTCCGCATTTGCAAGACGCAATTCGTCGGCAAGGCCTTCAGCTTGGGAATCCAGATCGGCAAAATGGTTTCGCCAGCGTTCGATCTCGCGGCGCGCGGATGCGATCGATTCAGGCTCGCTAAGCGCTCCGCCTTGAGCCGTGCTGGCTCCACCATGCGAGCCACCGGACAATCGGTCAAAAGCACGCGCAAAAGCCTCGGCGGCATCGGGGCTTGCTGCAATCCATTCTTCGACCTGCGCCCTGTCGACTGCTAAATCCGCAAACATCGGGTCGCTCAGTCTCCGCCGGATCGCCTCTACGCCACCGCCGGGGGCAACTCCCGTTAAAGTGCGGGGGTCAAAGTCATAAGACTGTGCAAGTTTTAAAAGAAGCGTCGCAGTCACGGGCCGCTGGTTCCGCTCGATCAGATTCAGGTAAGACGGTGAAATTGCGAGCGCATCGGCCATCAACCCCTGCGTCAGGCCATTTGCCCGGCGGATTCTGCGCACGGCGTGCCCTGCAAATAACTTATCTTCGGCCATGCTGATCTTTTGTCAATTTATTTACAACATTACAAGATAAAGATGTTTTTTGCAGACTGGAAGACAAGAAAAATTACAAAATTGACTGGTGTTCAGCACGATTGCCCACGAATAAAGGGTTATATACCCCAACGAACGAAGGAATTGTAAATGTCGTACCAGACACTGATCGACACCAATAACGCGCAAATTGCCGCTCACAACGGAGCCTGGGATTCGATCAACGCGGAATCAGTGGCGCGGATGCAGTTGCAGAACCGCTTCCAGACAGGCCTCGACATTGCCCGCTACACTGCCAAGATCATGCGCGAAGACATGGCAGCTTATGATGCAGACCCGGCCCAATATACCCAGTCGCTAGGTTGCTGGCACGGTTTCATCGCGCAACAAAAGATGATCTCAATCAAAAAGCATTTTGGCACAACCAAGAAGCGCTATCTATATCTCTCCGGCTGGATGATTGCAGCGTTGCGTAGCGAATTTGGTCCTCTCCCCGACCAGTCAATGCATGAAAAGACAAGCGTTCCTGCCCTGATTGAAGAACTGTATACCTTCCTGCGTCAGGCGGACAGTCGTGAGCTGAACCTGTTGTTCCGCGAGTTGGACGATGCGCGCGCTCAAAATGACGCGACGCGGGAAGCTTCTGTCATGGACAAGATCGAAAACCACGAAACCCATGTCGTGCCAATTATCGCTGACATCGATGCGGGCTTTGGCAATGCCGAGGCGACGTATCTGCTCGCAAAGAAGATGATCGAAGCAGGTGCCTGTGCACTGCAGATTGAAAACCAGGTTTCTGACGAAAAGCAGTGCGGCCATCAGGATGGCAAAGTCACCGTACCGCATGAGGACTTTCTTCAGAAAATCCGCGCCTGCCGTTATGCGTTCCTTGAACTCGGCGTGCCCGACGGCATAATCGTCGCGCGTACCGACTCACTGGGCGCAGGCCTTACAAAACAAATCGCCGTATCTACGGCGCCGGGAGATCTCGGAGATTTGTACAACAGCTTTCTTGATTGTGAAGAAATCGACCCAGCCACCGCACGAAATGGCGATGTCATATTGAACCGCAATGGCAAGCTGCTTCGTCCAAAGCGTTTGCCGTCCAACCTTTTCCAGTTTCGCTCCGGCACTGGCGAGGACCGCTGCGTTCTTGATTGCATCACCTCGCTTCAAAATGGGGCCGACCTCATCTGGATTGAAACTGAAAAACCCCACATCGAACAGATCGCCGGAATGGTGGACCGTATTCGTGAAGTCGTACCGAACGCGAAGCTTGCCTATAACAACTCACCAAGCTTCAACTGGACGCTGAACTTCCGTCAGCAGGTCTTCGACGCATGGGCAGCCGAAGGGCAGGATGTATCCAGCTACGAGCGTTCAAATTTGATGAGCGCCTCGTACGACGAGACACCGCTCGGTGTGGAAGCCGATGTGCGAATTCAGAACTTCCAGCGCGATTCTGCAAAACGGGCGGGAATATTCCACCACCTGATCACGCTGCCGACATATCACACTGCAGCGCTCAGCACCGATAATCTGGCGAAGGATTATTTCGGCGAAATGGGTATGCTCGGTTATGTTGCGGGTGTTCAACGCAAGGAAATCCGTCAAGGCATCGCTTGCGTCAAGCATCAAAACATGTCCGGATCGGACATTGGCGATGATCACAAGGAATATTTCGCCGGTGAAGCAGCGTTGAAAGCTGGCGGCAAAGACAACACCATGAACCAATTCAGCCAAGCTGCATAAGGAGCATTGATATGGGCGAACCACCACGCGCACGCGCTGTTCTGTCGACGGAGGACCTGACGCTTCTCCGTCAGGCACTGGTCCATTATCTTGAGGTCATTCAGGATAAGCCTGAATCGGTTAAATTCGCCCGGCTTTATCATCGCTTGGGAAGCGCAGGCGGCAAATAATCTCGACCAGATTTCAAAGTTTTCCTGGGGAGGAAAAACACCTAACCGCCGGCAGTAAATGTCGGCGGTTTTTTTAATGTTCCACAGGCTTGCATCGATAATATTTTATTAACGCCACTATATTATCCCTTATGTCGAACTCAACCGGGCTGGGACGCGTGGATAATATTCTTAAAATGTTGTTGGGGGTACTTTCGGTCGCCGGGGTGATTGCTCTGGTTATTCCCGACACAAACCCCATTTCCGACACTTCTGTTCAAACGAGCACCGAAGCGGCCGCGCCTCCGCCATCCATCTCGACTTCTTTACCGGCGCAGCAGCCGCCTCAACAATTTAATTCAGGATCTGTCAGCGATTTTCAAATCGGGGCGCCTACTATCGACGGCCGCCCGCTGCAGCCAGATTTCGGCATGCCATTTGGAGCCTCACCCCAGATGACACCATCGCAAGGCGACAACGCACAGTCGTCCGAAGGGGGTTACACGCCGCCGCCTTATGTCATGCCGGGCTCAACATCCTTACCGGAAGGCGGCCAGCAGCCCGGACCAATGCCGACCCCAGTCGAATAGCCGAAGTTTCAGACCAATGTTATTGCGCGGTCCATCCGCCATCGACCGACAGGTTCGTACCGGTAATCGCGCTGGCCTCCTCACGGCACAAAAATACTGCTAGCGCTGCCAACTGTTCGACCTGCACAAATTTCTTCTGCGGTTGATTGGCCAGCAGAACATCATTGATAACCTGCTCTCGCGTTAAGCCACGTGCTTTCATCGTGTCTGGGATCTGGTTCTCAACCAACGACGTCCACACGTATCCGGGGCAGATATTGTTTACAGTAATCCCTTGCGTTGCCACTTCCAGAGCTACGGTTTTCGTGAAACCGGCAAGTCCGTGCTTGGCAGCGTTATAGGCAGATTTGAATGGTGAGGCGACGAGGCTGTGCATCGATCCGGTGTTGATAATCCGGCCCCATCCTTTCGTCTTCATCGCGGGCAAGGCAGCCTTTGTTGTATGGAACGCCGAGGACAGGATGATCGATAATATTGCGTCCCATTTGTCCTCGGGAAACTCGTCCACCGGGGAAACATGCTGGATACCGGCATTGTTGATCAATATATCAGGCGATCCAATCTGCTCGGCACATTCGGCAACCATTGCCCGGATAGCTTCCGGCTTAGTCATATCTGCCGCAGAATAAAGCGCTTTTCCACCACTTAAGGCTGATAATTCAGTGACATAGCTGTCAATGAGCTGCGCATCACCGAAGCCATTAATCATCACCTGTGCGCCTTGCGCCGCGAGTGCGCGTGCATAACCCAATCCGATGCCCGAGGTAGATCCAGTTATAAGTGCTGTTTTGCCTTTGAGGAACATGGGAGAGTACCTTTGCGTTTAGGGTGAACTTTACTTGCGCATTGCACCGCTAAACGCAATGTTGGCGCAGGACAATATGGGAGAATGATATGCGGCTCGACGACCTTGACCCGAGTAGTAACGTAAGTGACCAAGGGTCAGGCGGAATGGGCTTTGGCGGCGGCGGTGGGGGTCCTTTGGGTCTAATCTTCGGCTTGCTCCCAATGTTGCTTGGCCGCAAACTGGGTTGCGGAACGCTGTTAATTATAGCGGTCGTCGGGTATTTCGTGATGTCCAGCGGGATGCTGGGCACTGGCGGGACTGGCACCACTCCACATTTGAGCGGGCAGCAAAACGGCACAGCCGGCGCAAATGTTGCCTGCGACACCCAAGATGAATTGTTCGCTTGTCGCGTTCTGAAATCGACAGAGGACACTTGGTCACAGCTTGTCCAGAATTACCGGCCAGCGACCTTGAACTTCTATCAGGGCGGCGGCCAATCCGGATGCGGTGCAGCGCAATCAGCCATGGGCCCATTTTATTGTCCTTCTGATCAAGGGATTTATCTCGACACCAGCTTCTTCCAGCAAATGGAAAGGAAGATGGGCGCTGGCGGCGACTTTGCCTATGCTTATGTTATCGCGCATGAGGTTGGACACCACATACAGAATCTGGCGGGCATTGCCGGGCAGGTCCGCAAGCTTCAGGCACAATCAAGCGAGGCCGATGGCAACCGCCTTCAGGTGGGTATGGAATTGCAAGCTGATTGCTTTGCTGGCGTGTGGGCTGGCTTGAATGCGGACCGCATTGAGCCTGGCGATATCGAAGAAGGCATGCGCGCTGCCAATGCCATCGGTGATGACACCTTGATGAAGCAAGCTGGACGGGCACCTGTCGAAAGCATGTTCACGCACGGCACATCAGCGCAGCGGATGGAGGCGTTGCAACGTGGCATCAAGGCGAAGAATCCAAATGCATGCAATTATTTGCAAGGTCTGTCATAAGCGCTGAATGCGTTTGAATGATTGTCACAATGTAGCAGATTTCCGCCGTCTGGCGAAGTCGCGCCTGCCCTCGCCCATATTCAATTACATCGATGGCGCGGCCGACGATGAACGGACAAAATGTCGTAACAGCGAATCATTCGATGACTGCGATCTTGTGCCTAACGTACTGGCTGGCGTGTCGGAAATCGACATGGGCGTGACGGTAATGGGACGGCGCATCGACATGCCGCTCATGCTGTCCCCTACCGCATTGCAACGCCTGTTCCATTGGCAGGGCGAGCGGGCCGTTGCGTCGGTGGCACAGCAGTTCAACACCTGGTTTGGAATCTCGTCGCTCGCGACCGTCAGCATCGAAGAAGTTGGAGATACAATCAAGACACCCAAAATGTTTCAGCTTTATATCCACAAGGACAAAGGCCTGAACACATCAATGATCGAGCGGTGCAAGGCGTCAAAATTTGATGCGATTGCACTGACCGTCGACACTATTGTTTCGGGCAACCGTGAACGTTGTCTGCGCAGCGGATTCACCTCCCCGCCCCGTTTTACCCCCGCGTCGGTCTTAAGTTACGTGATCCACCCGATGTGGGCTATGAATTACATGTTCCGCGAAAAATTTTCGCTGCCCAATTTGCAGACGCATGTCGACGCCGGGACGAATGTCGCAGTGTCGGTGGCCGAATATTTCAACACCATGCTTGATACCTCGATGGACTGGAAAATGGCGGAAAAGGTGCGGTCGGATTGGGGCGGCGAATTCTGTCTGAAAGGCATCATGTCAGTGGACGATGCAAAGCGCGCAGTCGACATCGGGGCGACCGCAATCATGGTGTCCAACCACGGCGGACGGCAACTGGATGGATCGCGTTCGCCGTTCGATCAGATCGCCGAAATCGCCGATGCCGTTGGTGGTAAGATCGACATCATTTGCGATGGCGGAATTCAACGCGGAAGCCATGTTCTAAAGGCCCTTGCCGCTGGGGCCACGGCCTGTTCCGGGGGACGCCTATATCTATACGCGCTCGCCGCAGCGGGTCAGCCCGGCGTTGAGCGTATTATAGGAAAATTGCGCGATGAAATTGCACGAAACATGCGCCTGATGGGTGTGAAGTCCGCTGCGAAACTTGATCGCTCAATGCTGCGCTGGCGCTAGGCTGAGCTTATTAGAAACCAGATAGCGATTGCAGCCAACAGAACGGCAAACGCACGCTGGACGATGTGCCCCCTGCCCCCGACAGATATCCATCCGTGCGCTTGTGCTGCCAGCATGACGATGGCAACGTGTACGGCGGTTGCGATGCTGACATAGGTCGCTGACAACAAGGTCGTTTGCGGTCCAACGGGTACGGTTTGCACGATATATGCAGGCAGAACCACGATGAAGAACATTGCCGCCTTTGGGTTCAACAGATTCAACAAAAGGCCGTGACGAAACCACGCGCCCGGCGCGTTATCGCTGACGATAAGTGGGGATGGCTCGTTGCCCCAAGACCATGCCGACCAAGCCAGCCACAGAAGATAAGCAACGCCTGCGTAGCGCAAAAAATGAAAGACCGCAGGCGATCGCGTCGCCAGTTCTGCAAGACCTACAGCGGACGCTGCTGCAAGTATTGCTAGCCCAAGCGCAATGCCGCCCACTGCCGCAAAACCGGAACGCTTGCCTTGGCTCGCGCTCGTGAGGGCAAGCCAAGCCATATTAGGGCCTGGTGTCAACTCGATGAGCAACGTTGTTACAAGAAAGGGAATGTAGAGGTCGGTCAGCACTGGACCAGATATGGCACGCCCTATCACTTTAGTCGATTATGCTTGGCGTTGACCGACCACAGAATAATGCTGGCCCCCCGATCAGCACTTGCAATGTAGGATTTCGTTTGAGAAAAACATTGCCAATGGTCAATTGTCGGCATCGTTCTTTCTTGGCGTTGATACGGTGCTTTGGATTTCCCGGGCACGCTCGTCCCGCGGGATGATAAAAAGTCAGTCGTGCTCCGCACGACGACGAATTTCAGACATTTCTGATGGCCGCCCGCACTTTTGCTAGAACTATTTAGGCGAGACCTTAGTGTGACTTTCCAAATCCAATCACGGTCTTCGCGCGAGGTTGGAGGCCATCTACTGAGTGGCAGACATCGCTCGATGTTGATTTATAGTCGATTGCGCTTGGTTTTGAAGCCGTTGGACACCATCTAAATGGCATGACGGCATTTTCCTTTCTTGATCTCGTACCTGTTGTCGAAGGCGGCAACGTCTCGTCGGCATTAGCCAATGCAGCCGACCTTGCTGCGCACGCCGAAAGCTTTGGCTTCACCCGATACTGGGTCGCCGAGCATCATGGCATGCGGGGGATCGCCAGTGCCGCCACCAGCGTAGTCATTGGGCATATCGCAGCTGCGACCAAAACCATTCGCGTTGGTTCAGGCGGCATCATGCTACCCAACCATTCGCCCTTGGTCATTGCTGAACAGTTCGGCACTTTGGATGCGCTCTATCCGGGTAGAATCGATCTTGGACTTGGCCGTGCGCCGGGCAGCGATCAACGCGTTGCTGCCGCAATCCGGCGTACACTGGACAGCGACCCAAATGCCTTCCCGCGTGATGTGATGGAACTGCAAAGCTATTTCGATGATGATGGGCAGACCGGGATCGTCGCCACGCCGGGCGCAGGCGCTGATGTACATCTCTACATTCTGGGCAGCAGCCTTTACGGCGCGCAGGTTGCAGCAGCACTTGGTCTTCCCTTTGCCTTTGCTAGCCATTTTGCACCGCAAATGCTGGATGAAGCGCTCCATATCTATCGAAGCCATTTCCGGCCAAGCGCGGTGCTGGATGAGCCTTACGCCATGGCGGCGTTCAACGTCATCGCAGCCGAAAGCGACGCGGAGGCTGAGTTTCTCGCAAGTTCCTTGATGCAAAGCTTCGTTGCCCTGCGCACCGGCAATCCACGACAATTGCCGCCACCTGTTGAGGGTTATGTCGCGTCCTTGCCGCCGCAATTTAGTGCGGCCCTGACAGATGTTTTGTCCGCAAGTGCAATCGGTGCAGCAGATACGGTTAAGTCTGCGGTGCAGGCGTTTCAAGCTCGGACGCAGGCCGACGAGATCATCGTCGCCTGTTCGGTCTTTGATCATGAAAAGCGAAAACGGAGCCTGGAAATCACAGCCTCCGTTTTCGAAGCCATCAATAAACCCGTGGTTTTGGCTTAATATACTCTGCCTCGTCGGTCAGGGTGTAATCATGGACCGGACGATAGTCTATTTTGACATTCCCGCCTGAGCCACCCCAGCCCTCAAACCATGAAGCGGTATGCTTCATCCAGTTGGCATCGTCGCGCTCTGGGAAATCTTCGTGCGCATGGGCGCCGCGGCTTTCCTTGCGGTTGTTTGCGCTTTCAATCGTGCAAACAGCCTGCGCCATGAGGTTATCGAGCTCGAGCGTTTCGATAAGGTCAGTGTTCCAAATCAGACTGCGGTCCGTCACATGTACGTCCGCGAGACGCTGGTTGACCTTCTGCATTTCGGTCACACCTTCTTCAAGCAACGCCGTGTCGCGGAACACGGCCGCGTGCTTCTGCATAGTCCGCTGCATTTTAAGGCGTATCTCGGCAGTCGGCGATCCGCCCTTTGCATTGCGGAACTTGTCAACACGCGCGAGCGCCAGATCTGCAGCGTCCGCTGGCAACGCCTTATGCGGCGCGCCGGGGGTCAGTGACGACTTCAAGTGCAAGCCGGTCGCCCGCCCGAATACCACAAGGTCGATGAGCGAGTTTGAGCCAAGACGATTTGCACCATGCACCGACACGCAAGCGGCTTCGCCAACAGCATATAGTCCGGGAACGATCACTTCAGGATCGTCACCGACCTTGGTGACAACTTGGCCATGATAATTGCAAGGAATGCCACCCATATTATAGTGCACCGTTGGCGTTACCGGCAGTGGTTGGCGCGTCAAGTCGACGCCAGCAAAGATCTTGCCGCTTTCGGTGATGCCGGGCAAACGCTGCGCCAATACGGCCGGGTCGATATGATCCAGATGCAGGTAGATATGGTCCTTGTGCGCACCAACCCCGCGGCCTTCGCGCATTTCAAGCGCCATGGAACGGCTGACGACGTCGCGTGAAGCAAGATCCTTCGCCGATGGAGCATAACGCTCCATAAAGCGCTCGCCTTCGCTGTTGGTCAGATAGCCGCCCTCGCCGCGCGCGCCTTCAGTGATCAACACACCCGCGCCATAAATGCCTGTTGGGTGAAACTGGACAAACTCCATATCCTGCAAAGGCAAACCAGCGCGAAGCACCATGCCGCCACCATCGCCAGTGCAAGTGTGCGCCGAAGTTGCGGAGAAATACGCACGGCCATAGCCGCCAGTGGCGAGGACCACTGCATGGCTTTTAAACCGATGGATGCTGCCATCTTCCATGCACATGGCGATAACGCCGCGGCATTCGCCATTTTCCATGATTAGGTCGAGCGCGAAATATTCGATGAAGAAGTCGGCGTCATATTTCAGGCTCTGCTGATACAAAGCATGCAGCATCGCGTGACCGGTCCGGTCGGCAGCTGCGGCTGTACGTTGAACGGGAGGGCCTTCGCCCATATTCTGCATGTGTCCGCCAAAGGGCCGCTGATAGATGGTGCCGTCGGCGTTACGTGAGAATGGCACGCCCGCATGTTCAAGCTCGTACACCGCTGCAGGTGCCTCACGGACCATATATTCGATAGCATCCTGGTCGCCGAGCCAATCCGATCCCTTGACCGTATCATACATGTGCCACGTCCAATGGTCTGGCGAGTTATTACCTAGGGATGCCGCGATGCCACCCTGTGCCGCTACAGTATGCGAACGGGTTGGGAAAACCTTGGTGATGCATGCCGTTTTCAGTCCAGCTTCTGCGCTCCCCATTGTCGCGCGCAGCCCAGACCCGCCAGCGCCCACGACGACGGTGTCATATGTGTGGTCAATAATCTTGTAAGCGTCTGACATCAGGCGGATGCTCCGGTAAATGCGAGTTTTGCGACCACGAAAATGCCGAACACGGCACTGGCGATGACGTAAAGGTTAAGGAGTGTCATGCTCGCGAACTTCAGACCCTCGTCATGCACATAGTCCTCTATCAATATCTGAAGACCGAGACGGATATGAGTAAAGACATTGACGAGCATCAAGATCATAGGAACGGCAACCAACGGCTGTGCAAGCCATTGCGCCAAAGCTGCTTGGTCAAAACTGGGGATCATCAAAAGCGATGCAACGAACCATGTTACCAACAATAAATTGCCAATGGCGGTCAAGCGTTGCTTCAGCCAATGCTCGCCGCCATGCTTGGCCGAACCCAATCCGCGGACGCGCCCGATATATGTTCTACTGTCCATCACCAAACTCCAAGAAAGCGCGATGCCACAAACAGGACCACGAATGCAGTTGCAAAAAAGGCTGCGACAAATGCAACGGATGCCCATGTCCGGTTCGTTTTCAGTTCATAACCCGCCCCAATGTCGAGCACGAGGTGACGAATGCCTGAGGCCATATGCTGAAAAAAGCTGAAGGTAACGGCCAAAGCGACCAAGCGGAAAAACCAGTTACTGACAACTTGAGCAGAAGTACCGTCAGAGCCGGCCGACACGACATATTTTTGGAATGTGGCGTAGCTTTCCGCACCGCCGCTGATAGAGGATAGCCACCACAGCACTGTCATCATACCGGCAGTTGCCATGATAAAACCCGTTGCGCGGTGGAATATTGAAATGGCCATCTGGGGCGACCAGCGGTACACCTGCAAATGCGGTGACAGCGGTCGGTTCGGGTTTTTCGCCATAGGTTCAGCGTCCTTCATAATGTCCGGTGGTCGACGTTGCGTCGCTCTTTAATCGTTTAGCGCCAACGTGCAAGGCCCGCGCGGTGCGAAACGCGCATTCGGCTAACGGATTTGTTCAATAACTAATTTCGGAAAATTGGAGGTCCAGACTGCCCTAGTCTGCGTCAATAACCTGCTATTAACCAATTAACCGGTATTGCGATAACTTCAAGCCGCATCGCGACATACCGTCAAACAGGAACTTTAAATGGCAGAAAAACGGGACATTGAAACATCAAGCGTGCAGACGATCGTGGATGTATTCAATCAGGACAAGAGTCTGGCCCCGCGCTGCCGTAAGATTGGGGAACTTCTAAAAGACCATTTTTACGATCTCGGCTGCTATTACTGGGACTACTGGATTGCCATGGGCAAATTTCCCGAATTGGAAGACACCCATATCATTGAAACCGCGCGCTCCAAGACCGCGGCATTTATGGGGCGGCGAATGCGCGACATTGATGGAACCGAATGGTCAAAATACCTAACACGGCAGGTAATGGATTCTTGTCAAAGGGGGATTCCGCTTGAGCATGTGAACGCAGCCTCCGCCCGTACCAATGCGCGGACATTAGAGTTGCTGGGTGCGGTTTATGGTGTTGAACAACCCGATTATCAGGAACTCGCAACCGCTATACTGACAATAACTGGGCTAGAATTATCCATCATGGCTATGTGCTACACCTCTTTTCATGCCGAGCAGAATGCCAGCCGCCGCCGCGAGCAATCTGCCCAGTTTGAATCCGACATTGGCATCGCGGCGCATGATGTTGCAGACCGAACCGCAGTATTGCGTCAACAGGCTGCAAGCAGTTCGCAAATGGCCAATGGTATGTTGTCCAAGGCATCAGAAGTCGCCGCCGCTTCGGAACAATCCGCAATCGCTATGCGCGAAGCAGCCCAAACCGCCGCCGGCCTCATTCGCGCCATTGAAGACGCACGAACGGAAGTTGAAACCGCAGCCGATGTGGCAAACAGGGCCGCTGCGGTTGCAACAAAAGGTGCCGTGGCAACAGATACGTTGTCCGAACAGTCGCAATCCATCGAGTCCATTCTTGGGCTGATCCGTGATATTGCCGGCCAAACGAATCTGCTTGCCCTCAATGCAACGATTGAAGCTGCACGGGCTGGCGATGCAGGACGTGGCTTTGCGGTGGTCGCGCAGGAGGTCAAAAGTCTCGCCAACCAAACTGCCCAGGCCACCGACGAAATCGCCCAAAAGATTTCGGCCATTCAAAGTGCCACTAAGGCATCGGTTGAATCCAATGCTTCTATCCGGGAAACAGTCGACGAAGTAAAAATGTCGGCTGAGCGGATACGTCGTGCGATGGAGGACCAGGCTCAAACGGTAACAATGATTACGGCATCCGTAGACGAAACCGCCCTTGCCGCTGATCTCATGTCCAACACCATTTCAGCCATTCGATCAGACACCGAGAATGTCGTGTCCGAAATCATGCTGCTTGAGGGAGGATTTAGTGAGGTGAATGAAAAAATTTCCTCACTTCAGGCCAACGCAACACGCTTTGTCGGCAACCTCGTTCGATAACTGTGATTGAAATTTCGTCGGCGCTGTGAAAAGCAGCGCCAATGAAAACCCATATCCTCATCACCGGCGCATCGCGCGGTATTGGCGCAGCAGTCGCCGCAAGCTTTGACCCCGCCACAACGAGCGTGGTTGCCATGTCCAGTAAAGACGGGGATTTGAACGATCCCGAAACCCCTGCTCTGCTATGGGCTTCTGCACTTAAGGCTCTCGACGGGCAAGTCGATGTCGTCATTAATAATGCCGGGGTCTTCGAAGACAATCCCATCTCACGCCCGGACGCGGACTGGCTGGCAAGCTGGAACCGCACAATGCAGATCAACCTGACCGCCAGCGCTGATTTATGCCGACTTGCAGTGTTGCATTGGCAAGCCAGAGGCGCGTCGGGCCGCATCGTCAACATCGCCAGCCGCGCCGCCTATCGCGGCGACAGCCCGGCCCACTGGCATTATGCCGCGTCAAAGGCGGGCATGGTCGCCATGACAAAAACCATTGCGCGGGCTTATGCCAAGGAAGGCATTTACGCCTTTGCCATATGCCCAGGCTTCACAATGACCGGCATGGCCGAGGATTATCTTGAAAGCCGCGGTGGTGATAAATTGCTCGCCGACATTCCGCTTGGCAAAGTCGCCGATCCAGAAGAAGTCGCGGTAATGGCGAAATTCTGTGCACTCGAAGCTCCGCCATCAATGACGGGCGCCGTGCTCGACGTAAATGGCGCAAGCTATGTCCGCTGATTGGAAAGTCCGGTTCCCCTGCACTCGGGCAGAGGCCGAGGCTATCCACGAGGACGATGAATGGCTGGCTTCGCTTGACCCTATGCCGACCATCGTTGCCGACGAAGTTGAAGCATTTAATGACGATAAGTGGCAGTTGGATGCCTATTTCGCAGTAAAACCGGACAAAGCAGTAATAACGGCCATTCATAGCCGCATTGGTAGCGCCGCCAAGGCCAAGCCAATCGTTGAACAACTTCCGGACGCAGATTGGGTGGTGATGAGCCAAGAGGGGTTGAAACCAGTCCATGCTGGCCGTTTTTATGTCCACACCAGTTCCAACAAAGGGAAAGTCCCCAAAGGGGCAAGGCCGTTCCTGATTGAGGCAAGCCGGGCATTTGGCACTGGAGGCCATGAAACTACCAGCGGCTGCCTCACGATGCTCGACAACATGAAACGTGCTGGAAAACGCTTTGACCTGATCGCTGATATCGGCACCGGCACGGGTATACTAGTCTTCGCCGCTCACAGCCTTTGGCCGAAGGCCTATCTGACCGCCTCCGACATCGATCCGGTTAGCGTTGAGGTTACCGCGGACAATGCGCACGTAAACAGCGTGGCCTGCGGCGTCTTTCAGGGCGAACTCGCACTTTGTGTAGCTGAAGGAACGGCGAACGCACTTATCGCCTCACGCGCGCCCTATGACCTTGTGACGGCCAACATTCTGGCAGGCCCCCTTATTGAACTCGCACCATCACTCGCGCAAATTGTGCAGGACGGCGGATCGCTCATTTTGGCTGGGCTGCTGAACACACAGGCGGAGGCAGTGTTGCGCGCATACAGGCGGCAGGGCTTTCGCGTTCAAAAGCGCGTCGATTTTGGCGATTGGCCGTGCTTGTGGCTGGTGAAGCGGCGCACTTACGGTTGGAAACGTCCCTTGCGCGCAACAGGTCGCACCAGTCAACCGCCCGGTGATTTCGGAACATGGTAGAAAAGCAGGATTGCGCCTATGCAAAGCCTCAGCCATATCACAATCGATGACATTTAATTCGGGACCTGCAGATTTGGATTCGGCGCGGCGCGCAAAGCTTGCCGAGGCATTGGTTCAATCCGGTCGCGGTGATCGCAACGCGTTTGCCATTGTGTACGCTGCAACATCCGCGAAGCTATTTGGGGTGTGCTTGCGTATCTTCCCAGATCGGAACGAAGCGGAAGATGTGTTGCAGGACGCGTATCTCACAATTTGGAATAAGGCAGCAAGCTTTGAGAGCGGAAGGGCAAGCCCAATAAGCTGGCTTGTGGCGGTGACTCGCAACCGGGCGATTGATCGGCTGCGTGCAAAAAAGAAGGCAGGTACAACGTCAATCGAAGAGGCAGCAGAAATTGCTGACGCCACCCCCCTGGCGGATGCGCAATTAATTGAAGAGTCGGATGATCGCATCCTGCACGATTGCATATCATCACTGGATCAGCGCGATGCCCTCTTCATTCGACGTGCCTTTATCGGCGGATCGACGTATGCTGATCTCGCCAAACATGAAGGGCAGCCATTGGGTACCGTCAAAAGCCGAATAAGACGGGCCCTTTTGAAGCTGCGCAGCTGCATGGAGGGAGCAGCATGACTGTCATGACCGACGAAGACATCACCTTGGCGGGCGAATATGTGCTGGGGCTGCTAGATGCCGGACAAGAAGCAATTGCCATTTCCCGCATTGCAACGGACTCTGGCTTTGCGGCCGAAATTGAGGCCTGGCGCCAGAGACTGATCCCCTTGCTAGGACCAGAACAGGCACCGCCCGCAGAAATGTGGTCGAAAATTGAAATGTCACTACCGGCACCGACCTTACAGGACGTCGGTATAGCCAAGCTCACCTTCTGGCGGGCGCTGACTGGCATTTCTGCTACGGCGGCAATTTTCCTTGGTATATTATTATTGCAAAAGCCAGTCCCCACATCGCCGTCCGCAAACAGTGCGCCGATGATTGCCGCCTTGGGCAGCGAAGATGGCCGCTCCGCGATCACTGCAAGCTATGACAGCACGCAGGGTACCATGTTATTGACTCCGGTGACGCTCGACACTGGCGAACTTTATCCGGAATTATGGATCATACCCGCCGATGGCAAAGCGCGTTCGCTAGGTGTGATTAATGGCGACAGGCCGACCAAAATGGATGTCAGCACCGAAATGCGTCAGTATATGAACGAAGGCGCGCTGCTGGCGATCACGCCTGAACCCGCGCAGGGCGCGCCGGGCGGCGTTGCCACTGGTCCAGTGTTGGCGAGCGGGAAAATCAGTATTTTATAATTTATTTTCAGCGGCGCTGCATCTGGACGACCGGTGCATCCGTAACTGGGTACAGCACGCCACTGATTGGCAGTGCCTAGGAACAGGAAAGCTGAATCATGAAACGTACTAGCCGTTTAATTGTCGCCATAGCTTTGGCATCTACGACACTTGCGGGCACAGCAGTGATGGCAAACCATCACAAAATGTCCAACCCCACCGTTGGCGGTGCCGCCATGGCGCCCGCGAAGACAATCGTTGAAAATGCATCGGCCGCGCCGAACCTGACTACGCTGGTAGCCGCAGTGAAAGCTGCTGGTCTTGTCGATACGCTCGCCAGCCCGGGTCCGTTTACCGTATTCGCACCAACTGACACGGCCTTTGAAAAGCTGCCTGCAGGAACCGTCGGTACCCTCGTGAAGCCGGAAAACAAGGCAACTCTCACCAAGATTCTCACTTATCATGTCGTCGCTGGCAAGTTGACCTCGACTGATATCGTAGGCGCCATCAAAAATGGTGGTGGCACAGCTACATTGACCACCGTTGCAGGCGAAAAGCTGACGGCGCGTTTGTCGGGTAACAGCGTTGTTATCACTGATGGCAAGGGCGGACAGTCAGCCGTAACCACCGTTGACGTGATGCAATCAAACGGTGTTGTGCATGTCATCGATTCCGTGTTGCTGCCTTAACTGGTAGCTGGGTTGCCGGTCGCTTGATCCCCCTCGTTCAGCGACCGGCGCCCTTTACATATGTTTGCGTGCCGCGCGTAATGAGCAGGTCCTCTGCCAACACCTCACCCACTTTTATGTCAGGAAGTGTTTCAAGTTTTGCATAAAGTGGTGCGAAATCCGTTTTGACGGTGACATTAAGCAGTTCGTCGATGCTGGAAATCACAAAATAATTCTGCTGAAAATCGTCGATCCGGTAGTGGGTGCGCATAACCCGCATTAAGTCGAACGCAATCCGGTTTGGGCTGTCATCCTCTAGCGCAAAGATGCTTTCGGCATAGCTGGATACAATTCCCGCGCCATAAATCCGCAAGCCATCGGCTTGCTTAATAAGGCCAAACTCGACTGTATACCAATATAGCCGCGCCAAATGGTCAAGGGCGCCATAGCCAAGCGACCTCAACCCGCCTTCGCCGTAAGCGACCATGTAATCGGCAAAAACCGGGTCAGCCAGCATTGGCACATGGCCAAACACATCATGGAATACATCCGGCTCTTGCAGATAATCCAGTTGTTCCGGCGTTCGAATAAAATTGCCGGCGGGAAATCGGCGGTTGGCGAGATGGTCAAAAAAAACATCGTCAGGAACAAGTCCGGGCACTGCAACAATCTGCCAGCCCGTTGCCGCCATCAACCGTGCGTTCAATTCGCGATAATCGGGAATGCCAGGCCGCGAAAGTTTCAGCACGTCAATACCGCGCATAAAGGCATCGGCCGCACGTCCGGGGAGCATCGTTGTCTGCCTGGCAAACAGCGTGTCCCACATTGCATGCTCGTCGGCGCTAAAAGCGTCCCAATTTTGGGGCACCGTCCAATCGGCATTTGCTCCGGCTGGCGGGGTATCATACACATGGCTGATATTCTTCATGGGAATTGGTTACACTTGAAACTGTTTCGCATCAACAGCGTCGGCAGCGGATTGCGCGCTGTTTTGGGTTGGCCGTTGTTTTTAACAGGTATCTATATGTGCGCGGCGCTAATTGGCAGTGTAATTCCAGTCAATTCGGTGTGGCAGGAACCTGATGACGGCATCACCCTTTTTGTCGAAACCAACGGGGTGCATGTGAGCATCATCGTACCAACGGTTTCCGAGTTCGCTGATTTAACTGACATCATCCGACCAAATGACCTGACAGACCCAAAGCTGAATGGCACCCACGCCATGATAGGTTGGGGCCATGCAGGGGTGTATCGCAATGCGCCCACCTGGGCCGACATACGGCCCGCCGATATCGCGAGTGCAGTCTTAGGATCCGAGCACACTTTGCTTCATGTCTATCACCTCAACAATCCACAGCCTCAACCCCATCGTGCGACATTTAAGGTCTCGCCAGACCAATATCGGTTGATGGTGGCGAACATCCGAAGCTCTTTTGCTCTAACAGCATCGGGCCAGAGCATCGCCCACCGGGCCTACGGCCCCGACAATGTGTTTTACGAAGCAAACGGACGTTATAGTGCTGTACATACCTGCAACGAATGGACTGGCTCCGTACTGCGAAACGCTGGCGTGAAAATGGGGGCTTGGACCCCATTGCCAGGCGGAGTAATGCGCTGGTTTAGAACGCGTCGGAAGTAAGATTGGATACCGCTACGCCGCGTTTACAATACGCGCCCACTCCGCTTCATCAATAACCTGAATGCCCAGCGCAGTTGCCTGCTTCAGCTTGGACCCAGCGCCAGGACCAGCAACAACCAGGTCAGTCTTGGCACTTACCGACCCCGCCGACTTGGCCCCCAACGCCTCCGCTTGCGCTTTCGCTTCATCTCGGCTCATTGTTTCCAGCTTTCCGGTAAAGACGATGGTTTTTCCGGTCCACGCGCTTTCTCGAATATTTGAAACATAGGGCGGGGGCTCAACCTCATTCAACAGATCGTTCCAGACTGAAAGATTATGTGGCTCATGGAAGAAGTCGGCAAGTGCTTCGGCGACCGCACCGCCGACACCGTCAATCGCAGTGATGTCAGCGACAGCAGCGTGATCACCCTGCGCCAGTTTCATTCCAACATTTCCGATTTCTTCAACAGACCCAAACGCCTTGAACAGATCGCGCGCCGTGACTGTGCCTATGTGCCGAATCCCCAAACCAAAAAGGAGTTTCGCACCATCGGGCCTTCGCTTCGCCTCAATAGCTGCCAACAGGTTATCCACAGACTTATCCTGCCAGCCGTCGCGCAATAGGATGTCTGTCCGTCGACGCCGTAACCGGAAAATATCGGCGGGGCTTTCGAGCCAACCCAAATCGAAGAATTCTTGGATCGTTCTCTCCCCAAGCCCTTCGATATCAAGCGCGCCTCTGCTCACAAAATGTATCAGCCGTTGAACGCGCTGCGCGGGACATATGAGCCCTGCGGTACAGCGGACATCAACTTCGCCCTCCTCGGCCACAGCCTCGGAACCGCATTGCGGGCAATACGCGGGAAATTGATAAGGCAGGCGATCGGCGTCACGGGACAGGTTTTCGACAATCTGGGGAATTACGTCCCCTGCCCTTTGCACGACCACGCGGTCACCGGGACGTACACCCAGACGTGCGATCTCGTCGCGATTATGCAGGGTCACGTTAGACACCACGACACCACCCACAGTAACGGGCGCAAGACGCCCAACTGGAGTTAGCTTGCCTGTCCGCCCGACCTGGATATCAATCTGCTCGAGCGTCGTTTCTGCACGCTCTGCGGGAAATTTATGCGCGATTGCCCAGCGGGGCGACTTGGCGACAAAGCCGAGCCGCTCTTGCCATTCCAATCGGTCAACCTTGTAGACCACCCCATCAATGTCATAGGGAAGATCAGCGCGGTGGCGCTCGATATCGGCATAATGCGACAGGGCATTTTCAGGATGTTCAAATCGTTGCAGCAAAGGCGAAACCGGCACGCCCCAAGACGCGATCGCGGCCATGACCCTGCATTGCGTTTCCGCAGGCAAAGCGCTTACCTCACCCCAGCCATGCGCAAAGAAGCGCAAGGGCCGGGTTGCTGTAATTTTGGGGTCCTTTTGGCGCAATGAGCCCGCAGCCGCGTTGCGCGGGTTAGCAAACAGTTTCCCGTCTTTCGCCTTCTGCGCTTCGTTTATAGCCAGAAAGTCGGACTTGGCCATATAGACTTCGCCCCGTACCTCGAAAATGGCAGGTACATCGCCAGCGAGCTGTTGCGGAATATCCGCAATGTAAGCGACATTAGCGGTCACGTCCTCGCCTTCCGTGCCATCCCCGCGCGTAGCAGCCTGTATCAACACGCCGTTGTCGTATCGCAGCGAGAGCGAAAGACCGTCAATTTTGTCCTCAGCAGTTAACGCCACCTCTGCGTCTGCCGCGAGGTTCAAGAACCGACGCACCCGCGCGACAAAGTCGTATACATCCTGCGCATCGAACGCATTGTCGAGGCTCATCATCCGCTTGGCATGCATAATTTTCTTCAGGCCAGAACCCTCGACCGCAGCACCCACTTGCTTGTTAGGGCTGTCCGAACGCACAAGTTGTGGAAACGCAGCTTCAAGTTCATTATTTCGCCGAACCAGCGCATCATACTCCGCGTCGGAGATCTCAGGCGCGTCTTCGGCGTGGTAGCGCTTATTGTGATACGAAATCTGCTTCGCTAACCGCATCAATTCGTTGGCAGCGGCGGCCTCAGAAGTCACTCATTTGCTCCGATGACCGGGTTGGACACATCGAAAGCCACACGGAATAACCGGTTTGGGCGCGCCAGTTCATAGGTCAGTGTCTTCTGTGGTTCGATTTCAAAAGCCCAGACATTGGTATTTGATACCGTCCTGCCTTCTTTCGTAAACATCATTTTCGAATAGTCGTCGACCGGGAATTCCTGACGGGTTGCAGTCCCTGCCTGCGTGGTATCACCACCATATTGCGACACGGGGTCTTCAGTCCCGTTTTTCAACATGTGCCGATGTTTCAGGCGGAGGCCGTCATCGGTGCGGGTGATGATCCACGTGCGCGAGCGGTCCTCGCCGACGTCAAAGGATATCTGTATTTCCCGGTCTGTGCACGTGCGGACATGGGCTTGCATCTTGGCGCTCGCAAAGCTGGCGTCGCTATCATCGCCAGCAGCCAGTTTTCCATTGAAACTTTTGCCGCAAAGCTCAGACATCCGTCCGAAAAATGCGTCCGCTGGTTGAACCGAAGTTTGCGTCGTCGCGCAACCGCTGGCGAACAAGGCCACCAAAATTCCTAACTTTTTCATACTGTCTCCAATAAGCGCACGGCCTGTGCCCTTGCCTCGTCTGTAACCTCAGCCCCGGAAAGCATACGTGCGATTTCCTGGCGTCGTGCCTCAGGGTCAAGCAAGGTAACGCCTGTTCGTGTAACCGTGCCTTGGCTCGATTTGGCGATAAAATAATGCGCCTTCCCCTTGGCCGCGACCTGTGGGCTATGAGTGACGGCGAGCAACTGTGTGCGTGTAGCCAGACGGGCAAGGCGTTCGCCAATTGCCGCTGCAACCGCGCCACCGACGCCCCGGTCGATCTCATCAAAGATAATTGTGGCCGCGCCGCCTTCCTCCGCCAAGGCCACTTTTAACGCGAGGATGAAGCGGGACAATTCGCCACCCGATGCAATCTTGGCTAATGGCGCAAAAGGCGCGCCAGGGTTGGTCGAGATCAAAAACTCAACGCGGTCCATGCCCCAAGCGGTCCAGCGGTCTTCGGGCAGCTTCTCCACCGCTGTTTGGAATTGCGCGGCATCAAGCTTTAAAGGCGCAAGTTCATTTTTTACCGCTGCGTCCAATTTCACCGCAGCAGCCGCGCGGGCCGCAGACAAGGTGCTTGCGGACTCAACATAGGCTGTGTGCTTGGTTGCTACCTCAGCCTCCAACAAAGCGAGCCCCTCGCCGCCTGCCTCTATGGATTGCAATTGCGCCGTCAGCCGCTCCTGCAATGCGATAATGCCGTCGGGCGCGATATTATGCTTTCTGGCCAGGGCGCGCAGTTCAAACAATCGCTCCTCAATCTCATCAAGCCGCGCAGGCTCATATTCAATTGCACGCGCGGCAGCGTTCAATTTATCCTCGGCCTCACTCGCCTCAATCACTGCGCGGTCAAGCGCGGTCAGCGCCTCGGCCAACAACGGGTGCGCATCCGCCAAACGGTCAAGTTTGCGTGCTGCGCCGCGGATGAGCGACAGACCACTTTTCGGGCCGTCAAAACTTTCCAGCACCGTTTTCAGGTCCTCGGCAATGCGTTCGCCCTTTTGCATGTCGGAACGCTCACCGGCGAGTTGTTCTTCCTCACCGGGTTGCGGGTGGAACGCAGCGAGTTCAGCCACAGAATGTTCAAGCCATTCGCGGTCACGTGCGGCGTTTTCCAGCGCCTCCCGCGCAATATCCAGGCGTGCTTTTGCGTCCTGCCACGCAGCAAAATTGGCAGAAACCGTTGCTGTGTCACTTCTACCAAAGGCATCAAGCAAACCCCGATGACCCCGGGCATTCAGCATGCCCCGATCATCATGCTGCCCGTGGATTTCAACCAGTGCCGCGCCAAGTTCACGCAAAAGCGCAGCCGAACAAGGTTGATCGTTAATCAACGCCTTGCTCCCGCCGTCCGCCTTCACCGAACGGCGGATGATCAACGGTTCGCCCGGGTCGATATCAATGTCGTTGTCCGCAAGCAGCGCGGCGATATGCCCGGGTACGTCAAAACTTGCCGTAACCTGCGCTTTGTCTGCACCCGACCTCACTAGCCCACTGTCCGCCCGGGCACCAAGTGCCAAGCCAAGCGCATCAAGCAAGATGGATTTACCTGCCCCAGTCTCGCCCGTCAGCACGCCAAGGCCGCCTGCAAATTCTAGGTCCAGTGCCTCGATCAGCACGACATCGCGGATCGAAAGCGCCGTTAGCATGGCATTACGCGGCGGGTGCGTTCTTCTGCATCAGGTTATAGGCGCGCGCATACCATTGGCTACCGGGATAATTGGCACCAAGCACGGCTGCTGCCTTTTTGGCCTCTTCAGGCACACCCATTGCGAGATAGCTCTCAGTCAGGCGATACAGCGCCTCCGGAGCGTGGGTAGTCGTGTCATATTTCTCGACTACTTCGCGGAAACGCAGTGATGACGCGAGCCACAATGCCCGACGCTGATAAAAACGGCCAATCTCCATTTCCTTGCCCGCAAGATGGTCGCGAACAAGGTCGATCTTCAAAGTCGCGTCTGACGCATAGCGCGAGGTTGGATAGCGACGCTGAACTTCGCCCAAAGCGGCAAGTGCCTGTTCCGAAATCTTTTGGTCACGGGTCACGTCGCTGATTTGTTCATAATAAGACAATGCGATCAGATAATATGCGTAGGAGGCGTCTTTGTTTCCAGGATGGATCGACAGGAACCGCCGCGACGATTGAATCGACTCATTATATTTCTGCGCCATATAGTAACTGAACGCGCTCATGAGTTGCGCACGTCGCGCCCAAGGCGAATAAGGATGCTGCCGCTCGACTTCGTCAAACAATGCAGCCGCAACTTCATATTGCTTGCTGTCAAGCTTGTCCTTTGCCGCAGCATAAAGCGTGTTAACGTCACGCGCGACATAACGGGTATTGCTGCCCGGCTTTGCTCCGCCACCGCCAAGACCGAGTGCAGCGCAGCCGGAAAGCAGGGAAGATGCGGCCAATACCGCCACGGGCGCGAGGAATTTTTTGTTCATGAATGTTCCCTAGATAATCTTGTCCGCCGCGCCAAGCCTTTTGCTTGGCAACGTCGATAAAGACGTGAGAAACGTGGCGGAAATTTGCTGTATCAGCGATGAACTGATCGGCCTTAGACGCCAAAAAAAAGGGGCTGCCGAAGCAACCCCTTTCCTCTCCATCCTTTTACAGGATATTCTGATCGGCTGGTGTCAGCCGGAATAAGCGGTAAGCTTAGTCCTTCAAGAAAGCTGGTACATGGTCGGGATCGCCCCCGCCCTTGTTTTCGCCTTCTGAACGCTCTTGGCGTGGGCCACGATCGCCGCGGCCTTCGCCACGTCCGCCGCCATCACGACGAGGTCCCCGGTCGCCACGGCCTTCACCGCGTCCGCCACCGCCGCCTTCGCGACGTGGGCCACGATCGCTACGCTCGGTCTTTTCACGCGGAGGACGGGTATCTTCAAGCTCTTCACCGGTTTCCTGATCAACGACGCGCATCGACAGGCGAACCTTGCCGCGTGGGTCGATCTCAAGAACCTTGACCTTGACGTCCATGCCTTCGCTGACAACATCCGTTACCTTCTCGACGCGCTCGTTCCGCATTTCGCTGACATGGACGAGACCGTCCTTGCCACCCATGAAGTTCACAAATGCGCCGAAATCAACGAGGTTGACGACCTTACCGTCATAGACCTTGCCGACTTCTGCTTCTTCAACGATGCCGGAAATCCACTTACGTGCAGCTTCGATCTGCGAGATGTCGGACGACGATATCTTGATAAGACCTTCGTCATCGATATCGACCTTCGCGCCGGTTGTCGCCACAATTTCACGAATGACCTTGCCGCCGGTACCAATGATGTCGCGGATCTTCGCTTTATCGATCTGCATCGTTTCGATACGTGGTGCGTGTGCGGACAATTCACCGCGGGCTTCGCCCAGTGCCTTAGCCATTTCACCCAGGATATGCGCGCGGCCTTCCTTGGCTTGGTTCAACGCAGCTTCAAAGATTTCGCGGGTAATGCCGGCAATCTTGATGTCCATCTGCATCGTCGTGATGCCTTCCGAAGTACCAGCCACCTTGAAATCCATGTCGCCGAGATGATCTTCGTCACCCAGAATGTCGGACAGAATAGCGTAATCCTTACCTTCCAGGATCAGGCCCATAGCGATACCGGAAACAGGACGCTTGATAGGGACGCCTGCATCCATCATCGCAAGGCTTCCACCGCAAACCGACGCCATCGACGACGAACCGTTCGACTCGGTGATGTCGCTGGTGATACGGATTGTGTAAGGAAACTCTTCCTTGCTTGGCAACACGGCATGCAGAGCGCGCCATGCAAGCTTGCCATGACCGATGTCACGGCGGCTTGGTGCACCGAAGCGCCCAACTTCACCGACGCTATAAGGTGGGAAGTTGTAATGCAGCATGAAGTTTTCATAATGCAGGCCGCCAAGACCATCGATCATTTGTTCTGCATCCTTGGTGCCCAAGGTGCAGGTTGCGATGGTCTGCGTTTCACCACGGGTGAAGAGCGCCGAACCGTGCGAACGTGGCAAGAAATGCGTTTCTGCAACGATTGGACGGATTTGCGAGGTAGTACGTCCGTCGATGCGCGTGCCGTCCTTAAGGATGGCGCCACGAACGATTTCGGCTTCCAGCTTCTTCATCAGCTTGCCTGCAGCCATCTGGTCCTGCGGGCTCGCGTCGGTGAACGCCTCCTTCGCCGCAGCACGTGCAGCATTCAATGCATTCGAGCGTGCCGACTTGTCGGTGAGTTTATAGGCAGCAGCAATATCCTTGCCGATTAGCTTCTTAAGCTTGTCCTTAGCGGCTGACAAATCAGCCTGTTCTGCCATTGCCCAAGGCTCCTTGGCAGCTTGCTCGGCAAGCTTAATAATCGCCTTGACGACTTCCTTACAAGCGTCATGCGCGAACAGGACCGCTCCGAGCATAATTTCTTCGGAAAGCTCGTTTGCTTCCGATTCCACCATCATCACTGCGTCATAAGTTGCTGCAACAACCAGATCGAGATCGCCCTCTGCAACCTGTTCGTCGGTTGGGTTCAGGATATATTCGCCGTTCAGATAACCAACGCGTGCTGCGCCGATTGGCCCCATGAATGGGACGCCCGAGATTGTCATTGCTGCTGAAGCAGCGACAAGCGCCAAAATGTCAGGCTCATTCTCGCCATCATAGCTAAGAACCTGTGCGATAGCATTAATTTCGTTGTAGAAACCTTCCGGAAACAATGGACGAAGTGGCCGGTCGATCAAACGCGAAACCAGCGTTTCCTTTTCGGTCGCACCACGTTCACGCTTAAAGAAGCCACCGGGAATACGGCCGGCTGCGGAATATTTTTCTTGATAGTGAACGGTGAGCGGGAAGAAATCCTGGCCATCCTTCACGGACTTTGCAGCGGTAACCGCGCAAAGGACAACAGTCTCGCCAAGAGATGCCATAACAGCGCCGTCAGCTTGACGGGCAACCTTGCCCGTTTCGAGTGTCAGGGTTTGTCCGCCCCACTCGATTGATACAGTTTTCGTATTAAACATAGATTTTCCTTTGACCCGCATGCCCAATGCGATGCGGGGCCTCTTGAGTTGCGGAAATACCGATCCGCCGCGGATGGGGCATTTTCGAGCCCCGATGACAGTCCGGCCTCATTGCCGGACGGCCCTTTTCATGCTCACCTGAGAGATAATCAGGGGACACAATATGCAAACGGCCCGCCGAGGCGGGCCGAGAGTGAATTTACTTACGAAGACCAAGCTTCGCGATGAGGGCGGCATAGCGCTCACCATCGATTTTTTTCAAATAGTCGAGAAGCGAACGACGCTTGTTAACCATTTGGAGGAGGCCACGACGGGAGTGGTTGTCCTTGTGGTGGTCTTTGAAATGTGAGGTCAATGCATTGATACGGTCGGTCAGGATTGCAACTTGCACTTCTGGCGATCCGGTATCGTTAGGCTCGCGAGCGTGCTCTTTGATGACCTGGGCTTTACGTTCTGCAGTAATTGACATATTTTTCCTTCGAACATCATGGAGTAAGGTTAAAGCCACGCACGGTTTTCAATATCCCGTCGATGTTCTCCACCAGTGCAAGAGGCCGCAAATCTGCGCCCCTCGCCCAATGTAGCCCATCTTTCATGGCAATCCCGGTCAAGACGCGGCCCTGTTGGACTGCCCTTGCCTGTTCCGGGGAGAGATCTAGAGCCGGGATGTCGACCAGCCCTGCCTCCATCGGCAAGATAATGTCTTCTTGGGCGGCTCCTTGGCCGAATGCATTCAGTTTGTCCAGCGAAATCGCGCTTTCCCAGGCGAACGGCCCGGCGCGTGTGCGGCGAAGCATGGACACATGACCGACTGTGCCGAGGGCATAGGCAATGTCACGCGCTAGGCTTCGGATATAAGTGCCCTTGGACACATCGGCCGTAAATGTAACAGCGTCCAGCTTACCACTGGTCGCAACATCTTGGACCGAGATGTCATGGACCGTCACAGATCGCGACTTCATCTCGACCATCTCCCCTGCCCGGGCCAAGTCATAGGCTCGCTTGCCGTCAATCTTTATCGCTGAATATGCGGGCGGAATTTGTTCGATCAGGCCCATGAACTTGACAAGAACCGCTTGAACCTCATCCATCGTAGGGCGGTGGCTTGACGTTGCGACAACAGCGCCCTCGGCATCCAATCCACTGGTTTCCGTACCAAAGCTAATGGTGAAGCTATACGTCTTCGAAGCATCAAGCATCCGCCCGCATAACTTCGTTGCCTCGCCCAAGGCAATGGGCAGGACACCAGTAGCCAGAGGGTCAAGGGTGCCACCATGACCGACTTTGACCTTGCCAAAACCCGCCTCACGCAGATTGCGCTTCACGGCGGCGACAGCGTGCGTCGAGCCAAGCCCCAGCGGTTTATCAAGGATGATCCAGCCATGCATGCCTGCCCTTTACGGCACGGCCACTTGAAGTCAATTTGAAGGGGCTACAACGTCTTTACTTGCGGCGACGGTGGCATTGTGAATCCGCTGTCGTTCCTTGCGCGGCAATGGCTTGCTGGAAGTAACAAGGCTGGCTAGCGGACAGCGTTCACCACGCACGATTATCGAACTGAATCTGTCCAATGTTGAAGATCCACGCGTGTCAAAGCCGATCGCCTGCGCGAAAGTCAGATCCTGACATGTCCCAATCACATCAGCATAATACCAGCGCCGCTGTCGATCTTCTAACCAAATGCCGTCATTGCCATCCGCTTCAAAATTCCGGATGGTCCCCTGATAAGGAAAATTAATACGCGTTTCGATGCCAAGCTCCGGCCAACCAAACGCGGCAGGCTTAGTCGCAAATGCAGGCACCGAAACAGCGGCCGCAGCGAGTAAAAAGAAGACAGGAAATATTTTCATCATGCAAACCATATCCGTGCATGGATGAACGCGAAATGAAAGCTTACACGCGCTCGCGTGCCTCGTTAAAATGTTTGCGACACATAGCAACGTAGCGGTCATCGCCGCCAATCTCGGTTTGGGCGCCGTCGACTACGGCTTTACCAGACTCGTCTACCCGCAAGTTCATTGTCGCCTTTCGACCGCAATCGCATACACCCTTAAGCTCGACGAGACTATCGGCGATTCCGAGCAAAGCAGCAGAACCTGGAAAGAGCTCTCCCTGAAAATCAGTGCGTAAGCCATAGCAGACTACGGGAATTCCGGCCCGGTCCGCAAGACTGGCTGCCTGCCAAACCTGCTCCTTGGTGAGAAACTGTGCTTCATCTATCAAGACACAAGCTAAAGGCGTCTCGTGATGCTGGGAAAGTACAGCCTTCTCGATGTCGGTCGTAAACTCGAACCGGCTTGCGTCACCAGCAAGACCAATACGCGAGCTAATCGCGCCAAAGCCGGGGCGATCATCAATCGCCGCCGTCCAAAGCATGACTTTCATGCCTCGCTCGCCATAGTTGAATGCCGCCTGCAACAAGGTCGACGATTTGCCCGCATTCATCGAAGCATAATAGAAATACAGCTTGGCCATCAGCCTTCGGTATCTGACTCTTCGTCGGTCAGGTCTTGCTGAACCTTGGGCGCGCTTAGCAATGTTTCGATATGCGTAGCCTGATCAAAGCTATCGTCCGCGAGGAACTTCAGCTTTGCGGCATATTTCATGCTCACGCGCGCTGCGACTTCCTTTTGGAAAAACGCAGTGTTGGTCCGCAGGGCCTTGAGCACGACAGCTTCATTCACGCCAAGCAGGGGTTTGATGAAAGCCGTGGCATGCCGCAAATCGGGCGACATGCGCACTTCAGTTACGCTTACACTATGGCTGTTGAGGACGTCATCATGCACCTCTCCACGCGCAAGCAATTCCGACAAGATGTGGCGAAATTGCTCACCTACGCGGAGCAGACGTACCGAACGGCCCTCGGGGCCTGTATCGTTATGTTTGGCCATAATGCTTAACTCTCAGCAACGAGCTAAAATCACAACGTCCGTTCACGCTCCTCGATCTCAAAGACTTCAAGCATATCGCCTGCCTTGACATCGTTCGTGTCTGCCAGAACGACACCGCATTCGAGGCCGGCACGGACTTCGTCGATATTGTCCTTGAAGCGACGAAGTGAAGCAATGGTTGTTTTCGAAACAATGACATCTTCGCGGGTGAGACGGGCATGGAGACCCTTCTTTATGATGCCCTCGGTGACCAACAGACCAGCTGCCTTGTCGCGTTTGCCGGATTTGAACACATCCTTGACTTCGGCACGCCCAACGACGGTTTCGATGATCTCTGGTCCCAATTCGCCTGCCATTTCCTTGGCGATGTCGGCGGTCAGGTGATAGATCACGTCGAAATATTTCAGGCGGACGCGGTCACGTTTTGCCAAAGCGGCTGCCTTGGCATTTGGACGCACGTTAAATCCGATGAGCGGCGCATTTGAAGCCGCCGCCAGCAACATGTCGGACTCGGTGATACCACCTACGCCAGCAAGCAACACGCGAACCCTGATATCGTCAGTCGAGATATTGTTGAGCGCGGTAACGATCGCTTCGACCGAACCTTGGACGTCGCCCTTGATAACCACGGGATATTCCATCGCGCGCGTGGCGGACAGGTTATCAAACAGATTTTCAAGATTCGGCGTAACTTGCGCCGTACGAACCTTGGTTGATTGTTCCTTACGGTACAATGCAACTTCGCGGGCACGGGCTTCATTCTCAACCACGGTCAAAACGTCGCCTGCCGATGGAACACCAGTCAAGCCGAGCACTTCGACAGGTGTCGCTGGACCAGCCTCCGCGACCTGCTGCCCCTTGTCGTTGATCAACGCGCGAACCTTACCGCTCTGTGCGCCGACGACAAAGATATCGCCGCGCCTCAATGTTCCGCGCTTCACGAGCACTGTGGCAACAGCACCGCGGCCCTTGTCGAGTTGCGCTTCAACAACAACGGCCTCGGCTGAACGATCCGGATTGGCTTTAAGCTCCATTACTTCGGCCTGCAACGCCAGCTTCTCAAGCAATGTATCAAGGCCAGTCTTTTTCAAGGCCGAAACTTCGACGTCCTGAACTTCGCCGCCCATGGCTTCGACAACAACTTCATGTTCAAGGAGGCGCTCGCGTACCTTTTGCGGGTTTGCGCCTTCCTTATCGACCTTGTTGATCGCGACGATCATAGGCACATTTGCAGCCTTTGCATGCTTGATGGCTTCAATTGTCTGCGGCATCAGCCCGTCATCAGCAGCAACGACCAGAATGACGATATCCGTTACCGAAGCACCGCGCTGCCGCATCTGGGTAAAGGCTTCATGCCCTGGCGTATCGAGGAAAGTGATGACCGAACCGTCCTTTGCCTTAACCTGATATGCACCAATATGTTGCGTAATGCCGCCAGCTTCGCCGGACACGACATTTGCGCCGCGTAACGCATCCAAGAGCGATGTCTTACCATGGTCGACATGGCCCATGACTGTGACGACAGGTGGACGCGACCTCATGGTTTCGGCTGCATCAACATCTTCGTCATGAACAATATCGACGTCAGCATCGGAAACGCGAGTGATGTTGTGGCCAAACTCTTCAACCAGCAACTCTGCCGTGTCCTGGTCGATCGTTTCATTGATCGTAATGGGCATACCCATTTTGAACAATGCTTTCACAAGGTCGCTGCCTTTTTCCGCCATACGATTGGCCAGTTCCTGGACAGTGATAGTTTCAGGCACGACCACGTCACGCGTTTGCTTGACCTGAGCTTGGCGGTTCCCGCCACCGTGCGAACGCTTTTCTTTTTCACGGGCACGCTTCAGCGCGGCCAATGAACGCGCACGTGCGCCATCATCACCTTCCAGAGCGCGGGTAACGGTAAGCTTGCCCGATTGGCGGCGGTCATCCGCAGCACCGCGCGTCGGACGATGCGGTGCCTTTTTAATTTCCTCACGCTCGCGCTCAGGACGCTTCGGCGCTTCAACAGGCGTAAAGCGACGCGGCGCCGGCGCTGCTCCATCCTTATTGACTTCCTCAGCAACCGGCTCAAAGGCTTCGGTGACCGCTGGAGCGGCTGTTTCAGCGACAGGTGGCGGCGGTGGCGGAGGCGGCGGTGCAGCAGCCTCCTCGCGATTTGCCTGGGCACGCAGGCGCTCTTCTTCGGCACGCTGCGCACGTTGCTCGGCTTCGCGCCGGCTGCTTTCTTCAAGCATGGCCAGACGCGCTTCTTCCGCTTCGCGCAGCAGCTTAGCCTGACGCTCCTGACGGCTTAACATGTCATTTGCGAGCGGGCGCGGCGCAGGGGCAGCGCGCACGGGCGCCGTCGCCGGGGCAACTGGGGCAGCAGGAGGCGGCGGGGGTGGGGGTGGGGCCGCAACTTCCGGTTCCGGTGCGTAACCTGGCTTGCCAACCAGCTTCTTACGCTTCACCTCGACCACCACCTTGTTGGTGCGGCCATGGCTAAAGGTCTGTTTGACTTCACCCGACTCGAGCGAACGGCTCAAAGTGAGCGGCTTGCGCGTCAAAGTCGGTTTATTGTTGGTATCATCACTCATCGAAACAGAACCCGTCCTTACTCAGTCAATTGCGGAGATGTCAGTGTCAGTGCCCCGCAAGTCCGCAACCGAAGCAGCGGAATCGAGTGGCGCATTACTGCATCCTTTGAAATTTAGCCAGCGCCCAAGATGATGCATCACCCTGTCCGCCGCTTTTTGGTTAATCAATGCGACATGGACCGCGTTCTGCCGTCCAAGTGCCGCCGATAATATATCACGGTCCACGGGCAGCTTGACACCACCTTTTCCGGAACCTTCGGCATCCTCGCCGACGCGCCATGCCTGGTCGCGCTTGCCGCTGCCGTCGGCGCTGGCATCTGACGCATGCAACAGTAGCCGAACCTGTCCGCTGCGCGATGCGGAATCGATCTTTTCTGCGCCCAATATAAGATGCCCGGCTCGCGCTTCCAACCCAAGCCGGTCCAAAAACGCTTTTTCCAGCCCTCGGTCAATGCGGCCGGTGAGATCATCGATGATATCGATCTTGTCTGTCTTGAACGCGCGGCGCAGCAAACCTGCAAGCTTGCCCTTTTGTAGCGCTTTCGACAGTTCGTCGCCGGACACACCAATCCAGGCACCACGGCCCGGGGCCTTGGCGAACAGATCAGGCGCAATGCTTCCGTCAGGACCCAGGGCAAGCCTGATGAGCTGGGCACGAGTCCCATGCTCACCTGACAATATGCACTTCCTTATTGGGGAGTGTCGGTTCTCATTGAGAGTCGTCCGCTGCAATCGCGTCCTCCCCTTTGAGTTCGGGCGTTTCCGCACCGTCTTCATCTTCGAACCAATGTGCGCGGGCAGCCATGATGATTTCATTGCCCTGTTCTTCCGAAAGTCCAAACACGGCAAGGATGCCGGCCTTGTCTTCCGTCCGGTTGCGACGCATCTCGCGATCGCTGCGTTCATTGCGGCGCGGCTCACGTGCCTTTTGGATCAGCTCATCGGTCGCCAAATCAGCAAGATCGTCGAGTGTCTTGATCCCGGCTTTACCAAGAACCACCAGCATCGCTTCGGTAAGGATTGGCAACTCAGCCAGGGCATCTTCCACGCCCAATTCCCGGCGTTCGGCACGGTTGGCTTCTTCACGGCGATCCAGCGCTTCCTGTGCGCGGTTCTGAAGCTCTTCGGCCAAACCTTCGTCAAAGCCTTCGATAGCAGCGATTTCGGACGGATCGACATAAGCAACTTCTTCAAGCTCACTAAAGCCTTCGGCGACCAGTAATTGGGCAAGCGTCTCATCAACGTCCAGTTCTTGCTGGAACATTTCCGAACGCTCGACAAATTCCTTCTGACGCTTCTCACTCGATTCCGCTTCGGTCATGATGTCGATGCCACGGCCCGTAAGCTGTGACGCCAAACGGACATTTTGTCCGCGACGGCCAATGGCCAGGCTCAATTGATCGTCAGGAACGACAACCTCAATACGCCCTTCTTCTTCATCGATTACTACGCGGCTAACCGTCGCCGGCTGAAGCGCATTTACGATAAAGGTTGCGGTGTCTTCCGACCATGGAATGATGTCGATCTTTTCGCCCTGCATTTCCTGCACAACGGCCTGAACGCGGCTACCCTTCATACCTACGCATGCGCCGACCGGGTCAATGCTGCTGTCGTAGCTGATTACGCCGATCTTGGCGCGGCTACCTGGGTCGCGAGCGGCTGCCTTGATTTCAATAACGCCGTCATAAATTTCAGGAACTTCCTGCGCGAACAATTTTTTCATGAAATCGGGATGCGCACGGCTCAAAAGGATTTGCGGACCGCGATTTTCGCGTTGCACTTTCATGATGAGCGCACGAACGCGGTCGCCGCTGCGGACGACTTCACGCGGAATTTGCTGATCACGGCGTATAACGCCTTCTGCACGGCCAAGATCTACAACAACGTGACCGAACTCGACAGATTTTACGACGCCCGTGATGATTTCGCCGGTGCGGTCCTTAAATTCTTCAAACTGGCGTTCGCGCTCTGCATCGCGCACCTTTTGAAAAATAACCTGCTTGGCGGACTGCGCATCGATACGGCCCAAATCCACAGCGGGCAATGGGTCAACGATGAAGTCGCCAACAACAGCCCCCTTCTGTAGCTTATCGGCCTGCTTCAGGTCGACTTGCTTGAAATAATCTTCGACCTCTTCCACGACTTCTACAACGCGCCAAAGGCGCAAGTCACCGGTCTGTGTGTCCAGCTTGGCACGGATGTCGTTTTCGGCCCCGTAGCGCGCACGTGCGGCACGTTGAATGGCCTCTTCGAGCGCTTCGATCACGATCGACTTATCGATCATCTTTTCGGTGGCGACCGCATTGGCAATTGCAAGCAATTCAGCCTTGTTGGCGGCAATACTACTGGCCATGTTCTTAGTCTTCCTGTGCTTCGTCGTGAATGGGTTCAGCCTCTACTTCGTCCGCCCCATCGCTGTTGATGGGGGCAGTCGACGCAATCAGGCGGTCTGTCAAGAGCAGCTTGGCATGGCCAAGTGCGGAAAAGGGGAACGTCAGCCGTCCGGCCTTGCGGTCATCGACGTTGATATTCTCACCATCGACACCTGCGAGGTCGCCGCGAATATTCTTGCGGCCATCCATGGGATCGCTCAGTTCGATCTTGGCTTCATGTCCGACCCAATCCGAAAAATCGGCAAGGCGAGTAAGTGGCCGGTCAATACCGGGCGAGCTGACTTCAAGCCGATAAGCCTCGACGATGGGGTCAAGCTCGTCAAACAGGTCGGAAATGCGATGCGACAGCGCAGCGCAATCGTCTATGTTCAACTGGCGCGTTTCAGGACGCTCTGCCATTACTTGCAGAGTTGGCTCGTCGCTTCCCTGCGCGCCGTTTGAGAACCACGCCACGCGCACCAACGAGAAGCCAAGCGCCTCCGCCTCAGGTGCGATTAAACTGCTTAGTTTATCCAGATCAGGCAAATTTCGTCTTTCTTAAGCAACATGCAATGGCTTTCAGCGCCGGCCCCAACGGCGCCAGCCCTTCCAAGTTCTCACAATGTAAGGATGACAGCGGTATAGCTCTGAAGGCTTTCATATGCAAGTGTCTTGCACATCCGTCGCATACACCCCAACTGAATCCGGCATATATCAAAGGAGCCTTACATCATGTCCAAATTATCTTTCCTGATCGGCGCATCATTTTTGGCTGCCGCTTGCCAACCATCGGTCAGTGACGCCGCCCCTGCAGGCACCAGTGGAAAACCATTTGATGTTGCTGTCGTCGCAGATTTTGATGAACCCTGGGCCATGACATTCGTCCCCGGAACTCCCTTTGCGCTCATTACCGAGAAAAAAGGTAAGTTGAAACTTTGGGAAAATGAAGGTTCCGTTGTCGAAGTGGAGGGCGTTCCCGCAGTTGCATATGGCGGCCAAGGCGGACTGGGCGACGTCATTGTCCACCCAGACTTTGCCAACAACAAATTTGTTTATCTCAGCTATGCCGAAGCTGGCGATGGCGGTTTTGGTGCAGCGGTCGCGCGTGGGAAGCTGAACGTGGCGGGTGGGAAGCCTAGCTTGGGCGACGTCCAAATTATCTGGCGGCAAGAACCAAAAGTTTCTGGTCAAGGCCATTACGGGCACCGTCTTGCCTTTGGTCCAGACGGCATGCTCTATATCAGCAGTGGCGATCGCCAAAAATTCGATCCTGCGCAAGATCTAAACCAGAATCTCGGCAAAATCGTCCGCTTGACCGATGCCGGCATGGTTCCGTCGGACAATCCGTTTTACGATCAGGGCCGCGTAAAGTCGCAAGTCTGGTCTTATGGACACCGCAATCCACTTGGCATCGCTTTTGACGCGCAGGGGCGTTTGTGGAACCAGGAAATGGGCCCTGCGGGGGGCGACGAACTAAACCTTGTTAAAAAAGCGGCCAATTATGGCTATCCGACCGTGTCCAACGGCGACCATTATGATGGCCGTAATATTCCCGACCACTCGGCAGGGGATGGCTTTGAAGCGCCCAAGGTTTTCTGGAACCCCGCAATATCGCCCGGCGGCTTGATGATTTATTCCGGCGACATGTTTAAAGAATGGAAGGGCAGCGCATTCATTGGTGGCTTGGGCGCAAAAGCTTTGGTCCGCGTCAAGCTGGATGGCGAGAATGCCACCAAGGCCGATCAGTGGGACATGGGTGCACGCATCCGCGAAGTGGAACAAGGCCCAGATGGTGCAATCTGGGTGCTTGAGGACGAACGTGCCGGTTCTCAGGGCCGCTTGCTAAAGTTGACGCCGAAAAAGTAACAGCACCGGCGGCGGCGCTTTTAACGCGCCGCCGTTACCGTTCCAGTCAAATCGGCCAGAAAAGACCGGACGCGCTTCGCGTTCATTCCAAGGTCACTCACCCCTACACGGCTGACCGACCGCATGTCGACGATGCTACCCTCACCCGTGTCCGATGGGCGGACGCGCAATACAACATCGTCCTTAAACTGGAAAAACGCGCTTGTGTCTGTTGCTTCCAGACGACCTTCTTCAGGCAGCGAAATCGCTACGTCCCAATCACGCGCTTTCGCAAGGCGCTCTGCCTTGGCGACAACCAGGGGTACAGGTTCATTGATGCGGACAGAACGAATGTCGCCATAAGCTCTTTGATGCACCACGCTCCAACGTTGCTGCGGCGTTAGTCCACGCATGTCCTCGTCATCCGCGCCGGGAATATTATCAAGATTATCAGCTCGCAACTGCAATGTCTGGAATGCTGGCGGATCAGCAAGGTCAGTGGAAACATCATGGATTGCAGGCACCGTCAGGGCCTTAATAAGAAACGTACCAACCCACCCGACGTAAACCAGTGCGACAAGCATACCCATCCAGCGGCGGACGCGCGGTGGTGGCGCTGTCAGTCTCCGCGCGCGCCATTGCTGAAAGAGACCAATTAGAATGGCGCCGAGTCCCAAGAAAAATGCCCACGTTACCCCCTTCAACCCTGAGGAATATTCCCAGAAACCCCAACCTGTCCCTACTGCAGAGACGAAGCCCCAGACCAGTGCGCCAACGCCCGCCACGAGCACCAAATATCCGGCATAGTCTTTTTTATGTGAAGGTGATGTGGTCGGCTGGACAGGAGCGGGTGAAACTGTTGGTTCCGGTGTCTCGTGAGGCACTTGTTGATCATTCACCATGTCGTCTCCTGACTGACAAAATTATGTAAGCCCAGCACGCTAACGGATGTTCCGTAGAAAGGCAATTTACCGGAAACCATATTGTCGTTGACCGATATTCAATGGACAAACATGTTCCAGAATGACAGGGCGCGCCGACATTTGTATCACACTCCAGCGAACCGGCAGGCCAGATTAATATGCAGATCACGCCCCTATCCGGCACGTCTTCTGATGCGCTAAGCGCGCTACTTGATGATGCTTTCGGGGCTGATCGCCATGCGCGCACGGCTTATTTGCTCCGCAAAGGGATGAAGCCAGTCAATCATCTGTCCTTTGGCATTGTGGATGGCGGACAACTTGTCGCAAGCATTCAATGCTGGCCCGTCCGCGTCGGCAAGGCGGAGTTGTTCTTGGTGGGGCCGGTCGCCGTCGCGACTAATCGGCAAAACAGCGGGCTTGGAAAGCGTTTAATGCAATTGATGCTGGATGCGGTGAAGCCCCAAGACCCGCCGATGGTAATGATCGGCGATCCGGAATATTATGCTCGTTTCGGCTTTGTGAGCGAGGGCACCGCTGGCTGGACTTTGCCAGGGCCATGGGATCCAAAGCGCTTGCTGCTGCGCAATACAAAGTTGGTGGAACTTCCTGCGCGGGGAGTGCTCGGTCCTGCGGACTAAGCTTTGACGACTGGCGGGTTTGCCCTTATCGCAACTCCATGCCTTACGAAGCACCAGATCTTGCCAACCTAACATTGACAGATATTGCCAATTTGGTTGCGGCGCGAAAATTGCCACCTGTGGAAAATTGGGAACCGGCCACTACGGGCGACAGCGAAATGCACATCGCAGCCGATGGCAAATGGTTTCATCAGGGTGGAGAAATTACGCGCCCGACCATGATACGCGCATTTTCCAGCCTGCTACGTCGCGATGCCGACGGTCGGCATTGGCTGGTAACTCCGCAGCAAAAACTTTCAATTAGAGTCGAAGATGCTCCCTTTATAGCTGTCGAGCTACAGACTGAAGGCGAAGGTAATAATCGCGTATTGGCATTCCGTCTGAACAGCGATGACCTTGTTGTGGCTGATGCGGACCATCTCATCGAGATGCGCGGTGGCCTGTTATATTTGCATGTACGAGCCGGGCTATGGGCCAAGCTTGCTCGTCCGGTGTACTATGAACTGGCCAATTTGGCACTGGCAGAGAACCCGGAATCGCCGAGCATTTGGAGTAAAGGCGTCCAGTTTCATTTGGTTTCCCCTGTATGAATTGGCGTTACCGGCTGCAGTCGGCGCTTGATCCTGCGCTTATCATCGAAATTGAAGACGAACGTCACTTGGGTTCGGAAAACCACCGCGCGGCCGCTGTCCTGATACCAATCACTGACAGGCCAGAGCCGGGCGTGATATTAACCCAGCGACCTACCTGGTTGCGCAGCCATGCGGGCCAAGTGGCCTTCCCAGGCGGCAAGGTCGATGACGGAGATGAAAGCACCGTTGCCGCCGCTCTACGGGAGGCACATGAAGAGTTGAACATTTATCCAGCGCATGTGGAAGTGCTAGGTGTTGCAGACACTTATTATTCAGGCAGCGGCTATAGCATCACACCGGTTGTGGGTGTCATTCCTGCCGATCTCGCTCTGTTACCCAATCCTGAAGAAGTCCACGACTATTTCGAAGTCCCACTTGCCTTTCTACTTGATCCAGCCAATTCCATCAAGAAACAGGTGGCATGGAATGGGCAGCAACGCAGCTATTATGACATTCAGTGGGGCGAACGCCGCATATGGGGAGTGACTGCGGGCATCATCGCCAATCTAGTGCGTCGGTTCGCGTAATGGCCGGGCGGCTTCCCGATGCAGAATGGCAACACCGCGATGGACTAAAAAAGGTTCTCGCGACACTTAACGATTTCGACGGTGGGCCGCGATACGTCGGGGGCGCGGTGCGTGATACGCTTCTTGGACTGCCCGTATCCGATGTCGACATAGCGACCACGTTACTGCCACTTGACGTGATCGACAGGCTCGAAGCGGGCGGCATCAAAGCAATTCCTACTGGCATTGACCACGGCACCGTCACCGCAGCCATTGATGGCAACAATTATGAGATAACGACGCTACGCCGTGATGTCGCCACCGACGGGCGACGTGCGACGGTAGCTTTTTCAACAGATTGGCAGGAAGATGCCGCGCGACGCGACTTCACAATCAACGCCTTATATGCTGACCCCGAAAGCGGCGAAATATTCGATTATTTTAACGGGCTCGCGGATTTAGCAGCGCAAAAGCTACGTTTCATTGGTGACGCAAATCAGCGCATTGCGGAGGATTTCCTGCGCATACTCCGCTATTTCCGCTTTCTAGCCCGATATGGGAGAGGAGAGCTTGACGCGGAAGCAGTAGTTGCGTGTGCCAAGGGGGCGCATGGCCTGACCGCGTTGTCGCGCGAACGGATTGCACAGGAACTCACCCGCATTTTAGGCTTAATCGACCCTGTGGCATCGGTAGAGTTGATGATCTCTAACGGTATTTTCAGCCCATTTCTGCCTGAACTTTCCGACAGTGCCGCCAATGATTTGCGACGCCTTGTCACGCGCGAGGCGCAGTGCGGGCAGCCTATATCGCTCCCTGCCCGGTACTTAACGCTTCTAACGTGTGACGCCGCTGCAGTCGACAAAGTCGCCGCGCGGTTGAAACTTTCCAACAGGATGCGTGAGGGCTTCGCGCGACGGCTGGCGGCGCCTGCGCCCAAGCCGCACAACGTTCGCAAAATTGCCTATCGTGCGGATATCGAAACAGCCCGCGATGTGACGATGCTATACGCTTGCGACAGCGATGTGCAGCAATGTCTCTTGCGGCTGGAACAATGGAAAAGCCCAACCCTGTCGATCAAAGGTGGAGCGCTCATCGCCATGGGATTACCAGCAGGTCCCTTGGTTGCAAAAACGCTGCGCGCCATTGAGACCGTCTGGATATCCGAGGATTTTCCCGATGCCGAACGCCAGCACGACATCGCGGTTCAAAACGTTAAGGCAGCCTTATCTGCCATCAGGAAAGTATAAGCGTCTTCTTCAGTGAGTGGCCGGGCATAGAAGAACCCCTGCCCAACCGAACAGCCGAGCCGCCTGAGAACGAGCGATATTTCTTCGCTTTCGATGCCTTCAGCGGTCGTCTTCATACCAAGTGCCCGGGCCAGAGAAAGCACAGTACGCACAATCGCGCGCTTGTCCTTATTTACGGTCATTTCTGTCACGAAACTTCGATCAATTTTCAGCACATCGATTGGCAGTTGCTGCAAAAATGCCAGATTGGAATAGCCGGTGCCAAAATCATCCATTGCAACGTCGGTGTCCAACCCCTTGAGGGCGTCGAGTAACTTCTTCGCTCCGTCAGGATCATTTATGAATGCGCTTTCGGTGAGTTCAATCGTCATCCGATTTCCGGACACATCTGCGCCCTTAAGGGCACCCGACACGGCGTCGAAAACATCATCGCGCTGCATCTGTACGGCTGAGAGGTTTACCGAGATTCGGAAGTCTTGCCGTCGGTCAAACCGCGCATCCCATTTCGATATCGTTTGTGCAGCCTGCTCCAGAGCCCACCGGCCCAAAGGAACGATCAATCCGCTTTCTTCCGCGACCGGGATGAAATCAACAGGCGATATCGGTCCAAGGTCCGGATGGTCCCATCGCGCCAACGCCTCAAAGCCGCTTAATGCACCGGTATCGAGGTCAACGAGTGGCTGATAATGCAGTTGCAGCTCGCCGCGTTGCAGCGCACGCCGCAAATCTGTCTCCATACTAAACCTGCGCCGTTCCATATCGACTGAACCTGCGGCGTATAATTCAAAGGACTTTGAAGATTTCGCCCGTTTAAGGGCGATTTGTGCATGTCGCAACGTGTCGGTCGGGTTGTCTAACCCAACAACACCAACTGCCGCAGCCAGTGCGCACTCCATTTGTATTTCAAGATTGGATAGTTTGCACGGATCAACAAAAGCATCGCTTAACCGCTCTGCAATATTTGCAACGTCGGTTTGATCCCTGTCCAACTGAACAAACAACGCAAATTCGTTACTGCCCAGACGGCCAAGAATTTCGTTGCTTCTAATACGTGCATTTAAACGTCGGGCGACCGTGATGATTAGTTCATCGCCTGCCACTGCGCCAACCGATTCGTTGACCCGGCTGAAACGCGCGAGATCAACAAGGATGATAGCATATGCCTGGACGGCACCTGATGCCAGCATGCGGGAAACGGAATCTTCAACCTGTTCTTCAAAGCCGGTGCGATTGCAAAAGCCCGTCAGGCTGTCACTCAACATTTCGCGGCGTAAATTTGACTGGCCAAGTGCCTCGGCGGTACGATCGAATATCGACAGCAAAAAAATGTCACTATCGGCTCTGAACCGGGCGATGCTAATTTCCAACTCGCGGGGATGAATCATGTCGTTTGAACGCCAGCATTCGAAATGCGCGTCACACTTTTCTTCGGCCATTGCCATTATTCGGTCAGCCAATCTGGCGATGTCAAGTCCTGAGGCACGGGCAAACCCTAGAACCAGTTCGTCAAATTTGGCGTTGGTTATCACCCGCTCGACAATCTCGCGATTAATTCGGAACAGCGCGGCCGCAATAGGTAGCGTGGTCAACCAAGTAAAATGTGCTGGAATCATGTCGGCTGCAGCCGGCACGCCACTACAAAGTACGGTTTTTGGAAGCACGTCTGCTAAATTTGGAAGGCGACCGACATTTTTCATTGTCCGTCGCTATGGAGAGCGATTGTAAAAAATCGTCACTCATTGCTTGGTTAATATCTAGCTAATTTCAGTCGAACCGGTTGTTTCGGGGAAAGCCTTGCGGCGGCAACCTACCGGCAGCGCCGCGGGCGACACGCCACAGCGACATATCGTTCTCGGTACGCATCCGGCCGCTGTCACCGCCCATAGCCCAGCTCAGGCCTTCGCTCATGAGGAAGCAAATGGCATCAGCCAACCCGCCGTCTTTATAGCGTTGCAACGTAACGCCCTGCCCTTTGGACATTTCGGGAATCTCAGTGATAGGGAAAACCACCAATTTCCGGTTATCGCCTACCACTGCGACATATTGATCGCGCAGTATAGCTTCGTCCGAGGTCTCAGGTGGCGCCAGGCGCACGACCTTGAGCCGTGTTCCTGGCTTAAGCGTAACGACTCCCCTGCCCTTGCGGGTCTCCGCAATGACGTCGCTCATGCGCGCAATAAAGCCTTTGCCAGTCGACGCTGCAAGCAGCATGCGTCCATTTGCAATTGCCGGAAGAACGGCAACGATGTCATTCCCTGTTTCGATATCGATCATCGTACCGACCGGCTCGCCAAAACCACGCGCACCGGGCAGCTTATCTGCACCCAAAGTATAAAAGCGGCCATTGGCAGTCGCGATTAGGATCTTGTCAGTGGTCTGCGCATGGAACGCAAAGGCTGGGCCGTCGCCTTCCTTGAATTTGAAGTCAGCGCGTGCAGACAAATCGACATGGCCCTTCATTGCCTTGATCCAACCGCGCTTCGACATGATGACTGTCACGGGCTCGCGTTCGACAAACGCCTCAAGCGAAATTTCGCGTGCTTGACCCGCTTCTTCAAGGCTTGTCCGGCGTCGGCCGAGATCCGTTTCCTGGGCGTAATTTTTCCGCATTGCAGACAGGTCTTTTTTCAGCCGCTTCTTTTGGAGCGCTGGGCTTTCGATCAGCTTTACGAGTTCTTCGCGTTCGGCCTGCAATGCTTCAAGCTCACGCCTCAGTTCCATTTCCTCAAGCCTGCGGAGCGACCGCAGGCGCATGTTAAGTATTGCCTCTGCCTGGCGATCGTTCAACTGGAAGTCGGCCATCATCACAGGCTTTGGCTCATCTTCGGTACGAATAATCTCAATGATGCGATCAAGATTGAGAAATGCAATGATGTAGCCCTGAAGAAGTTCAAGCCGAGAATCGATCTTTTCCAACCGATGCTGTGACTTACGGACAAGAACTTCGATCTGGTGTTTCAACCAGCGGAGCAGCACTTCGCCCAGTCCCATGACCTTTGGCGTACGATCAGCATCCAACACATTCATGTTCAGAGAGAAGCGTGTTTCCAGATCGGTCAAGCGGAACAAGGCATTTTTCAGGTCGTCGGGGTCGACATTCCGGCTTTTCGGCACGAGAACGATGCGGATTTGTTCATCGCTTTCGTCGCGGATGTCATCGAGGATTGGAAGTTTCTTGTCAGCGATTAGCTGGGCAATCTGTTCGATCAGCTTGCCCTTTTGGACCTGATAAGGAATCTCCGACACCACAAGCTGCCAGGTCCCGCCAGGCAGCTTCTCGACACCCGTCGGTTCCCATTTATTGTCGTCAAGCCAACCGTTTGAAAAGCGCGCACGCACCCGCATCGCGCCACGACCACTTGCATAAGCCGCGCTAATGACCGCATGGCTATCAACTAGCACACCGCCAGTTGCGAAATCAGGGCCGCGTACGATTTCCATCAACTGCTCATGGCTGGCCTGCGGATTGTCGATCAACACCATCGCCGCGTCAATAATCTCGGCAACATTATGAGACGGAATGCTCGTTGCCATACCCACCGCGATGCCGCTTGCACCGTTGGCAAGCAAGTTCGGGAAAAGGCCGGGCATAACCTCGGGCTCTTCATCTTCGCCATTGTAGGTGGGCCGAAAATCCGTCGCATTTTCGTCAAGCCCGTTCATGAGCTCAATTGCGGTGCGGGTCAGCCGCGCTTCGGTATATCGATAGGCCGCGGCATTATCACCGTCGATATTTCCAAAATTGCCTTGGCCATCAACTAAAGGATAACGCAGCGAAAATGTCTGCGCGAGGCGGACCATCGCGTCATAGACGGACTGGTCACCATGCGGGTGGTATTTGCCGATTACATCACCAACGACACGCGCGCATTTTTTGTACCCACTGGCCGGGTCCAGTTTTAACAGCCGCATTGCCCACAATAACCGCCTGTGTACTGGCTTAAGACCGTCGCGCAGATCGGGCAGTGAACGCGCCGTAATGGTTGACATAGCATAGATTAAGTAGCGTTCCGACAAAGCCGCATCGAACGGCGCGTCAACAATCGCGTCAAATGGATCTTCTGCAGGAGCGTCAACAATATCAGACATCCGTGCTCCGATAGCGAGCCAATCTGCCCTCGCAAAGCAGCGATTTCAGCAATCCACAGCTAAATGCAACTTCCAGACCCCGCGCCGTTGCTATAAAGTCACAGATGGCAACCAAAATGGCGTGAAATTGCGAGTTTACTGGAATTCAGAGCATCAAAGTGCCAGATTTATCTTTCCAAACCGAATAAACGAACAAACCGGGGAAATGATAATGACAACGCACAGGCTAATTTCAGCACTCGCAGTGACGGTTTCGTCCACTGCGCTTTTCATGGCTGCCGCCAGCCCTGCTTTTGCCCAGCAGAATAATTCGGTCCAAGAGCCTGCCGTTGAAGAAGCGACTGGCGCAGATGCGATCATCGTAACTGGTACCCGCCGGACGGACCGGACCGTTGCTGACAGTACAGTCCCTGTCGATGTTATTTCGGGCGATGCCTTGCTGAACAGCGGCCAGACCGAGACAAACAAATTGCTGAACCAGCTTGTGCCCTCGTTCAACTTCCCGCAGCCATCGCTGACCGACGGAACAGACTCGCTTCGTCCCGCAACGTTGCGTGGGCTTGCGCCGGATCAGGTACTGGTGCTCATTAACGGCAAACGCCGACATCAATCTGCTCTGGTCAATCTGAATGGTTCGGTTGGCCGTGGCTCAACCGCCGTAGATTTGAATACAATTCCGCCACTCGCCATCGAACGCATCGAAGTTCTGCGTGACGGCGCAGCATCGCAATATGGCTCCGATGCCATTGCTGGCGTTATCAACGTGCAGCTCAAAAAAGGCATTGGCGGTCGCGCACAGGCGACCTTTGGCAAATACATCACCGAGATGGAAGACGTCGGTCAGGTTGACACTGTGTCATTGACGACTGGTCTGTCGGACAACCCCGTGATCACTTATACAGGTAATGATCGCAAACGTAACGACGGCGACACCTACACCTTTGCCTCAAATTTCGGTCTGCCTCTGGGCGATAGCGGATATCTGAATCTCACGGCGGAATATAAGGACCGGTCCCCAACCAACCGGTCGGGCCCCGACATTCGTCGCAATTATTTCGCTGCCGGTGATCCACGCGAGGCAACGTTCAACCGTTATGCCCACCGTTATGGTGATGGCGTTTCGAAAGATCTCAATTTCTTCGTCAATGCTGGATATGAATTTTCGGAATCAGCCGAATTCTACACCTTTGGAAGCTACGGCGTGCGCGACGGCAATGGCGCAGGTTTCTATCGCCGCTCTTCAGACGTGCGTAACCGCGACTGGGCAGCCTCGACCACGACCTTCGTACCGATTTACGCGGATGGCTTTCTTCCGTTGATCGCCAGTAATATTGTCGACATTTCGGCGGCAGCGGGCGTTCGCGGTGCAGTGAGCGGATGGGATTATGACCTGTCTGCTGTCTATGGATCAAACCGGTTGGACTACACGATCGAAAATACCGTAAACACATCACTTGGCGGCGTGGCGAGCGCTCGACGTTTCGATGCTGGCGGTTTGCGATCGGGACAGACCTCGATAAATCTCGATCTTCGACGCAATTTGGACATCGGCATCGGGCAAAGCATATCTTTGGCACTCGGCGGCGAATATCGGAACGAAAATTATAAGATCGTTGCTGGCGAATTGCAGAGTTACGTCAACGGACCCTTTTCGGCAGCGCCATTCAACGCTGCGGGCGGCGCGCAGGTGTTTCCGGGCTTTCGCCCCGCTAATGCCACCGATGTGTCGCGGGATAGCTTTGCCGGTTATGTCGAGTTGGATGCTGACCTTACCGACCGTTTAACGCTGCAACTGGCTGGCCGTTATGAACATTTCAGCGACTTCGGTGATACCATCAATGGCAAGGCTGCCGCGCGATTTGAAGTTATTGACGGGGTTGCTTTGCGTGGATCCATTTCCACGGGCTTCCGGGCTCCAAGTCTTGCACAGCAATCTTATGCAGCGACCTCAACGAACAATGTTGGCGGCGTTTTGATTGAAATCGGAACATTTCCGGTTTCGTCGCCGGTAGCCATTGCGCTTGGGGCATTGCCGCTTCAACCGGAAAAATCGGTTAATCTGGGTGCTGGCGTAACATTCACGCCGTTTAGCGGGCTCAGCATCACGGCGGATTACTACAATATCCAGATCAATGACCGCATCACGCTCACAGAAAACCTGCAGGGAGCAGATGTTCTAGCGCTGCTGACATCTGCTGGCGTGACAGGCGTGAGTTCCGCGCGCTTCTTCATCAATGGTATTGATACCAAGACTACCGGTCTGGATATCGTCGCCAGCTATCGCGTACCGGAATTTGGCCTTGGCCAGTTCCGCTTGAGCGTCGGGTATAATCTGAACGACACAAAGATAACCGACCGGCGGGTCTTCTCGGGCTTCACTGCCCAGCGTCTGTTTGCTCGTCAGGAAAGCTATCGCCTGACCGACGGTCAACCCAAGAACAAGCTGAACATTGGCCTTGATTGGGATTATGACAATGTCGGCCTGACGTTCCGCACAAACCGTTATGGTGAGGTATTCTTGCCGAGCGGCTTCTCGACCGCGGCTAACAACAACAATATCGCTCTTGCGCCGGGAGACGTACCTGGCGACATCTTCCTGTCGCCGAAGTGGGTGACGGATTTGGAATTCCGCTTCAAGCCGGTTGAGTCCGTCTCAATTGCTTTTGGTGCGAACAACTTACTGGATGTGTACCCGGACCGCTTACCTTTTGGTACGGTTGATGGCGTAAGCTATGGCTTCAACAACTCGTTCCTGCCTTATAGCTCGCAATCACCTTTTGGGTTTAGCGGAAGGTTCGTCTACGGTCGCGTGTCAGTCGACTTCTAAATTCCTGATCGATTGAGCAAGACGGGCGCGGGCTAAAATCCGCGCCCTTCTTTTTTGTCCTGCGTTTTTGACGCCCAACGGCGCGCCTGCTAACGGGACGTCGACTCCCGAACCAAGCAGAAAGCGTTTCTCATGATCCCACGTTATTCCCGCCCCGATATGGTCAAAATTTGGGAGCCGGAAAACCGTTTCCGGATATGGTTCGAGATTGAGGCGCACGCGACCGATGCGCTGGCCGCACGTGGTGTTGTGCCCGAATCTGCCGCGCAAGCGCTTTGGAAATGGTGGGATACAAACCCGGTTATTGACGTCGCAGCGATTGATGCCATTGAGGCCGTGACGAAACATGACGTCATTGCGTTCCTGACATGGGTAGCAGAACAAGTTGGCGACGAAGCACGATTCATGCATCAAGGGATGACGTCGTCTGACGTACTCGACACCTGCCTTGCAGTTCAGTTGACTCAAGCGACTGACCTGCTGCTCGCTGACATGGATGCGCTTCTCGCTGCAATCAAGACCCGCGCAATTGAGCATAAGTTCACACCGACCATTGGCCGCAGTCATGGCATCCATGCTGAGCCTGTGACATTCGGTATGAAGCTCGCGCAAGCTTATGCCGAATTCGCCCGCGGTCGCGAGCGATTGGTCGCTGCACGCGCCGAAATCGCTACCTGCGCCATTTCCGGCGCCGTCGGGACTTTCGCTAATATTGACCCTGAGATTGAGGCGCATGTTGCCGCTAAGCTAGGCCTTGCCGTTGAGCCGGTGTCCACTCAAGTCATCCCGCGTGACCGCCACGCCATGTATTTTGCAACGCTAGGCGTCATAGCCTCGTCAATTGAACGCTTGGCAACTGAAGTCCGCCATTTGCAGCGAACCGAAGTGTTGGAGGCGGAGGAATATTTCTCACCAGGTCAAAAGGGTAGCTCGGCTATGCCGCATAAGCGCAACCCTGTGTTGACCGAAAATCTGACTGGCCTTGCACGCATGGTGCGTGGTTATGTGATTCCGGCGCTTGAAAATGTTGCTCTGTGGCATGAACGCGATATCAGCCATTCCAGCGTCGAACGGTACATTGGGCCGGACGCGACAATTACCCTGGATTTCGCACTTGGCCGTTTAACAGGCGTTATCGACAAGCTACTCGTCTACCCAGAGCGAATGCAAAAAAATCTCGACCGCATGGGCGGGCTTGTCCATTCGCAGCGCGTGCTATTAGCGCTCACTCAAGCCGGGATCAGCCGCGAGGACAGCTACCGCATTGTGCAGCGCAATGCGATGAAAGTGTGGGAATCGGACGGCGCCGAATCACTGATGGATCTGCTTAAAGCCGACCCGGATGTCGCGGCCAAAATGACAGCATCGGAAATCGAAGACCGGTTTAATCTGGATTACCATTTCAAGCACATCGACACGATTTTCGATCGAGTCTTTGGCTGATCGCATTTCGTTTTCCTGCTGCGTTGTAAGGAATAATCGCTACCCCCTACCCAAAGTGGGAAATTTTCCATAAGGTGTGTCCTGCAAAGGAGAGGCCGCGCGATGCGATTTCTAAAAACGCTGATTTGGGTGACAGTCATTATTGGGCTGATTGTATTTGCCACCAACAATTGGGCGCCTGTCTCTGTCAGTCTGTGGGGCGGGCTTCGCCTTGACACAAAATTGCCTGCCCTTGTTATCGTCGCCTTTGTCCTTGGCTTTCTGCCATTGTACATTCTCCATCGAACGCAAGTGTGGCGCATGAAACGCCGCATTCTTACGCTTGAAAGCAATCAACGCACACTGGCATTTCCACCACCCCCGCCGGTGTCTCCTCCCCCTGCCTATACCGCTGTGGACCCGATATGACCAATCCGATCTTTGTAGCAATCGACACGCCATATCTGGATGATGCACTTGAGCTAACGCGGCGCATCAAAGACCAAGTGGGGGGCGTGAAACTCGGCCTCGAATTTTTTTGTGCCAATGGGCATCACGGCGTGCATGAAGTGCAGAAATTGGGCCTGCCCATTTTCCTCGACCTGAAACTCCACGACATTCCAAATACCGTTGCCAAGGCGATGCAGGCGATCAACGTGCTTGAGCCCGCTATTGTCACCATTCACGCTGCCGGCGGCCGTGCGATGATGGAGGATGCCAAGGCTGCCGCTGGTGCACATACCAAAGTGGTGGCGGTGACGGTACTCACGAGCCTTGACGACCATGACCTAAACCGTGTTGGCGTATCTGACAGCCCCGAACTTCAGGTAGCCCGGCTGGCCGCACTTGCGCAAGAAGCTGGCCTAGATGGTATAGTCTGCTCGGGGCATGAGGTGAAGGCGGCCAAAAAGGCGTGGAAAGATGGTTTTTTCGTGGTCCCGGGCCTTCGTCCGGCCGGCGGAATTGTCGCAGACCAGAAACGCACCGTAACGCCCAGGAAGGCTCGTGACGATGGTGCGAGTGTTTTGGTCATCGGGAGGCCGATAACCAAAGCAGCGAGCCCTGACGACGCTGCAAGGGCAATTATGGGCACGCTCTAGAACCGCGCGATACGGCGCGGAAATTGACATCGTGCGAAGATAATAAAATCTGGCCTTCCTGACCTCGGTTTCTTGACTTGATCTACGACGCCAAAAAGCAAGATGCTGGATCAAGTTCAGCATGACGTGAGCTCATTGGTCCGCTAATGGGAATTTCATGCCAACCAACATAAAGATCTGCGGCCTAAGTACCGAAGCCGGCATTGATGCCGCAGCCAAAGCAGGTGCGTCCCATATCGGCCTCGTCCATTTCGAAAAAAGTCCGCGCCATGTCGCTCTCGATCAGGCTGCTGCGTTGCGGATGCGGGCGCCGGCCAGCCTGAAGGTTGTGCTTTTGCTCGTAAATGCGGAACCGGGTCTTACGGCTAAAGCGATCGAGGTGGTAAAGCCAGACGTTGTGCAATTCCACGGCTCCGAAACAGCGCAGTGGCTCCGGATATTAAAGAGTGCTGTCGATATTGAGATATGGAAGGCCTTTGGCGTTCGGGACGCCGCTTCACTTAAAAACGCTGACGCATATGTCGATGCGGCTGACCTCATCCTGTTCGATGCACCGGCACAGGCGTTACCTGGCGGTACAGGTACAGGGTTTGACTGGTCATTGCTCACGGAACACAAGCACAAGCTTCCATGGGGCCTTGCTGGTGGCCTTAACCCTGACAATGTTAAACAAGCCCTGCACCAAACGCGTGCGCAGCTGGTCGACACATCGTCGGGCGTAGAATCCGCGCCAGGCATCAAGGATGTGGACAAGATTGCGGCCTTCTGCCAAGCGGTGCGCGATTATGACAATAGCTGAACTCACCCCGAACTCGTTCCGTAACCAACCTGACGATCGCGGCCATTTTGGCCAATTCGGCGGGCGCTATGTTGCTGAAACGCTCATGCCGCTCGTGCTCGATCTGGAGCGCGAATATCGTGCAGCAAAAAGTGACCCTGCCTTTGCGGCGCAGTTCGACGATTTGCTTGAACATTATGTCGGCCGACCGTCGCCGCTTTATTACGCAGAGCGCTTAACAGAGGAAGTCCGCAAGGATGCGCCTGCAGGCAAAGGTGCGCAGATCTGGTTCAAGCGCGATGAGCTGAACCACACGGGTGCGCACAAGATCAACAATTGTATTGGCCAGATCTTGCTTGCTATTCGTATGGGTAAGACGCGGATCATCGCAGAAACCGGTGCTGGCCAGCATGGCGTTGCCACGGCAACTGTCTGCGCGCGTTTCGGCTTGCCCTGCTTTATCTATATGGGCGCAAAGGACATTGAACGGCAACAACCAAATGTGTTTCGCATGCGCTTGCTCGGCGCCGAAGTCATTCCCGTAACCAGCGGCGCTGGTACGCTGAAAGACGCCATGAACGAAGGTCTGCGCGACTGGGTCGCGAACGTCCACGATACTTTCTACATTATCGGTACTGCTGCTGGCCCGCATCCATATCCCGAGTTGGTCCGCGATTTCCAAAGCGTCATCGGCAAGGAAGCGCGCGCGCAAATGCTGTCACGCATCAACCGCCTTCCCGACCTGCTCGTCGCGGCCATTGGCGGTGGTTCCAACGCAATTGGCCTTTTCCATCCGTTTCTGGACGACAAGGAAGTTGAGATGCTTGGCATTGAGGCGGCAGGTCATGGCCTTGACGCTGAACATGCCGCAAGCTTGGCCGGCGGACGCCCGGGCATTTTGCACGGCAACAAAACCTATTTGCTTCAGGATGACGATGGCCAGATTGCCGAGGCGCATTCGATCTCTGCTGGCCTCGACTATCCGGGCATTGGCCCCGAGCATAGCTGGCTCAAGGAAATTGGCCGTGTGCGGTATGACAGCGTCACGGATATGGAGGCGCTTGCCGCGTTCCAGTTGCTATGTCGCACCGAAGGCATCATTCCAGCGTTGGAGCCTGCCCACGCAATCGCCGCGGTTGAACGCGAGGCCAAGAAGATGGACCGTGACCAGATTATCCTCGCCAACCTGTGTGGACGTGGTGACAAGGATATCTTCACCGTCGCCGAGGCTTTGGGGACGACAATTTGACCCGCCTCTCCACCGCCTTCTCCAAGCCACACCCTGCCCTCGTCGCCTTCATCACCGCTGGCGATGGCGACACTGCTGCCAATCTCGACGCGCTCGTCGCAGGCGGCGCGGATGTTATTGAACTTGGCATGCCATTCACCGACCCGATGGCCGACGGCCCAGCCATTCAGGAAGCAAATATCCGCAGCCTGAATGGTGGCACGACGACGGCAGCTATCTTTGACGTCGCATCTGCGTTTCGCAAACGTCATCCTGACACACCATTGGTGCTGATGGGTTATGCCAACCCGATGACAATCCGTGGCGGGGACTGGTTCGCGTCGGAATGCAACAAGGCTGGAGTCGACGGCGTCATATGCGTGGACATTCCACCTGAGGAAGACCCGGAGCTCGGCCCTGCCCTGCGGAGTGCCGGCATTGACCTCATCCGGCTGGCAACGCCCACCACCGATGCGGCACGTCTGCCCACGGTCCTCGACGGCGCGTCGGGTTTTCTTTATTACGTTAGCGTTGCTGGCATCACTGGTTTGCAAGTGGCTGCACAGACCAGTATCGACGAGGCCGTGTCGCGTCTTAAGGCGCATACCAACTTGCCGGTCGCGGTTGGCTTTGGCGTGCGCACACCTGAACAAGCCGCGAATATTGCGCGTGTTGCCGACGGAGTTGTGGTTGGTTCCGCCATTGTGGAATTGGTCGCCCAGCACGGAACAGGCGCAGCTGGCCCTGTGCGCGATTATGTGGCGTCGCTAAAAGCAGCTATCATTTCATCACGAGGCTAACTACAAAACCGTAGCCCTGAGCAGCAGTCGCACAGCGACTGCGTCCGTCGAAGGGCGCATCTGGGGTGTAGCGCTAGCCTGAAAACGTGCTTCGACAGGCTCAGCACTACGGTAAATTTTGCACTGCGTATTTTACAGGGACAGAAAATATGAACTGGGTCACCCGCGTCCGTAACGCCATTCCCTTCATCGCGAAACGCGAGACCGCTGAAACGCTCTGGCACAAATGCAAGGGCTGCCACGCGATGATCTTCCTTCGGGAGTTTGAGGAAAATCAATCTGTCTGCCCCAAATGCGACCATCATGGCCGCATTGGTCCGGCTGCGCGTTTTGATGCTTTATTTGACGACGAGAGCTACGACATCCTTAAGCCGCCTGTCGTCGGCGAAGACCCTTTGAAATTCAAAGACACCAAGAAATATGTCGACCGGATAAAGGCGGCCCGACTTGCGACTGGCGAAACCGACGCAATGAAAACAGCACGCGGCGAAATCAATGGCCAGACCGTTGTCGTCAGCGTGCAAGACTTTGCCTTCATGGGCGGCTCAATGGGAATGGCGGTCGGGGAAGCATTTATCGACGCGGTAAAGGCGGCGATCCGGGCGAAATGTCCTTATGTTATTTTCACCGCAGCTGGCGGCGCGCGCATGCAGGAAGGCATCCTGAGCCTGATGCAAATGCCCCGCTCGACCGTGGCGATTCAGATGCTACATGATGCAGGATTGCCTTACATTGTTGTATTAACCGACCCAACCACTGGCGGGGTCACCGCGTCGTACGCGATGCTCGGAGATGTGCAGATAGCCGAGCCGGGCGCTCTCATCGGTTTCGCCGGGCAGCGTGTGATTGAACAGACAATCCGCGAGAAATTACCCGAAGGATTCCAGCGCGCCGAGTATCTGCTTGAACACGGCATGATCGACATGGTCACCCATCGCCACGACCTGCGCGGCGTATTGTCACAACTTATTGGCTATCTCGCGCCCGAGAAGAAGGCGGCGTAGTAATCCTCCCCATAAAACTATTGTTGTCATTCTTGCGAAAGCTGGAATGACAAAGGAAAAGCGTATGCCTGACCACGCCATATCGACTAACCCAGCGGTTCAGGCGCAGCTTGACCGGTTGACGATGCTGTCGCCGGGCAAGGACGTCTTGGGGCTTGAGCGAATTGCGGAGTTGCTCCACCGGCTCGGCAACCCACACCATCACCTACCGCCAGTTTTTCATGTCTCCGGCACCAACGGCAAGGGTTCGACCTGTGCATTTTTACGATGCGCTATGGAAGCAGCGGGCCTTGTCACACATGTCTACTCCAGTCCGCATCTGGTGCGCTTCAACGAACGCATCAGGGTCGAGGGACAACTGGTTGATGACGTAATTTTAACCGCGCTATTGTCCGAAGTGCTGGACCATGCAGAGGGGCTTGAGGCCAGTTTCTTTGAAGTCACCACAGCTGTCGCCTTCTGCGCCTTTGCGCGGACAAAAGCGGATGCATGCATCGTCGAAGTTGGTCTTGGCGGCAGGTTGGACGCGACGAACGTACTGATCAACCCTGTTGCCTGCGGCATTGCGTCGCTTGGTCTGGACCATGAAGCCTTTTTGTTGGCTCAGGAGGATGGTATACCCGACATGCCGCCGCTTGACCGCATCGCCTTTGAAAAGGCTGGCATTGCAAAATCGGGTTCGCCGCTGATGACGCAAAAATATAGTGCCTCAATGGCGAACACTGTTGCCGTGCAATCATCTTTACACAGCGCCATTTTGCACGCGCGGGGCGAAAGCTGGGATGCGGCGACATATGATGGCCGCCTGCATTACCGGGACGCTGCCGGAAAACTTAATTTGCCATTGCCTCGAATGGCCGGGGGACATCAGGCCGACAACGCTGCCTTGGCGGTCGCGATGATCCGGCACCAAACCGCGATACACCTTCCCGAAGCAGCCTTGTCAGCGGCTATGGAATGGACACGCTGGCCCGCGCGTATGCAACTTTTGGCCAAAGGGCCGCTCACCCGATTATTACCGGCTGGATCAGAGATTTGGCTGGACGGAGGCCATAATCCTGACGCTGGGTCAGCGATTGCCAAAACGCTGGGGGACAGCGCGCAACTCCATGTCATTGTCGGCATGTTGAAAAACAAAGACGCGATCGGTTTCCTAAAACCCTTCAGGCATAAAATTGCCTCGCTGTATGCTGTGCCGATACCGGGGCATGAGCACCATACCCCAAAAGAACTTTGCCAACTGGCGCAATCCGGTCTGCAAATTGCCAGCGCACACGAGAAAGTCGATGTCGCCGAGGCGCTGAAGGAAATTGCAACGCGACATCCGGCGACAAATGTCCTGATCTGCGGCTCGCTATATCTCGCTGGCGAGGTTTTACGCCTGAATGATCAGATACCTGACTGAGATTGGGTTTGAGCTACGCGCTTGGGCTGGCCCTTCCAGGCCAATAATCCCCCGGCAACCAACACTGCAGCAAACATCCATGTGACATTAGTTGTAAACTCCAACGGCTTGGCTAACAGTAAACCGATAAGCCCGGCCACAACCAATAAAAATCCAAGGATACGCAGTGGTCCGACAGGATCCTTCAACGCCTTTTCATCGACGGCTTCGACCTGATGGATGCTCTGGACAACATAGCCCTTGCTCCACAGTAACCAAAGCAAGATCATGCCTGGTATCGCCGCAACTACAGTGAAGCCCCAAAAACCAACCCAACCCACATTCTCGGCGACGATGCCCGCTGGGCCAGCCATGAAAGTACGCCCTACACCAGCAAAGGATGACAGGAGCGCAAATTGAGTGGCGGTATAAGCAATGCTCGACAGCCCTGACAAATAAGTTGCGAACACCGTGAGGCCGATACCACTGGTCAAATTCTCCGTGCAAATGGCGGCGACCATCATCCAGTAACTGTTGCCTGTGGCAGCCAAGATCATGAACATGACGTTGGAGAACATCATCAAAAGACCGGAGATGAGCAAGGCACGGCCCATGCCCAACCACAATATGAATGGCGCTCCCAATGCTGACCCGACAATCAACGCGCCAAAGCCCCATAATTTGTTTGCCGAAATATAATCGAGGTCGGAGAAACCCAGATCAACGATCATAGGGCTAAGCATTGCCTGCCCCATAGCGTCGCCTACCTTGTAGACAAGAACAAAGCCGAGGATAAGAAATGCACCATGTCGCGTCAAAAACTCGCGAAACGGATTAACGACGGCTTCGGTCAGCCATTGCTTTGGTTTCATGCCCTCCGCATGGGCGAAACGATCAACAAACTTACCCGGACCTGCCCAAAGCGCTCCAATAATAGCGGGAATGATACAGAAAGCAGTAAGGCCATAAGCCGTCGACCATCCAAGACCGAGCCCCTCTTGCGAGGCAAAATAGATAGTTCCTGCACCAGCAATCAGGTTGCCAGTACGGTAGCCGAACTGGTTTGTAGCCGTGCCGTGGGCAAATTCTTCTTCTTCTAATATTTCAATGCGATATGCATCAATGACAATATCTTGGGTAGCAGATAGGAACGCTGTGATGAGAGCCCAAACTGCGAACAAACCCATATCGCCGGGTTGCGGGTTGCTGGCGCCCAACTGCCAGATCGACACAAACAGCAAAGCTTGTACAAAGAACAACCAGCTGCGGCGTTGCCCGAAAAGCTTTGTCAGGACCGGCAAGTGCAGCTTGTCAACCAAAGGTGCCCAGAGAAACTTGATCGTGTACGGAATACCCAACGCAACAGCAAAACCGATCGTGGCAGTATCAATACCCACCTTTGCTAACCAGAACGTCATCGTCGCTACAAGCAACGTCAGAGGAAAGCCGCTCGAGATACCAAGCAAAAAGGTAATGACAGGATTTTTACGTAGATAAGGCCGGAACGCTGGAACTGTCAGCGCAATTAGCGGTAGCGCGAGCAAGATGCCTGCGAAAATGATGAAACGCGCTAAATCGACTGACATGCGGACCCCTCCGAGATTATTGAGCCGATGACTAACGGCATTTTCCTGAATGGCCAGTGACTTTTGAAGCAACATGCGTCAAAGGCGCTTTATGGCTAAACCTCCTTCGAAAGCACCTGCCCGTCCGACCAAGCCACCGCGTCTGCGTTGGGACAGCAAACCGTCGCGCAAACCCAACCCCAATGCAGGCCCAAGCAAGGGAGCATTGGAGCGAAAGGAGGGCGAGGAACGCATTGCGAAACTGCTCGCGCGCACAGGTGTGGCGTCGCGACGGGAAATCGAGCGAATGATAGCCGACGGCCGCGTTACGCTGAACAACGAAAAGGTGGAAACGCCCGCCACGTTACTGAAATCGCTGCAAGGTGTCGCTGTGGATGGCAAGGCTGTTGGGCAACCTGCGCCGACGCAATTGTACATGTTTCACAAGCCCGAAGGCTGCTTAACCGCTGAACGTGATTTTAGCGGGCGTAAGACGATTTATGATGTTCTGCCGAAGGATCTGCCGCGGCTCATGCCGATCGGGCGGCTTGATTTGAACACGGAAGGTTTACTGCTTCTCACCAATGATGGCGAGTTCAAACGCCAGATGGAGCTACCATCTACCGGAGTTGAACGCACATATCGCGCGCGATGCTTTGGCGATGTTAGTCAGGACCAGCTTGAGGACCTTATCCACGGTATCGAGATCGACGGCGTCAAATATGGGAAAATCGATGCCAATCTCGAACGCCGCACGGGCCGCAACGGTTGGGTCGAAATGACGTTGACGGAGGGCAAGAATCGTGAGGTTCGCCGCGTACTCGAGCATTTGGGGCTTGAAGTAAGCCGCCTTATCCGCACCCGTTATGGTCCGTTTGTGTTGGGAGAACTGGCCCCTGGCCACGTTGGCGAAGTTCGGCGCGTTGACCTGATCGAGTTTAGAAAGACTCTGAAGTAATGCGTATTATTTCCGGCCAATGGCGGTCACGGCCGCTAATAGCGCCAAAGGGCGATATTACCCGTCCAACCGCCGACCGTACGCGCGAAACGCTGTTTTCGATGCTGACCAGCAGACTGGGATCATTTGAAGATTTGCGCGTGCTTGACCTTTTCGCGGGGTCCGGCGCACTTGGTCTTGAAGCATTGTCACGCGGAGCAGCGCATTGCACCTTTGTCGAGCAGGACCATCTGGCGCTCGATGCGTTAGAGGCAAACATCATTAAACTTGGCGCCAAAGATCGAAGCGACGTTCGCAAATCGTCAGTTTTGTCGCTCGGCACTGCCGTTAACCCGTCGGACATTGTCCTTATCGACCCGCCCTACCTAAGTGGCGCCGGTTCTGTCGCGCTTGATAAGCTTGCCCGCTTTGGCTGGTTTGCGCCATCCGCGTGGATTAGCGTCGAAACCAGTATTAAGGAAGATGTCGACGTGAAAGGTTTCACGGTCGACACCGTCCGCAATGTGGGTAAGGCGCGTCTTACGCTTTTGCGGCCCGAAGGGCTTAACGGCGCGGGCGTTTAGTCGCCTTTGGCCCTTCACCGGGATTGCGACAGCTATCCTGAATGGTTCGTGTGCATAACGGATATACCTTTGTCGCAGGTTGTGGGGTCATCATGGCACGTGTGGTTCCGCCACTGATAGCCTGCGTACCACCCGATGATGGTGGGGTTGCCATAGGCCCGATTGGAGCATCTGTGCGGGTCGGCACCGGCGCTTTCGGCGATGAGGGAACATCACGAGCTTCCCCGGCAACCGGAGGCATCTCCGGCGGCAAAGGCTCCGTGATCGGGGGTGCTGGTTGCGAGGGGTCTTCGATGGGCGGCATGCCCGGAGCATCTGGCTCCGTCGGCACCTCTGGCCCAGGTTGCACCTGCGGACTCGTCGGCATCCCGTTTTGAAAGCAAAATGCAGGGTCAGTCCCAATAACACCGATCAACACTGCGGCACCAAATAACAAGGTCTTGCGCATGATATCTCTCCTTTGATGGACTTAAAGCAAAATCACCATCGCAAGAATTAGTTCCGCCAGCTTGCCGAACAACGCTTGCGGTTCAAGTCGTCGTTCCCTAACTGTTCGCCTCATGTCAGATATTCAGGTCCAGACCGATCGCTCCGAAATGGAACCCCCATGGCTGCGCGGGTTGAACGCGCCGCAACGTGAAGCGGTGCTCACCACGGAAGGTCCGGTTCTCCTGCTGGCTGGCGCGGGCACAGGTAAAACCGCGGCGCTAACAGCACGGATGGCGCAGATATTATATACGCGCCAAGCATGGCCGTCAGAAATCCTTGCCGTCACCTTCACTAACAAAGCCGCGCGCGAAATGCGCGAGCGTATTGGCGCCATGGTAGGATCAGCCGTTGAGGGCATGCCTTGGCTTGGCACTTTCCACAGCATTGGCGCAAAGCTGCTGCGCCGCCATGCGGAAGTCATCGGCTTGCAGAGTAACTTCACCATCATTGACACTGATGACCAGATCCGGTTGCTGAAGCAGCTTATTCAGTCGGAGGATCTCGACGAAAAACGCTTTCCCGCGCGTGGGCTTGCGAACTTGCTCGACAAATGGAAAAACGCCGGCAAGTCCCCAGCGGACTTGGACGCGGCAGACAATGAGGCGTTCGCAAATGGCAAAGGGCAACGCATGTATGCGCTATATCAGGCGCGGCTGCTTGCATTGAACGCCTGTGATTTTGGCGATCTATTGTTGCATGGGTTGAACCTGCTGAAAGGCAACCGCGATATCCTCGAAAAATATCAGGCGCAGTTCAAATATATTCTTGTCGACGAATATCAGGATACGAACGCCGTACAATATTTATGGCTTCGCCTCCTCGCGCAGAAACGTAAGAACATCTGCTGCGTGGGCGATGACGATCAAAGCATTTATTCGTGGCGCGGAGCGGAGGTCGCGAACATCCTGCGATTTGAAAAGGACTTTCCTGGTGCAAAAACGATCAAGCTTGAACAAAATTACCGCAGCACGCCGCACATCCTCGCTGCTGCATCGGGCCTCATCAACGCCAATAGCGCGCGACTCGGCAAGACGCTTTGGACCGAGCTGGATGAGGGTGAAAAGGTTCGCATCATTGGCGTGTGGGATGGGCCAGAAGAGGCCCGCCGGGTTGGGGAAGAAATAGAGGCGTTACAATATAAAGGCGAAAGTCTGGACAGCATTGCTATCCTCGTCCGCGCCCAACATCAAACCCGGGAATTTGAAGATCGTTTCATCCAAATCGGTGTTAACTATCGGATAGTTGGCGGTTTTCGGTTCTACGAAAGGGCTGAGATCCGTGATGCTATTGCTTATTTACGTGTAGTAAACCAGCCAGCCGACGATCTTGCCTTCGAACGAATCGTCAATGTGCCAAAACGCGGAATTGGCGATAAAGCCGTAGAGAAAATTCATATCGTAGCCCGCGCAGAGCGCGCGCCCTTGTCAGTGGCTGCGGCACGTCTGGTGGGGACAGATGAACTGACAGGTAAGGCCCGCAAGTCGCTTGCTGACCTCGTGGTGGACATTGCCCGCTGGCGTGACGAAGCGGCAAATATGTCACCTGCTAATCTTACGCGGATGATACTGGACGAAAGTGGTTACACAGCCGTTTTGCAGGCCGAGCGCAGCACGGAGGCATCGAACCGTCTCGAAAACCTGAGCGAACTATCGCGCGCCATGGAAGAATATGAGACGCTAGGTGAATTTTTGGAGCATGTCAGTCTGGTCATGGATAACGACCGGGGCAACAGCGGCGCGAGTGTAACAATCATGACCATACACGCAGCCAAGGGCCTTGAATATGACAATGTCTTTTTGGTCGGATGGGAAGATGGCATTTTCCCTTCACAACGCGCGCTTGACGAGGGCGGACTGGCGTCGCTGGAAGAGGAACGTCGCCTGGCCTATGTCGCGATTACCCGTGCCAAACGCAAATGCACCATAATCCACGCAGCGAACCGCCGGATTTATGGCCAGTGGACAAGTAGCATCCCAAGTCGCTTCATAGAGGAACTGCCGCTCGACCACATAGAGGCCGAGCAGACCATGACCGGCGGCGCATCTTTGTGGCGCGCCAACTGGAGCGAACAATCCGACCCGTTTGCGCACTTGGCCGCCGCCAACGCGACGCGCGCGGGCGCACGCGGTCCTGGATGGCAGCGCGCAGCGACTTCAGGCGGCTTTAACCCCCGTCCCCAGCGTATCGCCGAAAACACGCGCAGCGCGGTAAGCTTGGGGAACGAAGGCAGGCGAGACCTGAGCGTTGGCCTTCGCGTTTTCCATGAAAAGTTCGGCTATGGCGCCATCGCTGTAATCGAAGGTAACAAGTTAGAGATCGACTTCGAACAGGCTGGGCGCAAACGGGTGATGGACAGCTTTGTGAGTTTAACCTGATCACCCTGGTCGGGTATGCATGTGACGGAACGTCCCCACCTTTGACGAGTTTCCTATGCAGTTTGAAATGCATAGGAGATTACGGATGCCCATGATCGAAACGCGCGACGGCACGTGGCTTTACGTGAAGGACTGGGGCACCGGAAACCCGGTTATTCTTATTCACGGCTGGCCGCTATCGTCCGACAGCTGGGACCCAGTTGCGGAAGCGCTGGCCAATGCCGGACATCGGGTCATTTCCTACGACCGGCGAGGATTTGGCCGCTCGGAGCAACCGTGGGATGGTTATCACTATGACGGTCTGACCGACGACCTCGCCGATATCATGAAAGCTACGGGCGCCACCGAAAATGTGACCCTGGTCGGCTTTTCAATGGGCGGCGGCGAAGTGGCTCGATATATGTCACGTTATGAAGGTACCGGCATAGTTCGCGCCGTATTTGTGGCATCCGTCGTGCCCTTTTTGCTTCAGGCCGACGATAATCCAGACGGCGTTCCTATCGAAACCTTCGAGCAAATGACCCAGGAGCTGATCGCAGATCGCCCGGCGTTCATGCGCACATTTCTCCATGACTTTTTTGGTATTGGGTGGCTCAGCAAACCTGTCAGCAATGCTACGTTGGACTGGGCCTGGAACATGACAATGCAGGCTGGGCTTCGCCCTACTTTAAAAGCCGCAGAAGCGTTTTCCTCGACCGATTTCCGAAACGACCTGCCTGCGTTCAACGTTCCGACATTGATCATTCATGGCACGGCAGATTCGACGGTGCCAATTGACCCAACCGCGCGGATGGCCGCTGCCATGATCGACGATGTCACACTCGTCGAATATGCCGGATCTCCGCATGGCCTTTTTGAAACAGACCGCGATCGCTTGATTTCTGATATCATGGCGTTTCTAAACGGCGAAGAACCAGGCTCCCAAGACCCGGAAAATTTTGTCATTAATCCTGCCTTGCCCATGGGTGGGTATTAATAACACCATGAAGCGAAGCATCTAGGATGGGGCTAGTAAAGCCCCATCCTTTGGCGTTAAGGTGCAGAATGAATGTGGGGGCTTCAAATATTATAACCGACGCCAGAGCTGCGCTTCAGCGGCGCGATGGTGCCAGCGCCCGGCGGTTGTTAGCCGAACTACCGGATGATGTAATGCCATGGCTTCTTTTGGCGCAATCATGCAACCTGTTAGGAGATACGCCAGCCGAAGAGGCGGCATTACAGCGCCAGCTCGAATTAGAACCACGTAATCTGTCCGCGTTGATCCTGTCGGGTGAGTTGAAAGCACGGTCTGGCGATGACCGCGCAGCGAACTCCTTCTTTCAAGCGGCTTTAAATCAAGCTGCACGCACACCAAATGTGCCCACAGCGCTTCATCCGATGCTTCACCGCGCACGCAATTTTGTGGGGCAGGTGCAGGTTAAGTTTGAACAACATTTGTTGGACGGATTAGAGCAAGCTGGGCTTGATCGTGCTGGCCGGGTCGGCACGGCCGTGGACTTGCTTCTGGGACGCAAGCAGCTCTATCTGCAACAGCCGTCGAGCTTTTATTTCCCGGGCTTGCCGCAACGCCAATTTTACGAGCGTTATGAATTTTCTTGGCTAGCTGAAATCGAAAATGCGGTGCCCGAAATGCAGGCCGAACTGCGCGAGGTATTGGCGGACGGAAATGACTTTGCGCCTTATGTGGAAGCAAATGGTGAACGTCCCCGGGCTGCCAATCCGCTGATCAACGACCCGAAATGGGGTGCATTTTATTTTTGGCGCAACGGGCAAATCGTTCCCGAAAATGCAGCGCGTTGTCCTGTAACCATGACAGCACTGGAAAGCGCGCCCATGCCCCATATCGACCAGCGGTCGCCGATTGCATTGTGGTCACTGCTTAAGCCAGACACGCATATACAGCCACACCACGGCCTGTTGAATACGCGTTTGATCTGCCACATTCCCTTGGTCATTCCTTCTGATTGTGCGATTCGTGTCGGCAACGAAACACGGGCATGGCGTGAAGGAGAAGCGCTCATATTCGATGACAGCTTCGAACATGAAGCATGGAACAAGAGCGGTGAAACGCGGGTCATATTGCTTTTTGAAATCTGGCGTCCCGAAATATCCCTCGAAGAACGCGCGGCGTTGACCTCGATATTCGAGACGATCAACGATTATCACGGCGCCCCCGAAAATGCTGGCTAATTACCGCTGACAGTAAAAGACAGCTTTGCAGGTGGATAGAAGTCTGAGCATTGCACTAGGAAATATAAGCCGATAGGCGCATATAATATGTCCGATATTTCCTCCGAAATTCATCCCCTTAAGATCGCTGACTTCCGCTTCTACTGGATGGCGCGATTTATGGCGGTGCTTGCGACCATGGGGATGGTCGTTGTCATTGGCTATCAGGCCTATGACATTGCGCGTAGTGATTATGGCATGTCCATTCGCGAGGCGTCGCTGCAACTTGGTCTTTTGGGGCTGGTGCAGTTCGTTCCGCTCGCGCTGCTGACACCGGTCGCGGGGTGGGCTGCGGACCGTTGGGAACGGCGCACCGTCGCGCGACTTGCCAACAGCATCGATATGTTGGTCGCGCTCGCTTTGGGCTGGTTCACCTATATTGAGGGGCTCACCCTGCCCTTACTTTTCCTGTTTGCAGCATTGCATGGCGTAGCGCGGGTTTTTGTTGGCCCATCGATGTCGTCAATTGCTCCCAACATTGTACCGCCAGCATCGTTGCCACGTGCGATAGCGTTAAGCTCAATTGCCTGGCAAATCGGCTCAGTCATCGGTCCAGCTGCTGGGGGACTATTGTTTGCGGCAAGTCCGTCTCTGCCCTATTGGGTTTCGGCTGGACTTATGCTGTTGGCGACAATCAGCCTCAGCCTCGTGCTACCAGTCTACCCACCGCCGATGGAAAAGAAGATTCATCCAGTCCGCCAGATGGTTGATGGCATTCGTTACACCTGGTCCGAACGCTTTTTGCTTGGGGCTATTACGCTTGACCTGTTCGCCGTTTTGCTTGCGGGGGCAACAGCGATGCTGCCTGTTTATGCGCGTGATATATTGATGGTCGGTCCAGATGGACTCGGCCAATTGCGCGCTGCTCCTGCTGTCGGCGCTTCAATCGTGGCGCTGATGCTGACCATTCGACCGTTACGTCGCAACGTCGGGGCTAAAATGCTATGGGCAGTTGTTGTCTTTGGAATTGCCACCATAGGTTTCGGCCTAAGCCATGAAATCGGCACGCGCATATTTGGTGATGCCCGTATTGGCTTTCTTAACATGGGCGCCGGCATGGCGGTCGCGTTGGTCATGCTGGTGGTGCTTGGCGCTTCGGACATGCTGTCAGTCTATGTGCGCTCGTCCCTTGTTCAACTTAACACCCCCGATGACATGCGTGGACGGGTAAGTTCCGTGTCGGGCCTTGCTATTTCAGCATCTAACGAATTGGGTGAACTGCAATCTGGACTGGCGGCTGCCATGCTCGGCCCCGTCGGTGCAGTTGTATTTGGTGGCGCCGGTGCCATATTCATAACAGCAATATGGGCGGGGCTGTTTCCCGAGCTTAAGAACGCCCGCACATTTGAACCGCAATATAGAGGAAAAAGTCCATGAAAGCACAATCGATCCTCGATACCATTGGCAACAGCCCGCATATCCGCATGGAACGTATGTTCCCAAATGCTGAGATCTGGATAAAGTCGGAACGGTCAAACCCTGGTGGATCCATAAAAGACCGCATTGGTCTGGCGATGATCGAGGCGGCCGAGAAAGAAGGCAGTTTGAAGCCAGGCGGAACGATCATTGAACCGACGTCGGGCAACACTGGCGTTGGCCTTGCCATGGTTGCCGCGGTCAAGGGGTATAAACTTATCCTCGTCATGCCGGAATCGATGTCATTGGAACGTCGCCGCTTGATGCTGGCATATGGCGCGTCGTTTGATCTCACGCCCCGCGAAAAGGGCATGAAGGGTGCGATTGAACGCGCACTAGAACTGGTTTCGCAAACACCCAATTCTTGGATGCCGCAACAATTCGAAAATTCCGCGAATATCGATATCCACGTCCGTACGACCGCGCTGGAGATTTTGGAAGACTTCGGTGACTCCCCCATTGACGTCATGATCACGGGCGTCGGCACTGGAGGCCACATTACCGGCTGTGCGCAGGTCCTGAAAAAGGCGTGGCCGAACCTGAAGGTCTTCGCGGTCGAGCCGACCTTGTCCCCTGTTATCAGCGGAGGCCAGCCAGGCCCACATGCTATCCAAGGTATAGGCGCAGGTTTTATTCCCGCCAACTTGCACACCGCGTTACTTGACGGCGTCATTCAGGTAGATCCTGACACGGCGAAGGAATATGCGCGTCGGGCGGCCCGCGAAGAAGGTATGCTCGTCGGTATCTCATCAGGTGCGACGCTAGCCGCTATTGCGCAGAAGCTGCCTGAGCTGGCTGCCGGAAACCGCGTGCTGGGTTTCAACTACGATACTGGCGAGCGCTATCTGTCAGTGCCGGATTTCCTGCCGGTCGAATAAAACAAAAATGCCGGGACTCATCATCCCGGCATTTTAACGTCTTGCGATTCAAAGCGCGATTATGCGGCCGCGAACATTTCCGGCGTTAGCGCCATAATGGCCTCGCTTCCTGCCTCAATTTTGCGACGAAGCGCGCCGCAATCTGGCATGTAGCGTTCTGCAAAGTAACGGGCGGTGACAAGCTTTGTTTCGTAAAATGAAGCGTTGTCAGCGCCAGCATCAAGTGCCTTTTGCGCGCTTTGCGCCATGCGCAGCCATTGCAGGCCAAGCGCGACGATGCCCATAATGTGCATATAATGATGTGCGCCAGCGCCGATATTGTTCGGGTTAGCCATGCCATTTTGCATGAACCACATTGTTGAAGCTTTCAAATCGCCATTGGCTTTCTCAAGACGGGTGGAAAGGTCCGCAAGCGGACCCGATTTTGCAGCAGCGCATTCCTCATCCACAATCTTGAATAATGCCTGGATTGCGCGGCCACCATTTTGCGCCAGCTTACGTCCAACAAGGTCCATCGCCTGCACGCCGTTGGTGCCTTCATAGATCATCGCGATTCGGGCATCGCGCACATATTGCTCCATACCCCATTCGGCGATGTAGCCGTGGCCTCCATATACCTGCTGCGCGTTGGTTGCGACTTCGTAGCCCTTGTCAGTGCCATAGCCCTTGATAACTGGAGTCAGTAGCGACAACAGGTCATCGGCCATCTGACGCTCTTCCTCAGTTTGGGCATGGTGCAGCAAATCGGCTTGCAACGCGCCCCAGAGGCACAAGGCGCGCATTCCTTCTGTAAATGCCTTTGCGTCCATCAACATGCGGCGCACGTCGGGGTGCACAAATAGCGTATCGGCCTTTTGGTCCATATCCTGCGGGCCAGTAAGGGCACGTCCCTGACGGCGGTCTTGCGCATAATGAACGGCGTTTTGGTAAGCGACCTCAGCAACACCGAGGCCTTGCTGACCGACGCCAAGGCGCGCAATGTTCATCATGATGAACATCGCGGCGAGGCCCTTGTTTTCTTCACCGACGAGATAGCCGGTGGCGCCATCATAATTCATGACACAAGTGGCGTTACCGTGGATGCCCATCTTATGTTCAATGGATCCACACGACAGCGTGTTGCGCGCGCCAAGCGATCCATCGTCATTCACAAGAAACTTCGGCACTATAAACAGTGAAATGCCTTTGACGCTGTCCGGCGCGCCGGGTGTTTTGGCGAGCACCAGGTGAATGATATTTTCGGTGAGATCATGCTCCCCTGAGGAGATGAATATTTTGGTGCCCGAAATAGCAAAGCTGCCATCGCCATTTGGCACTGCCTTGGTCCGAATGAGGCCAAGGTCCGTTCCGCAATGCGGTTCAGTCAAATTCATCGTCCCGCCCCATTTGCCCGAAATCATGTTCGGCGCAAATTTGGCTTTCTGTTCATCGCTGCCTTTAACCAAGATCGCGGACACTGCGCCCTGCGTCAGGCCTGGATACATCGCGAACGCCATGTTGGAGCTTGCCATCAGCTCTTCAAAAGCCATGGAAACGATATGCGGCATGCCCTGCCCGCCAAACTCCTCCGGCGCCGACAATGTGCCCCAGCCGCCTTCGCAATAAAGCTTGTAGGCTTCTTTAAATCCATCGGGCGTAGTGACGCTGCCATCCTCATGTCGTGTGCAGCCCTGCAAATCGCCAATCTGGTTCAAAGGGAACAGGACATTTTCGACAAATTTCGCACCTTCGGTCAGGATCGCATCGATCATGTCCGGGCTGGCATTTTCGAAGCCCGGCAAATTGGCGAAGCGTTCAATTCCTAAAACTTCGTTGAGGATGAACTGCGTATCGCGAACAGGGGCAGTATAGCTAGGCATTTTCTATCCTTAAAATTGCATCAAAATAAACTGGTGACGTATCAAGCAGCGGCAGACTTTTCGGCGGCCTCGACTTTTTCCACCGTGGAGACAAATTCGGTCAATTCATTAATTGCGCTTTCAATATCGTCACGCTGGGCTTTCAATAGATTGATCCTGTCCCGACATTTTTCAATTGTGACTCGTCGCTGAATATTCCGGCCGTCGTTCAAGTCATAAAGATCGATCATCTCGCGAATTTCGGCAAGGCTGAAGCCAACACGCTTTGCCCGCAATATCCATGCAAGCCGTGCACGGTCGCGCTTGGAATAAATGCGTGCCAAACCCATTCGCTCAGGCGAAATGAGGCCCTGATCTTCGTAGAAACGTAATGCTCGGGCTGTAACCTCAAATTCGATGGATAAATCGGAGATCGTAAATGACTCCCGATTGAATGCGTCCGGCGTGTCGATGGTTGCATCGGTTCGCCTTTCATCGCGCGTGATAGATGCCATAGCGCCTTCCCTCTTCGTTGCAGTAACGTCACTACTTTACGTTAGCGTAAACGTCAATCGGGGAAGTTGCAGACGTCAAACACAGAATAATAAATTACGCAGACGGGTCAGGAAAAACATTGGACGAATTTGACGCTGGCGGCTGGGTCGCAACCGGTGGGACGAAGGACGGATCGACAGGCGGTTCTGCCGGCACAGCTTCCGGGTCAACCATGGGTGGGGGTGGCGGTCGTTTAACTGGGGTCGATGTGTCTTGCAGAATAACAACCTCTTGGTTCATCTGCGTTACGCCATACAGGGCCTTTGCGAATGCGTGGGGCAAACGGATACAGCCGTGCGACGCGGGATAACCTGGCAGATAGCCGCCGTGAAGGGCGATGCCGTCCCACGTCAGCCGTTGCATATAAGGCATTGGCGCATTGCTGTAGAGATTGGACTTGTGATCCACGTTTTTTTGCAAAATGTTGAATATGCCTGTCGGCGTTTCCTTTCCCTTCTTTCCTGAAGAAATGGTGCTGAAACCGACCAACTTGTCGTTCTGAAAAACATAAATGCGTTGAATATCAAGGACAATTACGATCTTCATCGGCCCTTCGTAAACATCTTGGGCTGCCCAAACAAACTGCCCGGGCCTCAGTGCGTCGATGGGCCCTTTCTTGCGCGGTTTCGGTTCCTGTTCTGCAACGGGTGAGGTAGTATCCGGCGTCGGTACAGCCGGCGTTGCCGCGGTCGTTGGCGTGTCTACCTCCGGCTTGGGTGTCTGGGGCTCAACAGGTACGACCATAGGGCTTTGGGATTGTGGCACAGGGACAGCTTGGCCTTGCACGCGCGATTGACCAATCGCCGTGTTGGGAACGGCTATTACTAACGCAAGCGCAAAAAGACCCTGCAATGTGCGGATGCCGTTGCCGAACTTCATGAAAATGCCCTAACTGCGCAATGAAATGCAGCCTCATGGCCGCGCTCAATGGGACCTTTAGCAACAATGGCACAGGAATTCGACGTCAATTTAGCTAAAGCGGCATAAAAAGAAAAAATGGCAGGCAATGCGCTTAACCGTCCTTGATATACGCTCAATTGCCACCACAGGACTGTTTTTGGAAAGGATTGCTTCCTATCTTTAGTGCATGATAATCGGACGAAGGCAATTAATTCATTCGGCGGTACTTGGTGCAAGTTTGCTTACTGTACCCTCCACCGCAGCTGAAATAATGTTCAAGTCGGGCACGGGAGGTGGTGGCCTTGGCCCGTCGCCTTTGTTACTGGAGCGCGCAAAAGCTGCATTGGCCTCGCATAAGGCTCGCATCCGCAATCGGGACTTGCTCGCGATTGCCGATTTTTCCAAACATTCGCGCGATCCGCGCTTTTATGTGGTTGATTTGCGCAGCGGCAAATCCGACACATTTCTTGTTGCCCATGGCAAGGGTTCGGATCCGGGCCATAGCGGCTGGGTTCAAAACTTTTCGAACGTCCATGGATCCGAAGCCACATCGGCCGGCAGCTACCTCGTCGGTCAGACATATATTGGCCAATACGGCGAATCGCGACGGTTGATTGGACTCGACCCGCAAAATGATCAGGCTGAGGCGCGCGCAATAGTTATCCATCCAGCGTGGTATGTGAACCGGTCGCTCATTCATGACCAAGGCAAGATTGGCCGTAGCCAAGGGTGCTTTGCTTTTGCCAAGGATGACATCAACGTTATTCTGGAGCGGGTTGCCCCGGGATGCCTGTTATACGCCGATAAGGCTTAACATCAGCTCCGGTTGCCGGATTTGAACACACCACAAATAATCCGTTTGCCGCTGTTGCCGCTTGGATCGGTTTTATAATCATCGGCTTTTTCATGAATGATCAGAGATCCGCCATCGGCATCTAGTAGACCCATCGGCCCGGAGAGCACGATGTCTGTCAGTTTGTACTCAAGCGTAATTTTGCGATCAGCGGTTGCGTCGACATTTGGCAAATCGCCATCATGCGCGCCCATCGGGTTATCGCGACCATGCTGTTTCATGGCGGGGTTCCAATGTGGCCCAGCGCTTGTAAAATCAGGTCCTTGGCATTTGCCAACTGCATGAAGATGCATGCCGTACGTCCCTGCGGAAGGTGCCTCAGCAGTTAGGCTGAAGAATATGCCGTCAGTACGCTTGGAAATTGTCGCCACGCCTGCCCAACTGCCATCAGCCCGGGCGAGGTCAGCAGTCACAACTTCTAAAACTTCCGCCGTCTTGGTCGATTGCATTGTCGAGCAGCTAGCGAGTGTCGGGATAATGAGAATCGGCAGCAATTTGCGCATTATTGTCTCCTGAAAGTCGCCTAGCCGTCGCAACATAACATTAAACGCGCGGCACTCAATTTGTTTCGTAAAATCAGTGCACCCAAAGGGAGGGTCTGACGCCCTGGGCGTATAGCAAGGCGGTCAGGTCATTGTTTCTGATTGAGAAATTTGCTGCCTCGGCTAGTTGCGGCCTTGGATGATAACCCACACCAAGGCCGTCACCCGAAACTGCGGCAGCGATCATCGGCATGTCATTGGCACCATCGCCCACGGCTAAAGTCGCGCCCAAAGCAATTTGACGCGTATCAGCAGCAGAATGCAGAACAGCACGCTTGGTTGCGGCATCCACGATATCAGCCGCCAATGCCCCCGTTAGCCGCCCGTCTCTAATCTCAAGTACATTCGCGTGCACTTCAGCGAAGCCTAGCATATCCGCCACAGGACCAGTAAAGCTTGTAAACCCGCCAGAAACTAGAACCGTATGCGCGCGCCAGCCGGCCATGGTGCGGACCAAAATTTCGGCACCCGGCATGGGTCGCACCCGTTCGCGCAGACATTGCTCAATGACATGTTCACCCAGCCCGGCAAGCAACGCGACCCTTGCAGTCAGTGCATCGGCAAAGTCGAGTTCTCCCGCCATTGCGCGTTCCGTTATTGCAGCGATTTCGGGCTTGATACCAGCATAGTCCGCCAGCTCGTCGATACATTCGACGGTGATCATGGTGCTGTCCATGTCTGATACTAAAAGCATTTTGCGCCGGTCATCACCTGACTGCACGACAATGTCAAAGCGGTCTTCCATATCCGACAATGCAGAGCGCGCGCTTGACGGACTGCCATCGAACATGATGTCGACCGCTTTGGCATCGTCAAGCCAGTTGAGTGCGCCCGGCGAACATTCCGCTGCGGCCAAACGGTCCTTAACCTCGGAAATTATGCCGCTCTCAAAACTATCTGCTGCTATCAGAGTGCAAATGGGCATTTCGAATCCTAAAAATATGGTCGCGCTTATTGCGGGTCCGACCGCGAGCGGCAAGACGGCATTAGCGCTGAGCCTCGCTAGGACTGGCAATTATGTAATTGTCAACGCAGATAGCGCTCAGGTATATCGCGATTTGCCGATATTGAGCGCGCAGCCGACGGCGGAAGAACAACGCATTGCTCCGCATCATCTATTTGGCTATTTGGGCGGAATAACACCCTGTTCTGCCGCGCGCTGGGCGGCCGATGCCAAACAAGTGATAACGCAGGCTCATGCGGCGGGGGCAACGCCGATATTAGTGGGTGGAAGCGGGCTGTATATTCGCACATTGCTCGACGGCATTGCGCCCATCCCAGAGGTGGACCCAGAATTGCGGGCATCGATTCGTGCAATGCCCGTCGAGCAGGCTTACGCGACACTGCAGCGCGACGACGCGCCAGTTGCGGCCACCCTTGCACCAACCGACATTAGCCGCATCACCAGGGCTCTAGAGGTTGTTCAAAGCACTGGCCGCAGCATATTCGAATGGCGCGCGACGAAGACTGGCGGCATAAGAAAGCATATCACTCTGCGGCCCTTGCTGCTCTTGCCGCCGCGCCAGTGGCTTTATGACCGCTGCGATGCGCGCTTTGAGTTGATGTTGGAGCGGGGAGCGGTCCGAGAGGTAGAAGCGTTGCTTTCGCGCAACCTCCCGCAAGATGCGCCGGTGATGCGCGCCATCGGCGTGCCGGAAATTTCGGCATTTTTGAAAGGATCCATTCAACGCGATGAAGCTGTTGCGCGCGGCCAGATATCCACCCGGCAATATGCGAAACGGCAGTTTACGTGGTTCAGAAATCAAGCACCGGGGGACTGGGCGCGCGTGGAGACAGCAATAAATGATTCAAATATAGATGATTTTGTAATAAAATTTCAATGATACTATTTGACAAGCCATTTTCTAATCATTAGCTAGCCCGCTCTTGCTTAGCCTGCTGCAGTGCAACATAGGACGGCGACACAATAGATAAGGACTTTCCAGTGCCCGAAAAATCCGGCGCA
>NZ_JBKBQV010000004.1:0-75667 GCF_046292425.1 Sphingorhabdus sp.
GATGTCTTCAAACAGCTTTCCGGTGACAAGGGTTTCCGAACTGAAGGGCACGTAGCCGACGCTTCGACGGGCGCCGTAGAAATGTGATGTGAACGTCAGTCCGTAAACGCAGCAGGCTGATCCTGACAGGATCGTCGCGGTGCGACGCATGCGCAGGCCAACGCGCAGTGATCCAAAGGCGGGGCACATGGATTGTGGCTGGTCATGTGGACCAACTGGGTAATCGTTTGCATATTGGTCTAGAATTTCGCTTTTACCAGCCTTCTTCGCGGCCTCGAGCATGACCTCTTTGCCGCCATGGCAGCCGCTACCCTCATCGGGCGCAGCGGACACGTCCATACGGTCACGCGCACGGTCAGTTCCTGCAGGGGCGACGAGATCAGTCATGCATCACACCTCGTCATAAATGACCTCAAGCGATGGTTTTACCTCGTAAGCACCGCCCCGCATGTCTGCCTGTGTTGCGGGCACAAGTTGAATGTTGCCGCCGACTTCATCTGGCGAAAACAGGCCAAGGAGACTGTCTTGCTCAAGCGGCCTTGGCTGGCGGGGTGGTGCGTTGGCGACATTTTCACCAAGCTGCGCAAAAAGAGTGCCCCATTCGCTGTCGGACGTGCCGATGATTTGATAATTGGCAGACTTGCGACGAATATCTTCGTTCGCGGGGATTGCTATTAGCACCGGGATATCGACAGCCTCGGCAAAAGCCTGTGCCTCGCCAGTGCCATCGTCCTTGTTGATAATCATGCCGGCGACACCTACATTTCCGCCCATTTTGCGGAAATATTCTACGGCCTTGCACACATTGTTGGCGACATAGAGCGATTGCAGGTCATTGGATCCGACAACGATAACCTTTTGGCACATGTCGCGCGCAATTGGCAGACCGAAGCCACCACAGACCACGTCGCCCAGAAAATCGAGCAGTACATAGTCAAAGCCCCAATCGTGGAAGCCAAGCTTTTCCAAAAGTTCAAAGCCATGAATGATCCCGCGTCCGCCGCATCCACGACCCACTTCGGGGCCGCCAAGTTCCATCGCGAAGACGCCGTCACGTTGGAAGCAAACGTCTTCGATGGAGACTTCTTCACCAGCCAGTTTCTTGCGTGATGAGGTTTCAATAATCGTGGGACAGCTTTTGCCGCCGAATAACAACGAAGTTGTATCTGACTTGGGGTCGCAACCAATCAGCAAAACCCGCTTGCCTTGCTGCGCCATCATGTAGCTTAGGTTCGACAGTGCGAAGCTCTTGCCCGAGCCACCCTTGCCGTAGATCGCGATGATCTGCGTTTCTTTCTTTACCTCGCCCGTATGAACAGGATCCGGTTCGATCGCGGCTTCACCGCGTAAAGCCTCTATGTCGAGCATAGTCATGCGCAGTTTCTCCAGTCGAGTACCATTTTCAGGCAATCAGGGTTTTCAAAAGCTTCGGGATAGGCCGTGTGCGCGTGCGAAGCTGGTTCGATGCGGGAAATCAGGCCCGAAAGGTCGAGCGCGCCGGTTTCAATAAGGGCGTGTACCGAGTGTAGGTCGTCAGGTTGCCATTCGGCGGCAACGCGGATGCGCGCTTCACGTTGGAACGCTGGGGCGAAGTCGAAGCCAATTGGCTTGCTGTAAAATCCGGCAAGAACCAGCTCACCGCCTTTAGCGAGCCGGCCGATGAAATCGTTGATGGATGACGCGTCGCCACTGACATCGTAAACGCGGCCATAATCGTGCCGGTCGTCATCCTGCGGATGGATGACGTGATATCCGACTGCGCCGCTTTGCCGGGTGGAATTAGTCTCCCACACCACTGGCGGCGGAGCGCCCGCGGCAATCGTAAGACGCGCCAGCAGGCGACCCAAAATGCCGTGGCCAATAATCAGCTGCGGCAGTTCGCCCCTACTGATGGCGTGGAGTGCGGTGGCGGCAAGTGCGTATAATATGCCTTGCTCGGCAAGTTTTTCATCAATGGGCATAGCGCGAGCTGACGCCAAAATGACGTTGCGCGCGGCGCCCCCGAACAGCCCGCGCGCATCGCGGTAACAATTGGCGCCTGGGACAAAGACCCATTCGCCGATTCTCTGCTGATACTCAGGACCTGCGTCAATGATGCGTCCAATCGATTCATATCCAGGAACCAAGGGATATCCCATGCCCGGAAAGCTTGGCATATTGCCGGACCACAAAAGCTTCTCTGTGCCAGTGCTGATGCCGCTATAATGGATTTCGACCAATACGTCGCCGTCGCCCATTGCCGTCAATGCAGTGGTGCGCATTGACAACTTGCCCGGTGCATCGAAAATGATGGCTGATGTTTCCAACCTGTCTTGTCCTCCTGGCCCCTCGTCTGATTTGCAGAATGGAGACTCTCTCAGGTGTCAAACTATCGGAACAGTTTTAATTGTCAAATAAATTGGACAGTAGGGTGTCATTTAATCGCGACAAGTGCACTGGTGATTATCGGCAGGTCGGTGCGAACGGACTTGATTTCCCCAAAGCCCACAATTTTTAACATCTCAGTGAGTTCGTTGCGCGTACGCGGTCGTCCCGACCCCATCGCCCATAAATAAAGCCCGAAATAGGCGTGGCCCATCGGTTTCGCCTGCGGGCTGTCGGCCATTGGTTCGACGATCAGGAGTCTTCCACCTTCGGGAAGGGCAGAATGGATATTGGCCAATAGCGCCGCGACGACATCATCATCATGGTCGTGCGCTATCCGACATAGGGTTATGAGGTCGTAGCCTTCGGGCAGTGCACTGGTCTTGAAACTTCCGGGGTGCAGCTCCCACTGCTCCGATCCAAGTCGCTGCTTGGTTGCAGCAATGACCTCGGGCAGATCGAATATCCCGACTTCCAACGTGGGTGCAGATTGAAGAATGGCGGATGCAAACGCACCTGATCCGCCGCCCACGTCAAGCATACGGCGATGCGCGGAGAAGTCATACGCGTCGATAATTTGTTGCGACACCATCGGTTGAGTAGCGGCCATTAATTCGGAGTAATCCGCCGCCTTCTCCAGACTGTCCCCTTTGGAGGCATAGGTCCAATATGCGGACAAAGCTGTCTCCTCGCGGCGGTCCTGCGCGAAAAGCACAAGCGGATCGGTCAAGTCTTTGTAGAGCAATCGGTGATGGCGAATCATTGCCATGGCGCCGGTGTTACAGGACAAGGCAGCGCCTGCTTCGCCCAGCGTCCAGAACCCCAAATCAGGCGACTGCGAAATTTGCAGCGATTCGCCAGCATGGAGCAATCTCGACGCGGCGTCAGATCCAAGTTTCGTAAACGCTGCAACCTCGGGCAGGCTTCGCAGTCGTCCATTTAGAAAGCCGATAAGCTCCGACTCGACGAAGGCGGACAGAATTTGCGAATAGACGAACCCAGCAATCATATCGAACTGCGCAGCGGCTTTTCGCCGAGCGATGCTGCGAACCACTGGCATACGTGAAGCCCAACGCTGGAACCCCGGACTGCCCAGAATTGCGTTCCGGCGAAGCACCCAACGTGCCTTCCATGACGGGATGTAAGAACATTGTGACATAATATATTGTCCATTTGATTGGACTTCTGATAGCCTTTGGTCAATTCAATCTTCGTCAGGGGTATATATCATCCGCCAAACTCCGTCCGCTTTGATCATTGGTGCAGGCATTGGCGGCCTTGTCAGCGCCGTGCTTCTCGCGTCGCGCGGGTTGGAGGTAACGGTACTCGAAAAAGAGGCGGGCGCAGGCGGCAAAGTGCGGCAACTGGATTTGGACGGAGCAAAGGTCGATGCTGGCCCGACCGTTTTTACTATGCGCAATGTCGTGGACGATATCTTCGCCGCCGCAGGTGCCAAGACAGAAAATTATGTGACTCTACACAAGGCCGACCGTATTGCGCGCCATGCCTGGGATGGCGAAACGCGGTTGGATCTGTTCGCCGATCATGCACGCAGCAAAGAGGCAATCGGGGAATTCGCAGGGGCGAAGGCTGCCGTAGGCTTTGAAAGCTTCTCCAAAGAAGCGCGGCGTATTTTCGACATTCTTGACCGCCCGTTTCTGCAAAATTCCAAAACCTATCCCCCCGGCCTGATGTGGCGCATTGGCCTCTGGCGTGTCGGCGCACTGATTGCCATTCGCCCTTATGAGAGCTTGTGGAAGGTGCTCAAGGAGCATTTTGATGACCTGCGCCTGCTTCAGCTTTTTGGTCGCTACACCACCTATTGCGGCTCCTCCCCGTTCCAGACACCCGCGACATTGATGCTGATTGCCCATGTGGAGGCGCAGGGGGTCTGGGCAATCGACGGCGGCATGAGTGCGTTGGCTGCGGGCCTTGAAAAGCTGGCCCGGGAACAGGGCGTCACATTTCGTTACGGCGCATCTGTATCGCGCATTGACGTCCGGAACAAAGCCGTCGCCGGGGTCGAACTTGCCAGCGGCGAATATCTCGCTGCCGACAAGGTCATCTTCAATGGCGATCCTGCCGCCTTGGCGTCAGGCCTGCTGGGACGCCCCGCCACAGCCGCGACACGCAAGATGCCAGCCAAGGCCCGGTCGCTTTCGGCTTTGGTCTGGCTGGCCAATGCCAAGACCGGCGGCTTTGAACTTGATCACCATAATGTCTTTTTCTCGAGCGATTATGAAGCCGAGTTTTGCGACATCAAATCGGGCCGACCACCTGCCAGCCCAACCGCTTATGTCTGCGCGCTGGATCGGGGGCGGTCGCCGGTTCCTGCGGGTCAGGCCGAAAGGCTGCAGATCATCGTCAACGCGCCGGCCAATGGCGACACAGAACAGTACGCATCGAAGGAGAGAGACAGATGCACGACGGACATGCTGGCACGCTTGCGCGCGTGCGGACTGGAGCTGGAGGAGCCGCTGCCGCACCGGTTGGTGACGCCAGCGGATTTCGCGACACTCTTCCCGGCGACGGGTGGAGCCCTTTATGGACGGGCCTCGCACGGGTGGGCGGCGTCCTTCCTCCGGCCCGGCAGCCGGACGTCGATCCGTGGGCTTTATTGCGCGGGCGGGGCGACTCATCCGGGGGCCGGGGTGCCCATGGCCGCCTTGTCGGGGAAGCTTGCGAGTCAAGCCTTGCTGTCCGACCATATTTCGACACGCTGGTTCCACCGCAAGGCTATCGCTGGTGGTATGTCGACGCGCTCAGCCATGATGGGCGCTTCGGGCTAACCATCATCGGGTTTATCGGCAGCGTATTTTCGCCTTATTACAAGAAATCCGGCCGCGACATGCCCGTTGACCATAGCTGCCTGAACATCGCCCTGTACGGCAAAGGCGCGCGCTGGGTGATGACCGAGCGGGGCGTTGGCGACACTGTCCAGGAACGCGACTCCCTACAAATCGGGCCAAGCGCGATGCGTTGGGACAAGGACCGGCTGATCATCGATATCGAAGAACGCGACATCCGGCTGGGCATTCCGTGGCGGCGGCGGGTGAAGGGGCAGATCATCCTGACGCCTGAAATGCTTAATGACCGCAGCTTCAAACTTGACCCCCAAGGCCATCACCATTGGCAGGCCATTGCCCCGCGGGCAGCGGTCGAGGTCAAGATGCAACAGCCGGACATAGCGTGGAACGGCAGCGCCTATCTCGACAGCAATCACGGCAGTGAGCCGATCGAGAACGGCTTTCAGAGCTGGCACTGGTCACGCGCGCATGTCGCCAAGCAGGTTGCGGTCATCTACGAAGGCAAGCGGCGTGACGGCAGCCATTTTGCCAGCGCCTTGCGCTTTGACTCAAGCGGCGCACCGGCTGAGGTTGAACTGCCGATGGTTGCGCCAATGCCCTATACTTACTGGGGTATGGAGCGCCAGACACGCGCTGACAGGGGGCATGCGTCGGTTATCAAGACTTGGGAAGATTCGCCCTTTTACGCGCGCACGGCCTTGTCCGCGCGATTGTGGGGGGAGCCGGTTGTGGCCATTCAGGAAAGCATTTCGCTTGACCGGCTGATCAATCCGGTCGTGCAATTCATGCTGCCCTACAAGATGCCGCGAGAGACTTAGGGGCACAGCCTTTGCAAGGACGGTTGCGCGTTAGCGGCGGAAAGTCACACTAAAGTCTCACCTAAAACGCTGCGGACATATCTGGGGCTGGTTTAATGCTCCGACAGCCATGGGGCGTTTAATGATGTGCCTGTCGAAACTGACAGCGCAAATCCTACATTGCAAGTGGCTAATGCCCTCACCTCATACTTACCAGCATTCCCGCCGGCGCAGGGATAACAGAAAGCTTGCCCGTCACTTTGTTTCGGAGCCATCATCCTTCGCGGCTTTTTCCTTGTCCTTGGCGATCTCGCGATTGATCGACCATAATTGCCAGAAGCCAAAGCCCAAGGCGACAATCCCGCCGAAGACGATTTCGATCCAGCCCATATTGTCGAAAGCGGTCGGTTCCATGTCGTTTCTCCCTCGCGTCAAGGATCAATACCTACGGTCAATAACGCATGCGATGTTTGAAACTCAAGCATGCCCCTTACCCTTCCAAAACTTCGTCACGATCTGCGCCGCTTGCGCAGCGTCTTCCTCGTGCGCCAGATGGCCAAGGCCCGGCATTTCCAGTATTTCGCAATGTGGCATCAACCGTGCGGCATCCGTGACCGCAGACTTCGGGATAGCCGCGTCCTTCGCGGGATGCACCAGCAAGACAGGAGATGCAATCGCACCAAGGCGCGCCCCAAGTGCTTCCAACCGCCAGTTGGCCATCATGCGGATTGCGCCGTCGCAATGGCCCGATTTGCTGAACAGCCGCGTGTAGAATTTCGCGCCCTCCACGTCGATCTTTGATCCGGTTGAACGGGCAAGAAATTTGGCGGTCTGCCCGGGAGTCTGCGCCATGCGCGAAAAGATGATCGACACGAACGGGTTGGTGAACAGCATCTTGGCCAGCGAAGGAAATATCCGCGCGGCAAGGCCGGGGAAGGGCATGAGCGCAGGCGCAAAACCAACCAACGGCACGTTCCAGCCTTTGTCGAGCAACAGTTGCGCCGCGATGGCCACACCGGCGCTATGGCCGACAATGAAATCAGGCGTGCAGCCGCGCTCCTCCAGCAAAGCGGCTATAGACTTGGCCATTCCTGACATGGTCACATTGCCGCTCGCGCCGGACTTTGTGAAGCCGTGGCCGGGCAAGTCCATTGCGATGACGCGATATTGCCTTGCCAGCAAAGGCATCAACGCCCGCCAGCTGTGCGTGGCGGCGCCCGTGCCGTGGATGAGCAGGCAGACGGGTGCATCGGGGGTGTCCGGCCCGGTTTGTTGCATATGCCATGTATAGCCGCCAGCACGCACAAAGCTGCTGTGTTCGCGATTGGGCCAATCCTTGCCATCGGTGGCCCAGTCGGGATAGCGACCGCTCACAGGCTTTCGATCGCAGCGACCATCGCCGCGCTTTGTGCTTGCGGCAAGGGCAGATAGCGCCCGTTCAGCGCCGCCGCCAGTTCCGCCGCTTCCTCGCGCGGGCGAGGCGAGATGTCGATGACGATGCTGCTGATCCCGAGCATCGATAAATTGCGCGCCGCCTGATGTGCTTCTTCCATTGCTACTGTCCGGTTGGCGGTCCCATCCATCGCCACATTACCCTTGCCGTCGGTCAGCACTGCAATCAACGGCGTCTGGCCAGCGCGCGTCGCTGTTTCAGCCAACTGCCCCGCCGCCAGCAACCCTGCTGCAAGCGGGGTGCCACCGCCTCCGGGTAACGCGGCCAACGCGCGCCGCGCCCGCGTGAGCGACCGCGTGGGTGGCAATAATATTTCGGCTGCGTTTTGCCGGAAAGCGATCAAGGCAACTTGGGAGCGTTTGACATAGGCTTGCGCCAACATCATTTCGACCGCGCCTTTGGCCTCGGCAAGACGCGACAGCGCCGATGAACCCGATGCATCGACCGCAAAAATGGTCAGCGTTTCGCTGCGCTGTTCAAAATGACGCACGCGCAGGTCTGACGTGCGGATATGGATCTTGCGGTTGTCACCCGCTCTGGCAGCTTGCCGGCGCAATTTCTGCCAGGGTGCAGCAGTGCGCAGACTATCGATCAACGCAAGCCTTTTGCCATTGCCGGGTGTGCCGGGGCGTGCGCTCATCGGGCGGCCGCGCTGCGCCGATTTCTGCTTTTGCCCTGACTTGCCTGCAGTGCCCTTTCCGCCGCGCCGGGTCGCCAAGTCAATCTGGTCAAGGATATGTTTGGGAATAGCGGCGGCGGCAGCATCAAGCACGATATCGTCGAGGTCGATATCTTCGATGTTGCGGTTTTCTTCGCTGTTATCGGGCTCGTTGTCAGGCGCCGTATCGTCCTGTTCCGGCTCTGGTGGCGGTGGCTCCATTTGCGGCACTTGTGTCGCGCGAGGCGACAGAATGAGCCGACCGGCAGCGGCTATGTCGGCGTCAATGACATCTGCGCGGCCATGGAGCGCGGCATGTGCACGCGCGGCGAGGTTCGCGAAGATCAGCGGCCGGACTGAATTGACCCCAAGTGCCAAGGCCGTCACCGCAATTGCGTGGAGTTGTTCGTTGGAAAGCGAGGCGACGGTCGACATCGCCTTTGCGTCGGGCCAGTCATGCGCCGCGCATGGGCGTAACGCGGACAGGTCGCAGTGAAAGGCGGCACGCTCCATCAGGATAGCAGGCGGCATTTCGTCAGGCTCGGCGCCGTCGTCTAGTAGAATGACCGCAAGATCGCCCTCGTCCATGGCCTGCGCAATGTGCGCCGCGACATTCGCTGCGCTGCGCTCTGCCATCGGTAGGATGACCACGCCGCCGGCTGCTTCATTCAACAACCCGGAGCGCATGATGCCTTTGCCAGCTGACAGGGTTGCGGTCAGATCAAGACCGCCAAGCAGCCGGTCGGCATCGACATTGGAGGGGATTTTGATGACAGGCCCACGGCGCGCAATAGCAGCCCGCGCATCGCTTACCATCTTGTCGCGGATCGGGCTATCGCCGCGCAATATGATCCCGCCGAAAGCTGCTGGTGCCCGCACGAACAGATCAAGCGCCAATTCTGCGTCACTGATGGCCGCATCCAATGACGCGGTTGCGCTCACCCGAAAAGCTCTTCCAGTGCGCGCTCGATCCGGACGGTCGAGCCGGTCTCGTCCAGAATGTTGCGGCGCAGCCTGTGACGCAGTGCCAAGGGCGCAATGGATTTTAGGTGCGCCCGCGTAACGGTTTTTTTGCCATCAAGCGCTGCGGTCGCGCGGCTGGCGCGCATTAGTGTCAGTTCACCGCGAAGCCCGTCTGCGCCGACGGCCTTGCAGAGCTCAGCCATGTCCGACAATATGCTTTCCGGTGTCTCTACCGAGGGCAAAGCCGCCTTTGCACGGGCGATGCGGCGAAGCACCTTCGCGTCTTCGCCTGCCCAGCTTGCCGCAAAACCTGTGCCGTCCTGCTCATTCGCGTCGCAGCGTTTCATGATTTCGACACGCTGTGAAATTTCCTGCGGGGTGCGTACTTCAACCGAAAGCCCAAAGCGGTCGAGCAACTGGGGGCGTAATTCGCCCTCTTCGGGGTTGCCACTGCCGACAAGGACAAAGCGCGCCTTGTGCCGGATGCTCAAGCCGTCGCGCTCGACCAGATTTTCGCCTGATGCCGCCACATCAAGCAACAGGTCCACAACATGATCCTCAAGCAGGTTGATTTCGTCGATATACAGGAAACCGCGATGCGCCTTGGCCAGCAATCCGGGCTCAAACTGTTTCTCGCCATGCGCGAGCGCGCGTTCAAGATCAAGCGAACCAAGCACGCGGTCCTCGGTCGACCCCAAGGGCAGGTCCACAAAGGGCACCGAAATTTTGCGCGCCCTGTTGCTGGTGCAATGATCGGGGCAATCGTGCGGCTGATCGGGGTCGCAGTTGAACCTGCATCCCTCGACCACCTTGATCAACGGCAATGTCGCGGCCAGCGCGCGTGCCGCGGTAGATTTGCCGGTGCCACGGTCACCGAAAATCATGACACCGCCAATACGCGCATCAACCGCAGCGATCAGTAACGCGCGCTTCATTTCGTCTTGTCCGACGATCGCGCTAAAAGGAAATCCGCCCATAGCCCATTGCTATCATACAAAAGCGGCACGGCAAGTCGTGATTATGTCATCCTCGCCATTTGCGCGTTTATAGCCTGCAATTTGGCTGGCGACGCCGCCGGAACTTTCACGTCCATCTCCGGTTTTGAGCTTAGCGCCGGGCAAAACCGGTTGAACGAAAAGGAGATTCGGGATGCGCAATATGCAGAAAAATTGGAAAGCCATTGGTATTTTGGCACCACTGCTCGCAATTGGCCTAGCGGGCTGCGCGACGGTCGAAGAAACCGTTGCAGAGGCCGTGTCCGAAACAAAACGGGCTAGCCTGACCGGAGCAGAAATTGTGGGATCACGCGGCGATACAGACGGCTACGCCAAGGCCGAACTGTCGGTATCCGATGAAGCCAACCAAATTTGTTACGACCTGAACGATGTACGCGGGATTTCAAATATCACCTCGGCAGCGATTTATCGTGGGGCCAAGGGACAGAATGGGCGTGTGGTCATCCAAATGCGTAAAGCCAATGAAGGCGGATGGAAAAACTGCGTTGGCCGCGCCGAATGGCTGGAGGATTCCGTCGAGCGTTCTTCGGGTTCTTATTATATTCAAGTCAACACGTCGGAATTTCCGAACGGCGCCATTCGTGGCCAGTTCTACTAAACACATATTTATAACCAGATGCATGCCGGGTTAGTTTATGTTTCGGATTCCGAACCCGGCATTGCTCGTATCCGGCGGGGCAAAGGGTTTAGTTATCTCGATTTAAATGGCAAAACCATCAGCACCAAGTCCGAGCTTGCCCGGATCAAGGCGCTGGCGGTGCCGCCCGCTTATCGCAATGTCTGGATATGCGCGGATGCAAACGGGCATATCCAAGCGACGGGTCTGGATGAGGCGAACCGCAAACAGTATCGATACCATCCACTTTGGAGTGAAGCGCAAAGCGGCGCGAAATTCGATAAATTATCTGAATTTGGCCGCAAAGTGCCGCAGGTTCGTCGGGTGGTTGAGTCCATCCTTTCCAATGCCAAAAAGAACGATGTCTTCGCAAAGGAGGTCGCAACTGCTGCCGTCGTGCGCCTGTTAGACCATACCGCCATGCGTATTGGCGGACGGTCTCGCACAAGTCAGGGCGCGACGACGCTGCTCCTGCGCAATATCCGTTACGACAAGGACAAGCTTAGGCTACAGTATACGGCCAAAGGCGGAAAAAAGGTCCGGTGCAGCGTCTCGGACAAAAGGCTCCAGCGCATTCTGGAGAAAATCCATGATTTGCCCGGAAAGCGTTTATTCCAGTATATCGGCATTGATGGAGAAGTTCACCCCTTGGATAGCGGCGATGTCAATAACTGGCTGAAAGACCTGACGGGCGTGGAGCACATCAGCGCAAAAATGTTTCGCACCTGGCATGGCAGCGTTGCCGCGCTCGAAGCGTTGCGCAAGGCAAACAAGCCGAGCATCCGCGTTGCGTGTGAAGCGGCATCCTGTGTGTTGTGGAATACGCCAGCCATAGCACGCAAAAGCTATGTGCATCCCGCCGTGCTTGACCTGGCAGCAACGGATGATCCGGCACAGGCTTTGGCCGCATTGTCGATCAAGCGGCGCAAAGGCCTGACCGCGGCAGAGCAGCGGTTAATGGCTCTGATAACGGCAGATCCAGCGTGAGGCGGGACATATTTGAACCAAGCGGCGCTTCAGGCGTTAACTTTAAGCTATGCACACAAGGAGAAACTGCATGAGAGTTGAAAAGGAAGATGCCCGCGCCGGGAAGACAGGCATGGGCGTGCGTTATGTGCTAGCGGTTTCGTTGGTCCTGGCGGTGGTCGCGATGATCGCTGTCTATCTGGGAGTGATTTGATGATGATGAACATGCAAGAAATGGTCGATCCTGATCCAAAGCCTTACAGCCCGCCAAACGAGGTGCCCGGTAATACTCCGGATGAGATTGTGCCAGATCAAGGTGATACCGATTATCCCGGCAGTATGCCCGATGAGACGCCGGTCGAAAGTCCGCCGCCTGAATCTGAATTATTGAATTGATTTAAGGGCTGTTGCATATTGCAGACAGCCCTTAAATATTATCCGTTTACCACTGTGCCTCCGTTGGGGTGCAGAACTTGCCCCGACATATAACTGGAATCGTCACAAGCCAGAAACAGGAAGCTGGGGGCCACCTCATTGGGCTGGCCGGCACGTTTCATCGGCGTGCTCTCGCCAAAATGTGCGACCTTTTCTGGCGGTGCGCCTCCCATAGGGTTGAGTGGCGTCCAGATTGGTCCCGGCGCAACTGCATTTACCCTGATGCCTTTTTCAACCAGATTTTCCGACAGGCTTCGGGTGAATGCAGTGATGGCACCCTTCGTCGCAGAATAATCAAGCAGGCCCTTGGACCCTTCATACATGGTCACACTGGTGCAATTCACTATCGCGCCGCCAGCTGGAATGTGATCTATCGCTGCTTGAGTCAGGTAAAACATGCCAAACACATTGGTCTGGAAAGTTCGCTTCAGTTGCTGCTCCGTAATGTCGCGAATGTCGTCGTCTGGATGTTGCTCACCGGCATTGTTGACAAGAATATCAAGTCGCCCAAAGCGCGCGACGACATCTTCCACCGCACGGCGACAAAATTCTGCGTCACCGATGTCACCCGGAATTAACATGGCATTCTGGCCCTCGGCTTCTACCGCGCGAGCCGTTATTTGCGCATCGTCATGTTCATTCAGGTAAAGAATCGCGACATCGCAGCCTTCACGGGCGTACAATGCCGCAACGGCGCGTCCTATCCCGCTGTCCGCACCTGTAATCATTGCCACTTTTCCCGCCAATCGGCCCGATCCCAAAAACCGGGGGTGCCATTCAGGCTTGGGATGGAGCGCCGTTTCATGGCCAGGAAGCGCGTCTTCCTGTACCCTCGGGACGACGTCTTCGCTTCCTTCAATCATGACGCAGTCCCTGGGGTGAATGAGGGAGGGTCGCTTGCAGGAAATGACGCGTCCGACATGTCATCGACGTCGTTCCAGTCGTCGGGTTGATCGTCACGCATGGATTCAGCGCCGGCATGTCGGGTCTGATCAAAATTTTCATAGTCAGTTTCATCATCAGCGAAGGCAGCGGAGAAATCGTCTTTCCATGCCCCCGCCTTTGGCATCCATTGATGGCGCGTAGCATAGAGTCCCGCGCCAACTGCCACGCCAACGCCCACCACCGACATTACGGCGCCCAACCACGACGGTACCTCTGTCGGTGTTTTGCGCTTACCCGTCCCTTTGCGGGCCTGCGCGGACTTGGCGGTGGTATGTCTGCCTGACTTTGCATGATTGGACGTAGAGTCACCGTGGCTACGGTTCTGGCCGCTGCCCGGCGCTTTTTTCATATTATCTGACTGAGCCATAATGTCCTCGCTTTCAGTTGGAATGTGCCATCATCTTTTAACCAGCGACGTGTTGGTAGGGTTCCTCTGGATAGCGCCTTAATCGCTCACGTGGGCGGAGTTCCGACAAAATGGGAACCAAATCGCACAAGCGATGTTTTCCCTCGCACTCTGAAAGGGAGAAATAACATGAATATCATTATCATTCTGGTCGTCGGTGGCATTTTGGGTTGGCTGGCCAGCATCGTAATGCGCACGGATGGCCAACAAGGCATTTTCTTGAACGTCATCGTTGGCATCGTGGGTGCCTTTCTGGCAGGCTTTATCATCACCCCCCTGATTGGTGGCGCACCAATCACCAGCGGAAATTTTGATATCCGTTCGCTGATCGCGTCGTTCTTGGGTGCAGTCGTTCTGTTGGCAATCGTCAACATGTTCCGTCGCGGCCGGGTCCGCTAATTACTTAATTGAGGGATAAATTTATGAAAAAGTCCATTATGATTCTTGCTGCGTCTTTGTCGATCGCAACGCTTGGTGCCTGTGACTCTGGTGCGGAAAATGCACAGGAAAATCAGGCTGACGCGGTTCGCGAAAGCACTGAAGCACAAGCTGACGCCATGGAAGAAAAGGCGGATAACCTTGATACGCGAGTTGACGGCGTGGATTCTGCGGCTGAAAACGCCATGGAAAACAAAGCTGACGCTGTTCGCAAGCAGGGTGAAGCCAAGGCTGATGCCATGGAAGATGCAGCAGACGCGCAGAACAGATAATAGTTCTGCATTCATCTGAAAGAAGGGCTTGTCAGGTAACTGGCGGGCCTTTTTTTATTTGCTTATAATGCTGCTTCGTACAGATGATGAAGATAATTTGGGTTGAATAAAGCTAGTTTTCGCAGACCCGCCAGGTCATTTACCCGAAGCGTGCCGCGCTGGATGGTTGCCACGCCGCTGGCGTTGAGATCTTTGATCGTCCGGCTGACATGGGGCTGAGTCATCCCAAGCGCATCTCCGATATCACATTGAGTGAGCGGGAAACGACACAGACCATTTTCAGCCAGGCCAACCATTTTGAGCCGCAGAAACAGTTCGCACGCCAAATGGGCGAGGCTTTCAACAGCGTTACGTTGGCCCACCGAGACTAGCCATTCCCGCTGAATCGAAGACGTCAATAACGAATCCCACCATAATGCGCGCAAGACCTTCGGATGTTCGTCACCGAGCTTTTCAAATTCTTTTGGAGTGAACATAGCGTATTGCAGTGGTGTGATTGACCCGATCGAATGGTCCATGGCGTCCAGGATGTAGATATTCAAATCAGCAAGGTCTCCGGGCACGAAGAACGCCAAAATCTGCCGTCTGCCATCTTCCAATATTTTGTACCGGCACGCCCAGCCATCGACAATGAGGTTTACTGTTCTGGGGTCTTCGCCCTCGCTAATGATGTCATGCCCGCGTGGCAGGGATTTGACCCGCTTTGATGCCAGTGCGTCAATGGCTCTTTCGCCATCAGCCCGCAGCGGGATAAAGGCATTGAGCTTTCTGACAAGAAACTTACCTGACATTCATCCCTCCCCTTGCTGTGTCGCTATATTGCCGGCGGGTTGTCTGTCCGCTGCTTCTCTGTTCCGGCTGCATTTGGGAGCGGGAATCTTAGAACGACTCGTGTTCCAATCCCTTCACTACTCGTTATCGACAGGATGCCATCGACTTGTGTTGCAAAGCCGCGCATTAGTTCGGTGCCCATTTGGCCAATTTCGTCGCTGACAATATAGCCCTGACCATTGTCAGAGATATCGAGAACAGCATCGTCGTCATCAAGATGAAACTGCAAAAGGATTTCTCCGCGTGTTTCTTTCGGGAAGGCATGGCGGAATGCATTCGTAACCGCCTCGACCACAAATAATGTTAACGGAACAGCGTAATCAATCGGCACGGGAAAGCTGCTTGCATGGCAGATTAGCTCGACATTGGATGCAGACCGGCTTGCACCGCGCAATTGCGTACACAATTCAGTCATCAAATTGTCAATGACCACTTCGCCGCGCTCGTACCCATTATCCTGCTCATATAAAAGCCGGTGGATGAGTGCCAACGCGCTGATCCGGGAGCGGGTTTGCGCCAGAACCTCTTTCGCAGCCCCTTCATAGACACGGCCCGACTGAAGCGTTAGCAGGCTGTTGATAATCTGAAGATTGTTCTTCACCCGATGGTGCACTTCGCGCGTGAGCAAGCTCTTGGCCTCCAGGGCCTGCGTCAAATCGGTATTGCGGCGATCGATTACGTCCGCCATGCTATGCAAATCCGCGCTAAATGCGGCGATTTCCTCTGGTGCACGATCGAATCTGCGGCGGTCGCCTGCGAAATCACCCTTGGCGAAACGGGCCGAGACGGTACGCAAATCGCGTAGCCATATGAGCGCCAGTCTGTTGGTACCCACCCAGATAGCAACTGTTGCCAAAAGGATTGCAATCACAGGTAATAATATGCTGGCACGAATCTGCCACACGGCCAAGGCCATCAATTGGTCGCGCGGTTCGGCATAAACAACGAAAAGGTCCGAGCCATACAATTTGTGCAAGGTGTAAATCCACTCCACGCCCCGCGCGTCGCGCGCCTCGACAGGTTGGTCTTCCCCGGCACTAACGTCCGGCTTGAACGCCAAGCTGCGGTTGCCCTGCGTAACAATACTCCCGTCGCGCGTAACGATTGCCAGTGCGCCATCATTGCCAATTTCTGCTTTTTGGAGAGCAGCTCGCAGGTGGCCTACGTCGATCGCGGCGCTTAAAGTGCCGTCGGCCTGCCCATTGGCACCACGGATCGGCAAGATAAGGAACAACACATCTCGCCGGGCAATAGGCGCGAAAACCGGTACCTTCGTGATCGTCATGCCAGCGGCTTTCACGCCGCGCTGCCACCAGCTTTCATTGGCGAGGCTCACCATCCCCGTATGAGGCATAGCAGAACAGCGCACGATGCCATCAGCCGTCGTCCGCGCGATGTTTGTCACGGGCGGATAGCTGCTTAAGGATGCGCGAAGTGCTGAAGCGCAGCGGCTGGTCACATTCGTAACGTCGCTATTGGCTGAATGGGCAAGCAAAAGATGCTGCGCGATGACAAAAGGATCGCGCTGACGCTCGGCGACTGCGCTTGCGGTACTACTTAAGCGTTCAAAGGCTAATGACTGGGTATTTTTCAGAGTTGAGAGGCCCTGAAAAAAACTTGCAACAACCACTGGCAGTAAAGCTGCTAAAACGATCAGGATAAGTCCCTGCCGCATCGTCAATGGTCGAAATATAGCCACTTACGCCCCCAGGAGCTGGTGTTTTTACAATCAAACGCCTGGAATGGGGTCGGGACGTTTACCCGATCCTTCTTGGGTTGGCTTGGCAAGAGCGGTTTTTTTCAAAACGGCCTCGTCTGGCCCATTGATCAATGCAGCCAGAGCGACGCGTCCGCGGGCAAGCCGACTTTTGACCGTGCCAATGGCACATCCCGTTATCTCAGCCGCTTCTTCATAACTGGCACCACCGGCACCAACGAGCATGAGAATCTCACGTTGTTCAGCAGGAAGTTTCTGCAGGGCTTTTTCCACATCCGTCATGTGGATGTGATGCTGTTGCGGGGGGGCTTCCACCAGCAGACGTTCTGCCGCTTCGGGGTCCCAGCTGGTCATGCGCGAGTTTTTGCGCATCGTGGTATAAAACTGGTTGCGCAAGATCATGAACATCCATGCACGGAAGTTTGTACCTGGCGTGAAACTTTCGTGGGCCGCCCACGCACGCATCATCGCTTCCTGCGCCAGATCGTCAGCCAGTTCCCTGTTTCCACACAAGCCACGGGCAAACGCACGTAAGGATGGAATAAGCGCAACCATTTGCTTCCGAAAATCATCGGACGCGTCCTGTTTGTCGTGTTTGGCAAGCGGCTCCACCGAAAGGGCGCTCACGAAAACTTCTTAGACGCCGAAAATTTGGCATCAATCTGGTCAAGAAGATCAAGAAAATCTTCAGGAACCGGTTCGTTCGTAATGCTATCATGCATCTGGCGCAACGCTGCGGTCAGCGAGTCAAATTCGGGATCCATGGCTCCGCCACGTCCCGCTGTGCGCCGTTTAGTCTTATTATTACCCAATTGACCCTCTCCATCTTGCCAGGCGCTCGGAAAGGTGCCCGAACCCGGGTGACCATAATCTGTCGTTATGCCCATTGTTCAATACCACATTTTGGGCAGAAGAGGATTTTTTTTCATACTCGTCTAAACCGCTCAAGATGATATTGTTCCATCCTGAGGGAACAAAATTGCGTTTCAGGCGTATTAGGTGGGCTAGCAAAGGGAGTAACTATGTCATTTAGGCAGCAACTGGCATCTCAATTGCCGTATCTTAGGCGTTACGCGCGTGCATTGACCGGCTCACAATCACTTGGTGACGCAGCAGTGCGCGAAACACTGGAAGCATTATTGGAAGCCCCGGATGAATGGGACGAGACCGCACCGGTGAAGACCGAGTTGTTCAGGACCTTTCATCGGATCTGGAATAGTGAAATGATCGCGCCTCTGGAATCGCGCGGACGTAGTGGCGTCATTGCCGAATTCCCAGTGAAGCGTCGCCAGAGCCTGCTGCTGGCTACAGTTGAAGGATTCAGCGTCGAGGAAGTGGCGGTGATATTGGGCATTGAACAGGACGACGTTAGGCAACATGTCCAGGCCGCACGCAGCGCAATAGAAGACGCGCTATCTGCGCGCGTGCTAATTATTGAAGATGAATCCATCATAGCGCTTCATATCAAACAGATTGTCGAAGGCCTTGGCCATGAAGCCATCGCAATTGTGCGCACCCGGGCAGAAGCCGTAGCCAAAGCGCGCGAAGAGCGACCGGAACTTGTACTCGCCGATATCAGTCTTGCAGACGGTTCAAGCGGCATTGATGCGGTGAAGGATATTCTGGCGGAGCAGACGGTTCCCGTAATCTTCATTACAGCTTTCCCGGAACGGTTACTCACAGGTGAGCGGCCGGAGCCTACTTATTTGATAACCAAGCCTTTTGAACCCGAAACTGTTATCGCAACCATCGGTCAGGCCCTGCTTATGCATCGCGATGTCGACGTTGATATCAAAGCTGCATAATTTTTTGGGAACAATGTTCGGGCGGGCGCGTTTGCTTTTCCCAAACGATATTTTTAGGTCGGGAAATAGGTAATACTGTTTTTTGACTAGCTGGTCGCCCTCCCCCCCCCTAGACCAGCGCCCTAACACCCCGGCCTCACCGCCGGGGTGTTTTCTTTTGTGCAGCGTCAGGACAATTAAAAGGGCCCCAACGGCAATACCGATGGAGCCCATATCCGAAAAAATTTATCTAAGCAGAACTGCTTAGAACAGTGTCAAACAGCCCTCATTCCGTTTTTCAGATCTCGCATCTGGTCATGACCGGATTTCACCGAATCATAACATTGGCTGATCAGCGAACGAGTTTCGGTGCCAAGATTGCCGTCTTGCATCGCGGCTTCGAATTTCTCTTTGATGTGATCTTCACCGCGTTCGACTTCAGCAATTATTGCTTGATCATCCCGGCCAGTCACTGCGTCGCGCAAGTTCATAAATGCACGATGCGCGCCTGCCAACACCGAACCATCATCTTGCGGATCACCGCCTAAAGAACGCACATGTTGACGCAGTTCTTCAGCAACGCGTTGCCGTTCATTGGCGCGTTCAAAAAAGATCGATTGGAACTGACCGCTATCTGCGTCTTCTGCGGCCGACCGGTATCCGTCGACACTGTCAATGGTAGTCTTGATAAGACTGTTTATGGTCTCAATATCGTGGTTGCGTATGTCCATATTGTCGTCTCCTTTGTGAAGTAGCGACGAGTCAACGCGTGTGTATGGCAATTGTTTCCCGATACCCGCCACAGATGGTGACAGTAGCGCGCATAAAAACAATCCAGATGAACCGAAGCAGCTAAGCCACCGAATAAATTTAACAAGTTTACGATTCTATTGAGATACCCCCAGATATATCTGTTCATCTCAGGTGAATATACCTGCGGTATATCCGACGTTTGCAGGAATATGTCATAATATTGGAACGCGACGCTGTAACAATTATTTGTTGATGTACTTTCGACGAGGACAGAAATTAAACATGATTCATCAGGATCAAAAATCTTCGGCGGCAGCGGACCACGACTATTGGCAGGAGCCGGTCAAGTTCAGCGAGATTGTCACGGGCGATGCTCCGGCAATGGTCGGTGAGGTAGACTATCGACTGATGGCCGACGCAATTCCTGCTTTATGCTGGATTGCCCGGGCCGACGGCTACATTTATTGGTATAACCGGCGGTGGTATGATTATTGTGGATCTACGCCCAACGCATTGGAGGGCTGGGGTTGGCAATCAGTGCATGATCCCTTGGAGCTACCAAAGGTAATCGAAAACTGGAATCGCGCCATTCAGCAAGGCGAAGCGTTTGAAATGACCTTTCCGCTTCGCGGCGCGGACGGGCTTTTTCGCCAGTTTCTCACGCGGATCGTTCCAGTACTCGGACAAAATGGCGATATCGTGCGCTGGGTGGGAACCAATGCCGAATTTGAAAGTGAGAACAGTGCAAAAGATGCGTTGGCTGTCAGCGAAGCCAAGTTTCGCGTCCTGACTGACGCGTTGCCGCAGATGGTATGGTCGACGCGCCCAGACGGTTTTCACGATTATTATAATGCCAGATGGTATGAATTTACGGGTACAATTCCTGGATCGACAAATGGCGATGGGTGGGTCGACATGTTTCATGCCGACGATCGCGAAGTTGCTTTTGCAAGATGGAATCACAGCATCGCTACCGGCGACGACTATGAAATCGAATATAGAATCCGGCACCACAGCGGCGAATATCGCTGGACATTGGGCAGGGCATTACCAGTGCGTGATGACAGTGGTCAAATTTTGCGCTGGATCGGGACGTGCACGGACATTCACGAAAGTAAGTTGATCGCCGAGCGTACCGAGTTGATGAGTAAGGAACTAAGCCACCGGATTAAAAATATCTTCGCCGTGGTAGCGGGCCTGATTGGCCTATCTTCGCCGAAAGATGTTACCACGGCAAAATTTGCAAAGCAGCTTGCAGGCCGCATTTCCGCGCTCGGGCGCGCGCATAATTTCGCCCGGCCGCATAGCGAATTGTCGGACCCAGGCCGCGATTTTGGGACACTTCACGGCTTGCTGGACGAAATATTGAAGCCTTATCAGATCGAGGGACGGCAGCGCTATGATATTAGCGGCGCCGATATTGCGGTCGGCGAACGCAGTGCCACGCCAATTGCGCTCGTCGTTCACGAACTTGCGACCAATGCCATGAAATATGGAGCACTGGCCACGACGGATGGCCGGGTACATATCGAGACAACGGTCCGGGATGATGAAGTTGTAATTTCATGGACCGAAATGGGTGGCCCTCCGGTAGATTCCGCTCCGGACTCTTGCGGATTTGGTACTCAATTGTCTGAAATAGGCATAACCAGCCAACTCGGCGGACAAATTAATCGTCTGTGGAACACAACAGGGCTAAAGGTTGTGATGACCGTCCCGTCAGGTCATCTGTAATTTAATTCTGTTTTATACCGCTTCGGTTGGAAAACGCTTGATCATTGTCATTACCAAAAACGCGGATTGATGGCGGCGGTGTCGAAGTGGCTCCATTCACATGGTCCAGCATAAATTCCAGGGCCGTTTCCACTGCAATTTCGTCAACCGGCTTGGAAAGGCAACCGATTGTTCCTGCGACCCCTTCACCGAGGCTCGCTGGATTGGCAGTAAGGAACAACACGGCGACCCCATAGTTCTGGGCCAGCATTTTGCCAATAGTTGGCCCTGTTTCCCCGTCACGCAGATTGACATCAACCAGTGCGAAGTCGGGCTTCTCACTTGCTAAACGCATGGCCGTTTCGGCGTCCGGCGCAATGCCAATGGGTTCAAAGCCCAAAGTCGACAAAGTGCGGCTCAAATTCAGTGCCACTAAAAATTCGTCTTCCACGATAAGAATTGTCTTACCCATCAGATTCACTCAACTGTTACTACAGATATGGTTAAAAGCCCGGGAACGGCGATGGTTCCAACGGTTCGTCCCGTCCTGCCATGATCTCGCAACGTAGGGTTGGTAGGACGAAGCAAGGACTTATGTAGAATTGCTTCCGTAAAAACATATATTTTTTATGTGCTTAGCTGCTGTTTTGTTTACCTTTCAGCAAGACCCTATTGGTACAGGGGCTGCGGACCGGAAAGAAGTAGCGAGTAATGTCTGCGAAATCAGCATCGGGTTTGCCCGGTAGCATCAGTTTACCAGTCCAAGGCACCCGCCGTTTTTTCGATAGATGGACGTCACAAAAGGGCGATGCGCGTGGAGACAGCGACGCTTTCGGCTCTCCCGATGAAGCCTTCCTCCTATTGCGTAATTTTGAGGCCAGCGGCCGTGGATGGTTTTGGTCCACGGACTCCAAAGGCTGCGTGACCTACCTGAGTGCACCCGTCATTGCGCTTTTGAACAAGAATCCGGAAGAGATAATTGGCCAGCCTTTTCTGAACCTGTTCCAAGACGTCGAACATGATGAAAGCCAGCGGACGCTCCCATTCATTCTGACCAAGCATTCGAAATTCGATGACCTGCCAGTTCAGGCTGCGTCGACGGGCGCAGAAATCTGGTGGTCCGTATCAGGCGAACCATTTCGCGACAGCGCCGGTAACTTTGCGGGTTTTCGAGGCAGCGGCACTGACATTACAAAAATGCGCCGGTCTGCCGAAAGCAACTCAAAGCTTGCCACTTATGATTCCCTTACAGGCCTGTTAAACCGGTTCCGGATGTCAAAGCTGCTCGAGACAATGTTGCCAGCATTCCAGCTACAGAAACGGTCCTGTGCTTTAATCTTGGTCGACCTCGATCGATTCAAGCAGGTCAATGATACACTTGGCCATCCTGCCGGTGATGCATTGTTGAAACAGGTGGCAGATCGTTTGGTCAAAACCATTGGGCCAAACGAAAAGATTAGCCGCTTAGGTGGTGACGAATTTCAAATATTTCTGCCGGACGTGGAAGACCGCGGGACGCTGGGTGACCTTGCCGAGAGAATAATTCGCGCGTTGTCGCAGCCTTATTCTGTGGACGGCTGCCGATGCATTATTGGCGCGTCCGTCGGCATCGCTGTCAGTCCGTTTGACGGGCAAACGAGCGAAGACCTGATCCGCAATGCAGATCTGGCGCTCTATGCTGCAAAGGCTGGCGGGCGCGGACGGTTCCGTTTCTTTTCGAGTGATTTGCTTCAGGCAGCCGAAGACCGCCGCATTCTTGAGGAAGATTTACGTGACGCGCTAGCCAAGAACCAGATGTGGCTGGCCTATCAGCCAGTCGTGGATTCTAACACAAACATCGTTTCGGGCTTTGAGGCCTTATTGCGTTGGAGCCATCCTGATCGCGGATCCATACCGCCGTCTTTGTTTATCCCCATTGCCGAAGATGCAAACCTGATTGGCGCGCTCGGGGAATGGGCATTGACCCGGGCTTGCGAAGAGGCAACGAAATGGCCGGGAAAATTGAAGGTCGCGGTGAACATTTCGCCAAGCCAGTTCGCAACGAGCAACTTTCCCAAGATTGTCGAAAATGCGCTTTTCACTAGCGGGTTGCCGCCGATACAACTGGAACTTGAAATTACAGAAGGTGTGTTTCTTCAGGAATCCGCGGATACTGACAGCATATTTGCCGCGCTTAAGAAAATCGGGGTCAGGCTGGCGCTCGATGATTTTGGCACTGGCTATTCGTCGCTTGGCTATTTGAAAACAGCCCCGTTCGACAAAATAAAAATCGACCAGAGTTTCGTTCGCGGGGCGACAGACCCGGCCTCGCGCAACGGCGCGATTATAGCTGCCATTGTTGCCTTGGCCGATGCCCTAGATCTGGAGACAACTGCTGAAGGTATCGAGACGCTTGATCAATTGGAGTTGGTCCGCAGTCTGCGCGTCACCCACGTGCAAGGTTATGTCTATAGCCAGCCAGTGAGTAACGAAGTTCTGCTTGAGCGGTGTGCGGCGGGTGAATGGATCATTCAGCCTGCCGGGCCCCCTGTCCAAAGAAGCGACCGTTTTTCCATGTATCGCAAGATCGCGGCGATCCATGACAATCATCGCTATGCGGTCGTCTTGCGAAACATATCGGTGTCAGGGGCGCTGATCGAAGGCATATATGACGTACCGATCGGAACCAAATTTGTGCTGGATTTCGGCGATGGGCAACTGGCGGTATCGACCGTAATGCGTTCGGCGGGGTGCCAGCAAGGCGTTGCATTTGAAGAAAGGCTCGTCAGTGACGGAAATGGCGGGTTATGCACCAGCCGGCGCGTGTCGCCTTACATGTTGGCAGCAGCAAGCCAGTCGGTAACGCCCATGTCGCAGGGGCAGTATGCCAGCGTCGGTAACAAACTTCCAGCAGGCGTGCCGGCTTTCAGCACCGTGTACGATTGGAAGTCAGGCTAAGCAGTTTAAGACGCCGGCATCAGCAATTTGGGATCAATCCGGGCGTCGTTCCATTTCATACCCCAGTGTAAATGCGGTCCGCTGGCCCGTCCTGTTGCCCCGACGCGTCCGATGACCTGGCCCTGTTTTACAAAATCACCCTCTTTGACCAGAAGTTCGGAACTGTGCAGAAAGGCACTGTTAAGGCCCATTCCATGGTCAATCATCAGCAAATGGCCCTCCAGCGTGAAGGCGTCAGACGCGGCGAGGACGACAACACCATCGGCTGGCGCAACAAATTCCGTGCCATTGGGTGCAGCGATGTCCATTCCGCTGTGATAACTGCCGGGGGTTCCGTTATAGATGCGCTGTGACCCGAATAGCCCGGAAATGCGTCCGGGGACTGGGCGAACAAATTTCTGCCGCCAGCCATTGCTTTCGTTGCGAACCAAGCGCGCCGCAGCAATACGCGCGAGTTCAGCGCCACGGCGGGCTTGAAACTCGGCCGATGTTTTTGCCGCGCCATTTAAATTCGCGCGAACATATTCGATGCGCCAGTTGCCGGGGGCGACGGATATATGCCGTTCGACGCGGCGGCCATCAGCGAGTATAGCAACCAGACTGGACTGCATCGGGGCATCACGGTCGAAGCCTAACAAAAAGAACCCCTCGGGGCTAAGCTTCACTTGTTCATTGTCCAGAAATATCGAATGAGCGCCCTTTGGCCCACGGGCGGTGACCAAACCGCCTTGAACAGCCAAACCGGATAGCCAGAAGTCGTCCTGATTCGATCTTGTTTCTGGTGCGGTGAGCGCTGGTTGCGTTTGGGGCGAGGCTTGCGGCCCGGCAACAACATGCGTCGCTGCAAAGGCAAAAACAATGATGGCGGTGATCGCTGTCGGCACTGCCCGGCGCATTCGGCCCAACAGATCAGCCCTTGGACAATGCGGCACGGGCGGACGCCTCTGCGCTCGCATAAGGCTCTTGTTTAACAACGCTCCAATATCGCAGCTCCTCCAACGGAATAGCTTGGCCCGTCACCACGCAAACGACATGGTCGCCTGCGGTAAGCATACGAAAACTGTTGGCCATATAATGCAGGCGCGCGACTTTGTTTTTGGACGACATCAACATGAGGCCATTATGGCGCATCATTACCCGATGGGCAATGCGCTGCATCATCCGTCAAACAGGTTACCCTGATTAACTGGCGGCTTATTTGGTTTCGGCGTCACTGGTCGGGAAACGGCGCTGCCGTTGACGAGGGCGCCTACTTCCCCGTCGACGAATCGCAGCGTGACTTCGCCAGCTTTGACGGCGGCGTCACGTGTCATGATGGTCTTGCCCTGTGCATCGGTCACGCGTGCAAAGCCGCGTTTCAACGGGGCCTCGGGATGCAGGCTGCCGGCAAGCCGGGTGAATGCATCCAGCCGCTGCTGCCCGTGTTCAACACGACGGATCAGAAGGCGTGGGTGCAACATCAGTGCTGGCCCTGAGTAGGCAATTTCTGCCTTGCCGACTCGCGTGCGGAGCGATTGGCGCAGCCGCTCGGCCAGATCATCGGTGCGTTGCTGATGTGGTGCGGCCAGATCAGACAGTCGCGGCATAAGCCTTCGCTGTGCTTCAAGCCGCTCTGCCGCCAAATCGACGCGCTTGCGGACGCAGTTGGACATGCGCAAGCCAAATTGTCCGACACGCTGCAACAGGTCATTGCGGACGGGCACTGCGATTTCGGCGGCTGCGGTAGGTGTCGGCGCGCGCAAATCGGCGGCAAAGTCGCACAGGGTCGTATCGGTTTCATGCCCGACCGCCGAGATGATCGGTATCGAACAATTGGCGACCGCACGGACCACGGCTTCGTCGTTAAAGGCCCAGAGGTCCTCAATCGATCCGCCCCCACGGGCGACGATCACAAGGTCGGGACGGGTTGCCGCACCATCCTGGGGCATCGCGGAAAACCCGTTTATGGCGCGTGCAATCTGCGCCGCCGATCCTTCGCCCTGCACCAATACCGGCCAAACGATGACATGCGTTGGAAAACGGTCCGCCAGCCTATGCAAAATGTCTCGGATGACTGCACCCGTGGGCGATGTGACAACGCCGATTGTGCGGGGCAGCGACGGCAGCTTTTTCTTACGTTCAGGCGCAAACAAACCTTCTGCGGCAAGCCTGGCCTTCAGCTTTTCAAACAAAAGCATCATCGCGCCTTCGCCCGCAACCTCAAGACTGTCGACGACGATCTGGTAATTGGACCGGCCCGCATATGTGGTGAGCTTGCCTGTGGCGACTACCTCAAGCCCGTCTTCTGGCGCAAACGGAAGGCGCGCAGCGCCGCCTTTCCACATTACCGCGTCAAGCCGCGCATTGTCGTCCTTCAGACAGAAATAGATATGCCCCGATGCGGCGCGCTTGAAACCCGAAATCTCGCCGCGGACGCGGACATGGCCAAATCTGTCCTCAACCGTGCGCTTGAGTGCGAGCGACAGTTCGGACACGCTCATCGCCTGGGCATTGTCGCCGGGGCGCTCGTCGGCTAACAGGCGGGCAACTTGCGGGTCAGCGGTTTCAAAGGGATCAATTGCGGACATGAATATCTTGCTCATCGGTTCAGGCGGTCGCGAACATGCGCTGGCTTGGAAGCTCGCGCAATCGCCAAATTGCGATACACTCTTTGCGACGCCGGGCAATCCTGGGATCGCAGAGGAAGCGGAACTGGTCGACCTTAACATCGCCGATCACGCTGCCGTAATCGCCTTTTGCGCTGGTCACGACATCGGCTTGGTCGTGGTAGGCCCCGAAGCGCCTTTGGTCAGCGGCCTTGGCGACAGCCTGCGCGATGCAGGCATCCCCGTATTTGGCCCAAACCAGAAAGCGGCGCAGCTTGAAGGGTCAAAGGGCTTTACCAAAGACATGTGCGCTTCTGCTGGCATCCCGACCGCAGGCTATGCGCGCCATGACAGCAAGGCGTCGGCGCTGGCTGGCCTTGATGCATTTGCCGCGCCTTATGTTATAAAGGCAGATGGCCTGGCGGCAGGCAAAGGGGTTATCATCGCCGACACGCTAGCCGAGGCAGAGGCTGCCATCGAAGATATGTTCGGCGGCGGTTTTGGTGATGCCGGTGCGTCGGTCGTGATCGAAGAGTTCATGACTGGCGAGGAAGCAAGTTTCTTTGCCCTGACCGACGGGCGTGATGTTGTCGCCTTTGGCTCAGCGCAGGATCACAAGCGCGTGGGCGATGGCGATACGGGCCCCAATACCGGCGGCATGGGTGCTTATTCGCCCGCTTTCGTTCTTACCGATGCATTGCAGGCACAAGTAATGGAGCGCATTATCAAGCCGACAGTTGCCTATATGGCGGCCAACGACATGCCGTACTCCGGCGTGCTGTTTGCAGGTCTCATGCTGACCGACGAAGGGCCAAAACTGATTGAATATAACGCACGGTTCGGTGACCCGGAATGCCAGGTGTTGATGACCCGTTTCGAAGGTGATCTCGCCGCGTTGATGTTGGCGGTGGCGACGGGGACGCTCGCGCAAGCTGAAGCGCCCGTGTTTTCGTCGCAGGCAGCGTTGACGATTGTCATGGCCGCCAAGGGCTACCCCGCGATGCCCGAAAAGGGAGGCGCCATCAATATTAGGGAACTATCGGGGACCAAGATTTTCCACGCCGGGACTGCTGAGTTAAATGGACAATTGATAGCCGACGGAGGGCGCGTGCTTAACGTCACCGCAACCGCGGCAACAGTCACGGACGCACAGGCTGCGGCTTATGCCGCGGTTGATTGCATCGAATTTCCCAGTGGCTTTTGCAGGAGAGACATTGGCTGGCGCGAAGTTGTGCGGGAGGCGGCAACGGGCACAGCCTGACTGACTTTTTGACTGCTACAGATTAGCACTTTCACGCTTCGGCAAAATTGCGTAATCCCGCAAGAAACCTGAGGTCTATTCTGGGAGGAATGTCATGTCGGACTATTTACCAATCATCATCAGTGCGGTGCTTATAATTGCGATATTGCTTTGGTGGTTGCTTGCGCTTGACGGCGTGAAGAAATCAGACAGCGCGCCCAAAGACACCGTATCGCCACCCGCATCGCCTGCCGTTCCTGCGCCGCCCATTGCGCCAGTCGCCCCAGATATTGTCCCGCCAAAATTGATGGACGACCCTGCGCCAGCGTCGAAAACGGCCAAGGCCGTGGTTCAACCGCCGCTAAAAACTGCCGCCACAAAAAAAGCGGCCACGGTAAAGGTGCCTACAACAAGGGCCACGTCACCCAAGCCGGCATCGCCTAAAGCCAACGTCACTAAAGTTGCTGAACCAACAGCAGTGGCCAAGCCTGCGTCGGCAAAAGCAAAAACCGAAGTTGCGCCCAAGGTAAAGGCAGCGAAGCCTGCGGCCCAGGCAGCGGTCCCTGACAATCTCGAACTGATCAAGGGCCTTGGTCCTAAGGTAAACAACCTGCTGAAAGGATTCGGCATCACCAGTTTTGCGCAGGTGGCCAACTGGACAGCCGATGATGTCGCTGAAATGGATGGCAAGCTTGGCGCGTTCGCTGGCCGCATTGCCCGTGATAACTGGATTGATCAGGCCCAGCTGCTTGCAGCCGGCGACGTTACCGCTTTCGAGAAGAAATACGGCGCGCTTGGTAGCAACGTAAAGCGCTAAATCGGCTTATTTCTGACGGCGTGTCGGGCGGGGCTGGAGGTTTCCGCCGCAATTGGGGCAGTGTCCGTTTAGCGGGCCCGTGACGCAAGCCACACAGAAGGTGCATTCATAGCTGCAAATCATCGCATCGCTGCTATCCATCGGCAGCGGGGTTTCGCATCTTTCGCATTTCTGGCGCATTTCGAGCATCAGCTTTTCCTTATCGTCCGACCCGTTGCAAACCCGTACCGTGCATTTTGAGCCACTGGTCAGCAGCCTTGCGGTTGCCGTCATACAGCATATCAAGCCATGCGTAGAATTCGGCACTGTGGTTCATATGGCGAATGTGCGCGACCTCATGCGCGATAACGGAGCGGCGTACATAAGCAGGCGCCATGATCAGGCGCCAGCTCAATGAAATTGTGCCGCGGCTTGAACAACTACCCCAGCGGCTGCGCTGGTCACCGAGCGATAGACGGGGCACGGGTTCATTGGCCTTGTCGCAATAATAAGCAATTTCTTCTGTATAAATACGGCGGGCCTCGGCCTTCAGCCATCGCAATATGCGTGCTTCGACGGAAGATTCGGGACCACCAACGCGCAAAATGCCCTCACCGCACCGGACGCTGCGCGGCCATTCCTCGCGCCATTCGATAATATGGCTTTCACCGGCAACGGCAATTTCACCGCCAGGGGCGACTGCGGCCGCGTCTGGCACGCTGTTGAGCCGTGTGGCGATCCATTCCCGCTTTTTCGCAACAAAATCGAGCGCAACATTGGTGGGTGTATAATGCGGCATCGTGATGCGGATCTCGCGTTTGACGGCATCGGCACGCATTGAAATTCGCTTGGTGCGGGCATTGCGATGGATGCGCACGGGTACGCGCTCTCCCTCAATCACCACTTCTGGATCAGAGAGGCTGTTCGACAATATGGTTTTCAAGCGGTCCAGCATGCACTTCCGATATTGCCCGACCTTTGACGGACATGCCAGCGTCATGAATCGTCTCGCGGCTACCACTCATGAGATAATGCCATTCCGGCAGTGGCTTATCTGCAGCACGCAGCACATAAGCGCAGGTTGACGGCAGCCACACATAATCGTCAATCTTGTCAGGCGTTAGCCGAAGGCATTCGGGTACGATTGCCTTGCGCCCGCGATAATCAGCACATTGGCAGGTTTGCAGGTCAAGCAGCTTGCAGGCAACATTTGTCGGGTAAATGCGGCCTGTATCCTCATCCTCTACCTTGTTCAGGCAGCATTTGCCGCATCCATCGCATAACGCCTCCCATTGCGCGCGATCCAGACTTTGAATCGGGGCCTGCCAAAAGGGCGCGTCGGTCACATCAACGGACCCATTTGGCGAGTTCCGCCTCCACCAGATCGGGCGCACCTTCATTGGCATCGGTATTGGGAACGTCGGCAGGCATGAGTGCCAATGGCTCACCCGCTGGACCCATGAGATAGGGCGTCTGGCTGTGGCTCATGAGATAGCTTTCCGGGCTGCTGCCTTCGACACGGCTGGAATAAATTGCAAATTTCTTGGCTGTCTCGGCAATTTCAGCTTCGGTACCGGTCAGGCCAATCGCGCGCGGATGAAATGCGCCGACAAATTGTTTCAACACCGCACTGGTGTCACGCAAAGGATCCACGGTGATGAATATCGGCTGGATCTTGGCAGCCAATTCCGGATGCTTCTTCTCGTACGCTTTCAGGCCAGCCATGAGATTCTGCATGTCGGGCGTGCATATATCTGGGCAGTTAGTATATCCGAAATAGACGATCCGGTAGGAACCGTCGAATTCCTTGAAGCTGCGTTTGTTGCCGTCCTGATCGGTCAAAAGAAAATCGCCGCCGATTGTTGCACCCGCCAATGGGGCTTCGCTGAGCGGCAGTTGGGAAGGGGCAGAATCACATGCCGTTAAAAAAAGAAGGGCGGATAGCGCAAAAAGCGGAGTTTTGTTCATAGCGAGGCCAGACATGGTCTGCTAAAGCCAGGTAATCAAGATTATTGGATATAATAATGGGGCACATTCTGTTGAAAAAGGCATTTTTTACTGCCGTAGCTGTTGGACTTATGTTGCCAGCGGCGGTTGGCGTTGTTGCACCGGCGGCCATGGCCCAGTTTTCGGACAGCTATAACTTCCTGAAAGCCGTCAAAGACCGCAAGGGTGAGGAAGCCGAAAAGTTTCTGTCAGAACCGGGTTCCGTCATTATCAATACCCGCGATATCACGAGCGGCGAAACCGCTTTGCATATTGTTGTCCAGCGGCGCGATTCTACGTGGCTTGGCTATTTGCTGCAAAAGGGCGCAAACCCGAATTTGGCAGATAAAAAGGGAACGACGCCTTTAATGCTGGCGACGCAATTGGGGTATGTCGACGGCATCGACTGGCTTACGCGTAAAAACGCGGAGGTAGACCAAACAAACCGAGCAGGCGAAACAGCGCTTATTCTTGCCGTGCAACTGCGTAATGCTGATGCTGTGCGGGCCTTATTAAAGGCAGGGGCCAATCCGGATAAAACCGACAGTAGAGCCGGCTATTCGGCGCGCGATTATGCCAAACAGGATGGCCGGGCTTCGGCCATTGCGGCAATCATCGAAAACCACGGCAAGGCCGATGCGGCAAAAAAACCTGCCGAGCTCGATTTTTCAGGCATCGAGGGACCGAAATAGGCCTTAGCCGAAAGGTGTCCGGTCGCTTCAGCCGGGCACAAACTTCATCGCGGCTCCGTTCATGCAATAGCGCTTGCCAGTGGGCTTCGGTCCATCGTTAAAGACATGCCCAAGGTGGCCACCGCAACGTGCGCAATGCACTTCGGTACGTGGAAGACCAATTTTATAGTCGGTCTTCGTGCCTACGCCGCCAGCCATAGACGTGTAGAAACTCGGCCATCCAGTGCCGCTTTCAAACTTCGTCGATGACGCAAACAGCCGCTGACTACAGCCAGCGCAGACATACGTACCCTTGCGCTTTTCGCCATTTAGCGGGCTGGTATAGGGCCGCTCGGTATCCTCCTTGCGCAATACGCGATAGGCGGCGGGCGACAGGCGCTTTTTCCACTCCGCGTCGCTATATGTTACGGCAAAGCTGGCCTTGGCTGTCGCATCCTTGCCACAGCCAAATATAAACGCCGCCGCCCCCATGCTGGCGAAGGACAGAAATTTGCGTTTGTTCAGCTGCATGACACGGTCCCTTATAAGCTCTGCCTGTAGATACGCCGCAGAGGTCGAAAAGGTTTCATATCAATAGCGCGACAACTCAACGTCCATCTTGCGATAGCCATGTACGAAGCAACCTGCGACGCGTTCCGGTTCAGCCACCACATTGGGTCGCAAACGCCGCACAGCCATTTCTTCTAGCAATATGCGGATTTGCAATTCCGCAAGCCGCGCGCCCACGCACCTGTGGATCCCATAGCCGAAGGCCAAATGTCGTCGCGCATTTTCGCGGTCGACGATCAACTTGTCAGGGTTGTCGAAAACGGTTTCGTCACGATTGGCCGACAGATACCACATGCCAATCTTGTCACCTGCCTTGATAGGCGCACCAAACAGGTCATGGTCCTGTGTCGCAGTACGGCGCATATGCGCCAAAGGCGTCTGCCAGCGGATGATTTCGCTGACTGCGTTCGTGATGAAAGCCGGGTTCTTTTCCAGCTTCTCACGCTCGTCCTGGAAGCTGTGAAGCCCATATGCATAACCCGACATCGAGTTGCGTGTGGTGTCGTTGCCGCCGACGATGAGCAAGATGAGATTGCCCATATATTCGAACTGGCTCATGTCCTTCATCGGCGAATGGATCATCCTGCTGATAAGGTCAGGCGCTTCGCCCTTGTTTTTGCGTTCATCCCACAAATGCTGGAAATAGGCACCCATTTCGAACATTTTGGCAAGGCGGGCCTTGCGTGTTTCTTCGGTCCGGAACAGTTCGACGTCACCGGCCCAATCGGACCATTCGGTCAACTTGCGACGGTCTTCCCAGGGAAAATCGAATAACAATGCCAGCATCTGCGTGGTCAGTTCAATCGAGACCAGATCGACCCAGTCGAAGGGTTTGCCAACGGGCAGCGAGTCGAGCAGTTCAGCGGTGCGGCGGCGAATGTCGCCGGACATGCGTTCCATTTCGCCGGGCGTGAAGGCGGGCGCAATAACACGGCGTTCTTCGGTATGCTTTGGCCGGTCCATCGCGATGAACATCGGCATGACGACTTTCTCGTCTTCCGGAATGGGTTCGGCGAGCGCGTTGTCGTCGATCAGCGTGATGCCGCCATGTTCAAAAGAGGAGGAGTAAATATCAGGCAATGCCTCGACGTGCTGAATAGCTTTCAGCGTGGTAACGTTCCAATAGCTACCGAAATCAGAGCCTTCGATCTTGTTAATAGGGGCCTTCTCCCGCATCTCCTTGAATATCGGATGCCAGCGATCCTCAAGATAAATATCGGGCTTGGTTACATCCCAGCGGTGGGGTGCCTGGTTGACTTCCCAGGGCAATGAATCGCTCTCATATACAGGGGCAGTTGCCATTTCTCTCGACTCCTCTCGCGCAGGAAAGTGCCACTACTTACAAAAATGTCAATCCAGTTTCGAACCGCAACTGATTATTTGACCGGCAGATTATCCCCGGATTTTGACAAGTCCGAACAGCTTGCGCGTTCCTTCTTCCGATACACGGCCAGCGCTTCCGGACTTCATGACGTTCTTCTTGAACAAATATACGCCAAGACGCAGCAGAAGCACCGCAAACAGCATTTGGCCAATGATCGCGATAGCATGATGCCATAATGTTGGCTCAAGCGCCGCTCGCCCGATCATGGCAAACGGCGAGCTGAAGGGAAAGATCGCGGCAAATTTTTCCATCGGCTCGCCAGTCTTGGTCAAAGCGTAAGAAGCAAAGAAGAAATTGATCAGTTGCGCCATGGTTACGGGCATCGAAATGGTCTGCACCTCGCGCACCGTTGCTGCCATTGCACCAATGCCCAGGAACAACGCACCAAGCATCAGATAGGCCATGATGAAATAAGTGAAACACAAGCCGATGAACATTGGCCAGCCAACCGCCGGAGTGGGGTAGCTTGGCATATTTGGTCCGATGGCTGCAAAGCCGATCAGACCAATGGTGGTCCAGACCGCAATACCGAGCAGCGCCATGGCAAGCATGGCAAACAGCTTTCCTAGAAACACTGACTCCATCGGGATTGAGGCGGCCAGTATTTCAATAATCTTGTTCGATTTTTCCTCGACCAGATTGGACAGGACCATGCCAGCCAGCAACATCGTCAGGAAAAATACCAGTATCTGCCCGCCTTGGGCCGTGATGGTGCGCAATTGCTTGTCATTATTGGCGGTTTCGACAACAATGTCGGGCGTTGCTTTCGGCAGTTCGAGATTGCCGCCGCTTTGCGCGTAGCCTGCCAGAAGTTCAATGTCGGCGCGTTCGCGTTCTATTGTATTTGCTGTTCCGGTCACAACCGGCTTGGAAAGCGTACCTGTCACCACGACGCTTAGATTATCCGATTTTTTCTGAAGATAATCCTGGGGGCTCTTTTGCTCTGCTGCGGCATCTCCGACTATTTTCATTTCCGCAAAATAGGTCTCGCCCAATGTTTTTGACAATGATTGCCGGGCTGCCAAAATCTTGTCAGAATCTGCCTTGGCCAAAGCGACACCGACAACGGGCTGCGACACTTCCTTGGCAATTTGCCCTCCCAAATTGCCGGCAGCAAATCCCACAAGAACGGGGAAAAATGGTCCAAGCAGGAAAAAGATAAATGCCTTGGAATAAATGATCGCGGTGAAATCGCGGCGGGCAATGACGAAGGCTGCGCGGAAAATCTCTCTCATTTTGCGTCTCCAACGACTGCATCATCCATTTCGGCGGCGACGGCTTCTCCCGCAATGGCGACAAAAGCATCATGCAGGCCGGGGCGTTCAATCGAGAGCGACCGGATGCCCGCCTTGCCTTCGACTAATGCGGTCAACAACGGCTCCACACCTGTTTCCGGCAATGTGAAGTGCCAATAATGACCCTCGGCTTTTGTATCGGAGGGCAGGGCGCATCGCCATGGGCCATCAAGCGTTTCGGTTTCGAGATGCACCTGCGGCCGCAAGCGGTCTCTGGCTTCAGAAACCAGCCCGTCAAAGCTGATCTTGCCTTTGGCGATAATGGCGATGCGTTCGCATAATCGTTCGGCATGCGCGATCACATGAGTCGAGAAAATGACCGTCACGCCTTTAGCCGCTTGCGCGCGGATCATTTTTTCGAGCTTTGCCTGATTCAGTGCATCAAGCCCCGAAAACGGCTCGTCGAGCACAATGAGCTTGGGATCGTGGACGATGGTCCCCATCAACTGCACCGTCTGCGCCATGCCTTTGGACAATTGCCGGATTTGCCGGTCAGCGGCATAGCCAAGTCCAGCCTCCTCCAGCAGGATTCGCCCCTTTGCTGCCGCCTCTTTTAGCGGCAAGCCACGCAGCGCACCCATGAAGGCGATGGTATCGACCGCGCGCATCGATTGATACAGTCCGCGCTCTTCGGGCAAATAGCCGACATTACGCGACTGCGATATGGGGCGATCGGAGCCAAGCAAGGTGCGCGTCCCGGCGTCGGGGTCGATAATGCCAAGCAGGGTCCGCAGCATGGTGGTCTTGCCCGCACCATTCGGGCCTAATATTCCAAAAATGCTGCCCTCCGGAATTTTCAGGTCAACACCATCAACAGCATGAAAGCCGTCGAATTGCTTTACGAGCCCTTTTGCCTCTATTGCATACATTCTGATGTGCCCCGGAGTGATAGTCGGTGCTGAATAGGGTTGGCGCGTGAAGAGAGACAAGACAAAATTAGTTAACGCTTTGCGCGACAGGGCAGCAAGCGAAGGTTTTGTTGCTTTTGGCATTGCGCCCGGCCGCCTTGCACCGCTTGCCGGCGCGCGTCTTCGTCAATGGCTGGAAGACGGGCTCCATGGGGATATGCTTTGGATGGAAAGCCGCGCCAATGAACGGGCCAGTCCGGACATCCTATGGCCGGAGGTGAAATCCGTTATCATGCTCGGCATGAGTTACGCTCCGGCGCACGACCCCATGATCCTTGCAGACCAAGAAGACCGCGCGCGCATTTCCGTCTATGCGCAGGGGCGCGACTATCATGATGTCGTAAAAGGCGCGCTGAAGCGTCTGGCCGGATGGCTGGCGCATGAGGCGGGGGCTGGGGTGAAGGTCTTCGTTGATACAGCGCCCGTGATGGAAAAGGCATTGGCGCAATCAGCCGGGCTTGGATGGCAAGGCAAGCACAGCAATGTCGTGAGCAGGGCACATGGCAGTTGGCTATTCCTCGGTGCAATCTACACAACCGCCGAACTGGAACCCGCAATAGCGGCAGGTGACAGTTGCGGATCTTGCCGCGCCTGTCAGGATATTTGCCCGACCAACGCCTTCCCGGCGCCCTACCGTGTCGATGCCCGCCGTTGCATTTCCTATCTGACGATTGAGCATAAAGGGCCCATTGACCCCGAATTGCGCCCGTTGATGGGCAACCATATTTATGGCTGCGATGATTGTCTGGCGGTTTGCCCATGGAATAAATTTGCGGCAGCCGCGGCCGCGCACAAGGCGTTCCTGCCGCGGGCAGAACTCGTTGCCCCGCAGATTGCTGACCTTTTGACCCTGGACGATGCAGCGTTCCGCAAGCTGTTTTCAGGATCGCCGATTAAACGGATCGGCCGTGACCGGTTTGTCCGCAATGTTTTGATTGCGGCGGGCAATGGTCGGGATAGAGGATTGATCACGCAAATCGAAGCGCTACTGGCCGACCCTGCGCCTGTAGTTAGAGGCGCAGCGATATGGGCCCTGTCGCGCCTCGCGCCTGATGCGCTCCTGCGAGCACGGCAGCGGCTGCTCACCGAAGAGCAGGACCCGTCGGTTCGTGCTGAATGGGCGCTTGTGGACGCGCAAGTGATTGCGTGTTGATTGGCCGTACTTTGCCCGAGCCGAATGTGTCGGTATCATCCGGTCAGTGTTTCAGCGGCGTTGTAACGCCTCCACGCAAGATGCCCGGTCGACTGCTGCACCATCGCTTCGCCGCGCATCCACATAAGTTACCACTTCACGGCCGCCCTTTCCGTCAGGGTATAGAAATGCGTCGAGAATGCAGGGCTGGCCAACGAATTGCAGCTTGCGGCCATACACTTCGACAACATCAAGCCGGGGTTCGCCAAACATGCGTTTTAACGTGGCGATATCCTTGCCTATAACGCCTTCAAGTCCGCGGACGGAAATCAGGGGTCGGGCAGGGAGAGATGCGGTGGTGCGTTCCACAGGTGCCGGCTGACGTGCTGGCGCACGCGCTTCAGGCGCCGAAACGCAGCCCGCAAGCAGCAAGGCGGCTGCGGTTAAGGGAATAGCTTGCTTCATAATGATGTATTCCCGGAATGTGCCAAATGAACGGCCGCGGCCGTTGCCAGAACCGGCACCAGCAGATTGACGAACGGTACCAGCATTCCGGCCGTACCGAGCAGGCCCAGCAGCAATCGTGGCAGTTTGTTGATTGCGCCTTTGGCGCCGTGCCGTGCGATGAGCATGTCTTCAAGATCACGGCCCAGCAGCAGCGCGTTGATTAACAGAAATGCAATTGCGGTGCCAATGCCGGTAAACAACAGTAACAAATAGAGTGGCAGTGCCAGCAGGTTATAGCCCACAACGCGCGCAACTGACCTTATTGCCATCTGCAACCCCGCGCTTAGGTTTGGTCGTTTGCCGAAGGCGGCGTGCTGAGGATAATGTCTGTTCTCCACAGCATCTATGATGTCATCGGCAAAAATCCAAGTGATTGCGACCGCAACCACGCGGAAGAGAAGGACGCCGGAAAGGATAAGGATCGCTAGTGACAGCAGGCCGGACCACAAGCCGTCATCGCTTAGGTTCAGCCAGGCAAACAGCCACTGCAATGCGAACCATAAGCCCACACCCAAAATGAGAAAAGTTACTATCGTCAGCAGGACCACCTTGACCAATACAGCAGCGACGCGTCGGTCAGTCAGGCTTTGGAACGAAAGCAAAAGCGCTTGGATCATGCCGCCGTTCTAAAGCGCTTGCCGGAAATGTCCAACCCCACTAGGGCGCGCTTGGCTTAAATAGGAACCTTCATGACTGATACCCGTTTCGACGTCCTCGCAATCGGCAATGCCATCGTTGATATCATCGCCAACACCGACGATAGTTTTATCATCAGCGAAGGCCTCACCAAAGGCAGCATGCAGCTTATCGACGAAGAGCGCGCACAAACGCTTTATGCGCATATGGGGCCTGCCCGCGAAATAAGCGGCGGTTCAGCCGCGAATACTTTGGCTGGCCTTGCGCGGCTGGGTCATAAAACGGCATTTATCGGGCAAGTCGCCAACGACCAGTTGGGTGAAGTCTTTGCGCATGACATTCGTGCCGGCGGAATCCATTTCAATATTCCTGCCCGCGACGGCGCGCCTTCGACCGCGCGCTGCTATATTTTGGTCACACCTGATGCGCAGCGCACGATGAACACTTTCTTGGGTGCTTCGCAATATCTGCCCGCATCGGTGATCGACAAGTCGCTGATCGAAAGCGCGGCGATTTTGTATCTCGAAGGCTATTTGTGGGATCCCGAAGAACCCCGCGCTGCCATGCGCACCGCGATTGATGTTGCCCGCGCGGCGGGCCGCAAGGTGGCTTTGACATTATCCGACGCATTTGTAATTTCCCGCCACGGCCCAGATTTCCTCGCCGAAATGGACGCTGGCCGCATTGATATTTTGTTTTCCAATGAAGTCGAAATCTGCGCGTTGAATAACAGCGAGGATTTCGAAGCCTCTGTTGCTGCTATTGCGGCGAAGGTTCCCTTGCTCGTCTGCACACGTAGCGAACATGGCGCGATTGCAATCGAAAATGGTGTGCGCACTGAAGTCCGCGCTGAGCCCGTTGCCCAACTGGTTGACACAACAGGTGCTGGCGACTTGTTTGCCTCGGGTGTGTTTGCCGGTCTTGCACAGGGCCGTCCAATGGCGGAATGCCTGACGATGGGTGCGGTGTGCGCAGCGGAGATTATCTCGCATTATGGCGCGCGGCCAGAAGCTGACATTGCCGATCTGGTTGCCAAACGGTTGGGTTAATCGCGTTTCTTGCGGAACAAGACCCGGTCCTCAGGTCCAAAGCCCCATCGCCAGATGATCCAGCCATAAAGGCCCAGGATTGCCGGAATGCCGATCGTGAGTTCCACCCATTCAAATCGTGCAGGCACGCTGACGATCAAGACGCCAAGCAGTGCCGCAGCGGCAATGGCCGCAATCAAAGCCCCGCGCATCACCCGAATGCGCTGCCCAAGCAAGTTCGACAGGAACCGCGATTTAATCAGCGATCCTATGCCGAGCGAAATCATCAGGCCGCAGGCGACCGCCGCCGCCTGATATAGACCGACATATTCTGGTCTTACGGGCAGGTCGCCCACCAAAATGATCAAACCAACGCTTACCAGAGCCTGGACCACCAGCATCCCGAGCGAAATCAACAGGTTTCGGTGACGTGCCATGTATACCAGCGCAGATTCGCTCACCACGGCAGTGGCGGCGGCGACCTCGGCTGCCAGCAAGAAGGCTAGCGCCCCGGTGCCGCCGACAAATTGTGGTCCGACCAGCCCCATCACGGCTTCGCCGGGAATGCCAAGCGCCAACGCGATCCCTGCCTGTGCAGCGATTATCCAGAAACCGACTTGCCCGACCTGCTTGGCAATTTCAGCATAATTTTTCGTCTGTAGATTGCGCGTGATTACTGGGCCCAAAATCGGGTCAAAGCTTGTTTTAAGCTTCTGCGGCAGGCTCGCAACCTGTTGCGCGACATAATATATTCCAACGACCGCTGGCGAGGCGAATAGTCCTAATATTGCCAGATCGAGTCGCCTGCTGCCCCATTCGGCTGCGTCTGCTGCGGCCAGCGGCAGGTTGCGCTGTGCGATGCCGAGTGAGCGCGTCAGGCTGGGGCGCCATCCACGTGGCAGGCCATAGCTGCGCCACAAGGGCCAAAGCGCAAAAAGCAGCGCTGCCACCAGCGAGGCGACATAGGCCAAGATCAGCCCATCACGGGCGGAATAGAAATAGAATAGGCCAGCCGCGATACTGATCGTCCAGGGCTCCACAATGGCGCGCGCCCGGACGGTTGAGACAATGTCAAACTTATAGGCAAGCGCAGATAATGCGATGTCAGTTGCGACAATCGCAAAGATGGCAAGCGGCAGGAAGCGGTCCAGACCCGTTATCCCGCTGTTGGGAAACATCAATTGTGGCAAGAGAATCAGGAAAACGGCGCCGAGCGCAGACGCCGCGATGGCTGCCAGTAGCGCATCTGCAATGATATGCGCGTGGGGCCGGTCATCCTTTGACAGCAGCTCCGCCAGTCCCCTGCGCAGACCAAGCGATGCAAGCTGCGCGGCGAATTCAACGATCAACAATGCATAAGCAAAGCGGCCAAGCGCCTCCGGCCCATAAAGCCGTCCAGCGATAAACAGGAACGGGATACGTGCCGCCAGCCGCAGCACAAATCCAAAGACATTTGTGCGACCGCCCTTGGCAAGCGCCTGAATGTCCTCTTCATCGGTTCTGACTGTTGTCAAGTGATGCCCCCTATTGGCTGGCTAGCGGATTTAACCCGCCGTTACCAGCTTTCGGGCCTCAATGGGCGGGCCAATAAATCGGTCACGACAGCACCGACTGTGGCCTTTCCTGCCAGCAGGGCGCAAACGGCTGCAACAATGGGCATTTCTACATCCAGCCCGGTAGCCGAGCGTAAAAGTACCGGCGCGGTAAACGCGCCTTCGGCCACTGTTTTGCGGTCTGCAAGCAGGCTTTCCGACGTTTGGCCTTGCCCAAGTCCGCGGCCCAGAGAAAAGTTACGCGAGTTTTCCGAACTGCATGTCAGAACAAGGTCACCCAGCCCGGATAGCCCAGCCAGCGTTTCTGCCTTTGCACCGCGTGCAAGGCCATAACGCTGCATCTCAGCGAAGCCCCGAGCGATTAACGCAGCTCGTGCATTTAAGCCAAGGCCGGCACCATCGACCACACCACACGCAATCGCGAGCACGTTTTTAACTGCACCGCCAATTTCTGCGCCGACAACGTCGCTGGACCAATATGGACGAAATGACGGTGTCGCAATTGCGCGCATCAGGACCGAACCAAGCGCCTGATTTGTCGTGGCAAGCGTCACGGCTGTGGGTTTTCCCGCCGCTACCTCATGCGCAAATGTGGGGCCGGAGAGCACTGCGATTGGATTGTGCGGACGCACTTGGGCTGCGACGTCCGACACCAGCATTTGGGTCTCAGCCTCAATGCCCTTTGCGCACAAGATAAGCGGCGCTTGCGTTGTGGGCAGGGCCGTCAATGTCGCGCGTACATGCTGCGCCGGGGTGACAACCAGCAGTGCGTCGCAATCGCCCATGCGCAAGAGATCGGCCGTTGCCTCGATTCGGGGCGATAATGCTGTGCCCGGCAGGAAAAGGGTGTTTTCCTGCTGCGCGTTCACGCTCCGAACCACATCGTCTTCACGGGCCCAAAGCAGGACACGGTCATGGATTTGCGCCATGACCGCCGCAAGCGCAGTGCCCCATGCGCCGCCGCCGATGATACCTACTGGATATTTACTAAGACTCATGCCTTCACTCCCGCGCCACGGGCGGGCGCTGCGTCTGGATCAAGCGGCCAGCGGGGCCGCGCTACAAAGTCCAACCCGTCGGTGAGACCCATCGCAAACCGTTCCACACCCGCCCAGGCGATCATGACGCCATTGTCGGTGCATAACCACAAGGGAGGGGCAACAAAGCGCATGCCACGCTGCGCAGCGAGCGTCTCGAGCATTTCGCGGATGGGGACATTGGCGGCAACGCCGCCTGCGACTACCAAGGCCGCCGGCGGGGTGATGCGGTTCAGCGTATAGCTGATTCTGTCATAGAGGCAGTCAATCACGGCTTGCTGGAACGATGCAGCGATATCCTCAACCTTGAACTGACCCGATTCATGGGCGCGCAGGACAGCGCTTTTGAGACCGGCAAAGGAAAAATGCGGCTCATCCGCGCCTTTCAATGGTCGCGGCAAAGGCACATTTTTGGCGTTACCAATGACGGCTGCCCGTTCGACTGCTGGTCCGCCCGGAAAGCCAAGGCCCAAAATCTTTGCGGTCTTGTCGAATGCTTCGCCCACGGCATCATCGATGGTGGTTGCCAGCCTGTTATAATCGCCGACACCGTTAACCCGAAGCAACTGACAATGGCCGCCTGACACCAGCAAAAGCAGATAGGGAAATTCAAGATCAGGATCGATCAGCCGGGGCGATAAGGCATGGCCTTCAAGATGGTTTACCGCGATCAACGGCTTGCCTGCCGCCATCGCCAGTGCCTTTGCTGTGACCAATCCGACCATGACCCCGCCAATCAGGCCGGGGCCCGCGGTCGCTGCAATCGCGTCCACGTCGTCGAGCGTGAGGCCAGCATCCGCCAACGCCGTTTCAACCAGCGGAGTCATTAGTTCGACATGCGCGCGGGCCGCGATTTCGGGAACGACGCCGCCAAAGGCGCGGTGATGGTCCTCTTGGCCCGCCAACGCATGGCTTAGCATCCTGCGGTCAGAACACACGATTGCAGCTGCGGTTTCGTCGCAGCTTGATTCAAGACCGAGGATGATTGCCATTGTGCTTTCCCATAGGTGGACGTGTCGCTATGAACAAGTCGCATGACAATGAGTAAATTTACAGCCGACCGTCCTCTACGCATCGGAACCCGCCGTTCTCCGCTGGCTTTGGCCCAGGCAGAGATGACCATGGCCGCGATTAAAGGGGCGCATCAATTGCCAGATGAGGCGGTCATACTTGTCCCAATGCTGGCAACAGGGGACAAGATTCAGGACCGGCCGCTTGCCGATATTGGCGGAAAGGCGCTTTGGACCAAGGAGTTGGAACGCGCGCTGATGGACGACCAGATCGATATAGCGGTCCATTCAATGAAAGATGTCGAAACATGGCGCGCGGATATATTCGTCATTTCGGCGATGCTTCCCCGCGCCGATGTGCACGACCGGTTGATCGGCGCACTGGCCCTCGATGACCTAAAGCAGGGCGCGCGTGTCGGCACATCAAGTCCACGCCGCGCGGCGCAGTTGCAGCGGGTGCGTCCCGATTTACAAATCGTGCCGTTGCGCGGCAATGTTGCGACACGGCTTGCGCATATTGAGGCAGGCGACGCGGATGCGACTTTGCTGGCGGCGGCTGGGCTTGACCGTCTGGGTATGGCCGAAGTCGGCGCTGAACTGTCGCTTGATGCATTTTTGCCAGCGGCGTCACAAGGCGCAGTCGGCATCGACCGTTTGTCCAGCCGCGAGGACCTTATCCCAATAGTCGAGGCGATAAACGACCCCGACACGTTTGTCGCTGTCAATGCCGAGCGTGATTTTCTCGCTGCGGTGGGTGGCAATTGCCATTCGCCGGTTGCGGCATTGGCACGCATCGAAGATGCACAGATCAGGTTGCGTGCGGAGATTTTTACGGCAGATGGTAGCGAACTGCAATCGGGTGAGCGGCTATATGCCATGGGCACTGATGGCCCGGCGCAGCTTGCAGAAGAACTGCTAGGCAAAGCAAGCGCCGATCTGCGGGGCATGTTTGCATCTTGAAGTTACTGATCATCCGGCCGCAACCGGGGGCGGATGCAACCGCCCACCGACTTCGTGCGGCAGGATATGACCCGGTTCTTATGCCGTTATTCGCGATTGATCATCTGCCCATGCAGCGCGCTTCTGCTGATGGCTATGATGCCGTCTTGCTGACCAGCGGCAACGCTGCGCGCGCCGCAGCCGAATTCTTGACCAGCGACTATCGCCTACCAATTTATGCCGTTGGACGGGCTACCGCGAGTGCGCTTGATAAATTGTCCGTTCCCGTTGCGAAAATCGGGTCCGAGGGCGTCGAAGCGCTGGCTGCGGTCGCCGTGGCCGATGGACATAAACGGCTGTTGTGGCTGGCGGGCGAAGATCACAGCCCTGTCCCGCACATCAATGGTGTCAACATAGACATTGAAACTGTCTACCGAAGCGTTGCGTTGAAAACGCCGGATGACTTTGCCGCTAATGTGATCCAGAGTGATGCCGTCATCCTACACTCGTCGCGTGCTGCCGCGCATTTTGCGAGCCTTTGCAATTCTTTGAGACTATTGCCTGCCGACATCACACTTGCCACTTTTTCGAATGCAATTGCGGCTTCAGCTGGGGACGGCTGGGCTTCGATAATTGTTGCAGAGGCGCCCAATGATGCCGCATTGTTGGATGCCATCCAGTGCCATCTTACACGGCACATTGCATAACTGAACGCAAACCGACTATCTAGGGACTGACATGACCGACTTTCAAACGGCACAACCGGGTCCGCGTGGCAGGATGAGACTGAAGCATATCATGCTTCTGCTTCTGCTTGCGTTCGCTGGCGGGGGAGTTGCGACATGGTGGCTGGCAAGCCAATATGGAGTGCTGACGGGTACCACTGCGGTCGACGCGTCGCAACCGGATAGAGGTGACACGCGATCTGCCACCGGGAATGTTGCGCCTGTGCTGCCGCCATCTGCTGGAACAACGCCCCAAGTGAGCGATCAAGTCGTGCCGGTTTATGTCGCGGATTCTGCCATATCAGGCGACGCAGTGCGCGGTGAAGGGCTTTTACTGACCTATGCAGTGCGCCGCACCCTCGAAAATGGTGCGCCTTTGGGATATCTGGCCGAACAATTGCGGCTCCGTTTCGGCGCGACACAGCCGCAGGCGGTGGCGACGGTCATTTCCGCCGCGCAGGCACCCGTGACGATTGATAACTTACAGACCGAATTAAGCGGTCTGGCACCCGTGTTGTTGAGCGGCGATCGCGACAGCAGCTTTTGGGCAACCGTGAACCGTGAATTATCGCAGCTTTTTGTGCTGCGCCGGGACGGCGGGGCTGCGATGGCCCCAGCGCAACGTTTGGTCCGCGCGCAAGCCCTGGTGGAGGCCGGGAATGTGGCAGCCGCGATGGAAGAAGTTGCCGCCATGCCTGGCGCCTCTGCTGCACAATCCTGGATGGTCCGTGCAAGACGCTTCAGCGATGCACGTAAGGCACTGGACCGGTTGGACCAGATGGCTTTGATCCGGCCAGTTGTCGTGCCAGTGACGGTTCCAGCACCGGTTCAGTCGCCCGCGCCCGAAGGTGCGGAGACAGCGTCTTGAGGCGCGTAACTTAACCCTGTGACGGGTCCTGCACTGGATGAGCGACCGCCGCCTTTTTCCCTGCTGGCGCGCGAGGCCCTCTTGTTTCCGTTAACGCGAACGCGCGCAGCATTTGCGCCAGCGGTTGCCCTGGACCTTGATGGTGGGGGGCGGCCAGTCATGGTTATCCCGGGGTTCATGGCATCGGACCGAACAACCGCAAGGCTACGCAAGTCACTGACCAATGCCGGGTTCGTTTGCCGGGGTTGGGGAATGGGCCGGAATCTAGGTATCGTGTCCGATATATTGGAACGGATGGACGACCGCATTTCGCAAATGCAGACGGACGCGCCCGTGACCTTGATCGGATGGAGCCTCGGCGGGCTTGTTGCACGCGAATATGCAAAACATGCTCCGCATCGGGTATCAAAGGTGATTACGCTGGGCACGCCCTTTTCTGGTGGCCCACGAAGCAACAATGGCTGGCGGGTATATGAATTGATTGCCGGACATAAGGTGGATACACCTCCAATAAGCGTGAATTTGTCCCGCAAACCTCCGGTGCCAACAATTGCCATATGGTCCTCGCGCGACGGGGTCGTCGCTCCCTGCGCTGCATGTGGCTTACCAGGGGAAAGCGATGTGCAGGTGGAGGAGCATTGCACCCATATGGGGCTGATTGCCGATCCAGTTCTGATCAGGCACCTTGCCGAGATTATCTAGTCTTCGGGCAATTGGCACGATGATTGCTGCTTCTGGGATATCATATCCGAAGGAGTGAACATGTTAAGCCTCTTGATGTTATTCGCCGCCACGTCGGCCCAATTTGAGAATCTGGAAATTCTCGACCAGAATATTCAACTTCACGCGAATGCAGAGCCTCTCGACAAACGGCTGAAGCTTGCACGCTGTCCGGAAAATCCGATTATTGCGCCTGTCGTTGGGGATGCCGTCATTGTGCGCTGCCCGGCCATTGGCTGGCGCTTGCGTGTGCCAGTCCGCGCGGCCGGCGCGACCGACAAAGTTGCACACATCATCATCCGCAAAGGTGACATGGTGGAGTGCATTACAAGTGGGCCTGGCTTTGCCGTATCCACGCAAATGATCGCACTGGACGATGCCGCTGCGGGGCAATCCTTCCGTGTCAAATCGCTGACATCGCCCACGCCGATGACTGCTGTCGCGAAAGCCCGCGGCCTTGCGACATTTTAATGCTAAATAAATTGAATCTGTTGCCGTTTGTACTTCCGTTGAAGCTGTCAGCTTTCCGACAGCTTCGCGAAAAGGCAAAATCATGGTTCATTCGGTCACGTCAAAACCGCTTCAACTGGTAGGTGTTCCCCCGAAATTGGTTTCGGATGGCACCGCGTTGCGCAATGATAAGGCGCCTGCTCCTCAACCTGCTGCGCATCATATCAGCCTTGCCAGTGCTCTGGCGCAAAAAGGCCCTCCCTTTGATGCTGCAAAAATAGCCTCTCTGAAAGAAGCGATGGCCAGCGGTAATTACCGTATTGATCTGGGCGCCATTGCGGATGGTGTCATTCGTTTCGGATTGCACAATCCAGGCTGAGCTGATGATTGACATCATCATTGCGCGTCAAACCGACCTCATCGCTGCGCTTGATGCGTTTGATGCGGACGCCGTAGTTGCCGCTTCGCGGGCGCTGGCTGATGTATTGGCTGCCTTGCCCGAAGACGACCGCCCGGTTGACGCCGAGCAACTCGCTTATGGCATGAAACAGGCTGAAGCCGCGCGAATCCGGGTCAAATATCTGACGGCCTGGAACCGCCAGAAAATTGACCGGCTGGCCGAAATTCGCGGCCGAACATCTCCACACACATATGCAATTCGGCCGCGATAGCGCGGAAATGCAACGTTTTGCGCAATTGGCATGAGCGTTGCTTTGTATAGGGCATGAACACGAAGACGCCCCTATGACTGGCCCTATTTCCGCGACCGCCGGGCGGCAGCGCGTGACTGCGGCTATCGCCGACGCCTCTGCCCGCACAGGCGTTGCTTTCGATTATCTGATGGACCAAGCACAGCTGGAAAGCGGAATGCGGCCAGACGCCCGTGCGCAGACGTCCAGCGCCACTGGTCTGTATCAATTTACAAATCAGACCTGGCTCGCGACCCTCAAACGCCACGGGCCCGCGCATGGGCTCGATTGGGCTTCGGGAGCGATCACGCAAAACCGCAATGGTGCCTATGCAGTCGCCGATCCAAACATGCGCAGCCAGATTCTTAACCTGCGGACGCACCCGGAGACAGCGGCTGTAATGGCCGCCGAACTGGCCTCGGATAATAACGACTATCTGCAATCGCGGATCAATGCCAATCCGGAAGCGGTTGACCTGTATCTTGCCCACTTCCTTGGTGCCAAGGGTGCGGGTGACTTTCTGAATGCCATGCAGGCGGACCCAAACCAGGCAGCAGCGCCATTATTTCCAGCAGCCGCCGCCGCGAACCGGTCCATATTCTACCGTCCCGACGGCGCAGCACGCAGCCTGAGCGATATTCGCAGCGGATTTTTGGCGAAGATGGACACGGCACCTTCAAGCACCTTTCCGACGAATTTTAGCACGCAGCAACGCTTTGCGACGACATCGCTTCGCCGGGCACCCCTGGCAATGGCCGATATGGAAAAAATGCCCAAGGGACTCGACCTTGATTTTGCCCGCAGGGCCTATCAGCGCCTGTCTGGACTGACGGTATGACCGGAAACACCATGTTCGCTGTGCCGCTCTCGGTGCTAAAGGGCAACGCTTTGCCCGTGGCTATCTTGCTTTTGGTCATGCTGATGATCGTGCCGGTTCCAGCAGTGTTGCTGGATGTCGGTTTTATCGTGAACATCATGATCAGCCTCGCTGTGCTGATGGTGGCGATGAACGTGGCCAAGCCACTGGATTTTTCCTCCTTTCCCACAGTATTGTTGCTTGCAACAATATTCCGTCTGGCGCTGAATGTCGCATCCACCCGCGTGGTGCTTGTCGACGGCCATAATGGACCGGCGGCAGCCGGGCATGTTATTGAAGCATTTGGCGCGTTCCTGATCGGCGGCGATTACATTGTCGGTCTGTTCGTGTTCGCGGTGTTAATGATCATCAATCTGGTCGTTATTACCAAAGGCGCAGGCCGTGTTTCCGAAGTATCCGCACGTTTTACGCTTGATGCCTTGCCAGGCAAACAGATGGCGATCGACGCCGATCTGAATGCGGGTCTCCTTACCCCGGACGAAGCAAAGGCCCGGCGTCAAGATGTAGCAACCGAAGCCGACTTTTACGGATCCATGGATGGTGCATCCAAATTTGTAAAAGGCGACGCCGTCGCTGGCCTGCTCATATTGTTCGTCAACATCTTTGGCGGCCTGATATTGGGGACAGTGAGCCATGGCCTGAGCTTCAGCGACGCAGCACAAACCTACATCATGCTCGCTATCGGTGACGCGCTAGTGGCGCAGGTGCCGGCTTTGCTGCTGTCCATTGCCGCGGCTGCTATCGTCACGCGGGTATCTTCGCCGCTTGATCTTGCTGGCCAGATTTCGAGCGAATTTGGTTTCTCGCGGGCATGGGGACCCGTTGCGGGTATTCTTACGCTGCTGGGGATGGTGCCAGCCATGCCGCAACTTGTTGTCCTTCCGGCTGCCGCTGTGGCCGGTGCAATTTACTGGACCCTGCGGCAGGCGGAAAAGGCGCCCGTACGCGTGGTAGACCCAATCACCGATGCCGCGCCGAGTCACCTAATTGAATGGCATGAAGTCGCTGACGTCGCACCGATTACACTTGAGCTTGGCTATGGTCTTGTCAGCCTGGTCGACGAGCGCAAAGGCGCAGCGTTGATGGGCCGGGTGACCGCCATCCGCCGTCAGCTATCGCGCGAATTCGGCTTTGTAATGCCGATGGTAAAGGTCGCCGATGATCTGTCCCTACCTGGAAACGCATATCAGATCCGTATATCCGGCGTGCTTGTGGGCGAAGATCAGGCATGGGCCAATGAATTGCTCGCACTCGATTCAGGCGACTGCCTCGAAGGTATCAGCGGACGGGCCGTCAAAGATCCAAGCTTTGGCCTTGATGCGCTGTGGATAGCAGAGCGGGAACGTGCCAATGCCGTCGCTGCCGGCTATACCGTGGTCGATCCCGCAACGGTCATTGCCACCCATTTGAACCAATTGGTCAGTGCATCGGCGGCTGAATTGTTTGGCATGGACGACGCGCAGGCGTTGATCAACAATCTCAAGGACAGCTATCCGCAGCTTGCCGCCGGGTTGACGCCTGCGCCTTACACTCTCGCAGCCGTCACGACATTGTGTCGCGCCTTGCTTGCTGAACGCGTGCCATTACGTGATTTCCGACGCATCGCTGAAGCCATGGTGGACCTTGCGCCACGCAATCTGGAAATGAACGATCTTGTCGAAGCAGTGCGCCAGCGGCTCGGCGGGCTGATTGTCCAGACCATTGTTCCGGTCAAAATGCCGTTGCCAGCGATCACCTTCGACAGCGCGCTGGAATCGCTTTTGGTGCAGTCGGTCCAGTCGGCACCGCAAGCAGGCTGGCCATTTGAGCCGGAACTTGCCCGGCGTATCATTTCGGTCATCGATGACGCAGTTCAGCCAATGCTGGTCGCCGCGCGCAGCTTTGCGGTCATAACCTCGCCGCTTTGCCGCGCCGCCGTTGGACGTCTTTTGCGGTCGCAGTTCAGCGACGTGGCTGTCCTGTCGTTCCTCGAAATTCCCGAAAACAAAAAGGTCGATGTGATTGCCGTCGTGGGCGGCGCCGGGCGTCTGCCCGAACCCGCCGCAAGCGATGCGGCGCAAGAAAATGGAGAACCTTATGCTGATTGAAGCCAGAAACGCTTATCCAACGCCACAAACCGATAATCCGGCGCGGCTCATCGAAGCGCACAGCGCGCTGGTCCGCCGAATTGCATGGCATGTGCACAGTCGGATGTCTTCCGCCATTGAGGTTGAGGACTTGATTCAAATCGGCCTCATCGCACTGGTTGAAGCCGCGCAAAATTTCGAGGATCGCGGTATTGCATTTGCGCCTTATGCGGCAACGCGAATTCGCGGCAATATGGTCGATGCTCTGCGCCGTGATGCACGTATGGGCAGGGCCGGGATGGCCAACCGCAGGTATCTTGCAGGCATTCGTGCACGGCTTGAGCAGGAATATATGCGTCGGCCAAGCGATGCCGAAATGGTGGACGCGACGGGGCTTGAGCCGTCAGCATATTTCGCATTGGAGGCTTCGACTCAGCCCATGGGGCAGGAATCCATTGAGGACAGCTATTCAGACCATGACATGTGGTTTGCCGATATTTCCGATGGCGCTGATACGATGCTCGAAAAGGAGCAGTTACGGGCGGCGTTGATTGATAATCTGTCGAAATTGTCCGAGCGCGAAGCGCTGATTCTTCAGCTCTATTTCGTCGAAGAGCTGAATCTTGACGAAATTGGCGAGACCTTAGGCGTCGGCGCGGCGCGTGTCTGCCAGATTAAAAAGGCAGCGCTCGACAAGATGAAGTCTATGATGGCGGACTAAGTTGAGTTTCAATTTGCCTTGCGCCGGATCGGCACCGGAATGTTGCAAATGTCCGCACCGCCCGCTGGCACATTGAAAAACGGATCACGCCGGTTGGCGCGCGCCTCGGCGTAAGCAGCAAAGCTGTCGCTGTCGGTGGCGAGATATTCGAAGCTGGGCACGTCCTTTGCTTCGTTGGCTAGACGCACAGACAATATCGGCACGCGTTCCTCTTCTTTTTCGTAAAAGCCAAGCGCGCCGGTTCCGCGTGGCAAGCTCGACAGTTGCTCAATGCCTTCAATGACGCGGCCAACGAGCGCAATGTTGCGATCCAAGTGCCGCGGCGCATGACCGATGACGGTGTAGAGTTCCGCGCCGCTGCCTGTGTCAGGAGACAGATTGCGGCCCACGCCTACCATGGCGTAGCAGTGGGTTGGCCATATCTCACGTGATTGCCAGCGGCCACCGACCGGGAAACCTGACGCGAAGCCCGTTTCTGCTGCATATGCGTCTTCTTTGAAGGTATTCATGCTCGGCGAACGCACAAAACCCGACGCTTGGCCGTCGACAATCGTGACTTTGGTAGATTTGGCGACGTACTCACTTTCCGGCACAATTGCCAAGTCCTTGGGCATAGCCTTCTTCTCGGTCGCATCGCCCCATTGAACGACATAATTGTCCTGCACGCGGTTAATGCTTGTTCCGTCCCACCAATGCGCTGCCGCCAGCTTGCGGATGTTGCTGACCCAGCTTTGGCTGAATGGCGCAGGGATTAGCTGGATGACAACGCGGCGTGGCTGGCCTTTCGAATCGGGTGCCAGTTCCATCACCAGCAAATCCGCAGGCGCAATTGCGACCCACTCGTCCGCCTTGGCTGCTGCCACAATCTCGGAGGGCGCGGGATAGGTCTTGGCCTCCTGCGCAGAAACAGGGAAAGCCGCAGTTATCGCGACACCAACGAACAAAGGCAGATATCTTTTCATAAGTCGCGTTATGGCAAATCACTGTGCCTTGCGAAAGCGCAAAGGAGCGGCTAGGGGCGTGCTTCCCGAAGGGGAATGCGGAGACGTGGCCGAGTGGTCGAAGGCGCACGCCTGGAAAGTGTGTATAGGGGTGACTCTATCGTGGGTTCGAATCCCACCGTCTCCGCCAGCTAGTCTTGCTTCATAACAGAGAAATCAATCAGAACGTCCTGCGTTCGGTGTCTCTCAATATGCCATAGACCCAGAGACTGTAATTTGAAGCCAACGCCGGGGTAATTCGCAACTTTTTGACATAGGGTCGTCAAGCTGTTGCGGCAGGGTCCCTTTGGCGGTCACGTCATAGCTCAGCAAATCGCACCCCGCAGGATTCTCATTCTATGGTAAGATTCGGTGTGGTCAGCCGAAACGGAAGCGTGCGCCTGCGTGCAGCCTTAATCCCTCTGCCTTTCATTTTCCGGGCGCAGGGACGCTATCTGGAACCAGCGTCGTCAGAACCAAAGGCGACATTCAAGAACGGCGCAGAATGTGGTCACCTATTTACTGGCTTCAGAAACCTTCTGAATGAATTTCATCAGGCCCATTAATCGGGGTTGTATGGCATCGGATTTGGCGATTTATGGGTAGTAGTTTAATGGCCTTTGCGGCTTGTCTGTCGCCCTACCAAGCGATCAAACACTGTGAGCAGTTTATCCGCAGCGCCCGTAATGGCAGCTTCTACAGTTTCACCTTGGTCTGTCGCTGATATGGGATCCATTCCATTAGGGCGCGCTTCTATAAGACACCGTTTATCGTTCTGGCCTCCGCGCGGCCCGTTAACGTCGCTCACATGTAGCTCGATACGGGTAAGGCGAGTTTCGAGCCGACCGAGCCGTGATCGGACTATACTTTCTGCGAGTTGAGCGGTGTCTTGGTCACCCGTAATCTGGTTGTCGCTATTAAACTGAAACTGCATAGACATATCCTAACTAAGCCGAGTTTTCTTTTGCGCGAATAAGAGGCGTCAAGTTCGTTTATTTGTAACGAATTGCGTGCTCGTCACGACCTCAGCGGACTTTTCTGGATCGTTCGAGCACCGGGCGCTGCCCTTCTGCATCGAACGCGCCCGAAGGCGGTTGATCCGGCCGAGGGGTCGAATTCATGCCCTCATTTGGGTGGTTTTCCGGAGCGGGATGATGAGGCTGTTGGTCATTTTGTTTTTTAAGAGCCAGCGCCTCTTCGGACAATTTCGTTTGTTCTGTATGCTTTACTTCTTCAGTCATCATTCTGCCTTTCTTTCAGTTGTCAGTACCAAACTGACAGCGAAACCCCACTCCATCCCAAGTGTCCTGGATCCAGAATCCACTGGCGGGCGAGAGGACGGATTATGAACCCCTGAGGTCAGGGAAGTATGCAGGTTCTCACCCCGACCCTGATAGAACAACCTTAAACAGCGACGGTTCCCGGGGTACACCCGCATGAAGTCGGCGATTACGTATAAGCGGCGGAATTGGCTTACTTTCGCGATTACTTGCGCCCCAGCACTCGGTCACGTCCTGCATTGTCAAATCAGCCTCAACGACGATCTTGGGGAACCAAAAGAGCGTAGTAGGGTTAACATCCAATCACTTAACATGAATGACGGCAATAATGTCGACCCGCCGGATAAGCTGACCGACCGGATTTGACGCAGTAGTGCCTTAGTTTCTGCAAACGAGGGGATCAGCCTTGGCCACCACGCATCAAAATTCGGTTCGTATTGTAAATCATCCTCTTCACATCGTGCTGCTTGTATCGACCTTGCCCCTTTTTATTGGAGCATTGCTCAGCGACTGGGCATATTCCGTCAGTCATGAAATTCAATGGATCAATTTTGCGTCTTGGCTCATTGTTGGTGCGTTACTTTTCCTTGGTGCCGCGCTTCTTTGGACGGTGATCGACGCACTGCGGGCCGACAGGCCCCATAATCGCGGGAAATGGATTTTCGTCGGCTTGGTTGTGGCGACATTCATTGTTGGCTTCATTAACGCTCTGGTGCACGCCAAAGACGCGTGGGCTGCGATGCCAGCGGGTCTTGTCCTGTCGTTTATAGTCTTGGTCTTGGCGATTTTTTCTATTTGGGCAGGCTTCACCCGACCTTTTGCGGGAGAACGCAAATGACCAAATACGTAGTTGCAATTGCTGTGTCCTCGCTTTTATTGGGCTCGTGTGAAGCTGATACTAACGTCACGCGTTATGGAGCAGATCCAGACCTCCCCCAACAACAGCGTGGCTTGTTGCCGAGCATGACCATCGCTGACCCAGCGGGGTGGGGAGACAGACGACCCGTTGTTCCTTCTGGCTTCACCATTACAGCTATCGCGACGGATCTGAAAATCCCGCGACAAACAATCGTGTTGCCCAATGGCGATATATTGGTTGCAGAGGGCAAGGGCGGTGATGACGCATCAGTCATGCGTCCCAAGGATATGCTCGCAGGTTTCCTGAAAAAGAAAGGGACGAGCTCCGTCAAAGGCGGAGATCGATTGACGTTGCTTCGTGACGCAGATGGAGATGGAAAGTACGAGGCCCGGGCAATATTTGCAGATAATTTAAACGCGCCGTACGGGCTAGCTCAGGTCGGCGGATTTATTTACGTTGCCAATCAAGATGCGCTGGTACGCTTCCGTTATGAAGATGGACAAACCCGCGCTAGCGGACCGCCGGTCGTCGTAGCGGCATTACCGGCCGCCATCAACCACCATTGGACAAAAGCGCTCGCAGCCAGTCCCGACGGTCGCCTTCTGTATGTTGGCATCGGTTCAAACAGCAATATCGGCGAGCGTGGAATGGCTGTCGAAGAAGAAAGGGCAATGGTCTGGCAAATCGACGCGGAGACTGGCGCATCAAAACGTTTCGCAACAGGTTTACGCAACCCTACGGCGCTGGCCATCCAGCCCGGATCGGGCCAGCTTTGGGCGGTTGTGAACGAACGTGATGAGCTTGGACCGGATTTGGTTCCGGACTATCTTACGTCGGTCCGCCAAGGTGCGTTCTATGGCTGGCCTTATGCTTATTGGGGCGCAAATGCAGATCGCCGCGTTCAACCATTTAAAGAAGAAATGGTTCGTCAAACGGTGAAGCCGGACTATTCACTTGGTTCACATACTGCTCCGCTCGGGCTGTCTTTTTCTAGCGCCTCGATGGGCGGACAGTTTGGCAACGGCGTCTTTGTTGGGATGCACGGGAGCTGGAACAGAGAAGTGCCGGTCGGATATAAAGTTGTCTTTGTACCCTTTAGCGGGGGCCGACCAAATGGTGACCCGGTCGACTTTGTCACTGGATTTCAAAATGACGGGAAAACTTTTGGGCGTCCCGTCGGTGTTACAGTCGACCCGCGCGGCGCGCTGATCGTGGCTGACGATTTGTCTAATATAATTTGGCGTATCACGCCTGCCGGACAAGGAGCCCAACGCCGCTCAGCGCTCGGCTCGTGAATATCGGGCCGCCTTCGATATGGCTGCCCTATTGCGGCCCGGCACCCGCGCCCGCAGAGTGGACGAGCTATTGGAATTTCGATCCAGTGCTGCTGAGCGTGTTGGGGGTTTCGGCATTTTTGGCATGGCGTTTGGCTGATGAGTCAAATGGCCGCCGATTGCTGGGTGGCGCTGTCGCATTAAGCCTGCTGTTATTTGTATCACCTTTCTGTGCGCTTAGCTCGGCATTGTTCTCCGTGCGCGTTACGCACCATGTTCTCATCGCAGCTGTGCTTGCCCCGCTTATTATTTTCGCCATGCCCGAGCACAGGACGCGGTTACGCGGCTCGCTTACCTTTTGGACGGCGGCGCAGACTCTCATTTTCTGGGTTTGGCATGCACCCGGCCTTTATGCTGAGGCCTTATCAAGCGATATTGTATACTGGGTGATGCAGCTATCACTCCTCGGAACGGCAGCGGGTTTTTGGGCAGCCCTGCGTCGGGCACAAGAGCCTGCTGCGATTGCGGCGTTGCTATTCAGCACTGTGCAGATGGGCCTACTGGGTGCACTCATCCTTTTTTCGCCCACTGCCCTATATGCGCCGCATTATCTGACAACGGCGTCTTGGGGTTTAAGCGTGCTAGATGATCAGCAGCTTGCGGGCCTGATCATGTGGGTGCCATCGGCAGGGCTCTATCTCGGGTCTGCAATTTATATCGTTAGCCGCTGGTTTGCCCGCGAACATAACGCAGTGACGCCATGATCGGCCGATTACGCGCATGGGGTAACAGCCATACAGAGCGCGGCCGATATTCGCCGGTCGGGATCGCTTTTCACTGGATAATGGCGCTGCTCGTTGTCTTTCAAATCGGCTGGGGATTCTGGTCTGATTTTCTGTTGCCCGGGGGAGGCAAAATTCGAGCCTATGAGATTCATAGCGCCGCGGGTTTGCCGATCTTGCTGCTAGCGATTGGGAGAGTTCTCTGGCGTATGTTGATTAATGACCCGTATAATGATGCTGACGGGCAAGGGGTGAAAACGACGATTGCGCATGTGACCGCAATCTTGTTTTACGCAACATTTTTTACGCTGCCACTCTCAGGATGGGCGATGTGGTCGTCGGTAGCCCCGCCCGGTCCCCTCTATCTGGGCGGATTAATTCCCTGGCCGCAATTACCTCTGGATGGGTTTCAACCCCTAACGCGTTACCATATCTTGGATTTGGCGGAAGACGTGCACATTGCGTCGGTCATTCTGCTGCTCGTGCTGATTCCGGCACATGTAGGGGCGGCCCTGAAACATCATTTCTGGGATCGAGACGATGTCCTGCAGGGTATGCTTCCAGAGATTCCTGACTGGCAGGGCCGCCCGGTAACCCCGCCGCATATTGCGCCAGCGTCTCCGTCTCCGAAGGGCTCAGGCGTTGGCTAATCCTCAGCATCACATCTCCTGGGTCATTGCGCCGCCGGGATTTGCGCCACAGATTGAGCTGCTCCGCCAAATAAGCAGCCGGTTGTCCGGCAAGGGCAGGATTGGCTGCACCGACGCCCTCCCCCCGGTCACCATGGCAGGAGGCACAGGATGGCAATCCGCGCGCCGTGTCCCCGTCATGGTAAAGTTTCAATCGGGTCGCCGAAATGGGGGAGCCGGAGTCAAAAGGCAGGCTGGCATAATATACCGCAACGGCTTGGCGTTCGTCAGGCGCAAGCTGTTCTGTTATCCATCGCATCTGTGCATGGTAGCGGCGGCCGTCGGCGTAGGCGTCAAGCTGCCGCTCCAGATAACCGGCGTCCAACCCGGCCAGACGGGGCGAGCCGGCGCCATTACCGCGCCCGTCGAGGCCGTGACATGTGAAGCAAGCGTTGCTTGCACCCGCACCCGCACCGCCCATTGCTATAATGTGGCCATTCTCCGCAAAGCGGTCGAGCGACTTCGTGTCCGACTGATTGCAACCGGCAAGGACGGACAAGGCGAAAATTGGCAGGATTATGCGCACGCTTTGACAACACGCTTTTTGGCAGGCTTGTTCCGTGTTGGTTCGATAGCTCTGCTGCCTGCACTCATGGGGGCCTGCAAGCCGCCACCAGATGATCGTCAGTTCATGCCAAACGCCAGTGCTGAACGTGGCTATAATGTCATAGAAAGCGCCGGCTGCGGAAGCTGTCACACCATCCCAGGCCTTGATTGGCCCAAAGGCAAGGTTGGTCCAGATCTCGCAGGTTTGGCAGAGCGAGCTCTGATAGCAGGCAGGTTACCAAACCAACCGGACATTCTCGCAGCGTATATTCGTAATGCTCCGGCACTTGTCCCCGGCTCAGGCATGCCAGCCATGCCCGTGAGCAAGAGGGAGGCGCGCGACATTGCAGCCTATCTTTATGAAGCAGAGGAACCCTAATGTTCGAAGGCTGGCCACCTCCTATACTCGACCCCGCCGGTCCATATGCAAGCTCGGTGTCATTACTCAGCTGGATATTGTTTGCGATGGGCGCTGCGGTGCTGTTGATCGTACTGATTGCGGTCTACATCGCAATTTTTGGTCGAGCGAGTTTGCAGACCAAGCTTGGCGGCAAAATGGCAATTTGGGTGGGCGGCATCGCGTTTCCAGTTGTCGTGCTCACTATACTTCTCGTTTACGGGCTATCGCTCACGCGGCATTTATCGGACCCAATTGAAGGCACCGAGATGCGCGTTCGGATAACCGGCGAAATGTGGTGGTGGCGCGTCGCTTATCTTGACGCGCAGGGCCGGTCTGTAGTGCACGACGCGAACGAACTGCACATCCCGACAGGGCGACCTGTCGTGCTTGAGCTTGAATCGGCCGATGTTATCCATAGTTTCTGGGTCCCAAGGCTCTCGGGAAAGCTAGATATGATTCCGGGGCGTCGCAATTTGATGAAAATTCAGGCGGACGTTCCTGGGACTTTTGGCGGGCAATGTGCTGAATATTGTGGCGGTCCACATGCGCTCATGGGGTTCAAGGTTGTAGCGCATGACCCGGTGCAATTTGCTCGGCTCATGCAGAACCGAATGTCACGCGAGACAGCGCCCCCGTCGATCCTTGGCGGCGGCGCCCGTCTGTTTGAGACGAGTGGATGCGCGGCCTGTCACCGGATTGCCGGAACAAGTGCCAATGGTCTTGCTGGCCCCGATCTTACCCATGTCGGATCGCGGGGAACACTGGGCGCAGGCATCTTGCCTAACAATCGCGGCACTATGATGGGTTGGATAGGCAATAGCCAAGCGATAAAACCCAACAACCGCATGCCGCCATACACATTGTTGACATCAGAGCAGTTGGCTCAGCTCGCCATCTATCTCGAGGAGCAAAAATGACTTCGGAAACCGGGTTCGATCCAAAACTTTTCGACCGTTTTCCGACCAGCGAGCCGCGCCCGCAAAGCGAGTTGGACGAACTGAAACGCATTTGGGCAGCTCCTCGAGGCTGGCGTATGCTGACCATCGTGAACAATAACTATGTAGGCCTTTGGTACGTCGCCGCAGCCTTCTTATTCTTTCTCCTCGCCGGGGTGCTAGCGCTAGTGATGCGCGCACAGTTGTCACTTCCCCTGCTTGGCGTTTTGCCACAGGAAACATACAACCAGTTCTTTACGATGCATGGCACGGTCATGATGTTCCTGTTTGCCGTCCCGATTATGGAGGCGATTGGCGTCATGCTACTGCCGCAGATGCTTGCAGCACGCGATTTGCCATTTCCGAGGCTCTCTGCTTACGCATTTTGGGCTTATTTGATCGGCGGACTATGTTTCTTTGCATCGCTATTCGCAGGCCTTGCGCCAGATGGCGGCTGGTTCATGTATCCACCGCTTACCAACTCAACTTACTCGCCTGGCATCAATGCTGATTTCTGGCTGCTTGGCATCGGCTTTATTGAGATTAGTGCAATCGCAGGTGCAATTGAGATTCTGGTAGGCATTTTGAAAACGCGTGCTCCGGGCATGACGCTCGCACGTATGCCCCTATTTGCATGGGCAATGCTGGTTTTTGCAGGGATGATTCTGATCGCATTCCCGTCGGTAATTCTTGCAACGTTACTGCTGGAGCTAGAACGGGCGCTTAATTGGCCGTTCTTCGATTCAACCCGCGGTGGCGATCCGATGCTATGGCAGCATTTGTTCTGGTTCTTCGGGCACCCGGAGGTCTACATCATTTTCCTGCCGGCTGCTGGCCTCGTTTCAATGATGGTTTCCAGCCTAGCCAAGACTGAACTGGTTGGGTACCAGCTGATTGTCCTGGCACTCCTTGCAACCGGTTTCATAAGCTTCGGCGTGTGGGCTCATCATATGTTTACCACCGGCATGCCGAGCATGACCACAGGCTTCTTCGCCGCAGCGAGCATGGCAGTCAGCATTCCTGCAGGCATTCAGGTATTCAGTTGGATCGCAACGCTCGCCATCGGGAAACCCAGATATAATACACCAACTCTGTTCGTTGTTGGCGGACTGGTCACTTTCGTGATGGGCGGGCTGACAGGGGTGATGGTTGCAATGGTGCCCTTCGACTGGCAGGCGCACGATACCTATTTTATCGTCGCGCACCTGCATTATGTGTTGATCGGGGGTGCAGTTTTTCCCGTCTTCGCCGCGTTCTATTTTTGGGTCGGCATGACCAGCCGCCGTCCATTGTCGGAGCGATTGGGCAAGTGGGTTTTTTGGCTTATGTTTTCAGGTATGCACATCACTTTTCTTCCGATGCACCTGTCCGGCCTCATGGGAATGCCCCGGCGGGTATACACCTATTTACCGGGGATGCAGTGGGAATGGACTAACATGTTGTCCTCGGTTGGTGCATTCATTCTTGGCACTGGCGTCCTACTGTTTCTTGTCGATCTGATCCGCAACTTTCGTTTCACGACGGAAAATGACGCGGGCAACATATATGGTGGTGGCACGCTGGAGTGGCTGCCAACGGGGCTTTACTCAACCCGCAGCATACCCGTCATTCGTAGCATGACGCCGCTTTGGGATAATCCCAATCTGGCCAGGGAAGTCGCAGAGGGGCGCCATTTCCTTCCTTATTCCGCAACCGGGCTGCGCGAAACGCTAATTACCAGCCCAATCCGCGCCGAACCACAATATCTGCAGATCATGATGGGGCCTTCAATCTGGCCTCTGCTGGGCGCCGTTTTTACGGCCGGCTTCTTCCTGCTTCTCACGGTGCAGGCGTACTTCCTGTCGATTGTGTGCCTGCCGCTCGCAACATTTTCAATTTTGCGCTGGTTATGGGACACGGATCGGCCGGTTACCCAGAAGGAAGTTGACGTCGGCGCGGGTATCATGCTGCCTACCTATGTCACCGGACCAAGCGCCCACGGTTGGTGGGCTACTATCTGCGTCTTGGTCGTCGCGGCTATGATCTTTTTCATGGCGATTTTCGGTTATCTCTTTGTCTACGGCGTCCATCCAACTTATTGGGTAATCCCGACCGAGCGCTGGTGGGCCCTCCCGATTTCCCTCGCCTATGCGGCGGCGGCCGTCTTGGTATTTGTCGGTCGGTGGCTCCTTGGTCGTAAACGATCAACCAATTGGAGTCCAACCACAGCCTTACTATTTGCGGCACTCATGATCGTTGCTGCACTGGCGACCGACTGGTTTAGCTGGAGGGCGCAAGGCGTTGATCCCGAGCTGACCGCGCAAGGTGCATTTTCTCACGCCCTGCTTGCCCTTCAGGCGCAATTGGCCGCGGTCGTGATTTTGATGGGTGGATATCTCGCAGCGCGCACTGCACGTGGCCTGATTACCCGCCCACGCAACACGACATTCGATGTAGTGAGTCTGTTTTTACTTTACACCTGCGCACAAGGAGCGGCCACAGCGCTACTCCTGCGGTTTTTCCCCGTGAGCGTTTAGTGCAGCAATGGCGCAATCTTCTTGGTGGGCTGCTTCTATGGGCAGTGCATTTCTTCGCGGTGTATATCATCGGGAGCGTTTTTCCCGGCACCAAGACTGCTGCTTTTCTTGTCTTGGTTATCACCATCGCGATCTTGGCACTGACATTCGCACTATTTGTCAGAGCCTTCCGAGCAGGTTTGAATACGGACGATGGCCTACAACGCTGGATGACTGACCTCACCGTGCTAGGATATGCGCTGGCCGGGGTTGCAATTATCTATCAGGGTCTTCCAGCTATATTGCAGCTGATATGAAGTTTGGGACCGAGCGACCATTTATGGACATGGGATATGATGATGAGCACCGTATACCCGTTTCTGATAAAGTACCGGCGCTTGTTCCTAACTGACTGCCTCCAACGGCGTATCTTTGAAGGCCCAGTCAATTGAGCCATTGGCCTCGAAATCTTTCTTCCTGAACCCCGACGGTTGAGGATTGTCGGGACAGACAGGTTTTTTGCTACTTCTGTCCCTGAACGGCGATCCATTCGTCAACTCGGCGTTCCAGAATCGATAGCGGTTGGGAGCCAGATGCGATCAGGAGATCGTGGAAGCCTTTAATATCAAATTTTGCACCCAGTGCGGTTTCGGCCTTTTTGCGCTCTGCCATGATCTTGAGCATGCCGATCTTATAGCCTGTCGCTTGCCCCGGCAGGGTAATATAGCGGCGGACTTCGGACCGTGACCGTTGCATGGGCTGGCGGCCAGTGGTGTTCATGTAATTTACCGCTTCATCTTCGGTCCATCCGAGCGCATGGATGCCCGTATCGGTCACAAGGCGTGCCGCACGGAACAGCTCGGCGTCCAGCCGCATAAAATCCGCCGCGATATCGGGAAAGGCGTTCATTTCCTTACACAATGCCTCCGCATAAAGCGCCCAGCCCTCACCGAAAGCGACATATCCGGTAACCGAGCGGAATTTTGGTCCGCCCTTTTGCCGGACCTGAATGTCACCCTGCATATTATGGCCGGGAACTGCTTCGTGGCACATAAGCGTATAAAGCGCCGCAGGGTCCGGGGTATTGCCGACGAGATGGACATAGGTACGTGCAGGACGCGTGCCGTCCGGGCTAGGGGCTGACGCATGTGCCGCGCCACCTGCGACTTCGCTAAAGGCAGGCTCCCGAACCACCTCGATACGATAGGCGGGTAACATGCCAAAATAGGGTGGCAGCAACGTCCTGGTCTTCTCAACAAAGGCATTGGCCGTAGCGAGATACTCGGCGCGCGCCGCATCGTCATAAGGCTTAGGTGGATAAAGCTTTGCTCGCTCGGCATAAAATGCGCTTCTGTCCTTAAAACCTGCCTTTTGTGCAAGCGCGTCCTGCTCGGCCTCGATCCGGGCGACTTCCTCAAGACCAATCTTATGAATATCGTCAGCGCTATAGTCAGTCGTCGTGTTGAGCTTTAGCTCATTGGCATAATAAGCCGCGCCGCCCGGAAGCGAAATGGCGCCGACGCTGCCGCTGGGTGCTTGAGCCAAGCTATTGTTGGCCCAAGCGATGACTCGGCCATAAGCGGGCTGAAGCGCCAATATCGCAGTGCGGGCCTCGGCGAGCAGAACATCCGCGTCGCTGCGCTGTAGTTTGCCCGAAGTGACCAGCGCCTGAGTTTTGGCCTGCACATCGGCCCACAGAGCGGAATCTGGCCCTGCATCAAAGGGTGCGCCGCTAATCAGCCGCCGACTGCCCGCAATCACGGTTTCAATCTGAAATTTCGGCGCACGGATACCAGCGCCCTCGCTCGCCTTGCTCCGCTCAATAGCGATATCTAGAACAGCGGGAATTCCGCGAAGCCGTGCAATATAATTCCTCAAATCAATTACGTCGGCCACCCCGTGCGTGTTGACCAGAAAATCGGCCAATTGACTATGTGCGGAATATAGCCGCGAATAAAATGGGGGCCGGTGCATCCGGTTTGCCTGACCAATGACAGCGCGTTCAGCTTCGAGTTCCCAAATATCGTAATTTACACGCGCTTCTGGAGACAGGTCGGAACGATTGAATTTGGCCTTCATCCGCGCCACGCTAGCCTGCCGCCATTTGACCATCTCCAAGGCGGCTGAGTCGCTTATGTCATTCCAGCGGTCCCCGCCTTCCTGGATCCCGAGGCGCGTGGCCGTTTGCGGCTGCTGTGTCAAAAATTCGCTGAACTCTACATCAAGAAATGCCGTCAGGCGTGCATCTTCGCTTGCTGCCACAATAGCGGGTGAAGCGGTTTGCCCGTAAACTGTGGCGGCAGGAAATGTGAGGGTGGCAACCGAGACTGCTAGACCGATCATCAAATTTTTGTGCATGCTATCTCCACTCCATTTTCCCAACCCTATGCGGTTGCGCCATTCAAGTGAAGCGATTTGATCCGGACGCCCTGGCGCCCGCCCTTACAGATTAAATGCCGTCAACGGGCCCGATCGATGCGGATGCCGACCGCGGCGATCCTGTCGACTTCCACATAAGCATCAGTGTCCAGTTCGTCACCGAAAATGTCGGGATCAAGCAAGCTATAGCTAAGCGTGAAATCGCCCTGGGGCATCACTTGGTGAAACGCGTCAAGCACGACATCTCGCCCTGCAACGATGGATACACCAGTGTGCATCACCAGCCGCCCGCCGGGTAAAAGCTGCTTCATGCCATGCAGCGCCCAATCAACTGAAAGGCGGCCACCGTAAAGGTCACCTCCATCGCGGTATGCCCGTTGGCCTTCGTCAATCATAAAGGGCGGGTGCATGACGATGAGGTCATATTCGCTCTCAACTTCGCTTGGCAAGCTAGCCGCAACCGTATTATAATCCAGTGCGGCGTAGCGCGCGTTAATACCGGCAAGGAACAAAGCCTTGGGATTGATGTCCGCAAGAGTAAGCTTGGCTCTGGCAAACTGCGATGCCGCTGTAATGCCACCTACGCCGGCGCCCGCACCATAATCAAGTACGCGGGCACCGTCGGGCATGTCGTTTAGGTTGCGCAATATGAAGTCTGCAAAGCGATGGCTGTCCGGCCCCAGAAATACTGCGTCCTGTTGCGTGGTGGGAAAGGCGGAGTGGACAAACAATCTGCCAAAGACACGCGAAACGCGAATGTCAGCCGAAACCATTCCGTCAACAAGGCGCGCAAGCACATTGGCTTTGCCGAGACAGGCCAATATATCAGGCGGGATGCTTTCGGTGCGACAAGGGAGGCTCCACCCGAGCAAATCCATGAGGCCATGCCCCACTTGCCGGTCCGCACGTGCGACCACCCGCGCCTGCGAAGCCGGCGTTGGCGCGATAAAGTCATAGCCGACTTCGTCCAAATGATGGAGTAGCTCAAGCAAAGCGTCGGCGCGTTGCCCCTCGGCCTCGACCGGGAAAAGCTCCTGTTGGGTACTGGGTATAGGGATATTAACAAGAGCCATTAATGTGTCCTTACTGCGTCTAATCGGCGGTTTCATGTTTCGCTGGCCGACGGGAGATGAGGTTGAAACGGTCCCCCGCGCTGAGCGCATGGAGCGTGACATCGTGCATCGACAACACGCTGTCCGGCTCTGTTTCGGCGATGTTGGAATGGCTCAATCGGGCCGCATCGACAATCGTCACCCCGCCCGCGCCAATAACATCAAAATCCTCACCTTTAACGACAATCGCGGTGTCTTCGTCTACACCGATGCCAAGCAAGCGCGGATTGTGCGCAACTGCACCAAGCAACCTTCCGATGCGCCCGCGTTCCGCAAAATGCTGGTCAATCATAACGCCCGGAATTAACCCAAGGCCTGGCGCCATGTGCATATCGCCGATGCGGTAGGATTCCTGCCCTGCGCCGGTGATCAACATCGTTTCCCCTTGCGCGGATGCACCTGCCGAGGTGCCGGCAATAACTCCGCCGCGCCGGTGAAGGTCATGCACCATGGCCTCAAGCGGGGTATCCCCAATCTGGCTGACAATGCGCAGCTGGTCGCCACCGGTAAAAAATATGCCTGCTGCATTTTCAAGCATCTGGCTTTTTGACCCGTCCATAGCCTCAGCCCGATCCTTGACGTACAGTTCAACCAGATCGGCCACGCCGAGGGCATCAAAAGCATTGCAATAGCTCTCGAAATAGCCTTCTCGAGCATGACTTGCGATGGTGGCGACCACCAGCCGTCCGCCGTCCAAATATTCTGCAATGGCGCACAATATTTCCCGTTCGCCGCCTTTGTCCTCGTGCCCGCCAATCACAAACAGTGGCCCGCCTTCAGCCATGGCTGATCCGTCCTTCCAAGGAGGTTTCGTGGGCGATTTGTAAAAGGCCACCTTGCGGCGCAGTTTCATATTGCGGAGGTGGCGCTTCTGCAAAGTCCGTTACCCGTTGCCAGATAGCCTCGACTTCAGTCGGCATGAGCACGACCATATCTCCCAATCGTGCGTTGCGTAGGCAGGCATCAGTCGCCTCCTCTTCATTAAGAAGGCGGTGGACGCGGTGCTCGGGCATTCCCGTCGAAAGCGCACCGTGCGCCATCAGTGCGTTTATCGTGCCGGCTGGGCGACCACGACCATCGGGTGCTTCGCGGAACATAATCTCGTCGAAAATCCCTGCGGCAAGGACGCCCATTTCCACCAGATCGCTGTCACGTCGGTCGCCGGGAATGCTTACCATGCCAAAGACGCGGCCGCCGTCAGAACGAAGACGTTCAATCAGACGGCCAAGAGCGGCCAACGCTGCAGGGTTATGTGCATAGTCAAGGATTACACAAACGCCATGCGCCTCAAGTATGTTCAGCCTGCCAGGTGAATCTTCAAATGAGGTCGTGAACGCCATGAGCGCTTGCGCTATGATGTCGCAGCTTATGCCATAAGCAGCTGCCATTGCCGTTGCGGCCAATGCATTTAAGACGTTGAATTCTGCGGCCCCGTTTAAGGTGGAGGGCAATGCATTGGCACACACGACGGGTGTACGGGCGTCGTTGTAAAAAACGATCTCGCCCTTTTCCAAAAGGACCGCCATTCCTTTCTTGGCGAGATGGCTTTGCACCGGTTCGGTGGTTGCCGCATCGGGACGGGCGCTGAACCAGACGACCTTGCCACCTGCATGCCGCGCCATTTTGCGCGTCAGTGGGTCATCGGCGTTCAGAACGCTGTGTCCTTTGCGGCTTACGCTTTCCGACACGACTGATTTGACGCGTGCCAGATCTTCAACGGTATCGATACCTTTAAGCCCCAGATGGTCAGCGGTGACGTTCAGTACCGCCCCCACATCACAGCGACCGAAGCCAAGCCCTTCGCGCAATATGCCGCCACGCGCGGCCTCAAACACCGCAGCGTCGATGGTCGGATTGCGCAGTACCATACGGGCGCTGCGTGGGCCGCTGGCATCAACGGCTACCTGAAGATGACCGTCAATAGAGACGCCCGAGGTCGACGTCATCCCGACGCGATAACCCGCCTCACACAGAATCCGCGACACCATGCGCACGGTGGTTGATTTGCCGTTGGTTCCTGTCACTGCAAATATAGGAATTCGGCTTTGGTGTGCTTTTGGATATAACGACGCGATTATCGGGCGCGCGACATCTCGCGGTGTCCCAATTGACGGATTCAGGTGCATTCGAAGACCGGGAGCTGCGTTGACCTCGACGATGCCGCCACCATTGGTCCGAACGCTTTGGCTGATATCGGGGGACAGCATGTCAATGCCTGCAACGTCCAAACCGATGACTGCTGCCGCCTGGATAGCAATAGAGGCATTTTCAGGATGGATAACGTCTGTTCGATCGATAGCCGTTCCACCTGTCGACAGATTGGCGGTATCCCGCAGCGTGACGATTTGGCCGAGGGCGGGCACGGAATCGGGACTAAGACCTTGCTTGGCCAACATTTTGTGCGTTACGTCGTCTACAGGAATTCGCGTCAGGACATTTTCGTGGCCGTTGCCGCGCCTTGGGTCGGCATTAACGGCTTCAATCAGTGCAGCGATGGAATGAATGCCATCGCCAACCACCTGGGCGGGCACACGCTGCGCAACTGCCGCCACTTTGCCGTTCACAACAAGAATCCGGTGGTCAAAACCCGGCAGTTCCTGCTCCAATATGACGAGCCTGCTGACTTTTTTGGCGCCTAAAAACGCCGTCTGCAATGCGTTTTCGTCGCACACCCCTACAGTAACGCCGCGTCCATGATTGCCGTTTAGCGGTTTCACCACGACGGGCCAGCGGAGGCGGCGGGCAATCTGCAGAGCTTCGTCTGCGGTCCGCACGACTTCTCCGCGCGGAATTGGCAGGCCTACTTCGTGCAACAAGGTCTTTGCGGCCGCCTTGTTAGCGGCAAGCTCGGCACCGATGAGCGATGTTGCGCCCGTGACGCTGGCGCGGATGCGCTGTTGCCGACTACCATGGCCAAGCTGCAAGAGACTGGCATCGTTGAGGCGCATGACCGGAATTCCGCGTCGCTTTGCTTCCGCTGCCAGGGATGCCGTGCTCGGGCCAAGGCCGTGTGCCCGCACCAGTCGCCGCATCATCGACAGGATCGCCAGTGCATTGCATGGGTCAGTCGGCATGGCATCGGTAATGCGATCAAGACCATCGACCGATTGAAATTCAGACGGCAGCAATGATGCGACAAGGGTGATAGCCGCCCGCCCTGCCGCAAGTCCGCTTATCGGGTCGGCGTAGCAGAACAAGACATCATAGACGCCCGGCTGCCCCTTTACTGACCGTGTCTTGCCCCGCGTAACCGTCGCGCCTGCCGCGGATTGAAGTTCGATGGCCACATGTTCAATGACATGACCAAGCCACGTTCCTTCCTGCATGCGGCGGACAAGGCCCCCAGGCACGCCATAGCTACAGCCATGATTGTGCAATCCCGGCAAAACTTGAAGTAACTCAGACGTCATGGCTGGCAGCCTGTCCGTCGGCCAATATTCCAAATTGCCTAAATCAAGCCGAATACGCACCATCGGCCGAAGGCTATAGAGATTTGGCCCTGTGTAGACGCTCCTTTCGATGACACGCATCGTCGCGGGGGGAGGCGCCCCGTTTATGCCGGTTTTGGTCTGAGCGGTTGTCATGTCGATTACCGAACGATCTCGCGGGCACTGTGGGCATCGCAAAAAAGGATTTTTGTAAATTATTTCTTTTTCGACGATTCTTTGTCGCCATGCGGTTCGTTCTTTTTGGAGGTATCCGCCTTGCCGCGCGCGTTATTTCCGCCGCCCCTTCCCGTGCCGGTGCTGCCACCCGCGCCATCTCCGCCTTTGGTGGTTATCGCGCCGGGATTTCCGCCTGCACCTTTTTGCGCCATCTTTAGTCTCCTTGGTCCGCCCATTCAACGTGAGCGTCAAGACTATGTTCCGCGCAACTTTACCACCGTCCGATCATGGTTGATGATGCGTTGTCCGTTTAGAATAAGCCCAGATATTTCAGTTTTTGCCGGGGGCTTCCGGCGTGAATTCAATTTGATTGGCGGCGGCACTTGACATAATGAAGCCGATGGGCCGTTCTGTTTCTTCCTGAAGATGCGCGATGATGCTCGCGGTACGGGCAAGCAACGAAATACCCTTTAATGCAGCTAAGGGAAAGCCGACATCCAGCATGACCGCAGGGATCGCGCCGTTGACATTGATGGGCAGTGGCCGCCCAATTGCATCAGGCAAAACGTCGCGGATGGCGTACAACATGCCAATATGCTTGCCGACTATCCCATGCTCCTCGGCAAGCTGAAGCAAGAGGTTCGCGCGAGGGTCGCCGTCGGAATGTTGCGGATGTCCAAAGCCTGGAATGGGTTTTTTGTCAGCACGCAATGAGGCGAGTTTCTGTTTTGCAGTGTTGGCGGCCCCTGCACCGGTGTCCTCGGCCGCTTCAACACATTCGGCGTAGAAACGGCCAGCGACCTCAGCGCTACCCAATACGACGCTGCCGCAACCCAAAAGGCCCGCTGCAACTGCGCCGTGGAATGCCTCGGGTGCAGCAGCATATGTCATGCGCGATGCCACGACACTTGGCACCAAGCCGTGTTCGGCAATCGCCGCAAGCACTGCGTTACAGAAAAACAGTTGCGTCGGCGTAGGCAGCGTTCCGGTGACGAGCATCCAGAAATAGCTGGTGAAATCGATCTTTCCAATTACGTCATCGCACAAATCCAGACCCCGCACATTGATGCTGTGGGCGTCCGAAGTGCAGATTGATGTGAAAGGGGCGTCCTGTTTGCCAATGCGCATAGCTACTCCATATTTCGAAATTCGAAGTTGATTTCGTTATTCGAATTTTCTACGGTGAAGTCAAGTCTGGAGACATATAATGGCAAAGCCGCTCAGCAACATCACCGTTCTTGAAATGGGTACATTTATCACGGGACCGGCCGCCGGAATGTTGCTTGCCGACCTTGGTGCAACAGTCATTAAGATCGAGCAACCCAAAGTCGGCGACCCGTTTCGTGCATTTCGCGGGGAGTTGTACAGTCCCCATTTCCAGACATATAACCGAAACAAGAAAAGTATCACGTTGGATACAAGGCTGGCGGAAGATCTGGCAGTCTTTGATGCGCTTTTGGCGGACGCCGATGTATTTATCCAGAATTTCCGTCCCGGTGTAGCGGACAAGATTGGCGTTGCAGCGTCGCGATTGCAAGCGCTGAACCCGCGGCTTGTATATGCATCCATATCGGGATTCGGTACGGAAGGTCCCGACCGTGACAGGCCAGCCTTTGATACTGTTGCCCAGGCGGTTAGCGGATTTCTCCGGCTATTGGTGAATCCCGTGCATCGCCGGGTTGTTGGGCCTGCATTGGCTGATGCCACGACAGGTTTCTATGCAGCCTATGGCGTACTGGCCGCATTATATGAACGTGAGCGCACCGGCAAAGGTCGCCTGGTCGAAACGTCAATGTTTGAATCCATGGCACATTTCAACCTTGACGACTTCACCCATTATTTTTCCGATAATCAGATCATGGGGCCTTACAGCCGCCCTAATGTATCGCAATCTTATGTCTTTGAATGTTCCGACGAAGCATGGATTGCCTTGCACATGTCGTCGCCGCCAAAGTTCTGGGAAAATCTGGCCATCGCGGTGGGCCAACCTGATATGTTGAGCTTGCCGATGTTTGAAAGCCGCGAGGCGCGCATTGCAAATTACGAAAATGTCATCGGCTTTCTGGCGCCCATATTCAAAACTCGCGACCGTCAGGCATGGTGTGATATCTTGCGCGAACTGGAAGTTCCGCATGCGCCTGTAAACACCTCGCACGAGGCGATTGAATCCGAACAGGCCAAGGCGCTTCAATTGTGTATAGAGGACCGAAATGGTCCGCATGGCGTATTCCGGACAATTAGATCGCCCGTGACTTTCGACGGCGAACGTGCTCTGGAAGTGACCGCACCGCCGGTGCTTGGTGCACATGATGATGAGCTGGTAGCGCCGCTGAGAAGGGCTTTGGAAAGGTCGGATTGATGGTTAAAATCGAGAAAGACCCTGAGTATCTTTCGACACTCGAACGCGGTCTTTCCGTATTGCGTGCCTTTGACGACAAGCATCCTGAAATGCGACTGAGCGAAGTCGCGGCGGTCACTGGACTCAGCCCCGCTGTCGCCCGCCGCTGCCTCAATACCCTGGTTGCCTTGGGCTATGTTGCCCAGCATGACCGCAGCTTCCTCCTGCGGCCCGAGGTGCTGGCCTTTGGCTCGGCATTTCATTCGTCGATGCATCTTGAACAGGTTTGCGTGCCGCCCTTGCAGGCGTTGCGCGATGAAACCGGCGACAGTGCCTCGATGGTGTCATTGGCGGGCAAAGACATTCTGTATCTGGCGCATGTGTCGACGAACCGCCGTATCCGGCTGGGTGTCAATGTCGGCACGCGCTTTCCAGCGCATGCGACGTCCATGGGCAAGGTAATTATCGCATTTTTACCCGAGGCTGACATCGAAGCGTTCCTTGCCACCGCGCCGTTTGAGAAATTTACCGAGCATACCGTCGTAACCGCCGACGCCATGCGTGCACGGCTTAAGCAGATCCGCGAAAAGGGTTATGATTCCGCGTTTGATGAATTGGACTTTGGAATTGTTTCGGTCGCGGTACCGATCTTTGACGCGTCCCGGCGGCCAATCGCCGCGGTCAATTGTTCGACGTCAACGACACGCATTTCACAAGAAGAACTGATCGCGTCGCGCCTTCCGCTGTTGCGGGAGGCGGCTGCTGAAATTGAATCTGCCCTTCGGAGATTTCCGTCTCTGGCAATTGCTTTGCAGGCCGACCCCACCATATAAAAGTTCGCATATCGAACTTGACTTCGAATTTCGAAGGATATAACACCGTGTGATACGCTTCGGTGAGAGAAGGCGTTCGACATGATCCGGGGAGGATGAAGAATGGCAATCCAGTCTGCAAAATGGGCTTCTACGGCCTTAATTACCCTGATGGCTTCGGCGGCATCAGTGCCAAGCATCGCGTATGCTCAAGACGCTGCCGCTGAAGACGTACCACAGGAAATCGTTGTGAGCGCGCTGCGCCGTGACCAGAATTTGCAAGATGTGCCAGCTGCCGTAACCGCGTTCAGTGCCGAAACAATCGAAAACGCCGGTATTGAAAAGCCACTCGACTTTATCAACCTGACCTCGAACGTTAATCTGGTCGAGACGCAAAACTCGGGTAACGCCTTCATCATCATTCGCGGCATTACGCAGGCGCGCAACAGTGAGCCTTCTGTTGCAGTTGTGATAGACGGTGTGCAGCAGGTAAACCCTGCTGCCTTTAACCAGGAATTGGTGGACATCGCGCAGATTGAAGTTCTTAAAGGGCCGCAAGGTGGCCTCTATGGACGCAACGCAATCGGTGGTGCGATCATCATCACCAGCCAGAAGCCTACCGACGAGTTTTCGGGCAGCATTAAGGCTGGCATCGACAATGGTTTTGGTTGGAACGTCCGTGCAGGCATTAGCGGGCCTTTGTCCGATACCGTGAAATACCGTGTATCGGGGTCATACCGCGACACCGAAGGCTATTTGCGCAACACATTCCTGAATGAAGACGCCGATCCTGTAAAAGACCTTTCGGTGCGCGGCAATCTGCTGATTGAGCCCGGTAATGGCTGGACTGCCGATCTGCGCGCGTCTTACGCACGGCTTGAAACACAGGCTCTGTATTTCAACATCGTCAACGACGTGAACGATGTCAGTCTCCCCATCCGCGTCAATAACCGCGGCATCAACAATCGTGATATCCTGAACGTTGCTGCCAAATTTGCATATGAAGGCGACGGATTTACCGCGACCTCAATTACTTCGTATGACACGGTAAAGGAAATCCTCACCGGCGACGCATTTAACTTCCTGCCGTTTAGCGAGTCACTGCTGGTTGCAGTTTTTGGCCTTCCATTCGATCTTGCGCAAAGCCAATATCTGAATGTGAAAGCGGTCAGTCAGGAAATCCGGATTGAATCACCGAAGAATGACAAATTGTTTTGGATGTTCGGTGGCTATTATATCGATACACAGCGTTACATCTCGACCGGTAACTTGTTGGATTTCCAGCAGGGCGTGTTCCCCGTATACCGGACGCCATCGACAAACCCGGCCAGCCCCCAGTCAACATTCCTTGCGGACAGTCAGAACAACTTTGCATGGGCTGTATTCGGTAATCTGGGCTATGAATTCTCCGACCAGTTTCGCGTTGATGCGTCGCTTCGCTATGACCGCGACAAGCGCGTGAACACGACGCTGACGCCGACGGCGTTCCTGCCAAATGTTCCGGGATTTCCGCAGGGCACAACAGGACAAAAGCGTCGTGCGACTTTTGATGATTTGCAGCCAAAGGTCACATTGACCTATCAACCGAGCGACGACGTGACATTGTACGGCGGGTATAGCCGCGGGTTCCGTTCTGGTGGCTTCAACCAGACGGGCGTCGGAGGCGTAGCTGCCAGCAGTGGCATTGTCGGGGTGTCGGATATCTTCAAGGATGAGACCGCAAGCACGTTTGAAGTCGGGGTGAAGACCCGCTTGCTGGATCGTAAGCTGACACTGAACGCGGCCGCCTATTCGACATTATCGAAAAACAGCTACTTTTTTGTATTCCTCGCAGCCAACTCCACGCAGAATCTCGGCAACGTGCCGAAGACCAGGATTCAGGGTTTTGAGGTCGAAGCCAATTTCCGTCCGACGTCGGATATTCAGTTGAATGCAGCCGCTGGCTACACCTTCAGCGAGATCAAGGAATTCCCGGATGCATCCGCTATCGGAAACGAAGCGCCTCTGATTTCGCGTTACACCTATAACCTGGGCGCGCAGTTTACGCCGCAGCTTACCAATACGCTCGATGGCCTGTTCCGCGTGGATTACCGGCGCACTGGCAAAACATGGTGGGAGCCGTTCAACACCACCGTTCGCCAGCCAGTCGATCTGGTCGACGTGCGTCTTGGTGTAAACAGCGATAGCTGGAGCATGGCCGCGTTTGCCAGCAACCTTTTCAACGAAAAATACAATGCCGAATTCTCGCCCGGTGGCTTCGTCTTCAAGGCGCGCCCACGTATTTACGGGCTTGAGGCCAGCTATAAATTCTAAGGTAATCTGGATGACCAAAGTTCTCGTTCTATATTATTCCAGCTATGGCCATATCGAGGCAATGGCGGAGGCTGTTGCCGAGGGCGCACGGTCGGTTGCCGGAACCACAGTCGACATTAAGCGGGTGCCTGAACTGGTGCCTGATGAAGTCGCGGCTGCAGCGCATATCAAGGTCAATCAGGCAGCGCCCATCGCTTCGCCGGATGAACTTGCCAATTATGACGCCATCATTTTCGGGACGCCAACACGCTTCGGAAATATGGCGGCACAAATGCGCAACTTTCTTGACCAGACAGGCGGGCTTTGGTTTGCCAATGCATTGGTGGGTAAGGTCGGCAGCGTATTTTGTTCAACCGCCAGCCAGCATGGCGGGCAGGAAACCACGATCACTTCGTTCCACACCACCTTGTTGCATCACGGTATGGTGATTGTCGGCCTGCCTTATACTTTCAAAGGCAATAGCGAAATGGGCGAAATCAGCGGTGGCACGCCTTATGGCGCGACAACGCTTGCCGGCAATGACGGCAGCCGGATGCCAAGCGAAAATGAACTGGCTGGGGCGCGGTTCCAAGGCAATCATGTTGCACAGATTACCGCCAAGCTGGTAGCCTGACAGACGATTGCACAACATTAAGCGGACGAGGACGAACAGTATGAGCACGCAAATTCTAGCCAAAAGACTGCACCACACAGCCTATGTGACCAAAGATCTGGAAGCAACGCGCGCCTTTTACGAAGACGTGCTCGGTTTCCCCTTGATGGCGACCTATTGCGAAAAAGATGAATTGTTCGGCAAAGAGCGGACTTATTGCCATTGTTTTTTTGAGCTCGCCGACGGCAGCGCGCTGGCGTTCTTCCAATTTGCGGACCCCGCGGACCAAGCTGAATTCGGCCCGGAAATGCCAGAGTCCCCATTCATTCATATCGCGCTTCAGGTCGATAAAGCGGGGCAGGAAGAACTGGAGCGCCGGATTGCGGCTGCCGGATTTGTCGAGCCGCAAACCTATACGCTTGAGCATGGCTACTGCCGTTCGGTCTATGTCAAAGATCCGAACAACATGACGCTGGAGTTCACGTATGACGCGCCGGAAGCGGCGCCCCTCGATGCCCAGCGCAGGGCGGAAGCCCGCAGCGAACTAAGCCGGTGGTTGGCTGGCAATCACGCCAATAACAACCCCTTCCGGGCCATGCACGCCTGATTGCCCGTGTTGGCCAGTCGCCAGTTTGAAGGGTCAGGCGGGGTAAGCGCCGAATCATATTGGGTGCAGGTCGCAGGGGGGCAGCTTCATGTCCGTACCGCAGGCGTCGGCCCCTTGGTCATTTTCCTGCATGGCTGGACGTTGGACTGGCGTATCTGGTTGCCGCAAATGGCGCTGTTGGGCGTTCGAATGGTCATGCCGGACCGGCGTGGCTTCGGTCAATCAACTGCGCCGCCTAGCCTTGCCTTCGAACGTGATGACGTCCTCGAAATTGCCGACCATTTTGGTGCCGATGACTTTTCGTTGGTCGGTCTCTCACAAGGCGCAGCGGTGGCGTTGGACACTGCGCGCCACTATCCTGAACGGGTGAGGGCGTTGAGCCTGATCGGCGCGCCGTTGCACCATGTGGTCCATGAACCTGCAGATGCGCCGGAGATTGATCGCGCTGCCTTTGCGCAACTGGTTCGGGCAGGAAAGCTGTCGGACATGTTGGCGCAGTGGCAAACGCACACGCTTACGCAGGTTGCGCCCACTGGAGTAGAGCTGCTGCAGGATATCCTCGCGGACTATGATGGCCGTGACCAATTGGTGGACCAGAATCCGCTGGCATTTACCACGCAAGATATTGCGTCTCTGCCCATGCCTGTACTCGCTATAGCTGGCGCGCAGGATAGCGACTGGCGCAAACAGGTCGCGCACTATATTGGCAGCCATGTCCCTCACGGACAGACCGAAATTATCGCCGATGCTGGCCACCTGGCTAATGTTGACCAAGCGGGATCGGTCAATTGGCTGCTCCAGAATTTTTTGAACACGCATTTCTTAAAGGAAGTCTGACATGGCCAGCGCCGGACGTTTTCTCACCACCCATGTCGGCAGTCTGCCGCGCGAAGATGATCTAATCGAAATCATGTTTGCCAAGGAAGACGGGCTTCCCCTCGATTTGGCTGCTGTGGACGAACATATTGCCGCCGCCGTGCAATATGTCGTTGATCGCCAAGCCGAGGCAGGGCTGGACATCATCAATGACGGCGAACAGTCGAAGCCAAGCTATGCAACTTATATCAAGGACAGGCTGAACGGCTTTGGCGGCACGGGCAACAGCTTTGCTTTTCAGGACATTGAGGATTTCCCGTCCACCAAGGAGCGCGTCTTTTCCGATCCGGGCCGCAAGCATCGCAAAACCCCGGCCTGCAACGCGCCGATCACCGTCAAGGATATGACGGCGGTTGATCGTGATGCGTCGGCTTTGAATGCCGCGCTGGCGAAGCACTCGGGCAAGCAGGCATTTATGAGCGCCGCTTCGCCGGGCGTCACAGCTCTGTTTTTTCGTAACGATTATTATGACAGCGATGAAGATTATGTATTCGCTTTGGCCGAAGGGCTTCGCCACGAATATGAGGCA
>NZ_JBKBQV010000005.1:0-72812 GCF_046292425.1 Sphingorhabdus sp.
CGGCCTAAGCAAAACAAATACTTTTGACGATTTGGTGGCCGATCTTGCCGAGGGTCCAGAACAAAAAGGACCAGCTGCGAGCGCCGCCTGGCGCATCATAATCGGTTGGGGCAGAAAAGACCGGCTCTGCCTGCCGCGACAAGCGGAACGCGCAAAGGCAGCGTTCCCGTCGGCAGATTTGCATTGGTTTGAACATAGCGGCCATTTTCCCACTTGGGATATGCCCCACGAAACGGTCGCAGTAATTCTCGCGGCAACAGGATAACCGTCAGGTGTGTCCTCGGCCCTTACAGCAGCAGGGCGGTTACCAAATAACCCGCCACATGAATTAGTCTGCGACGGTAGTGGCAGATCAACGGGCTAAAGCTGCTTCGTTACCACAACGAGTGTTAGCTTTCCGCTTATAAGTTTCAGACTGCCAGTAGGAAATCGACTTAGCTCACATGGGCTGAGCCGCAGTGCGTACTTAACAAATTCGGAACAATCATTCGTAGCGCCAACGAGAATGTGGCAGACCTCGCATGGTCTGCCACATGTAAGATTTTAACTTTCTTAGCGCTCCTGCGAATTTTCCTCCCGCCGACGCGTCTCGCTCGCTTTGGTGCTATTATCGCCCCCATTAGCATTGTCAGCATTCCGCGGCTTAGCATCCTGATCTTTGGCAGCAGACTTCAACTCGCCTTTGGTCATGCCGGTAACCAGCGCCTCGCCCGAGCCTGAGAAGTTTGCTGCGGGAATTGTCGCAATACGGTTGCCTACTTCAACGGTGACAGCTTGAACGACTCCCTGCTTGGTCTGTCGAACCTGCTGCACATAGCCCATGACGCGACCTTTGGGGTCTTGAATGGGCATTCCAGGTTCGATCGCAAACATGCCGGCGCCGTTTGCAGCTGCGGAACCGGCAGCAGCCAACTGACCTAAGCCTCCAGAGGCCATACCGTGACCTGTTGCACTACCACTTCCAGCGGCTGATCCGGTAATAGAACCTAAACCCGGCGCGGTGCCAACCGCATTTTCAGCAGTCGAGCGTGCTGACCCCACTGTGGATCCAGCTGTGCCGCGCATAGTATCAACTGCACCTCGTGCGCGTCCGACGCCGTCTTGACCGAGACTGCGAACGGTATCGGTACCAACCAGTTGGGCATCTACGCTCCCGTTTTTCGAAGCATTGGCCCCACCATTGGCGCCTCCGGAAACAGGACGATCTAGCACAGTGCTTCCTCCAGTAATTGAGCCATTGCTGCTGCCTTGGGTCGAACCGCTGCCGCGCACGCGCCCTGACTTACGATCAACCTGCTTTTCGCCTTGCATCGAACCAGTCGACCTGCTGGTCACGCTGCCTGTGGTCCGCTGAATTGATCCGGTCAGATCACCACCCAGACCGCCGCCAAGGCCGCCACCCAGACCACCGCCGCCTCCAAGAAGCTGCGCTGACGCAGGCACGGATACTGCGAATGCCAGCGCAATCGCCGGAATGACCGAATACTTGAAACCCTTCTTCATTTTCGTTCTCCTTCTTTGCCTTGGCAAAATTGCCTGCATGAAGGGACAACGATGGCGTTTAAGGGTTTCATCCCGTGAATCCAAAAATTTTTGTATGTTGATCGCCACAGCGTGACCTATCGTCCACAGTTTCCACAAACAAGGCCGTGACCGTAGACGGGATCAAATCCCTTTTTACCTAAGTCAACGGCTTCCGCCATCAATTGACGAACGGCAGGTTCAACCGCGCCTGGGGATTGACGCGGGTAGAAAGTGGATAAGCGCGCAGCCACCAAAGGCGCGGCAAAGGATGTGCCGCGCACCTTATCTCGTTTATTTGCACCCAGCGCACTCATTATATCTGCACCTGGAGCTGCAAAATCAGTACGCGTAGCTCGGCCAGCTTCGGGCAGTACGCGATTTCGGCTATCCACCCCTGTTACACCAATCACGCCTGCATATGAGGCAGGATAAGTAGGTGGTGCGGCCGGACCGTCATTCCCAACAGCAGCGACGATGATTACGCCACGTCGCTGGGCAGCCGCAATGGCGTTCTTCAAAAGAGCGTTTGGTGGCCCCACGAGGCTGATTGTCACGACGGATACGCCACGACCTGCAAGCCACCCAAGGGCTCGCGCTATCGCGCTGGCATTTCCACCTGCCTTATCAGATCCGTAGACATCAGCAGCCAAAAGATTGGCACCAGATCGCGCGCCATTTACTTCCCCGTCGCCGATCATAAGCGCAGCGACAGCGGTACCGTGGCTGCTTGCCGAAGGTGCGCCTTTTGCAAAGCCATTTTGCTCTACCCGGCCACGCACCGATGGATGATCAGCAACTCCTCCATCAATAATGCCAAGAGCGGCTGTTTGACCCGTTATCGTGGGGGCTTTGCTACCGACGGCGGGTAATGAGACTGCGCCGCTTTGAAAATAGATATGGTCTACATCTACATTGGCATCTGGGATAATCTGCTGAAGTTCTCTCTCTGCATCGCTCAGCGACATCTTTGCTGGTGTCGCAAAGCGCACGTAAGACAGGTCTAAGCCTTCTATCCGATCGCGCGAAAGAAGACGAAAGCCCCTCTGCTGCGCTCGCGCGACCATTTGTTCGCTGACGCCAATTGCGATCAGTTGCCCCCGCAAAGCAGGATAGCGATTTTCGTCAACATCGACGGCTTCCCGGTTCAGACGAACAAAGCGGGTAAGCCGGTCGATCCGCGCTTGCTCCAAAACGCTGCCAATTGTCTCTTGCGACACTTTATCGATGTCAGTCAGATTAATTGGAAGCTCTGGTAAGTTAAAACGGGGGAGCCCGCCCGAGGGCAAGGCCAATTGTGCCATCGCAGTGACAGAAAATAGGGTTGCTCCGAACGCCAAAAAAATCCGTCCTGTTTTCATATCCCGCAGTTCTTGCTTTCTTGGTTCTGCGATGCAAGCTGCATCATTATATTTTAATGGTCATGGATGAAACGATGGATAGCTGTCGTTTCATCCATATAGCCACGAAAGATTTGAATGGCGTTTGAACAAGAACTGTTGGCTCTTTTGCCTCGACTACGTCGCTTTGCGCACGGTTTAACTCAGAACGTGGCTGATGCTGACGACCTGTGTCAGGCAGCGATTGAACGTGCCCTGAAGTCACGAGAGCAATGGCAAGCAGGAACGAGATTGGATAGCTGGATGTATAAGATTACCCGCAATATCTGGATCGACAACCGCCGAGCGGCAGGACGCCGTGGCGTTCACACTGAGATAGACGATGGCGTAACGCAGATAGCAGATGACAGCCATGCACGTATGGAAGCATCCATGGAGTTAAACGACGTGGACAAGGCGATGGCGCGTTTGCCTGACGAACAGCGCGAGGCTGTAATGCTCGTCCTTGTTGAAGGCTATGCGTATAAGGAAGCTGCTGAGATATTGGGCGTACCGCAAGGAACGCTAACATCGCGGCTGGTTCGCGGACGCGAAGCGCTGGTGCGCGAGTTGGGAGAAGCGGCGTGACTTACGATCGATCGACCATTGCCGCTTATGTTGATGGTGAACTCAACCTCGTTGAAGCCAAGCGTATCGAGAATGCTATCGGCAGCGATCGTGAACTTGCAAAGGCCATCGAGCAAGAGCGCGCCCTGCGCGCTCGGCTGACCAGGCATTTTGACCCAATACTTGATGAACGGGTGCCGGACCGGCTCACCACTTTGTTATCGGACAATGCAGAAAGTTTGAACTACCGCCGATCGGCTCGAACGTCCCGTTGGTTGCGGCCGTCAGCCATTCAATGGGCTGCGATGGCCGCATCCCTCGTAGTTGGTATAAAGCTCGGTGGAACAGCGATGACCCGCGACCCAGGATATGTGCGCGATCAGGGGGGGCAGATTGTGGCATCGGGGGAATTAGCGGATGCGTTAAATACGCAATTAGCGTCTACCCAAGGCAGCAATCCTGTCATTCGGATCGGTACCAGCTTTGCTGCAAAGGATGGCGGATACTGCCGTACATTTGGAAGCGCAGTATTGGACGGAATTGCTTGTACAGAAGGAAATGATTGGAAGCTGCGTCAAACCCTGTCAGGCGATGCCGCATCAGAGTATCGCCAAGCTTCTGCTGGCGCATTGGCTGAGGCTGCTGCAACGATGATGTCACATGAGCCACTTGATGCTGCAGGTGAGGCAGCCGTCATGAAACGGGGGTGGAGATAGTTCCATTTGGCCGCCGTCCGGCCTGACCACGTTAAAGAAATGGCGGGAGCCGAAACTCCCGCCAGAATGGTTGGCCGTTATTGAGGGTAAGGAAGGTTAGCCAACCGTTACGCGACCGGCACGATAGCCGCGTTCACGCATCTCTTTTACATAGTCCTTGTCGGCATCGACCAGCTCATGATGATATTCTTCCCAGGCGTCGCGTTGGTCTTCGGCATCGGTAGCGCGGCGTAGATCACTACCAAGCTCTTGCTCTGCTTCGCGGACATCAGCGAGATATGCGTACCAAGGATTGTTGTAGATCCCCGCGATCGGCGCGCTGCGAATTGCCGGGGTATCTTCGGGGCCATCCGCAAATAGCGCCGCATTACCTAGAACAGCTGAAATCGCTGCGAAAGCGAAACAGAGCGTTTTGGTAATTTTGAGCATTTTTTGTCTCCCTAAATTTGCATTGCAAAACGGAAACGATGGCTGCTTGGTTTTTCATCCAAGCCGACGAAATATCTTTCGGCGGGAAGAATAAATAACAAAATCGTGGTCAGACTGCTTTTAGCTAAAAGCAATGTTTTCAGGCAGCAGCTTTTAAGCCCGGGGTAATGGGCTCACATGTCTCAATGGACGCAAAGCTGCCGTTCATTTCAATGCCGGAACAAAGCCTCGCCTCGGATGAGGCTTTGTTCTGCCGACTTAGTTGCGACGATCCGCGGTACTTAAATAACCTAAATTTCTGCCTATCAAGCGCACAATCCATTCGACTTCTGCGCGCAGTCGAGCATTGCTGCTTATATTCAAGCGCCCCGACACAAAGCGGCGTTATACCCGGCAGAGCGATCAGCTGGGCTTTGGGTGGTGGGGCAGCATGATGCTGCCTCGATTAAGGAGAACCACCTATGACAAAGACCAAAAAGCCCGAGGGTATCGAAACAATCATATTGCCCTCAAAAACTCAACAAATCTTAGATCTGTTAAACCGGGATTGCGGTGCTACACTCCTAGAAATCGCGACACTTGCAAACTGGCTGCCGCATTCCACGCGGGCATATCTGACCGGCTTTAAGAAGAAGGGGCACATCATCGATAGCGACAAGGTGGATGGCGGTCGTCGCTACCGTATATCATCGTCGCCCGAGGCATAGGGTGGTGGTTATGACAAACAGTCTAAGCTTGGAGCTGGCCGGCCTTGTTACCTTGAAACCCGCTGAACTGCGCTCACGATGGCGCGAGGTCTATCGTAGCATGGCACCGGACATCGGTCCTGATCTGCTGCGGCGTGGCATCGCCTACCGGCTGCAGGAACGTGGGCAGGGAAGCCTGACCAGCTCCACTCGCCGCGAGATCGATCGTCACTTGAAACGATTGGGTAAGGATGATCGAGCAGCGGTGGTTGCTCCATCCCTAAAGCCTGGGACCCGTCTGGTGCGCTCATGGCGTGGCAAGATGCATCAGATACTCGTTTTTGATGACGGCTTCGAATTCGATGGCAGACGCTATGCATCGCTCACCCAGATCGCGAGCGATATTACTGGGGTACATTGGTCCGGACCGCGGTTCTTTGGCCTAGTCACCAGGCAGCGGAGAAGGGCAGTAGGGCCATGACGTCGCCTAACCGCAAGCGCTGTGCCATCTACACGCGTAAATCGACCGAGGAGGGGCTGGAGATGGACTTCAACAGCCTCGATGCCCAGCGCGAAGCATGTGCGGCCTATATATTAAGCCAGGCAGGCGAGGGCTGGGAGCAGGTCGGTGAACTCTATGATGATGGCGGCTGGTCGGGCGGCTCGATGGACCGTCCGGCTCTCAAACAACTGCTGGACGACATACAGGCAGGCAAGGTGGATATTGTTGTCGTCTACAAGGTTGACCGGCTGACGCGGTCGCTTGCCGACTTTGCCAAGATCGTCGAGATCCTTGATGCCAAAGGCGCGTCGTTCGTGAGCGTCACACAGGCTTTCAACACCACCAACAGCATGGGTCGGTTGACGCTCAATGTATTGCTGTCATTCGCCCAGTTCGAACGCGAGGTCACAGGCGAACGTATCCGTGACAAGATAGCTGCCTCCAAGCGCAAAGGCATGTGGATGGGAGGCACGGTACCACATGGCTATCGTGTGGAAGACCGTAAACTTCTTATTGAGCCAAAGGAAGCTGAAGAGGTGCGCTATATCTTTAACCGCTATCTGGAACTCAAATCCGTTCCGGCACTTGCGGACCATCTCGCGCGGAGGGGTATGCGCACCCGAACCCGCACGCTGAAGGTAGGTCGAACCATCGGCAATGTCAGTTTTGGTAAAGGACCACTGGGGTTCCTGCTCAAGAACCCTGTGTTCATCGGCAAGATCAAACATAAGGATGCCGTTTATGATGGTGAGCATGAACCAATAATCGATGAGGACACCTTTGGTCGCGTCCAGGCCATGCTCGCGAGCAACAATCGCGACAAGCTGATATCGAAGCATGCAAAGTCGCCTAGTCTTCTCTCTGGTCTCATCACTGACCCTGACGGCAGGCCGATGTCGCCGTCACGCGGACAGAAGGGAGTGAAGCAATATTGCTATTATGTCACCCGGTTCAAACCGGATGAAGACCGTTCGACGATTTGCAGGCTGCCAGCGGGCGCTCTGGACCGGATCGTAACGGACGCATTTGCATCCTATCTTAGAAAGCCTTCCCATGCGGATGAATCCACATGTAGAGTTGCGTGGCAGAGCAACACGGCAACGGGATCTGCACTTGCCGATAGCCTTTACACGATCACAACCAGTGAACTTCGCGCCATACTGATCGACCATCGCGTAAAGGTAAATGTCGCCGAAGACCATGTCGACATTACGATCGGCAATGATCCAACCACCATCACCAACCCAGCGAGACTTATGCGTCGCGGCAATGAACTTCGCATCGCCCTGCCGTCGGATAGCGCATCAGCGAATGGCAACATCGACCCCGCGCTGGTCCGGTTAGTGGTTCAGGGGTTCGCTGCACGCGAGCATCTTCTCACTGGCAAACAGATCTCGATGATCTCTGAATACGACAGGCGCCACTTGAATAGGCTAGCGCGAATATCCTGGTTGGCACCCGACATCATCACGGCCATCCTCGATGGACGGCAGCCCCTGCAACTCACCGCGCGTCACGTGTTGCGCTGTGCCGAAATCCCGTTGGAGTGGAAGCAGCAGCGTCACTTTCTCGGGTTTGACTAGCGCTGCCCCAAACAAAAGTGGTGCCACGAAATAGGGCCCCGGAGATATTCGGGGCTTTTTGGTGAGATCGAACCATTACAAAGTGTCTCTGGTGCCGCATTCTCAAAGCTACCCCGCGCAAGTGACCGAAGTTACGCGACAATTATCGCGGTGAGCCGATGGTCTGAAATCGTTGGAGAGATAAAGGACTTCCTGGTGCTGCTGGGGAGGATTGAACTCCCGACCTCGTCATTACCAATGACGCGCTCTACCACTGAGCTACAGCAGCAATACCGAAGGTGCGGCCCTATGCGAAGGCTGGGGCTTAATGTCAAGCGGCTTGCATCAGTGGTAGCTATTTGGCATCTGGCGAGCGTGCGGCCGTCAGGCACTAGGAGTCCATACTTGGCAAAAGATGCAGCAGACAAAGAACGGATCAAGGCAGAGCGGCTGCGAGAAGCGCTACGATCCAACTTGCGCAGGCGCAAGGCGAAGCCGCAATCAAAGGACCTGGACCAGGACCTAAATCCGCATCTGGCAAACGAACCAAGTTCTAAATCCTGAATCACGCTATGCGAAGTGGCAAGTGGGCAAAAAAAGACCCGCCATGAGACGGGTCTTACAAGGAAAAGAACTTGTGTCTTTCGACAGCAAAGTCCTCGGGTCGCGCCAGCCATATGCAAAAATTCATCGTTTCGCGATTGCATGGAATCGTCATTGCGCCCCATTGGGTTTGACATTTTCGGCCAAAGTGTCGGGAAGAGACCTGGTTGGTGGCTCGACGGACCGTTGCGCCTTTTAAAAGACTCGTGAATAGGGCGTAAATGTTTTACCAGATCGCCCGCCCCTTGTTGTTTCAGCTGGACGCTGAAACCGCACATAATTTGTCAATTGAAGCGCTAAAATTCGCGCCGATACCGTCACTACGGATGGATAGCGCGGCACTTTCACAGACATTTGCAGGTTTGGTATTTGCAAACCCCGTCGGCCTTGCGCCCGGATATGACAAAAATGGAGAGGTTCCGAGTGAAATTCTGCGACTCGGCTTTGGCTTCGCAGAGGTCGGAACCCTGACCCCGTTGCCCCAGCAGGGCAATCCAAGGCCCCGCCTTTTCCGGTTGGTGGAAGACGCGGCCGTCATCAACCGAATGGGATTTAACAATGAAGGGCAGGCCGCGGCAATTGCAAGGCTGCGCAACATTCCGGAAAATGCCCTGATAGGCCCACTTGGCATAAACATCGGCGCCAACAAGGACAGCGCGGACCGTGTTGCGGACTATGTCACCGGCGTCCAAAATATGGAGTCGCTGGCCGATTATCTCACCGTCAACATCAGCTCGCCCAACACGCCCGGGCTGCGTGCGTTGCAGGACAAGGCTGCGCTCGACGATTTGTTGGCCAAGGTTATGGAGGCACGTACACAAGACACCCCAGTCTTTTTGAAAGTCGCGCCTGACCTCCAGCCTTCTGATATTGACGATATAGTCGCTGTTGCGATGACGCGCGGTATCGCGGCGTTGATTGTTTCGAACACCACCATATCGCGACCGGTTTTGAAATCCCGGCATGCAGGGGAGGCAGGGGGGCTTTCCGGTGCCCCGTTACGCGATATGGCCCAGCAGCGACTGCTGGAATTCCGCAAGGCCAGCGGCGGGCAGATGCCGCTTATCGGCGTTGGCGGCATTGCGTCGGCACATGACGCATATGCCCGCATTCGTGCCGGCGCGTCCTTGGTGCAGATATATAGTGCGCTCGTTTACCAAGGTCCTGGCCTCGCGCGCAAGATCAACAGAGATCTACAACACCTTTTACAGGCCGATGGTTTTATCAACATAACCCAAGCGGTTGGTGTGGACGGGTAAATCCGCGCTTGGCTTTGTCCATGATTGGCGGCTAGGTTGTCGATATGAAAAAATCATTGTTCGCGATAACGGCGTCTGCCATCCTTTTTTCTCAAGCTGCGGTAGCCGAAAATGTCGGGGTTACTTCGTCTGCCGATCCACGCGTCACCGAGGCGGGAATGGAAATGCTACGGCAAGGCGGCTCTGCGGCTGATGCTGCCATGGCCATGATGCTTGCGTTGACGGTTGTCGAACCACAGTCGAGCGGCATCGGCGGCGGGGGTTTCTTGCTGTATCACGACAGTGCCAAGGGCATATTGACGACAATCAATGGTCGTGAAACGGCACCGGCGGCAGCGACCGCCGATCGGTTCATGGGGCCAGACGGAAAGCCCCTTGGGTTTCTTGCCGCGTTTCAGGGTGGTCTTTCAGTTGGCGTGCCCGGCAATATCCAGCTTATGGCAGAAACCCACCGCAAATGGGGCAAGTTGCCCTGGTCTACAGTTTTTAAACCGGCCATCCGCCTTTCAGACAAAGGCTTTGTAGTGAACAAGACGCTTGAGTCGCGGCTGCAGGGAATCCAACGGCTTTGGCCGAATTTTGACGAGGCCCGTGCGATCTACTGGCGCAATGGCAAGCCTGTTCAGGCCGGGATGCGAATGAAGAATCCGAAGCTGGCTGCCACATTGAAACTTCTGGCGAAAAAGGGGCCGGATGCTTTTTATAAAGGACCAATTGCAGGCCAGATCGTTAACGCGGTTACCACCAGCAAGCTTAGTCCCGGCGATATTACCATGACGGATTTGGCCCAGTATCGGGCCAAGGAACAGAAAGCTGTCTGCGCCCCATATCGCGTCTACGTAGTGTGCGGCATGGCGCCGCCTTCATCAGGCGCGACAACGGTATTGCAGATTTTGGGGACGCTCGAGCGCTTTGATTTGGGTAAAACGGGCAAGGACAACCCCAAAAGCTGGTATCTAATTGGTCAGGCTATGCAGCTTGCTTATGCCGATCGTGAAAAATATCTTGCCGATGATGCATTCGTTGACGTGCCGGTTGCTGGGCTGTTGAACCCGGACTATATAAAGCAACGCTCAGCGCTGATTGATCCAGACAAGGCGCGCTCTGACTATCCGGCCGGTATACCGCCGGGCGCTTCGCCGCGTACCGCTGCGATTTCGAGCGAAGTTGCTGGCACGACCCATTTCACAGCGGTCGACAGAAACGGCAATATCGCAAACATGACCTCCACGATTGAGGGGCCCTTTGGCAGCCAACTGGTGGCAGGGGGGTTCTTTTTGAACAATGAACTGACCGACTTCACCTTCGCCCCGGAAAAGGAAGGTGCGCCAGTTGCCAACCGCGTTGCAGGCGGAAAGCGACCCTTGTCGTCAATGTCACCAACAATTGTGTTTGACCGTGACGGACGAGCGGTTCTTGCACTTGGATCGGCAGGTGGAAAGAGGATCATAATGCATGTGACCAAGACATTGATTGGTGTGATTGATTTCGGCTTGCCGCTGGATCAGGCTATTGCGCTGCCCAACATCTATTTTGGCGACGGGCAGTTGCAGCTGGAGCAAGACACGCCACTTGCAGCAATCGCAAACCAGATTTCTGCGTTCGGGCAAAAGGCAGTTGTGTCCGATCTTGGGTCGAAAGTGAATGGTGCGCAGCTGCTGAACGGTGCATGGAGCGGAGCGGCAGACCCTCGCAGCGAAGGGACGTCGGCCACTATAGATGCGAAGGGTAAGGTCGTTACGAACCGCCCGCCCGCCGCTGCGGATGTGCCTTTACCCAGTGTCGGTTAGAACTGGCATTGCGCCATGTAGTGGGTAGCGCTAGCGTAAAAATGACAATAAAAACAGGTAACAGCCTGAAAAGGTATTCATAGGAGAGCATTATGGCTGCCGAACAGTTTGACGACTTTGACAGCTTCCCCAACCTTGTAACCATGTTTTTTGCACGTGCGCGTTATCGCGGCGATGCGCCGTTTTTGTGGGCAAAGCATGACAGCACATGGCAGTCCATCAGTTGGTCTGACGTTGCGCGGCAGGTAGCCGGTTTTGCAAAATCGCTGCGGCAGCTTGGTTTGGAAAAGGGTGACCGCGTGATGCTCGTGTCCGAAAACCGGCCTGAATGGTGCATTGCCGACTTAGGTATTATGGCGGCTGGGTGTGTGACCGTTCCCACCTATGTCACCAATACCGAACGCGACCATCAGCATATCTTGGACAACAGTGCGGCGCGCGCTGTGGTCGTATCCACGGCAAAACTTGCAAAGACGCTGATGCCCGCTGCCTTGCGGTCTTCACAGGCCGAATTTATCATCACGATGGAGCCGCAGCCCGCCATGCAGCATGGGCAGTTGTCGATGCACCAATGGTCAAGCATGGTAAAAGGCACCGACGCCGACGTGCGCGCCAGCGAGGCCGCAATGGCATCTGTCACCCGCGACGATTTGGCGTGCATTATCTATACCAGCGGCACTGGGGGCGCGCCGCGCGGCGTGATGCAACAGCACGGTGCCATATTACATAATGCCGACGGAGCAGCCGCTGTGCTGCGCGAGGATTTTGGCCTTGATGAAGAAGAAGTGTTTTTGTCTTTCCTGCCTCTGTCACATGCATATGAGCATAGTGGCGGACAGTTTCTGCCTATCGGCGTGGGCGCGCAAATCTATTATGCGGAGGGTTTGGAAAAGCTGGCATCCAACATCGAAGAAACGCGGCCGACGGTCATGGTTGTTGTCCCGCGCTTGTTTGAGGTCCTGCGTCAGCGAATGATCAAAGCAGTTGAAAAGCAGGGCAAGCTGCCAAATTATCTGCTCGACAAGGCTTTGGTCATTGGGGAGCGGGATTATATAGGACGTAAACGGTTAAGCGACGCGCCGATGCGGCTAATTCTATCGCGCACGATCAAACCAAAAATTCAGGCAAAATTTGGCGGAAGAATGAAGGCAATGGTATCCGGCGGTGCGCCGTTGAATCCCGATATCGGTGTGTTTTTTCAGTCATTGGGGATTACTTTGTTGCAAGGCTATGGTCAGACTGAGGCAGGTCCCGTCATAAGCTGCAACCGGCCAAGCGCAGGCATCAAAATGGATACGGTTGGCCCGCCGCTGAAAAACACCGAAGTAAGGATTGCTGACGACGGGGAGATATTGGTGCGCGGACCGTTGGTGATGAAGGGGTATTGGCGTAATAAGGCCGAAACCGACCGTGTCATAAAGGACGGTTGGCTTCACACGGGTGATATTGGACATATTGATGATCGTGGTCGCATCGCCATTACGGACCGCAAGAAAGACTTAATCGTCAATGACAAAGGCGATAATATTGCGCCGCAGAAAATCGAAGGGATGTTAACGCTGCAACCCGAGATTTTGCAGGCTATGGTATCAGGCGATAAGCGCCCATATATCGTCGGGCTAATCGTGCCGGACCCAGAATGGGCTCTGGAATGGGCGCGTGAGCAGGATATGAAATATGACTTTGCTGCGCTGCAAGCCAATCCACAGTTCCGATCAGCAGTGCGCGCAGCAGTTGACCGCGTAAATGCGGAGGTTTCCGTGACTGAAAAAGTGCGCCAGTTTGAATTTGCGGATGAGCCGTTTTCGATTGAAAATGGTGAAATGACACCGAGTATGAAAATACGGCGCCACATCATCCGTGAACGCTACGCTGCGCGCGTCAACGGCATGTATAAGGACTGAGCATTTCGCCGCTGAAATTGATGTCCTAGGCGTTTTGCGCCCAGATCAGGAATTCGATATTGCCTTGCGGCCCTGTGATCGGGCTGGTGGTCAGACCGTGCACCGTCCATTTTTGTTCCACTAACCATGACTTGATCTCGTCACAGACGCGGACATGGACGGTAGGGTCCCTGACGACGCCGCCCTTGCCTACTTCTTCACGGCCTGCCTCAAATTGAGGTTTAATCAGCGCGATCAGGTGGGCGCCGCTTTTTGCGAACGACATTGGCCGTTCGAGCACTTTTGCCAAGCCAATAAAACTTGCATCGCAAACAATCAGGTCGACGGGCTCCGTTATATGCGCTTGCGTCAAAATGCGAGCGCTGGTCTGTTCATGAACGACAACGCGCGGGTCTTGACGCAGTTTCCACGCCAGCTGGTTAGTGCCACTGTCGACCGCATAGACGCGCATTGCACCATTTGCCAGCAACACGTCGGTAAAGCCACCCGTCGAGGAGCCGACGTCAATGGCTACAGTGCCCACTACATCAATCGAAAAGACATGAAGCGCGTGCGCAAGCTTGATGCCGCCGCGCGACACCCACGGATGATCGCTGCCTCTAACGCTAATGTCTGCGTTCTCGGCGATTTGCTGGCCCGGCTTTTGCGCTTTTGTTTCTCCGATATACACATGGCCTGCCATCACCAGCGCCTGGGCGCGGGTTTTGCTTTCTGCAAGCCCGCGATCAACAATGATCTGATCTAGTCGTGTTTTTTTCGTCGCCATGTCGCAACGCGCTAGCGGACGGCGGGGGTTTTGGCCATAAGACAAAGCCATGCAAATCCGTCACCTGACCTTGATCGCAATAATGGCGCTCGCTGCGTGCGTTGCTCCTCCTCCTCAACCCGCGCCGAAAACGGTGTCGGCTCCGCCTCCAGTGGTTGTCACGCCCACGCCTGAGCCGCGACTGGCGGGGGACTGGAACGATTGGCCGTTTACACCTGGCAACTGGACCTACAGCCGTGATGGCCGGGGTTCTATGGGTGCGTTTGGCGCGCCGGGGCGAACTGCAACGGTTAGCTTACGTTGTGATGCGCAGAGCCGTCGGGTTTATTTGGCGCGGGAAGCATCAGCGCCCGGACAGCGAATGGTTATTCGCACCTCTACCGCTATGAAAGAGTTCATAGCCCGCGCTGTAAGCGCGAACACGGCTAATATAGCTGCTGAAATTCTGCCAAATGATCCGATCCTTGATGCCATGGCCTTTAGCCGGGGCCGCGTATTGGTCGAAGCCGAGGGGCAGCAGCCTGTAATCCTGCCTTCTTGGGCCGAAATAACGCGCATTGTAGAAGATTGCAGGGGTTGAAATCAGTGCCTGATATGTTTCGGCGCAGAACCTCAATGTTTGCCGGAAAAAAAAATTAATACAAGACTTGTTTAACACCGCGGTTTGATTCACCTTGGGAACTGCGGAGGGCAGATAAATGTTTGAAGCAAGCAATTTCCATTCAACGAAAGGAGGTGATCCGATGTCTCATGGTTCAGTTAAGAGGTCGGACAAATCCGTTCGGGAGATCGGCCGCTGAGCAAATCGGCGATGCCGGTCACGGCATGAAAGCAACTTCCGGCAGCGGGCGTCCGACCGCTGACCCATGTATAAGGGCCGCTGGATTACTCCAGCGGCCCTTTTTCAGTGGTTGTGCAGGGAACTTATGGGCGTGGAGGTGTTGTTCCGCCACTGTTGCCGGTCGTGCCAGTGCCGGTCCCTGTCGTTTCTGACCCGCTAGTGCCTGTTCCTGATCCAGTCTGCTGGCCGGTTTGGTCAGAGCCTGTCATGCCGGAGCTTCCAGCGGAACCTGTCGTCCCGGTAGTGCTGTCCGAGCCCATGGTGTCCGTTGTACCACCCATCGTACCGGCGGTGGTACCGTCTGTTGTGCCCATGGTATCGGCAGGCATTTCAGTGGTGGTATTGGCTGTTGCGTCATCGGCAGTTGTGTCAGTTTCATTGCCTGAACATGCAGCGAGCAGTGCCAATGGCGCTGCTGTAACCAAGATATATTTCTTCATTGTAATCGCTCCTTCTGGGACTTTGCGAACATTAACGCTAATGGATTGTTCCCAGATTCTGCCACAAACGCGGCAGGCTGATCGTCGCTGGTATGTTGCAAAGCTTTTTGTCGAACAGTGGTGGAATATTGTCGCGGAGCGCTTACATCAACTAGGTGGACATATAGGATATTGATAACATGCAGTTCGTGCGCATCAGCTGGAAAATATTGGTTGGATTAAAAGACCTGCTTGTCCTTTTGTTCATGTTGCTGTTTTTCGCCGCGATATTCGCCTTGCTTAATGCCAGTCCTAACCCCGCGATGGTGCGGGATGGTGCCTTGCTGCTCAAACTAGATGGCGTGGTATCCGAGCAACCGGCCGAGATCGATACTTTAACCACGCTGACATCATCGTCTATGCCAGTCGGTGAAATTCGCCAGCGCGACATCATCCGCGCTTTGAAACTTGCCGAAACCGATAAACGGGTGAAGGCAGTGGTTGTTGATATGGATCGGTTCATGGGCGGCGGACAGGCAAGTCTTGCGGCGATCGGCAATGGCCTCGATGCAGTTAAAAAGGCAGGCAAGCCCGTTTATGCGTTTGCCACCGCCTATACCGACGACAGTTACCAGCTTGCCGCGCACGCAACCCAAATTTGGATGGACCCGCTTGGCGGTGCCTTGCTTGCCGGACCCGGCGGGTCGCAACCTTATTATAAAGGTTTGCTTGACCAACTGGGTGTGAAGGCAAACATTTACCGTGTCGGCACTTACAAGAGCGCGGTCGAGCCTTTTATGCGGTCTGACCAATCAGCTGAGTCAAAAGCTGCGATAAAAGGCGTGTATAACGAGGTGTGGGGGCAATGGAAGACCAATGTCGCAAAGGCTAGGCCGCAGGCACAATTAGAACAGTTGCTGACAGACCCAGCCGGCGCAGTGGAGGGCGCGAAGGGGAATCTGGGGCAGCTTGCCTTGACGACCAAGCTCGTCGATAAGCTGGGTGACCGTATCGCTTTCGGCAAGTTCATCGCGACAAAAGTTGGCGCTGATGACAAAAAGACGACCGGCGGGTTTGCTCATACGCCAATGGACTCGTTGCTGGCGCATTATGGCCCTCCTTCGGCCGGAAAACAAATTGGTGTGGTGACAATTGCGGGTACGATCGTAGACGGCGAAGGTGGTCCGGGTTCGGCGGCGGGCGATACGGTCAGCGGATTGATTTATGATGCACTCGATAACAAGGATTTGAAGGCACTCGTCGTTCGCGTAGATTCTCCCGGCGGGTCGGTCACAGCATCGGAAAAAATCCGCCTCGCGATTGATGCTGCCAAAGCAAAAAACATTCCGGTTATTGTTTCCATGGCAAATCTGGCCGCAAGCGGTGGATATTGGATTTCGCTGCCTGCAGACGTGATTTATGCTGATCCAGCAACGATCACAGGGTCAATCGGAATATTCGGGGTCATTCCAAGTGCGGAAGCCGGCCTTGCCAAAATCGGCGTGAATGCTGATGGCGTTAAAACAACGCCGCTATCCGGTGAACCCGATATCCTCAACGGGTTTAGCCCTGAGTTTGACCGCGTAGCACAAAGCGCGATCGAAAATGGTTACCGCCAGTTTCTAAACCGCGTTGCCGCTGCGCGCAAGAAAACGCCAGAACAGGTGGATGCAGTTGCGCAAGGTCGCGTTTGGGCAGGCGGCACAGCGCGGGAACTTGGCCTTGTTGATCGCACCGGAGACATGAACGATGCGCTTGCGGAAGCTGCAAAGCAGGCGGGTTTAAAGCCTGACGGCTGGCATGCCGTTTATATCGAGCCACCTGTCAGTTTCACCGGAACATTGCTTCGGGGATTGATGCCAAAACGCGCAGAGGCCATCGCGCCGATGGACATATTTGCCCATGCCGCCTGGCAGCAGAACCTTTTCGTGCAACGGGTTGCCACCGATCTCGATATGATGACAGGCGTAAAGGGTATTCAGGCCAAATGTCTGGAATGCGGAGATTTCGCTCCACCCGCGTCGGCGGCACCGAACAATAGCTGGCTAGCCACGTTAATCAGGGCGATAAGCTGACGCCAAAGCGCGGTGACGGTTATGCCTTCACCGCGCAAATCAGTCCTGATGACGTCGCAACGCCCAAAATCTCGGGGTCCTGCAACGAACGTGTTCGCCGCAGGAATTCGTCGACTGTCACAGTTCGCATGTCCTGCCCGCGCAACTTTTTAAGCCCGTTCAGCTTGTTTAGCTGAACAAGAGAAAGCCTGTCGACCATCCGGTCCGCCATGCAGGCGGCGATGGGTCTGGAAAGACCCGCATCCATTAGAGCGGTACGAATGCGGGTTTCCGGCGTAGCACAAGCAGATAGCGACACTGCAGCCAAGCTAACCAGTGCAATCCGTTTCATATGCCCTGTTCCTTCGCACGTTCAACGCATTCGAGGATAATACGCTTAGCGTCTTGTTCGTTACCCCAGCCATTGAGCTTGGCCCATTTTCCAGGCTCCAGATCTTTATAGTGGGTGAAAAAATGCTCGATCTGCTGAAGCACGATAAGCGGCATGTCCTTGTACGTGACGACATCCGAATAATAAGGGAAGGTTTCGTTCACGGGCACGCAAAGTAGCTTTTCATCGCCGCCCTTGTCGTCTTCCATCATCAGCACGCCAATCGGGCGGCATTTCACGACGGCGCCAGCAATGATTGGTGAGCGTGCAACAACCAACGCATCCAACGGATCGCCATCTTCGCCCAAGGTATGAGGCACAAAACCGTAATTGGCGGGATAGCGCATCGGCGTGTGCAGAAAACGGTCAACAAATAGCGCGCCTGACGCTTTGTCGAATTCATATTTCACGGGTTCGCCGCCAATCGGCACTTCGATCAGGACATTGAGGCTTTCAGGCACATTGTCGCCTGCCGGAATAAGGTCAATACGCATGGGAGAATGCTTTCACGTTGTTATAATTTGGTCCGCCGCGGGGTCAGCAAACGGTCGATTGCCGTCTCGCCTTGGCCCGTAGCTTCGAGGTGCGGATAGCGCAAACCGCCTGAATAGGCGATGTCTATTTGTACATAACGTTTGTTGCGCTCTATTAGCAGTCGGACCGGGGTTTTCTTGTCCTTTGCCGCCTTAATCGCGGTGGTTAGCCCATCCTTTGAATAAGCATAGCCGTCTACCGCGATGATTTTTGCGCCACTGACGATGTTTGCCTTAAACGCAGGGCTGTTCCACAACACGGAGGTGACGACCGCATCCTTGTTCAACGTCATTCCAAGCGAATGCGTGAGGTTGAAGTTGTTACCTTCCTTCATCAATTCCTTGTCAAAGACATTGGGTTCTTCTCTCCACACAAGCTTGTAACCACCTTTTTCGAGACCGCTGAGTGGTGCAGGCTGGCCCGGCTGGCGCAATTTGGTGTCGAGGAACTTGGCCCAATCATAGGGCTGCACAGCGTTTAATGTGCGGACGACTTCGTCAAAGTCATAAGTCAGCACACCCCAATCACCGTTGCGCATTCCGAAAAAGGCCTTGGCGAAATCGTCGAGCGACTTTGTGCCTTTCGACAATTGGCGAATGGTCATATCGGCATCAAGCCAGATCAACGAGCTTTCGTTATAATAATCCTCACCGCGCGACTGGCTGGCGAAGGGCTTTGCCTTGCGGGCGCCGAAGATTGGGTCGTGCGTTGTGTCTTCGACCGAACGCCATGCGCGACCAGGTTGTTCAGCGTAAAATCCAGCATATTTCGCCCATTCGGCGAGCACCATTTCCTTGGACTGTAGCCCTGACCGCGCACCAAGGACCAAGTCCCAATAGCTAGTCTGCCCTTCATAAACCCACAGCAAATTGTCGCGCATCGGGGTCGAATAATCGGGCGTCCACATGGTGGCAGGACGACGAAACTTGCCATTCCAGCTATGGATCAGTTCATGCGGCAATAGGCCGCGTTCCGACATGTTGTCATCCCATTCGACGAAATAATCGGTTTCGCGCGTGTTTTCCGAACTGCGGTGATGCTCAAGACCAATGCCACCAAGCTGCTCAGTCAGACCGAGAAGAAATTCGTAACGGTCGAAATGCTTTGCGCCGAACAGCAACAATGATTCATCGACCAAAGCGCGGTGCGCCGCGATCTGTTCAGGCTTGGCTTCAAGAAATTTCGGAGCATCTGCCCAGACGTTTAACGTGACGTTATTGCCCAGGTCCCATTTTTTGTAATGCGGGCCAGCGAACATTGGGCTGTCCACCAGGGTTTCAAAGCTGGTCACGTCATAATCGATGCGATTGCCGGAGATCTTTGCACCATCAAGTGCGGCAACACCGATCCATCCGGCGGGCAACGTAATCGAAGGTTTGACCTGGATCGCGCGGGTGAAATGGCCGGCCGGATATAATGCAACCTGTTCCCATTGCACGTTCATCATGTTGGGCGTTACGTTTATGCGTCCCTCGCTCTCGCGCACCGGAGCAGTGAACTGGAATTCCACATCGACCGATGAAGTCCCTGTCGGCACGTCAACATGAAAGGCATAAACCTGCACGGGATCACGTGTCCAACGCAACGCCTTGCCGCCAGCGCGGATCATCAGACCAGTCATTTCGGCCAAGGCACCGCGCGGGCCATGCTTGCCTGGCAGCCATTGCGGATAGAGCAGGATAAAGGGCTTACCGGTTTCAACGGGAATGGTCTGCTGCACCTGGAAAATGGCGCGATCGATATCCGTCGCGTCAACTTTTAGGATCATCGGCGCCGTCAGAGGTCGGTCCTGCGGCTCCGGGATAGTGGAAACGATTGCCACGGGCTGCGGCGCGCTGTTTTGCGCGGATGCTGCGGAAATGATGCTGGTGGAAAGGGCGAATGCGGCAATGGCGCGCGTCAATATGCGTGAATTCATCCCGCAGACTCTGGCGAATGCGCTGCGCTGCGTCCAGCCCTATTCCACTAATAACAATTAGCCGCTAGGGCGCTTGTCCATGGCAAAGATACAGACCCCCCAAGCCGTGCGCGGCACGCAAGACATGTTCGGAGAAACCGAGGAACGCTTCGCGCATGTGGTTGCAACGTTTGAACGCGTGCGCAGGCTCTATGGTTTTAAGGGCCTTCAACTGCCGGTCATTGAACCGACCGCCGTTTTTTCGCGCAGCCTCGGCGAGGCGACTGATGTTGTTTCCAAGGAAATGTACAGTTTCGAAGACCGTGGCGGTGATTCCATTACGCTTCGCCCTGAATTTACTGCTGGCATCGCGCGTGCGTATCTGACCAATGGCTGGCAGCAATTCGCGCCGATGAAACTGTCTGTGCATGGGCCGTTGTTCCGTTACGAACGCCCGCAAAAGGGCCGTTATCGGCAGTTTCACCAGATTGATGCCGAAATCATCGGCGCGGCGGAACCTGCGGCGGATGTTGAATTGTTGGTGATGGCGGATCAGTTGCTTAAGGAATTGGGTATAAATGAAGGCGTGACGTTGCAGCTTAACACGCTTGGCGATACGCCAAGCCGCGATGCATGGCGTGCGGCCTTGGTTGGCTATTTTAACGATCATAAGAATGTGTTGTCTGAAGACAGCCTTGCGCGGTTGGAGAAAAACCCGTTGCGCATTTTGGACAGCAAAGACCCCAAGGACCGCCCCGTAGCCGACGCCGCGCCGGTCATCGACGATTATCTTTCGGGTGAAGCACAGGATTTCTTCGGCGCAGTGACTGCTGGCCTTGATGCCGCTGGCGTCGCGTGGACCCGCAACGCTGCGTTGGTGCGCGGCCTCGATTATTACCGCCACACGGCGTTTGAATTCGTCACGGATCGGCTTGGCGCGCAGGGCACAGTGCTGGGCGGCGGGCGTTATGATGGCTTGATTGAGAACCTAGGCGGACCGGCAACGCCAGCTGTCGGCTGGGCTGCGGGGATTGAGCGATTGGCGATGTTGGTGGAGTATGAGCCTACAAATCAGCTTGAGGCAATGATTGTCCTTGAGAACGACAGCGGCATGAAGCACGCCATTACGCTTTTGAAGAATCTTCGAATGGCAGGAATTTCGGCGGATATGATTGCAACGGGTTCACCTAAAAAACGATATGATAAGGCGGTTAAACAAAATCCTGCCGCCATTCTTCGTGTGAACGAGGATGGATACTACGGATATTCGAGCGACGTCGATAATGGCCAGCTCAAGCAATTTCTTCAGTCTCTGGCATGAGCAAAATTTCCCCGCACCGCATTGCGCAGATTGAATCGCGCTTTTCCGAGCTTGAGGCACGCATGGCTTCGGGGCAGTTGGAGGGCGATGGTTTTGTGGCGGCGTCCAAAGAATATTCCGAGCTTGAACCTGTGGCCAAAGCTGCCGCAGAGGTCCGCCGGTTGCGCAAGGAAATCGAAACGCTTGAGCACATGGCCCAGGATTCCTCGGACCCCGATTTGCATGACATGGCGGTCGAGGAACTGGACGACGTCACACATCAGCTTTCGGAAGCAGAGACATCGCTTGCGATATCGTTGCTGCCCCGCGATTCGGCAGATGACCGCCCGGCAATGTTAGAAATTCGGGCGGGCACAGGCGGCGACGAGGCCGCATTGTTCGCAGGTGACCTGTACCGCATGTACGAACGTTATGCCGCAGGGCAGGGCTGGAAGATCGAACCGATTTCGGTCAGTTCATCCGATGTTGGCGGTTTCAAGGAAGTCGTTGTCGCGATCAAGGGCACCGGCGTGTTCGCCAAGCTGAAATATGAAAGCGGCGTCCACCGTGTACAGCGGGTGCCGGTTACGGAAAGTGGCGGACGGATCCACACCAGCGCAGCCACCGTAGCCGTTTTACCAGAACCGACTGAAGTCGACATCCATATCGAGGCACGCGACCTGAAAATCGACGTCTACCGCGCAAGTGGTGCTGGCGGGCAGCACGTCAACACGACCGACTCCGCCGTGCGCATCACCCATCTGCCGACCGGCATCGTCGTGACCTGTCAGGACGGCCGTAGCCAGCACAAGAACAAGGAGCAGGCGATGCAGGTCCTGCGTGCCCGGATGTATGAAAAAGAGCGTGAGGAGGCTCAGGGCGCCGAAGCAGAGGCACGCAAGGCCATGGTCGGTTCAGGCGACCGTTCTGAACGCATCCGCACTTACAACTTCCCACAAGGCCGCGTGACCGATCACCGTATCAATCTGACGCTGCACAAATTGCCCGAGATTTTGGAAGGCGGCGGGCTTGGAGAGTTGATTGCGGCCCTGGTTGCCGAAGATCAGGCCGAGCGCATGGCTGGGCTGGGGGATTAATCGCCTCTCCCCTCCCGCCTGCGGGAGGGGAACTAGTTCCGTCTAAACCTCCAACCGCCCATGCTCCAACCGGGGCAACACATAACGCGCGAACATGTCGCACTCGTTGATATGCGGGTAGCCAGACAAGATAAACGCCTCGATACCGACTTCGCGATAGGCATTGATCTTGGCCAGCACCTGGTCGGGGTTGCCGACGATAGCTGCGCCACAGCCTGATCGTGCGCGGCCGATGCCGGTCCACAGATTGTCTTCCAGATAACCGTCATTTGCGGCTGCCTGCTCGCGCAGCTCCGCTTGATGCGCGACGCCAAAGGTTTGGGTGTCGAGCGATTTATTGCGGATAGCTTCACCTTGTTGTGCATCCAGCTTGGACAGCAGGCGGTCGGCAAAGGCCCGGGCCTCGGCCTCTGTCTCGCGGACGATGACATGCGCACGGAAGCCATATTTCAACGTGCGGCCGAACTTGGCGGCGCGTGCGGTCATATCCTCGACCAAGTCCTTGGCACCTTGCACAGTTTCGGGCCACATGAGGTATACGTCGCAGCCTTCAGCAGCAGCTTCCTTCGCGGCGGGCGACAAGCCTCCGAAATACAACGGCGGGCATTTGCCGCTGACGGTCTTCATGCGCGGTGGGTCAAGATCAATCTTGTAGTGCTCGCCATCAATCGACAGATGCTCGCCGTTTAGCAACGTCTTCAGTATGTGCATTACCTCGACAGTGCGGCGATAGCGTGGTTCGGAGTCCATCTTGTCGCCGGGCAAGTCCGACGAAATGATATTCACGTTTAATCGTCCACCTGAAATCTGGTCCAGCGTGGCGATCTGCCGCGCAAGCTGGGGTGGCCAGCTTTCGCCAATGCGCACGGCCATCAGCAACTTGATGCGCGTGGTCAGTGCAGCAATGGCGCTGGCAAAGGCCGTGGTATCAAGGCCAAGGGCATAGCCAGACGGCAGCAGGATATTGTCAAACCCGCCCTTTTCGGCTGCAAGCACGATATTGCGGCAATGCTCCCAGCTCGATGCCAACATCGGGTCGGGCATGCCCAAAAATTCATAATCATCATCGCACAAGGCGGAAAACCAGCTAACTTCGACAGGCTTGTTCATGGCAGTGGCACTCCTCTTGCGGCAACCAGTACACTGTACCAATCTGCGCGGGTCCATTGGATTTTGAATGCGTCTGCTGCTTCGATGATACGCGCAGGATTTTGCGAACCAACAATCGGAATGGGCCGGGCAGGGTGTGCCATGATCCAGCTGTAAGCAGCAGCCGTGCGCGATACACCATGCGCGGCAGCAACGCCCGACAGCGCAGCGGCCACATTTTGTTCACGCGCGTTGGCCGGCTCACCAATGCGGCCACCGCCTAACGGCGACCATGCCATTACAGCAAGGTCCATGGCCATAGCTTGGTCAAGCTCTCCATTTTCGATGGTGTCGATGCGTAAGGGCGACAGTTCCGGCTGAGTCGACACAATGGGAACCGCGCTGAATTGTGCCAGCGCCGTAATTTGCGCTTGGGTAAAGTTGGAAACCCCAAACGCCCGGATTTTGCCAGCTTTGTGGGCATCTTCGATTGTGCGCGCGATTTCTTGCGGGTGCGTCAACACGTCAGGGCGGTGAATTTGCCATAGGTCGATGCGGTCGGTGGCCAACCGGCACAGGCTGTCATCAATCGCTTTGGTCAGATATTCTGCGCTGCTGTCATAAGGCGTTGGCGGGGTGATGCCGCCCTTGGTCGCCAACACCATGCGCTCTCGATATTCAGGCGCCTCTGCAAAAACCTGGCCAAGCAGTTCTTCGGCCTTGCCAAAGCCTTGCTCGCCGAAACCGTAAATGTCGGCAGTATCGAACAGGGTTATGCCAGCTTCAAACGCGGCGTCGATGGCGGCGCGCGCGGCGGCAAGTTCAAGCCCAGCAAAGCGCCACATGCCCCAGGCTAGGGAGGAAATTTCTATGCCGCTTTTGCCTAAGCGACGCGTAAGCGAGGGTGACGGAAGGGTCATGTATTTTTGCTCTTTTTTGGTGAAGGGAAATAGGGCGGGGCCACGGATTCGCGGCTGATAAGTTCATGCGGCAAACGACGATGTTCAATGCCGCCCTCGCCAAACAACAAGTCGGCGGCGGTCGATGCGAGATCGCGAACGGGTTGACGCACCGTGGTCAGTGGCGGCCAAACCACGCGCGCAAGCGTGGTATCGTCAAAGCCAGCGACCGAAAGCTGCTCGGGGATTTGAATGCCGCGCCGATGCGCGACGGCGAGCACGCCCGATGCCATGTCGTCATTGGAAGCGAAAATCGCAGTGGGCGGTTGCTTGAGCGACAGGAATTGGTCGGTTGCAGCGACACCGCTTTCGAAATCAAACAACCCCTCAGCAATCAAGTCGGCATCCACTAAAATACCAACGCGGCCCAAAGCGCGTTCATAGCCAGCCTGACGCTCGGTGCTCGCCATATGGTTCGGGTGGCCCTTGATGAAGCCAATGCGCCGATGCCCGATGTTGATGAGCTTCGTCGTCATGTCATCAGCGGCCTGCATGTCATCCATAAACACCGAACTTGTCAATGCATGGTTGGTGCCGGGCGAAATGCGTACGAACGGAATGTTGAGCGCCTCTAGCGCATTTAGCACGGGAACGCAGTCCGTCACGGGCGAAGACAATATGGCCCCGTCGACATGGGTTTGCCGCACCATACCGCGTACTTGCTCGCCGACATCGGGGTCAGCGACATCCACAGGCTGTGCGATCAAACGCATGCCCTCTTCATGGCACCGATCCCAGCATCCTTGCATGATTTGATGCATATAATAAGGGCTGTGATTGTCGTAGATCAGCGCAATCTGTCCGGATTTGGTGCCAGCCAGAATGCGGGCAGCGATGCTCGGACTAAAGCCAAGCTCCGACATTGCGGCGTCGACCTTTGCTTTGGTGGTCGCGCTCACATATGGATGGTTATTGAGTACGCGGCTGACAGTCTTTACCGCCACGCCTGCAAGCTTTGCAACGTCGCGGATATTGGCTCGGGGATTCATGCGCCAAATGCCTTGCGGATGGATGCGAACAACGCCGCATGCGCGCTGTCGGCGCGCGTGAAAACGGGAGGCTGGCCATAAGGCGCGGCAATTTGGTACGTGCCTTTATCAAAGGTCTCGCCAGACCACAGATGGATCCAATCACCGTCGGGTATCACCACCGGGCGGCTATCCTTTCCCTCTTCGACGATAGGTGCGACGATCATCTCGGCACCATAAAGATATTGGTCCTGAATGTTGTAATATTCGGGTTCTTCATAATGCAGGAACATTGGCCGTTGCAGTGGCAGGCCCGTTGCAACGGCTTCATTACACAGTGCGCCAACATAAGGCGCCAGTTGGGCATGAACCTGGCTCATTCGCGCGAAATGGGCGAGGATCTCCGGGCTGCTGTCGAGTTGCAAATTGTCGGCCGGGCGGTTGCCTTCATGGCTCCGCATCACAGGGGTAAAAGCAGCAAGGTCGATCCACCGGTGCATCAGTTCAGCGGTGCGTACGACACCGTGCAGGCTTGTGTAGCCGCCCAAGTCGCTATGGTGATAGGCATTGCCGAGCAGGCCGGATGATAATGCAGCAGTGATGACTGTGTTGATGCCGTCATGGCGTGTGAAATCCACACATTGGTCGCCTGCCCATAATAAGGGGCAATGCGCCTGAACGCCGGAGAAGCCAGCGCGCATGAAGAAGGTCGCGTCATGCGTTTTGCCGCGTGAGGCGATGGCATCAGCGTTGACCTTCGCCCAAAGCACTGGCCAACGGTTATGCGCTTCCATTGGGTCAGAGCCGTCAAACAAGCGGACATCAGTTGGCAAATATTCGCCGAAATCCGCCATCCAGCCCGAAAGCCCGAAATCGAGCATTTCTTGGCCAATGATGCGGTCGGCAAACCAATTTGCGGCATCGGGATTCGTGAAATCCACCACGCCTGCATCAAATTCGCCAAAGTCGACGGCGTAAGGCGCGTCGCTGTTTTGCCGCAGCGCGAGATAATTGTTGGCCAGCGCCTCTTGATACAACACGCCATCAACGGCCAGATAAGGGTTCACATAGCCCAGAAAGCGCACGCCACGTTCGGCCAGTTCAGCAATGCGTTGCTGCAAATTGGGATAACGCGATGCATTCCATTTCCAATCCCAGAACAAGCGCTTTCCAAAGCTGGTTTGCCGGATACCAACCCAATCTTCACACCAAAGGCCCGTGATCGCGGCACCGGAGGCCGCAATGGTCTCGAAGCGACCAAATGTGTCCGCACCGTCTTTCAAGCCCACAATTGCGCCCGAAATTGCCCAGTCGGGCAAGGGCGGTTGTCGGCCAAAACGGTCTGACAATTTGGTTACCAATTTCGGCAAAGAAGGGGCGTCAAATAATTCCACATCGATATTCGCCGACCAGCATTCGATGCCAACGCGGCCCTGCTCGGTCAGATCAAGTACCGAATAAGCGCCGGTTTCAAGGTGAACAGCGTAACGCCTCGAACTCACCCAAGTGGGCTGCGGATAGTTGGTGGTCCAGTAATCACCGCCAGCCAATCCTTCTGTATCCATGGTTTGCGTCAACTTGGTTGATTTATCGCGCCCAACGCCAGGTTCCGACGTCCAAAACGGGAAACGATGGCCGTTAAGTCGCAGATAAGACATCTGCTCGCCTCCACCCCAGAATGCTTCCAAAGGGTCGCACTGCATTGTGAGCCACAGCCGGTTAAAAGAAGGATCAGAGCAGCGTAATTTTACGACCAGGCGTTGTGCATCCTGAACGATATCAAGCGTAACGACTGCTTCTGGACACGCTGCATTCCATAGCCGGATGGTACCATTTGTGCCTTCAAAGCAATCCAATTGGAAGCTGCGTTCGACCACATCGTCGATTCGGAAATTGCCGCGAACCATGTCCAGAATAGGCGCCCCGATTCCGACGGCAATCGCGGGCGTTCCTGTGCGATGAGACAGCACGGATACATCATCGCGCAGCAGGTCAAAGCCTTCTGATTGCATGATGAATTTAAATGGCAACGCCTGTCCCTCTCGCAGCTGAAGGTGGCAACTATGGCATCGTTGCAACAGTCCCAGCCTAAATATTGTCGCTATATGACACCGCTAGACATATCAAGCCAGTTTGGTTACATCAAGACCGTTATCAACGAAGTAAAGCCGACCTGCAAAGTTCAACAGGGCTAGATGGACCTGCGGAAATTGCCAAAACAGGCGGTAATTTAGGGAGGCACACATGCGAAATTCCACACTCACAAAGTCGAAACTTGTCCGCGCAGCATATTTGGGCAGCAGCGTACTTGCGCTCGGCATATCCGCTCCTGCTTTCGCGCAGGTCGAAGAAATTGTTGTTACCGCCCAGAAAGTCGAAGAAAATGTGCAGGATGTGCCAATCGCTATCACAGCGGTTTCTGGCGATACACTTACAGCCTCAGGAACGACTAGCCTTGAAAATTTAAGCCAGCTTGTTCCCTCGGTAACTTTCCGCAAGGGCACGACCAATGCCAACTCCGCAGTGGTATTGCGCGGTGTTGGAACAATCTCTTTCTCGATCGCAGCTGAGCCAAGTGTTTCCACCGTTGTTGACGGCGTCGTCCTCAGCCGTTCAGGCCAGGCATTTGCTGACCTTGTTGAAATTGAACGACTTGAAGTATTGCGTGGCCCGCAAGGCACCTTGTTCGGCAAGAACGCGTCAGCGGGACTGATCAACGTGGTTTCCAAAGGCGGCACCGACACCTTGGAAGGTGAATTCACAGCAGAAGGCTTTGAAGGCGGCGAATATCGTGGTCGCGCCACCATATCAGGGCCAGTTGCCGAAAGCCTGACGTTCCGGGCAAACGCCTTTTACGGTACTTACAAAGGCAATATCACCAATGTTTTTGGGGGCCAGAACAACAAGATCAATGGTTACGAGCATATTGGTTTTCGCGGACTGCTTGATTTCGATAATGGTCCCGCGCGTATCAAGATTATTGCAGACTATTACGAAGCTGATGATGATTGCTGTGGCGAAATCACTGGCGTATCGCGCGGTTCCGGATTGAATGCGGAACTGAACCTGCCACTGGGTGTGACCCAAGGTGAAAACCAGCGCTATGTGAACCATAACCTGGTTACTCAGTCGCTTGATAGCCAGTTCGGTATTACCGTAAACGCCGATTTCGATGTATTCACAAACCACACTTTTAGTGCGATCTACGGCTATCGTAACTGGAACAATGAAGAGTTGCGTGAAGGTGACTTCCTTCCACGTGCAATTGTCGGTACGCCAGAACTGCATGACCGCGGTTTTGTTGAAACCGATCAAAGCTCGCTTGAATTGCGTCTGGCATCAGATCAAAGCAAGGCGTTCAAATACCAGGTTGGTGCCTTCTACTGGAAATCCGAAAATACGCAGGACTTCACGCGCAACGTTATCACGTGCTCGACATCGACTTTGCCGGTTGATCCACGCACTGGTGCCCGTCCATGCAACCTGACTGACACAGTAAACACATTGTTCCCGACAGCGACATCGCGCAGCCTTGTCGATATTGAAAATTATGCCGTGTTCGGTCAGGCGACTTATGACTTCACCGACCGGATTGGTTTGACGGTTGGCATGCGCTGGACTCACGACTCCATTGATTATGCTCACCGCCGCGCGCCGGGCGTGAACCGCACCAATGGCGTGCCGACGACCGGCGCTGGTATTTCCGGCGCACCTGCGGGCGGTACGATTGCCAGCGGCGGAAATGGAACGGTGCTTTCGACTGGATCTTCCACCAACAGCAATTTTTCCGGCAAAGCTGTGCTAACCGTAAAGCCAACCGACGACGTCATGCTCTACGGAAGCTACACGCGCGGTTACAAAGGGCCAGCGTTTAACGTGTTCTTCAACCACACAGCGCCAACAAACTCAGTGCCAATTAACGAAGAAACGTCGGACTCATTCGAAGCTGGTATAAAGAGCCAGTTTGCCGACAATCGTGTTCAAGTGAATGCGTCTGTATTTCAGGTGACTTACGACGGCTTCCAGGCGAACAATTTTGTTCTACTCAATGGCGCGGTTGTAACCAACCTGACCAATGCCGGGCAAGTTCGCAGTACCGGCTTTGAACTTGATGCCTTGGCCAACCCGGTTGAAGGTCTGGACCTGTTCGGGAGCGTTGCGTACGCCGATGCAAAGGTACGCCGGTTTAATCCGAACCCGCTGACCAACGCGCCCGACGCCCGCAACGGGACTAAGCTGCCATTGGCTCCATCGTGGAGCTGGAACGTAGGTGCCGCTTATGAAACGCCGTTTAATATGTTTGGCACCGATGCGAAAGTATATCTGCGGACCAGTTTCAACCATGTCGGAAAGCAATTTTCAGACCTTGGGGAAAGTGGACCAATTGATAGCTACGGCCTATGGAATGCGAGCATTGGCTATTCCGACGCCGAAGACAATTGGCGTCTGACCTTCATCATGCGGAACATCACAGATGAAAGTTACGTGCTTCTGAACACCAGCGCTGGCCAGCGTTTGCACATTCCACGCGACGCAGACCGCTACATGGGTGCAAGCTTACGCTTCCGCCTCTGATATCAACGCAATGGCAAGATAAGGGCTGGAATCCGAGAGGATTCCGGCCTTTTTTCTATTTAGGAAGTTAAAATAAAAGCAAGGACGGGTGGTGCGAGACCAATCAGCAACCCACCCGTCCTGCTGTGTGGGTATTGAACCATATTCCCAATGCACTGCTTGTGCCAGTTTACAAAAATCTATTTTTTTCAAATTGATAACTGAATTCTGGTCAAATTTCAGACACACCATTGTAAAATAAGTCGACGAAAAACCGACGGAGGCAGACGAGCGACGTTTACAACTGTAGTCGAATCGATTACGAATGTAGTCGGAGAATATGAAATGTCCTCAGAACGTATTAGCGACGCCGAACTTACAATTATGGAAATCCTGTGGGAGCGCGCGCCGCTGACAGCGACTGACGTCGCTGCGCGCCTGCCGGATGATCGCGAATGGTCGTTACCCACGGTCAAAACATTGCTGTCGCGACTGCTCAGCAAGGCAGCGGTCGAACACCGAGCTGATGGACGCCGCTTTTTATACTCACCGCTCATTGGCCGGGAAGATTATGTTGCCCATGAATCGAAACGACTGGTGGATCGCCTATTTGGCGGCAGGTTCATGCCCTTGTTCGCCCATCTTGCGGAACAGGACAAGCTTAGCGATGCGGACATATCCGAAATCGAAAGATTGCTTCAGGAGATGAAATCATGAGCACTGACATCATGGCCGCCTGGCTGATTGATACGATTATGGTAACAACGTTACTGATGGCCGCTGTCCTTTTAGTGCGGCGGACGGTAGCTAAGCATTTCGGTCCAACTGTCGCCTATGCGCTATGGCTCATTCCAGCTGCACGCGTGATCATGCCATCGCTTGATGGGCCAGCTACATCCCCAGTGAACAGCAACCTTGCGGTCCAAGATACGGTGCGGGACGCAATCTTGACCAGCCTGTCAACGCCGGAAACCGTTGTTACCACAGCGGCCCAGCTACCCACGGTGCCATCGATTGATTATACGGTGCTTGGCATGACATTATGGCTTGGCGGCGCGGCGTTGTTGTTCATCATCCAGATGATCCGTTACGCTGCATTGCGTGATGATCTTTTGTCCGATGCCACTGACATCGCCTCCATTGATGGCGTAAGAATAGTTGCCTCGGATCAAGTCGCCGGTCCGCTCGCGTTCGGTCTGTTTAAACGTTTCGTTGCGGTGCCGGAGAATTTCTCCAAGACATTTTCACCGGCGGAGCGTGAACTGGCGCTGGCCCATGAAATGGCGCATCACAAAGCGGGCGACCTGTTTGCCAACTTGGTGGCCTACTCACTTTTGTGCCTACAGTGGTTCAATCCTGTTGCTTGGATGAGCTGGAATGCGTTTCGCTTTGACCAGGAAGCTGCATGCGACGCCCGCGTCCTTGCCGGCAGAGATTCTACCCAACGGGAAATTTACGGACGGGCGCTCGCGCGGACCGCCTTTGACGGCATGCCGACATTCGCGACTGCGCTCAATTCCCCCAAAACAGTCGTAGAAAGATTAAGGAGACTAACCATGAATGACGCCAGTAAAACAAGGCGTTTCCTGGGTAAGCTAGGCATCTTGACAGCCGCTGCCATCATTTTGCCGCTCACGGCGACGGTTGCACCAGCAATTGGTGCTCAAGAGGCGGACATTGTCGATGTTGCCAAACCGGCGGCTCTTCCCATCCCTGCCGCGCCCCCTGAGCCCGCTGTCCCGGTCGCACCTGTTGAGCCTGCGCCACCAGCGAAGCCGGTCAAAGTGGTGCAAATTTCAATTGGCAAAACAACAGACGGAAAGTCCACGGGCAAAGTTGTGCAAAAACTTTCCCGTGACGGCACGATGTATGTATTCCGAGGCGATAAGCCCCTGTCCGACGCGGAGTTGGACAAAATCGTAGCAGACGCAAAAGACGCCCGTGCTGAAGCCGTGATCGCCATGGTAGAAGCAAACAAAGCAGGCAGAGAGGCGGCAAAAGCTCTGGCGCAGGCCAATGGCGCTCAGATCGAAGCTGACGCAGCGCGTGCATCGGGCGAAGTTGCCCGCGGGATGGCCGAAGCGCATCGCGTCCGCGCCATGCGGATGGCATCATCCTATGTTCCAGAAATTGACATAAAGGAAATTACCAAGAATTGCGAAGCTGGACAGCCAGTTACCACCGACGTTCAGGGATTTGACGGCAATAACAAATCGCGTGTTAAAATAGTAATGTGTGGCAAAGGCCAGGCTCGGATCGCTCGTGTCGAGGCCATCAAAGGCTTGCGTGAGGCCCGTAGCGAAATCGGTTCTGACAAAGACATGCCGGAAGGTATTCGCAAGGACGTCATAAACAAGTTGAACTCTGAGATACGCAGGCTCGAAGCACAAAGTGCTCAAGCAGAGTAACAGGGAAACTGATCCGGGCGAGGCATGCTCCCCTTTTTGACGGTCCGGCGGGGCGGTTTTCGAGAACCGCCCCTTTTTCTTTTGTCTGATATGCGCCATATCTCCATGATGAAATGGCCCGATACTATCGAAGCAGGCGAAACCGAGCGGCACGAACTATTAGTGCGGCGGGTGCTGGCACCCAATGCGTCGCCTTATACCTATACAGGGACCCAAACCTGGATTATAGGGGAGGGAAGCGATGTGGCGGTCATCGACCCCGGGCCTGTTGGCAGCGGCCAAAGTATTGGTGACCCCGCCGACATTCGGGGTGAGGGGCATGTGGAGGCCATATTGCGCGCAGTAGGCGATGCCAAGATTGCTGCGATTCTCTGCACGCATACCCACCGTGACCATTCTCCGGCTGCGGCGCCATTAAAGGCTGCCACTGGCGCACCAATCATTGGCTGCGCGCCATTGGTTTTGCGCGATGATGGGCCGCGAGCCGACAGTGCCTTTGACCCTGATTATTGCCCTGACCGCATCCTGATGGACACAGAGACGATTTCTGGCGACGGATGGACACTTGAAGCTGTGGCGACGCCCGGGCACACCAGCAACCATCTGTGTTTCGCATTACGCGAGAGTGGAGCGCTGTTTACAGGCGACCATGTTATGAAATGGTCAACCAGCGTTGTTAGTCCCCCGGATGGTGACATGAGCGCCTATATGGCGAGCTTGCAAAAGTTATATGAGCGTGACGACCGCATCTATTACCCGGCGCATGGGCCAGCGGTAGAAAATCCCCGCCAGCTTGTTCGGGGCATGATTGGCCACCGCCGGCAACGCGAAAGCCAGATTGTGAAACTGCTTGCGGCGGGTGAGGGCCATATACCCAATTTGGTGGCAGCGATGTATAAAGGGCTGGATCCACGCCTGATCGGTGCAGCAGGCCGGTCGGTTCTTGCGCATCTCATCGATTTACAAAATCAAGGCCGGGTTGGTGTCAAAGACGACGGCTGGCATCTGACAGCAGAAGCTTGATGCCCGCTTAAGGGCGTGGTATCCATCGGGCCGGGTCGCGAAGTCTCATTTGAGGGATGATAGCGCATGGCTACTGTGGCATCGGCCCAACCGCACTCAAGCGAAACCGACACTTTTTTCCGTCTACTTGCCATATTGATGGCTTTCACCGTCGTCGCGGGATTCTCGTTCCAGTTCCTTGCGGGCCGCTCCAGCTTCGTTGCGCGCCCGCTGGTGCATTTTCATGGCATTGCCTTCATGGCTTGGGTCGGCCTGTTTGTTACTCAAGCGTGGCTCGCAACATTGGGGTCCGTTTCGTTACACCGTCGGCTAGGCTGGATTGGAGCGGGCTGGATTTTCGTCCTGCTAATCTTGGGCAGTCTCATTAGTATAGACGTAACCCAGCGCGGCACCGCGCCGTTCTTCTTCCAGCCTCAGCACTTTCTGATTGCTAACCCGCTATCGGCTGTCGTTTTTGCTGCGCTTGCCTGGACGGCGATCCGGTTTCGGCGCCAAACGGACTGGCATGTGCGCCTGCATATCTGCGCGATGACGGCGATTATCGGCCCCGCATTCGGACGCTTATTGCCCATGCCGCTGCTCATCCCCTACGCATTCGAGATTGCGGGACTTGTAGGGCTGGTGTTTCCCATTGCAGGCATTATTCACGATTGGCGCAAATTCGGCCGGGTACATCCGGCATGGTATTGGGGTGTAGGCGCGTTTCTGGCGGTGATTCCGGTGTCGCACCTCATTGCGACTTCTGCACTGGGCGATGCGATCTATGCAGCCGTGACGACAGGACATCCAGGCGCAGGCGTTCCCGGGCTAGCGTTCCCGCCGGCTCCTATTATGCCTCAATAATTGCGGATGCATTTGCCGTAAGGCTATTTGCCCTTATGTATAAGGGCATGACGCTTCAAACCCCTAAAAATTGGTCGGCGCGCCTTGTGGCACTGGGCGTGGTAGCAATCTTCATCCTTTTCATGTGGTGGGCGATAGACAGCATGCGTTCATGGCGTGAAGGGCCGTCGCCCGAAACCATTGCGAGCGCCAGTCTGACCGGCATTCGGGAACAGAACCGCCTGTCCGCCTTTGCCGCCAATTATGCTGCTGTTGTTACGAGTAAACAGACACGCTTTGGCCTGTCGGCACGCAAGACGCTCATCATGCAAGGTCTGGTGCGCTACGAAGTGGATATGGCCAAGCTGACTGAGGATGATGTCCGCTGGGATCCAAGCACAGAAACGTTGCGCGTCAGAATTCCGCCAATTGAGATTGCACCACCACAGATCGATTTGAACTCGATTCAAGAATATGGCGAGAACGGTCTTTTGCGGGCGTTCACCAATGTAGATGACACGCTCGATGACGCCAACCGGTCAAAGGGGCAGGCAGAGCTGATACGGCAAGCCCAAGGACCAGTGCCGATGAAATTGGCGCGTGACGCGTTTAAACGCGCCATTACTCAGAACTTTCAGGCACCATTGCGCGCGGTAGGTCTGAATGCGAAGGTCGAGACCTATTTTGCCGATGAAATCGGCGGGCAGGTGTCGACGCGGTGGGATGAATCCACGCCGCTGGAGGAAATTGTCGGGAACAATCTAAAAACCCGATAAGTGGACTTAGCTGACCTTGTTTCGCGTCGCCAAATCGACCACATAGGCTATCAATTCAGCTGCCGAAACATGTCGGCATGGTAAAGGTAAGACAGCATGAACGCTCCCACCCCCCGCGAAAACCTGCAGGGCCTTGACCTGCTCGCAGAGATCAATCAGCTAAAAAAAGAGCGTAATGCCATCATTCTGGCGCATTATTACCAGAAGCCCGAAATTCAGGATATTGCCGATTTCGTAGGCGACAGCTTGGAACTGAGCAAACGTGCGGCGGAAACCGATGCTGACGTCATTGCCTTTTGCGGCGTGAAATTCATGGCCGAAACGGCAAAGATCTTAAGCCCTGAAAAGATTGTCATCTTGCCGGACATGGCCGCCGGCTGTTCGTTGGAGGACGCGTGTCCTCCAGGGAAATTCCGGGCATTCCGCGAGGCGCACCCGGACCACATCGCGCTCACTTACATCAACTGCTCCGCCGAAGTTAAGGCTTTGTCCGACATCATCGTGACCAGCAGCAGCGCCGAGACAATCCTGAGCCAGATTCCGCCCGAACAGAAAATCATTTTTGGGCCCGACCGTCATTTAGGAGGCTATCTTAGCCGTAAATTTAACCGCGAGATGCTGTTATGGCCCGGTGTCTGCATTGTGCATGAGGCATTTTCGGAAACCGAGTTATTGAAGCTGAAGGCTCAACATCCCGGTGTGCCGGTAGCCGCCCATCCCGAATGCCCGCCGCATATCATTGACCATTCGGATTATGTTGGCAGCACCAGTGGTATCCTGCAATATGCCCAGACGATGGAGGGTGATACCCTGATCGTGGCTACCGAACCACATATCATCCACCAGATGGAAAAGGCAGAACCCAACAAGACCTTCATTGGCGCCCCCGGCGCAGACGGGAATTGTGCATGCAACATCTGTCCATATATGGCGCTGAACACGATGGAAAAATTGTACCTCGCGTTGCGCGATCTCAAGCCTCAGATCACACTCGACGAGACTGTCCGACTGGCTGCAAAAAAGAGCCTTGACCGAATGTTGGAAATGGCAAGCGGAACGTTGGGCAAGGGCGACCTCGGCCGAGCCTAGAAGGTATGTTTGGACATAGGCATCCAAATTGCGCGACACCGACACTTAACTTTCGTCAGCCACGGTGTGTCGTCCGCTATGGCTGAAATTGGTCAGCGTTTACCATAGCATTGACGGACAATAGCGGCTTTTCAACCAATGGCGTACAAAATGGCACATGTTGAAACCATTTTGAATGCTACTGGTTATGATGACATGTTCCAACCAGTATCTGCAATCCGTCACCCGCTAATTTCGGCGTTTCAGGAGTTCGTGCGCGAGCCACTGTTCCCTTGCGTGGGGGCAAAGGCTGCATTGTCCAAGGAACAGATGACCTTCGTTGTCGCTCGCGACATCAAATCTGCATGGGATGATCTGGATATTCATGAACAAGTTCGTGGTCTGGTTGACCTCTATCGTCAAAACCGGGCGCCCTTCCGTTCCCTCGCGGTCATTTTTGAACATGATTCTGGCTTGGATGAGTTGGAATTTGAACAATATCTGTGGGAACGATTGCAGTCGTTAAGCGACAAGGACGACTGGCTGGGGCAAGAACAAGATGCGCGCGTGGCGCATGATCCAAACCATCCTGAATTTTCGATCAGCTTGGGTGGTGAAGCCTTTTTTATCGTGGGATTGCATCCCCAAGCAAGCCGCCCCGCACGCCGGTTTATTAGGCCTACCATGATTTTCAACCTGCACGACCAATTTGAATTGCTACGCGAAGCCAACCAATATGAAAAGCTGCGGACGTCGATTCTCGGCCGTGATGTGAAAATTGCCGGGACAGTAAACCCCATGTTGGCAAAGCATGGAGAAATTTCCGCAGCACGCCAATATAGCGGTAGGGCAGTCGAAACCGGCTGGAAATGCCCATACCAACGTGCGGGTGCGCACCCGGATCTGGAGCTTCTTGATGCCATCACGGATTGAACCGAGAACAGGGGTCGCGTTCACACTGAACCGGGGCGACATATTGACCGTGACCGACCCGAATGGCGAACAGGTGGCCGATCTCCTCGCCTTCAATCAAGGCGACATCGGCGAAGTCATTTCGTCAGGTCGCACACTTGATTACGCAAGCCGCCTGTTTCTGACAACCGGTGACCTGCTCTATTCAAACCGCAGCAACGTAATGCTTGAGATCATTTCGGATGACGTGGGGCGGCACGACTTTCTGCTTACTCCCTGCAGCAAGGATACATTCCGCATCATTTACGGGGATACCGACCCGCATCAAGGGTGCTTTGGCAATCTGGCAGGCGCACTTTCCCCCTTTGGAATTACTGAAGACATGATTCCGGTTGCGTTCAATTGTTTTATGAACGTCGCAGTTGACGGGGTAACTGGCAATTTGAGCGTCGATCCGCCGTTGAGCAAAGCGGGTGACAGCATCCGCTTTTTGGCACATACCGACCTCATTATCGGCCTTACGGCTTGTTCGGCGTTGCAATCGAACAACGGCTCATTCAAGCCAATCGAATATCGAATTGAAGCCGTTGTCTGATTTCAAACAAAATTGGTTATGGTGGTTGCAATATGCTGCGCGATTGTAAGTCCGGGGCACTGGCTTCGCTTCGGATCAAGCTGTGTTTTCGGTCCGGCACCACAAACTGGCCGACCTAAAATCTCCGGCTTCGTTCAATGAACCTGTCCAGCGCCGCAAACTGCAAACCGGGACATGCGAATGGTCGCGCTAGCCGGCAAGGTGTCGGTAAAGGCAGTCGCTGTCGATACATCGGGTGCAAATTGGGGTATTCAGACGCTTTGGCACGGGACGGCACTGTCAGATGAGTTAGGCCTGCCGGCCCTATTTGGGGTGAAGGCGCGGCATGGAGGCAGCCAGAACATTTTTGTGCGGGATACCAATCGCGATTGGGAATTGTTACGCTCACTTGCACCCAACTGAAGCAAGCGCGTATGGCAAGTGGCTGGATGCTGGCGGTCGTTAAAAGCTGACATGGGCGTGATAAATTGCCGCCTTCAGCAAAGGTGCCCGGACAAATGTAAATATCCCCTCGCCTTCACCGTTATATCGATATAATACAGCCCCGCGATGCTCTTCTGGCGCTCTTCTTCTGATAAACATGCGGATATCGACAGTCGGCTTGCTGCTTTCGATGAGAGTTACGCGCAACGCTTTCCTGACGATCCGCAGCCGTGGAATTCCGCTACCCCACTGGCTGGAAGGCGGCTATTTCTGGGGAAATCGCGCTGGTGGTGGGTGGTTCGCGGCACGGCGGCCATTCTCGCATTATTCATTCTGATACTGGTTTGGCTCGCGGTCACGGCACCGCTGTCAAAGTCGCTTCAGCCGATTGCGCCGCCGCGCATCACCTTGCTGGCATCGGACGGTACACCCATTGCGCGTAATGGCGCCATTGTCGACAGACCTGTGGACATCACCAAATTGCCACCACATGTGGTGCAAGCGTTCCTTTCCATAGAGGACCGCCGCTTCTATACGCACTTGGGCATTGACCCGCGTGGCCTTGCGCGCGCCGCCTGGTCGAATGCGTTTGGCAGCGGTATCACCCAAGGCGGCAGTACAATTACGCAGCAATTGGCAAAATTTACCTTTCTCACTCCTGAAAGAAGCCTGACCCGCAAGGGACGTGAAATGCTCATTGCTTTCTGGCTTGAAGGTCGCCTGACGAAGGATGAAATTCTGGGCCGATATCTGTCCAACGTCTATTTTGGCGACAATGTATATGGGTTGCGCGCGGCTTCACTGCATTATTTCTACCGCCAGCCGGAGCGATTGACGCTCAGCCAAGCTGTAATGCTGGCTGGCCTTGTACAGGCGCCGTCGCGGCTCGCCCCGACCAAGAACCCAGAGCGCGCAGCAAAGCGCGCTAAGCTCGTTCTCAGGGCGATGGTTGCCAATAAGGCTATCACGCAGGCAAAGGCCAATGCCACACCCGTAGCGCGGCTTGACGTGCGTGTGCGGGAAACTCTTCCGACCGGAACCTATTTTGCCGACTGGGCGATTCCGCAGGCGCGACTGCTAACTGAAAGCGGTTATTCAGACGTTCGTATCACTACTACCTTGGACGCGCGCTTACAGAACATCGCTCGCAAAGTTGTGGCGCGCTCTGGCATTGGCAGCGCACAGATTGCGCTCGTTGCAATGCGCCCCAGCGGGGAGGTGGTCGCAATGGTGGGCGGAAAAAGCTATAAAGAATCGGCGTTTAACCGCGCCACGCAAGCACGCCGACAGCCTGGTTCTACCTTCAAGCTGTTCGTTTATCTGGCGGCACTTCGTTCTGGGATGACACCAAAGTCACTGATTGCGGATACGCCAATTAACGAGGGGAGCTATCGCCCCAAAAATTCGGGTCAGCGTTATCGCGGCGATATCACGCTGGAACAGGCCTTTGCTCAATCAAGCAATGTTGCGGCGGTGCGACTTTACCAAAAAGTGGGGGGCAAAGATGTCGAGCAGGCGGCGCAAGATTTAGGCATCCGTAGTCCATTGACGCTGGACCAAAGCCTTGCGCTAGGCAGTTCAGGTGTGACACTCATCGAGTTGACCGCAGCTTATGCAGGCGTTGCAGGAAATCAGTGGCCCGTTGAACCCCATGCTTTCAAACAGGCGGAGCAGGGCTGGGTCGAATGGCTATTCTCCGGGCCACGTTCCTTTAGTAGCCGCACACACCGGATGTTGCTTGATTTACTAGGCGCTTCGGTGAATGAAGGCACTGGACGGGCGGCACGCCTGTCCATTCCGGCTTATGGGAAAACCGGCACTAGCCAGGACAATCGCGACGCCCTGTTTGTTGGTTTCGCCGGTGATCTGGTGGTCGGTGTCTGGATTGGCAACGATGACAATAGCCCGTTAAAGGGCATTAATGGCGGCGGACTGCCAGCGCGGATTTGGCGGGATTTCATGTCTCAATCGATACGCAACGCTGCGCCTGCTGTGCGGCCAAAGACACAGCAGGTCCCTGATCCTGATGGACCGATTGAGCCGTTGGATCTGCCGGAATTACAGGATTTGCCCATCGATATTGGCAAATCGGAAGTACGCGTTGACCAAAATCAGGGGGTCATTTTGAACACTGACGTCGGCGGGGTTCCGCTTGAAATTAAGCTTGGCCGCGACGGAGCCAACATTCAGCCTGCCCCGTCCGCGGAACGATCCGCGCCGGAACCGCGCTAATGCGTATTGAATACTGCTATGGATAAAATCATGCGATATATTGCCGCAGTTCTTCTGTTCTTTTCACCCATGCTCGGCTCGCTTGCCTTGGCGGACGCAAGCGACATCAGCGCTGCATCGCGAAGCGTCGTGCGGGTTGTTGTGTTCAGCTCCGCTGAAGGACAGCAGAGCATCGTCAGTATCGGCTCCGGCGTTGCTGTGGCGCGCGATAAAGTCGTCACGAACGCCCATGTAGTTGAAATGGCAGGCTCTGACGACAGCGCAGAAATTGTCATCGTGCCCTCCGATGGCAGCCAGAGCTACCGCGCCGTGGTCACCGCCAGTCTGCCGGGTAAGGATTTGGCATTGCTGCAGTTAAAGTCGGGGGCCCTCGTCCCCGCAAGCATTTTTGCAGGCATCGCATCTGATGGGGAGGATGTTTTTGCCATTGGCTATCCTGCGAGCGTCGACGTCGCACTTGAACAGAGCGAAGCTGACGTACTGCGTCCCCAGCAACCCGTCAAAACGCGCGGGACGGTATCCTCAGGCCGCACATCCAAGACAGTGGAATCACTGTTACACACTGCACCCATTGCGCCGGGCAGTAGTGGTGGACCCATTGTCGACGCTTGCGGACGAGTGCTTGGAATAAACAGTTTTGGATCCGTCCCCACCGACGGCGGCGCGGAATTCTATTTTGCCGTTTCGGCGCGTGAGTTATCTTCCTTTCTCGCAAACCGAGGTGTTGATTTTCGATCCGTTCGAGGGGACTGTCGCTCTGTTGCCGAACTGACGCGAGCTGAAGCTGAACTTGAGGCATCAACGCGGGCAAAGATGGAACGAGAGGCTCGTGTTGCGGCCGAACTGCAGCGCAGTCGTGAAGGCAAAGTTCGCAGCGATGCTGAACATGCCGTCATTGGCGAGCGCGAAAACCATCTTGCGCTAGCGGGCTTTCTGCTTGTTTTAAGTGCGGTTGCAGGTGGTGCGGCTTGGCAATTTTCCGAGCGAGGTCAAAAAGACCGCTTTAAAGCCGCAACGGCCGCTGGCGTCGTGATTTTTGCAATGGCTGTGGGTATATTTGCCGCACGTCCATCGTTTAATGAAGTCGATGACCGTGTGCGTGCGGCGTTAACGGCTGACGCTGATGCGCCGCGCAAAGAAGTGGCCAACGCCGACGCTAATGCAGGCAAGCCCCTGGCCAAAATTTGCGTATTGCAGCCGCAGCGGAGCCGAGTCACTATGTCGGAAACAGCTGATGTAGAGTTTACGTGGCAACCCGATGGCTGCGTAAATGGCCGCACGCAATATGTGGAGAGCGGGGGCCGTTGGGTCCGCAGTTTTGTGCCCAATAATGACGCCCAGATTTCGGTTGTCAGCTATGCTCCGGAAACCGACATCTACCGCATCGACCGCTTTTTGTTGGGTAGGGAAGCTATGCAATCCGCGCGTGAGGCGCGACAGTTATACGATGTCAAAACCTGCACCACCGACCCAGTCCAAGTGACGAATGTCGAGAATATGAACAAAGCTATTGCCGCACAATTACCGTCTACCCCTAACGAGGTCCTGCTGTTCACTTGCTCTAACCGTTGAATGGTGGATTGTGCAGCCGGACATTCTGCTTATGGTGGTGCTATGACCCGGTTGCTGTCGCCAATGCTGTTGCTGCTGTCGGCAACCCTTGCCGGATGCGCTGAAGGTGTCGATAATGAACGAGTGCGGGTCGACGTTATCGAAGAAAGTCCCCGGCCGTTTAATGTTTCCGCTACACCTTTGCCCCTTGCATCAGCCTATTTGCGTGCCGCAACGGCCCAGGGGCTGGTCACGTTCGACGAAAAGGGTCGCGTGGCACCGGGACTGGCCAACCGTTGGATCATAACCGAAGACGGCATGAGTTACATTTTCCGGCTGAATAAAGCCCGGTGGAATGATGGACGCGAAATCGGGTCGCAAGACGTCGCGCGCCTTTTAACCGCGCGCATTAAGGAATTGGGTAAGGGGCGCCTGGGCCCCGAACTCGGCGTCATCGACCGTGTCGTCGCGATGACCGGTAAGGTGGTGGAAATCAGGCTGAAGGCACCTATGCCCTATCTGTTGGAATTGCTAGCCTTGCCCGAATTCGGGCTGTTGAGTAAAGGGGCTGGGTCAGGCCCAATGCAAGCAAGAAAATTCGGGCAGGCAATGCAATTGCGACGCAACGAAACCGACGCCGAAGGCGCGCAAATCTTGGGCAACGCCATTGTAACATTGCGCCGGGGCGATGCATCACTTGTTCTTGCCCGTTACGCGCTTGGGATGAGTGATCTTGTCGAGGGCGGCAGATTTGAAAGTTTCCCCTTGTTGGAGGCGGCAAAGATCAGGCCAGGCGAAATCCAGTTTGATGCAGTTCCGGGGTTATTTGGTTTGCAGGTGATCGAGGATGGCCCGTTTCTATCCGACACGGCCAATCGCGCGGCGATTGCCATGGCCATTGATCGACCGAAATTGCTGACAGCGTTCGATATCGTCGCATGGCGGGAAACGGTCACTTTGGTACCCGAAAGTCTGCCCAATCGCACCGATATTGCCCGCCCTTCTTGGGCAGCCCCAGCCATGGACGAACGCAGATCGATGGCAGCAAGGACCGTTGCAAACTGGAAAAGCAGCAATGGCGCTATCCGGCCCCTACGCGTCGCTTTACCGCGTGGCTATGGCAGCCGAATATTCTTTGCGCGCCTCAGGGCCGATCTGGCAACCATTGGTATTGATATTGAGCGAGTAACGATGGACCGCCCGCATGACCTGCTGCTCGTTGACCGAACGGCCGAACAGTCCAGCCCTGCTTGGTATCTGGATCAATTGTCATGCAAATTTGCCACGATATGCAGCACGCGGGCGGACGAGATTGTTGCCGAAGCGCGGTTGACGAACGACATGGCGATGCGCGCGATATTATTGGGGCAAGCAGAAGCCGAATTACAAGCCACGGTTGCTTTTATCCCCATAGCAAATCCCTTGCGCTGGTCGGTCGTAAGACCCGGACTTCTGGGGCATTTTGCCAATGGCCGGGGGTGGCACCTGTTGCAATATCTCGGGCGTGATCCAACATAGGGGTAAAGGAGAACGTCAGTGCCTATTTCGCCGGAACAATTTGCGCAGATTGCCAAGGATTTGCCGGGTATGGGCAGCGATCCCCACGCAGTGCGCGCACGTGTAGAGGCCCTGGAAAAGATGCTGGAGCGCGCCTTTGTTATTCCGGGAACGAAAATCCCGTTCGGGCTTGATAGCGTTATTGGCCTCGTTCCCGTAATTGGAGACCTCGTGACAGCTGCCATGGGGGCCTATATTGTGTGGGAGGCGCGTAATCTGGGCATGTCTAAATGGCAACTCATCCGAATGACGGCGAATGTCGGTGTCGATACGGCCATCGGTGCCATTCCGTTTGTTGGCGACGCGTTTGACCTTGTCTGGCGCTCCAACAGCAAGAATTTGCGTATTATCAAGAAACATCTCGACAAGCATCACCCGGGTACGCGGGTTATTGAGGGTTAGCGCCCGCGCCAGATTTTTATCTGCGTTTTGGGCGGTGCCATGCGGGTGAAGGCCGGGCACGACCGAGGCTTGAAATTCCGACCAAGACAGACCCGTACTTCTTGAAGCCAGCCCTTGGCGTTGGTCTTTACAGTGATGGCATCGATTGGCAGACCTTCATTCAGATCGGCAAAGCTTTCTGCAAGCATTTGGGCGGTCAGCGGCGTACCGCGTTCGGGTTCGCGTGAAAGTCGCGCCATGTCTGGAAATTCAATTGCGTTGAACAGCAGACGGGCCGCCGCGAAATAGGCCTCAGGTTTTTGCGCCATACAACTGCCATGTTTCGCCCACTGATGCTGTAGCAATTGGGGCGAGGGGCCAAGGCAGATATTGTCCGAAACTGTCCGACGGGGCAAAACGCCGACTGCGCGGCAATATTGTGGATAATTCGGCCCTTTCGCCTCAGGCCATAGCCCGTGCAGGATAAAACCAAAATCGCCGATCTCGCCAGAACATTGAAATCGCGCGGCCGGCTCGCGCTCTCGTCGACGGCAATATTCCGGGCTCCAATTCAGTGCCAGAACATAACCATCTATGGCGGTGCGGCGTGTCTGACCTGCCGGCGGCATTTCTAGGGCAGGGCGTGGCAGAAATTTCGGCGGTTGGCATTGCCAGGCCTGCGCCAGCAACGGCTCCGGCAGAGAACAGGCAAATAACCCCAATAATGCGAAGAGCTCAAGCCTGCGCAAAGTCCAGTCCGATATCAACGGCAGGCGCGCTTTGGGTGAGGCGACCGACTGAAATGTAGGTTACACCGGTTTCAGCCTTCGCGCGTATGGTTTCCAAGGTAACTCCGCCTGATGCCTCGGTCGGTACACGGCCCGCCACGAGCGCCACGGCCGCGCGCAGCGTGTCGACATCCATATTGTCGAGCAATAAATGGCTTGCGCCCGCGGCAAGCCCGGGCTCAATCTGGGCTATGCTATCGACCTCAAGGATGATCCGCTCCACGCCAGCATTTCTGGCCCGGGACACGGCCTCTGCCACACCGCCTGCGACCGCGACATGATTGTCCTTGATCATAGCTGCATCCCAAAGGCCCATGCGATGGTTCGTCGCGCCACCCATGCGCGTTGCATATTTCTCCAGCAGCCGAAGTCCGGGGATCGTTTTGCGGGTGTCGAGAAGAATACAGCCAGTTCCCGATATCGCGTCGACATATTGCCGCGTCATTGTCGCAATGCCCGACAGATGCTGCACCGTATTCAGCGCCGACCGTTCCGCCGTCAGCAAGGCGCGGGCCTTGCCCTTCAACCGCATGAGATCAGTTCCGGCAGGAACCTGTTGCCCCTCGCTTACCAGTATTTCGATTTCCATCACAGGATCGAGCATTTGGAAAAAGGCAACGGCAATCGGTAGCCCAGCCAAAATTATGGCATCGCGGCTGTCCATCACGCCGTCAAAACGGACATCTGCTGGAATGACGCTTTCGGAAGTTACGTCTCTACCGGTTGGTCCAAGGTCTTCGGATAATGTGGCCTGAACAAATGCGGCCAGATCAAACTGGGGAATATGAAAGGCCATTACTTTTTATCCGGCATTGTTGTGGAACGGGCAAGCCCGCCCGATTATAGGTCCGTTCGTTAAACGCAGCAATTGCCGAAAACAGGGCGAACGCAAAAGATATGGCCTGACCGAGGTCAGTAGCCCATCAGGCTCATGACTTCCTTGCGGCTCGATTGATCGTCAAGGAAGCAACCAATAAGCTTTGAAGTGACCATGCCCACGCCGTGTACTTTCACGCCGCGTCCGGTCATGCAGCCATGCTGCGCCTCGATAACCACTGCGACGCCCTCGGGCTTCAAATTTTCCCAGATGCAGTTTGCAACTTCCGCAGTCAGGCGCTCCTGCACCTGAAGCCGTTGCGCAAATCCGTGCAGAACGCGGGCTAGCTTTGAGATGCCGACCACCTTGTCCGTTGGCATATAGGCAATCGACGCCTTGCCAATGATAGGCGCCATATGATGTTCGCAATGCGATTGAAACGGAATGTCTTTCAACAGTACCAGCTCGTGATAGCCGCCGACCTCTTGAAAAGTCCGCGACAAATGGGTCGCAGGATTTTCAGCATAGCCAGCGCAATATTCGCGCCATGCGCGCCCCACGCGTGCTGGCGTGTCCAGAAGGCCTTCGCGCTCTGGATCGTCCCCCGACCAACGGATTAACGTACGAATTGCGTCTTGGACTTCGTCAGGGACAACGACCTTGCCGTTCTCTCCAATTTCGTCATGATAATGGATATGCGCGATAGGAAACACCTTTTCGGGCTTGTTCATCTTTAGGCTCCGGCGGACGACCTGTCCGCATTTTCACGCCCAAAGATATGTCGGCCCGCCTCTAAAAACTATACGGACAATAGCCCATAGGTGCCGCATCGCAACAAGTGATGGCATTTCTGCCATCATTCATATGGATTTCCGTCACAACAGACTAGCCAATCGCTTGACCAGTTTTCGCCCAGTCGGCCAAAAAGCCCTCAATGCCCTTGTCAGTCAAGATATGCTTAAACAGGCCCTTGATGACCGATGGCGGCGCGGTCATTACGTCAGCACCAATCTTTGCAGCTTCAAGTACGTGAACGCCATGGCGCACGCTGGCGACGAGGATTTCAGTGCCAAAAGCGTAATTGTCGTAGATGAGACGAATGTCGCTAATTAGCTGCATGCCGTCAAAACCATTGTCGTCATGACGACCAACGAATGGCGATACGAATGTCGCGCCGGCCTTTGCGGCCAACAGCGCCTGATTAGCGGAGAAACAAAGGGTCACGTTGACCAAAGTGCCTTCCGATGTCAGCGCCTTGCAAGTCTTCAAGCCATCAATCGTCAAAGGCACCTTGATGCAGACATTGTCGGCAATCTTGCGCAGGATCTCGGCTTCTTTCATCATTGTGGCATGATCGAGAGCAACAACTTCTGCGGACACAGGACCATCGGTCAGCGCGCAAATTTCGCGGGTCACTTCAATGAAATCCCGACCCGATTTGGCAATCAATGAAGGGTTGGTGGTGACACCGTCCAGCAAGCCCGTCGCCGCCAGATCCTTGATGTCGGCAATGTCAGCGGTATCGGCAAAAAATTTCATGGGTTGTTTTCCTGATTGGAGATTCGGGTCAATTATCCCTTGGCAAAATATGGGCTGAAATAACAGGCTTATTGGAACCAGATGGTGACGTTCGCCATATCATTGCCTATACCCCCGTCATGAGTCCGCCCACCAACCGCGTTCGTGTCGTCCTGTTGACGCAAGCGATTGGTCCGCTGGATTACAGGCTACCGGCGGGAATGGACGCGGGGCCCGGATGTGTGGTGATGGTGCCGCTTGGCCCGCGCAAATTGCCGGGTGTAATCTGGGACGATGATGTTTTCAGTGACGAAGCGGTCGATGCGAGCAAGCTACGCGCGGTGCTGGAGTTGGTGGAGTGCCCGCCGGTCGGGCCGGGCCTTCGTCGCCTTGTTAACTGGGTAGCAGATTATTACCTGACCAGTCATGCGGCAGTTTTACGGATGGTATTGTCGTCTTCAGCGGCATTTACAGCGACCGGAACCATTACCGAATATCGACGCACGGGTTCTGAACCTGCGCGGCTGACACCGCAACGCGCCGCTGCGCTGGATGCATTGGAGGGCGCGCAGGGTCTGGTGCGCGAACTGGCTGCGGAGGCGGGCGTGAGCGACGGTGTCATTCGCGGGCTTATCAAAGCTGGCGCTTTTGAACCCGTAACCATCAGCGTCGATTCGCCGTTGCCGGAGCCGGACGCCGATTTTGCGGTGCCGACGTTGAATGAAGCGCAGACGGTCGCGGCAACCAGCATGGTGGAAGCCGTCCGCGCTGGCGGCTTTGATACCTTCGTACTCGACGGCGTAACTGGTTCAGGGAAGACCGAAACCTATTTTGAAGCGATTGCCGAGGCGATACGGCTGGGCAAGCAGGTTTTGGTCCTGCTTCCCGAAATCGCGCTCACAGCTCCGTTCCTTGCGCGATTTGAAGACAGGTTCGGCGTCGAACCAGCCGTATGGCATAGCAACCTGCGTTCAACGCAACGTCGCCGTGTATGGCGCGCAGTCGCCGATGGCAGCGCAAAGGTGCTTGTCGGCGCGCGATCGGCTTTGTTCCTGCCGTTTGCCCATCTGCGTCTGATCATTGTTGATGAAGCGCATGAGACAAGCTTTAAACAGGAAGACGGCGTGCGGTATCATGCCCGCGACGTTGCCGTTATGCGCGGACGTTTTGAAGGATTCCCGGTCGTGCTGGCTTCGGCTACGCCCGCGCTCGAATCGCGGCATATGGTGGCAATTGGCCGCTATAAGGGGCTTGAGATCCCGTCGCGCTTTGGCGCGGCCAAGATGCCTGAAATCAAGGCAATTGACCTGACACTCGATGCGCCGGAGTCACAGCACTGGATTGCGCCCACATTGTTAAAGGCGCTGGAAGAGCGCGTCGAGCGTGGCGAACAAAGCCTGTTGTTCCTGAACCGACGCGGATATGCGCCACTAACCTTGTGCCGCACATGTGGTCACCGGTTCCAATGTCCTAATTGCACAAGCTGGATGGTCGAACATCGGCTCGTCAGAAGGCTTGCGTGCCACCATTGCGGCCACGTCATGCCTCCGCCGGAGGAATGTCCCGAATGCGGCGAAAGCGACACTCTGGTTGCCTGTGGTCCCGGGGTCGAGCGCATCTGCGACGAGGTTAACCGGCTTTTGCCCAATGCGCGCACCATTGTGGCGACGTCGGACACATTATGGTCGCCCGAAAAGGCGGCTGAATTCGTGTCGCGAGTGGAGAACAAGGCGGTTGACATCATTATCGGAACGCAATTGGTGACGAAGGGCTATCACTTTCCCGAACTGACACTGGTCGGCGTGATCGATGCCGATCTGGGGCTTGAGGGCGGGGATTTGCGCGCGGCAGAGCGCACGTTCCAGCAAATCGCGCAGGCGGCAGGCAGGGCAGGGCGTGGGGAAAAGCCGGGCGAGGTCTTTATCCAGACACGCAATCCTAACCACCCGGTTATCGCGGCGCTGGTCGCTGGCGACCGCGACGCGTTTTATGATGCCGAAACCGAGCAACGCAAATCCGCTGGCGCGCCGCCCTTTGGCCGATTTGCCGCTATCATCATTTCATCCGAGGATGAACGCGAAGCTATTGAGGCAGCGCGCGCGGTCGGGGGCGCTGCTCCGCAAGTGGAGGGCATGTATGTCTATGGACCGGCGCCAGCCCCGCTTGCCATGCTGCGTGGCCGTTATCGCCAGCGGCTGTTGGTCCATGCACAACGCTCGGTCGAGGTTCAGACTATCATCCGCGAATGGCTCAGCGGTTTGAACTTTCCGCGCGGTGTTCGGGTTGGCGTTGACGTCGACCCCTATAGTTTCCTGTGACTTGGACTTTGCCCCTTATATAGCGGATTTACCTGCAGCTTATTCTGTTGCATCGTGCCCACAAAACAATTGGGGGAAGCAGGATGCAAAGAATTTTATGGGCGGTTTTGTTGAGCACCGCGTCAGCGACGGGCGCAGGGGCACAGGACCAAAAGCCGGCCTCTGACGCTACAAAAGCAGCTCAGCACAGTGTTATGGCGCAGCTTCCCGTTGAAGATGGCCGCGACCTCGATTTTGCCGACCGCGGCTTTATGGGATCGCTGTCTGACCCCATCATCACCAACAAGGATGGCAAGCCTGTCTGGAATCTGGGCGCATATGACTGGATGAACAATGGCGTATCGCCGGACACCGTCAACCCGAGTCTTTGGCGGCATATGGAGTTGCTGCGCAAGCATGGCCTTTTTGCCGTAACTGACAATGTCTGGCAGGTCCGCGGTTTCGATGTGTCGAACATGACAATCATCCAGGGGCAGACGGGGTGGATTATCATCGACCCGCTGACGAGCCGCGATACCGCTGCGGCGGCGCTACGGCTGATCAATGAGAAGCTGGGCACGCGGCCAGTCACGGCTGTTATCTATAGCCACAGCCATGGCGACCATTTTGGCGGCGTGCGGGGAATCGTCAATGAAGCCGACGTTAAGGCAGGCAAGGTTGCGATCATCGCGCCCGAGCAATTCCTCGCCGAAACCGCCTCAGAAAATGTCATGGCAGGTCCAGCCATGGGCAGGCGCGCGACATTTCAGTTTGGCAGCAACCTGACGCCCGGCCCGCAGGGGCAAATGGGCAGCGGCATTGGCAAAGGGATCGGTGGCGGTGACATCACGCTCATCCCGCCAACGATCGACATCCGCAAGACAGGCGAATTGCGCGAAGTCGACGGTGTCACGCTTGAATTCCAGATGGTGCCGCAGTCCGAGGCGCCTGCCGAAATGAACATCTATATGCCTGCTTCACGGACATTTCTGGCGGCAGAAATCGCGACCTGCACATTGCACAATATCCTGACGCCGCGCGGTGCGAAGGTTCGCGATACACTCGGTTGGGCCGGGTTTCTCAACGAAGCCGTCAACCTATATGGCGACCGAAGCGACATCATCGTTTCAAGCCATTGCTGGCCGCGCTTTGGTCAGTCGGAGGTCAAGGGTTGGCTATCCGGGCAGCGCGATAACTACCGCTATCTGCATGACCAGACAGTCCGCATGATGAACAAGGGCATGACTCAGGCGGAGATTGCAGAGATATTGAAGGCGCCGCCTGCCATTGGCGATCAATGGTTCAACAAGGGCTATTATGGCACCTATAGCCATAATTCGAAGGCGATTTATCAATATTATCTAGGCTGGTATGATGCAGTCCCTGCCAATCTCAACCCGCATCCGCCAGAAGTGCGCGCAGCCAAATTGGTTGCGGCGATGGGAGGCGCAAAAAAGGTGGTGGCAGAGGCGAAGAGGGCGATGAAGGCGGGCGACTATCGTTGGTCGTCGGACCTGTTGAACCAACTCGTATTTGCTGATCCCAAACATGCGGAGGGGCGGGCATTACTGGCGGACAGCTATGAACAGCAAGGCTATCAGGCCGAATCCGCCATTTGGCGCAACATGTTCCTGTCGGGCGCGCGCGACCTGCGGGAGGGCTTGAAGGCAGGGGTTAACGCCCAAAGCATTGACATGATTTCGGCTATCCCGACCGGCCTGCTACTGGATTCCGTGTCCACCCGGTTGGATCCCATGATCATCGGTGACACAGCGCTCGCATTAAATTTCGTGATTTCGGACCGAAAGGAAACGGCAAAAATCACTGTCGGTAATTCCGTGATGTTCAGCGAAATGGGCAAGGCGCATGCTGCACCCGCTGTGACAGTGACAGGCCCGCGCCAGTTGTTTCTTGGTTTGCTGTTCCTCAAGATGCCAGCAGCGCAATTGCAGATGGCGGGATTGAAAATCGAGGGCGACCGGGCGGCAATCGAAAAGCTTCAGGCTGCGCTTGATCCGATTCCGGGTGCGTTCAACATTGTGGAGCCGTAACCGGTGCCCTAAACAGGGAAGTGGCCATCAATCGCAGCAAGGGGATCGCGAAAGGTCACACTAGGGTCTCACCTAAAACGACTCCGAAGGCACGTGCTAAGTAGCTGATTGCATGCCCTTGCAGCCTCTGGGCGGTTAACAATGTGCCTAGCCAAATTGGCAGGCCAAATCCTACATTGCAAGAGAAACGACAGTAACTTTATTCGGGTCTTGATCCCTCTTATACTTTTGGTCCGCGCTCCATTGCTGCGCGGTAGCCGCATTCAGGTGGCGGCAGGAATTACAAGAAGGTAACTGAGTCACATTTCCCCGCGTTCGCGGCGGATGGCGTACCATTTTTGGACGTTGGCATTGTGCTCTTGCAGGGTGTCTGCAAAAATATGTCCCCCCTTACCGTCAGCCACGAAATAATATGCAGTGGTCTTTTGCGGGTTCAGCACGGCAGCGATGGCGGCACGTGACGGGTTGGCGATTGGCCCTTTGGGCAGGCCGGTCATGGCGTAAGTATTATAGTCGTTCACATCGGCAATTTCGGACTGCCGAATGCGACGGCCAAGTGGCTTGCCTTTTGTGATCGGGTAAATGATCGTGGGGTCCGCCTGCAACATCATGCCGGTGCGCAAGCGATTGGAATAAACCCCCGCGACGATCCGCAGTTCGGATTTCAGCGCGGTTTCTTTTTCGACAATCGACGCGAGCGTGAGCGCCTCTATCTGAGTTTTAACCATTGCGTTCGGGCTTCGCTTTGGCCATAACTCGGCCATCGCCTTGTTCATCGCATCCTGCATGCGCTTGAGCACAGCGGCGCGTGGCTCATTTTTGTCAAAGGCATAGCTATCTGGCAGAACCGAGCCTTCCGCAGGAACGGAAATGCTGCCGGTTAGCTGTTCATTGGCCATGAGCCGTTCGTAGACCATGATTGACGGCATACCCTCAGGGATGGTGACCATGCGCTGCACGGTTTTCCCGCCCGTCAGGATCGACAAAATGTCCGAGTTCGAAGCCTTTGCCGGAATAATAAATTCACCAGCCTTAATCGTGCTGCTTGCGCCAAAAACCTTTGCCCGGCTTACAAAAGCGTCAGCCGATTTGACGATACCGCTTTTTTCAAGCTGTCTGGCCGCTGAGGTGATGCTTGACCCCGGTTTGATCACAACCGTCGTTTCGCGCTCCAGCTGGCCGGGCGAGGTCCAGCCATAGATAAAATTTCCAGCGATTACCGCAAGCAGCAGCGCCGCCGCAATGATCGCCCATTTGGCGATGCGGCGCATAATGTCAGATCGCCTTCATGATCAGGCTGGCATTGGTGCCGCCGAAGCCGAAGCTGTTGTTAAGTACTGCCTTCACTTCGCGCTTCTTGGCAACATGCGGGACGAGGTCAACGCCTTCGGTCCCTTCGTCCGGATTGTCGAGATTAAGCGTTGGGGGCACAATCTGGTCACGCAGGGCGAGGATGCAGAAAATGCTTTCAACTGCTCCAGCGCCGCCGAGCAAATGGCCGATGGCGGATTTGGTCGAGCTCATCGAGACTGTGGATATCGCATCACCGAAGAGGCGCTTTACGGCACCCAGTTCAATGGTATCGGCCATGGTCGACGTACCATGGGCGTTGATATAATCGATATCAGATGGCGTCATTCCGGCCTTTTTCAACGCCATTTGCATCGAACGAAAAGCACCGTCACCTTCCGGGTGCGGTGCAGTTACGTGATAGGCATCGCCCGATAGGCCATAGCCAACAACTTCGGCATAAATCTTCGCGCCCCGCGCCTTGGCATGTTCATATTCTTCCAGAACGACGACACCGGCGCCTTCGCCCATGACAAAGCCGTTGCGGTCCTTGTCATAAGGGCGGCTGGCGGCCTCGGGGCGGTCATTATAGCTCATATTCAGCGCGCGTGCCTGCGCAAAGCCGGCGATACCAAGCGGGTTAACGGTGCCTTCTGCGCCGCCTGCAAGCATGATGTCGGCATCATCATCGCGGATCATACGCGCGGCATCGCCGATAGAATGCGCGCCAGTGGAACAGGCGGTTACAACCGCGTGGTTCGGTCCTTTCAGACCATATTTGATGCTTACTTGACCGGAAATGAGATTGATCAACCGGCCATGTACGAAATGCGGGCTGACGCGGCCTGGTCCTTTTTCAGCGAGCAACAAAGCTTCGCTTTCAATACCTGGAAGACCGCCAATGCCGGACCCTATTGAGCAGCCCGCACGAACCTTTTGTTCTTCGGTCAACTCGGAAAGACCAGCATCTTCTAGCGCCTGGCCCGCAGCATCAATACCATAAATGATGAATGGATCGACTTGACGCTGCACCTTGTGGTCCACGCGCTTGTCAGGGTCAAAGCCCCATGGATGATCCTTTGGCTTTACCTCGCAGGCGATCAGGCATTTCTGATCACTGGCGTCAAAATGTGTGATCATGCCCGCGCCGGACTTTCCGGCGATGAGGTTGGTCCAAGTGGTTTCTACATTTCCACCCAAGGGCGTAACCAGACCTAATCCGGTGACCACGACACGACGCATTGCGTTATCTCCAAAATTTATTCTGTACAGCCCAATACTGTGAACAGGGGCCAATATGCAAACGGCTTTCCGACTGGAGCGCTGTTGACGCTGGCCGGAAAGCCGTTTGAATTTCTATCTGACCGCGCAGCAAAGCGCCCTTAACGGCTTATCCGTTGCTGTTGATGAAATCGATCGCGTCCTTGACGGTGGCGATCTTTTCAGCCGCATCATCAGGGATTTCGACGTTGAATTCTTCTTCAAACGCCATAACCAACTCTACGATGTCAAGGCTGTCTGCACCTAGATCATCGATGAAGCTTGCCGCCTCGGTGACCTTGTCAGCTTCAACGCCGAGATGTTCGACTACGATTTTTTTGACCCGTTCCGCGGTATCGCTCATTTTTGTGCCCCTTATTGGTTGGGATGATGAATTTCAGGACTCGCCCTAATGTCCAGATTGCCCGCTGGCAAGTGGCAAGCGACGCTTATACGTCAAAGCATCGCCATCCCGCCGTTCACATGGATTGTCTGGCCAGTGATATAGCCAGCCTCTTTCGAGGCGAGATAGGCAACTGCCGCGCCAATGTCGGAACCCTCGCCCATGCGGCCCATCGGGATGCGCGCATTCAGCGCCTCTTTCTGGGCATCGGGCAAGCTTTCGGTCATGGCTGTCGCGATAAAGCCGGGTGCAACGCAATTGGCCGTAACATTACGGCTGGCGAGTTCCTGTGCGATGGCTTTGGTCATTGCGGTGAGGCCGCCTTTGGATGCTGCGTAATTGGCCTGACCAGGATTGCCGGTGGTGCCGACGACACTGGTGATGGTGATGATCCGGCCAAACCGCGCCTTCATCATTGGCTTAGTGGCAGCGCGTATCAGGCGGAACGTCGATTCAAGGTTGATACGGATGACGTCGTCCCACTCTTCATCCTTCATGCGCATCGTCAGGTTATCGCGCGTGACGCCGGCATTGTTGACGAGAATATCGATTTTGCCCAGTTGTTCGAGCGCGGCTGGAACAAGTGCCTCAACGCTGTCCTTGTCGCTCAGGTTGCAGGGAACCGCCACATGTTCGCTGCCCAGAGATGCCCTGAAGGCCTCCAGTTTTTGCACGTTGGAACCCGATACTGCAAGGCGCGCACCTTGCGCTGCCAACGCCTGACAGATTGCACTGCCAATCCCGCCCGATGCGCCAGTGACGAGCGCAGTCATGCCTGTAAGATCGAACATATTACTCTCCCTTGAACTCAGGTGCGCGCTTTTCCAGAAACGCGGTGATGGCTTCGTCATTGTCTGCCGTGGCGTGCGCCAGGCTTTGCATTGCCGCAGACATTTCGAGGATATTTTTCAGGTCCGCTGTCTGGCCTTCCCGCAAAAGCCGTTTGGTCATACGAACGGCATGGGTGGGGTTCGCAGCGATCTTGTCCGCAACCTTGCGCGCGGCGGCCATCAAGTCGGCGTCATCCACCACTTGCGAAACAAGCCCGATCCGCAACGCTTCGGCAGCGTCAATGGTCTCACCCGTCAAGGCAAGCTCTGTGGCTTTGGAAAAGCCGACTATCCGGGGCAGCAGCCACGCACCGCCGTCGCCCGGTGTGATCCCCAATCGCACGAAGCTCTCTGCGAATTTGGCGGAGGATGCGGCAATGCGGATGTCGCACATTGTCGTCAGGTCAAGCCCTGCGCCAATTGCAGCGCCGTTGACAGCAGCGATGACCGGAACTTCAAGCGCCTGAAACATTAGGGGAAGCCGCTGGATGCCGTATTTGTAATTTCGCCGTGTTTCCGCAGGCAGTCCTGCCCGCAGGCCGCCGCTGTCGGGACGCATCTGCTTCAGGTCACCGCCCGATGAAAATACCGATCCGGCTCCTGTCAAAATTACGCAGCGAACGGAGATATCCTGATCGGCAGTCATGAACGCATCGCACATCTGATCAACCACCGCGACATCGGAAATCGGGTTGCGCTTTTCCGGCATATTCAGCGTGATGGTCAATATGCCGCCATCGCGTGTCTGGAGGATCTGGTCAGTCATTATATCGCTTTCAATAAGGCTTCGATGTCATCCATGCTGATGACGCTGGATGTGGCAATGTCCTCCCCAGCGCTGCGCTTTACCATTGGCGAAAGCACCTTTCCGCCGAACTCTGCGAAATGAGTCACGCCCGCGTCCGCCATGGCAATCGCTGACTCGCGCCAGCGCACACGGCCAGTGACCTGCTGCACCAATTGCGCAGCAATGGTTGCGGGATCGGACACAGGCGCTGCCGTGACATTGGCGAACAGAGGCACCAGAGGCGCGTGGATCGTTGTTGTCGCAAGCGCGCTGGCCATGTCATCGGCGGCGGGTTGCATCAATGGGCAGTGGAACGGGGCAGAGACTGGCAACAGGATACCGCGCTTGATGCCATGGTCCTTGGCCATCGCAATCGCGCGGTCAATCGCTGCCTTATGCCCTGAGATAACCACCTGTGACGGGTCATTGTCATTGGCAACGGTGCAGGTTTCCCCTTCCGCAGCAGCAGCGGCCAGGGCTTCGGCTTTCTCTATGTCCGCGCCGAGCAATGCTGCCATGGCGCCAATGCCGACCGGGACGGCCGCCTGCATCGCGCGACCACGCAGCTTAAGCAGCGCGGCGGTAACCGACAGCGGTAATGCGCCAGCAGCGCACAATGCAGTATATTCACCCAGCGAATGGCCAGCGACAAAATTGCATTTTTCGGACAAACGCACGCCGCCTTCGGTTTCCAGCACGCGCAAGGTGGCGATGGCATTGGCCATGATCGCAGGTTGTGCATTTTCGGTGAGGGTAAGCTCGCTTTCCGGGCCCTCGCACATCAGGCGGAAAAGATGCTGGCCAAGGGCTTCGTCGATCTCTTCAAACACCGCGCGGGCTGTAGGGCTGGCTTCGGCAAGCGCTTTGCCCATGCCAACGGCCTGGCTGCCTTGCCCTGGAAAGATAAATGCGCGCATGTTTGCTCCTGTCGGTCCGTGATTGTGCAAAATCGCCTATGGCGCGGCGCTGGATGTTGCAAGCCCGAACGGAACGATGCGGTTATCTGCATCATGGCCGATGTCCGCGCGACCGAGATAGTTTATGCCGATTTTGGTGCACCAGCGCCGCGCGATTTCCTCGGCACCTTCGCCAAATGGCCGGTCATTGTCGGGCACATCACTTACGCGGCCCAGACGCAACCCGGCGAGCCCTGCCGACTTTAAATGGCTGGTGACATGAAAAAACGCGCGGTCATAGCCATAGAGATATTCGCTCACCTCCTCGACCATCAGCACATGGTCTTTCAGGTCTGGCATTAATGGCGTGCCTGCCATCATCGCCAAGGTCATAAGGTTGAACGCGGCGTGCTTTTCGCCCGCCTGCACATGCGGTTCAAGTGCATGGGGCGATGCGTTCAGCATCCAATCGAGCGCGCGCAGCACGGCAGCCTCACCGCCACACCGTCTTATATCTGCCGGCATCGGTCCGTGGCATGCGCGGCCAACTTTTGCTGCGTACAGGGCGCCAAGCAGGTTACCCGCGTCGCTATATCCCATATAGATCTTGTCCCCTGCTGCCGATTTCAGCGCAGCAACAGCGTCTTCGGCAATGCGACACGCGCCATAGCCGCCGCGCACAAACCAGACGGCGTCAAAGCCGGGGTCATTGGCGAGGTCGACAAAAGCGTCGCAGCGGGCATGGTCGGGTCCTGCAAAATGTCCTGCTTCGACGAAGCATTGGTCGTGAAAGAAGAGATCGGCTGCCGGGTGCGCAGTCGCGGCGAGCCCAGTAACCCGCGCTGCGTCGTCCCGTGTGAAGGGAGTGGATGGTGCGCAAATGCCTATCCGCATAACGCATCCGCTTTCCCGGACGTCGTCTTTCCCGCGCTGGCGGGAATCCAGTTCCGGCTCGTAATGTTTCGACACAGCGGGAGTTGGCCCCCCGCCTGCGCGGGGGTGACGAACTTTTGTATATATAGCACCATTGCCAAATTCATGTTCCGGCCATAACCGCCACCCATGCACAAAAACAAATCCTATTTCTTCTGTGGCATTGGTGGATCGGGCATGTTGCCGCTGGCAAACATCGTCCGCGACGCAGGCGCCAGTGTTTCCGGTTCTGACCGGGCGTTGGATCAGGGGCGCTTGGGACCGAAATTCGAATGGCTGCAAAGCCTTGGCATCCATCTTTTTCCACAAGACGGGAGCGGCCTTACCAGCGGCGACCAGATTCTCATCGCTTCAGCCGCAATTGAGGACAGTGTGCCCGACATCGCAAAAGCTAAAGCACTCGGCTGTGCTCGCATGACGCGCGCCGAATTGCTTGCCGACCTGTTCAACGCCGCCCCGCGCAGCGTTGCTGTTGGTGGAACGAGCGGTAAGTCGACCGTTACCGGAATGATCGGCTGGATATTGACGGAGGCTGGTCTTGATCCCAGCATCATGAACGGCGCGGTGATGAAAAACTTCGTTGCCGATGACGCACCCTTTGCCAGCGCTCGGGTCGGGCAGGGCGAGGTCTTTGTCAGCGAAGTAGACGAGAGCGATGGCTCTATTGCATTGTTCACGCCCGAAGTCGCCGTGCTCAACAATGTCAGTCTCGATCACAAGACGCTTGAAGAATTGCGGCAGTTGTTTGGCGACTTCGCCAAAAAAGCGAAAGTCTGTGTCTGGAACACCGACGACGCGGAAACGGCGGCACTGATTGCGCCAATGAACCTGTCCGGCGCAGTGAGCTTCGGATTTGGGCCAGACTCAGCGTTTCGCGCGACTGACATAACGGACCTACCGCTTGGGAGCCGGTTCATGCTCCAAGCGCTGGGCGAAACACATGACGTAACATTGACCGTCCCCGGCAGGCACAATATCGCCAACGCCCTTGCAGCTATTGCCGCAAGCGTCGCGCTTGGCGTGGGCGTAGCGCAGGCGGTACAAAGTGTTGAGCGGTTCAACGGCCTTGCCCGCCGTTTTGATATCGTAGGCACTGCCAACGACATTACCGTTATCGACGATTTTGGCCACAACCCGGACAAAATTGCCGCCACGCTCGCCACGCTTAAAGCTTTTTCGGGCCGCATCATCGCGTTCTTTCAACCCCATGGCTATGGACCGATCCGCGTTATGGGGAGCGAACTTGCCACCGTGTTTGCAGATATGCTGGGGCAGGACGATCATCTGCTCCTCTGCGACCCGGTTTATTTCGGCGGCACCGTCGACAAAAGCCTTGGCAGCCAGAGCATCACGGACGCCGTTACCAAAGCTGGTCGTAACGCTGAATATATTGCAACCCGCGAAGGCTGCGGCAACCGGATCGCTGAACTGGCGCGGCCCGGCGACCGGATCGTCATCATGGGCGCGCGGGACGACACATTGAGCGGGTTTGCGGGGGATGTGTTGAAGCGACTGTCGGTGTAACTAGCCTTCGCGTTTCCCGATCTGGCCGAATCGCTTGCTTTTCCCGCAAATCCCACCTAAGCGCCCCACTTCGCTCGGGGTAACCCTTGTGAATTTGAAGAAGGCCGGAGGGGCGTATGCATGGTGCTGCGTCAGCGATCGGTAGGAACAAGGAAACGCCCATGTCTCTGTACGAGCATGTATTTTTGGCGCGCCAGGACCTTTCACAGGCCCAGGTAGATGCGCTGGCTGAAAACGCCACCAAGATTGTGGAAGACAATAATGGCAAGGTCATCAAGACCGAAACCTGGGGTCTTCGCACATTGACCTACAAAATTCAGAAGAACCGCAAAGCGCATTTCGTAATGCTCGACATCGATGCTTCGGGCGACACAATCGCCGAGCTTGAGCGTCAGACACGCATGAACGAAGACATCATTCGTTACATGACCGTCCGCGTTGACGAGCATGAAAAAGGCCCATCGGTCATGATGCGCAAGAGCGACCGTCCCGAGCGCAGCGAACGCGGCGACCGTGGCGGATTTGGTGGCGGCGATCGTGATCGCGGCGCACCTCGTCCAGATCGTGGCGACCGCCCCGATCGCGCACCCCGTGCAGAGCAGGAGGCTTAAATTATGGCACGTCCGTTTTTCCGTCGCCGCAAGTCCTGCCCATTTCAGGGTAAAGATGCGCCGAAGATCGATTATAAAGATGTACGCCTGCTTCAGGGTTACATTTCAGAGCGTGGCAAGATTGTACCGTCGCGCATCACCGCCGTTTCGGCAAAGAAGCAGCGTGAATTGGGCCAAGCTATCAAGCGCGCCCGTCACATCGGCCTTCTGCCGTATATCGTGAAGTAGGAGCCGAAAACATGGATATCATACTTCTCGAACGCGTTGAAAAGCTTGGTGCAATTGGTGACGTCGTCACCGTGAAGGACGGCTATGCCCGTAACTTCCTGCTGCCAAACAAGAAAGCGCTCCGTGCGAACGAAGCCAACCGCAAGGTTTTTGAAGCTAACCGCGCAAAAATCGAAAGCGACAACGCATCACGCCGTGACGAAGCCCAGAAGGCATCGGGCAGTGTTGAAGGCAAGCAGATCGTTCTGATCCGCGCAGCTTCGCAGACTGGCCAGCTTTATGGTTCGGTCTCGGTCAAGGACATCGTTGACGGTCTCGTTGCCCAGGACGCCAAGGTTACCAAGAGCATGATCGTGCTGGAACGCCCGATCAAGACACTTGGCGTATTTAGCGTTAAGGTTGTTCTGCACCCCGAAGTCACCGTCAATGTTCAGGTCAATGTGGCCCGTTCGGATGACGAAGCTGAACTGCAGAAGGACGGCGTTAACGTTCTCGACCAGATGTTCGAAGCCGAACAGGCCGAGATTGCTGCTGAAGCCATCGAAGCGCAGGTTGAAGCCGAAGTTGCATCTGACGCAGCCGACGCCGCTGAAGCTGCTGCCAACGCAAAGCGCCGTGAAGAGCAAGCTGCAGCCAAGGCTGCTGCTGAAGCTGCTGGCCTTTCGGCTGAGGCTGACGAAGCTTAAAGCTTTCGTTACCCGCATTCAAAAAGCCGCCTTGTTGCAAGACAGGGCGGCTTTTTTGTATCTTAGCTGCACGTCAGGGCGACGTCTGGTGGCCAAATTGGAGGCGATATAGCGTTGGCTGTGGCAGCGCCGCGCCAAATATTCTAGCACTCCGCACTATGACCGCCCCAATCATCATCACCGCCGAAATGGGCAAATCCGATCAGGCATGGGCCAACGGACTTCGGCGCACCCATTTTCCCGTGGAACGCAATTTTTTGGATGCCCATATTACCCTGTTCCATCATTTGCCGCCAAGTCATCTGCCTGAAATCAAATCCAGATTGGCTGCGCTTGTCACTGAATATGCTGCGCCGATTGCGCGGGTCAGCGATGTCATGCTGCTGGGCAAGGCGGTGGCGTTTCGTGTGGACAGCCCCGAATTGCTAGCCATGCGCGATGATTTGGCTGACGCATTTCGCGGGCTGCTGGTCCCGCAAGATCAGGCAGCGCCAAAATTACATATCACTGTCCAGAACAAGGTTGCGCCCACCGCGGCAAGGGCACTCCAGGCAAAGTTGTCGGAAACCTTTCAGCCACGTCCACTGATCATTTCCGGCCTATTGGCCTATTATTATCGTGGCGGGCCCTGGGAGCAGATCGGTCGATGGGCATTTCGCCGCTGACAATGCTTGACCCGCTTTCACCCCGCGCTTATAGCGCCGCGTGCTTCCCAGCAAAGGCCGGGATTCACGCTTGGATGGCGAAGTAGCTCAGCTGGTTAGAGCGGTGGAATCATAATCCATAGGTCGGGGGTTCAAGTCCCTCCTTCGCTACCATCCACTTGCAGTCCGATGTGTCGACAAGGTCCGCATCTGTTGCATTTTTCCGCATCTGTCCGGACATGCCTGTCCAGATTTGTCTGCATGGAACCAATCGCCAAGGCTTCTGTTTCTAATTCCTAGACGTTTGGATTGCCGGAAAGGGATTGCGTGACGCCGAGATGGCCAGCGAGATTATGGATATTGCGACACGGGCAGAGCGCCGGAAACGTTGCGCGTGATGCGGCCGATATGGCCGGGCTTGAACGGATCGTTCTCGAACATCGCGACGTGGATGTGCCTTTGTCCGATCTGGGCCATTCCCAAGCGCATGCGCTTGGCGATTGGTTTGCCACGCAAAGTGGCGACCGCCCGGATGTAATATTGACATCACCTTATCTTCGCGCGCGCCAGACTGCAGAGACTATCGGGTCATATCTTGATGGAGCCATAGTCTGCACCGACGAACGCCTCCGCGAAAAAGAATTTGGAATTCTGGACGGATTGACCACTATTGGCGTGCGCTCGCATCATCCTGAACAGGCCGCGTTTCGCGCGACCTTGGGCAAGTTTTACCATCGCCCGCCGGGCGGAGAAAGCTGGGTTGACGTCATCTTCCGTCTGCGCGCCATGCTTGATACGATTTCACTGCATCATGGCGGCAAAAATGTTATGATCGTCGCGCACCAGGTCGTTGTTTTATGCCTACGCTACATCATCGAACATATGGACGAAGATGAGATACTGACAATTGATAAGGCCGGCGATGTGGCCAATTGTTCGGTCACCGAATATCATTTCCAACCGAATGAAGGCGACGGCCGTCTTGAGCTTTTGCGTTACAATTCCGTGCACGCACTGGCGCAGGAGGGTTCCGACATCACCGCGGAACCAGACCCGATGATTGCCGCCCGTGGCTGAGGCGATAATTCCCCTCGACAGCAACTGGCTTCGCGCTCACCCCTTGCCCGTCCCAGCCCACAACACCGACAAGAACGCGCGGGGGCGGGTGTGCGTTGTGGGCGGCAGCCGCATGGTGCCGGGCGGCGTGGCTTTGACAGCAGAAGCGGCCCTTCGCGCTGGTGCCGGCAAAGTACGGGTGGCCACAATCGCAAGCTGCGCCATTGGGCTTGGTATCGCCTTGCCCGAGGTTGGCATATTGGCCTTGGACGAAACGTCAGATGGTCATGTCGATATATCGCGCGTTGCACCGGAGCACTTGCCAGACCATTGCGATGCACTGGTGCTTGGTCCGGCGATGTGGAGCAAAGATGCTGCTGCGGATTTGATTGCAGCGCTCATCGTTTCGCATAACGATGATGCCAACAGTCCGGTGTATATACTCGACGCAGCGGCGTTGGGAGCGCTGCCTGCATTTGCCGAGACCACGGGCGGGCGGCGGCACCCGCTTGTTCTGACGCCGCATGCTGGCGAACTTGCGGACCTGACAGGATATAGCGCGGAGGAAATTGACGCTGACCCATGCGGGGTGCTTCGCGAAGCAGTCGAGACATTTGATGCCGTGGTAATGCTTAAAGGCGCTACATCTTATGTAAGTGCACCCGGAGAAGGCATTTATGGCTTTGCCGGCGGCGGCGCAGGATTGGCAACGGGAGGATCGGGTGACGTGCTTGCCGGTATCGTGGCTGGCCTCGCTGCACGTGGCGCGCCGCCATTCGAAGCTTTGCTGTGGGCGATTTGGCTGCATGGGGAAGCAGGGCGGCGTTGTGCAGAACAAATTGGATCAATCGGCTATTTATCGCGCGAACTATTGGTGCGCATTCCTGGCCTGATGCACGCTATCTAAAGTGAGATAGCGACAATAATGTCCAAAAAAACATAAATATAGAAAGTTACACCATGAGCGGTTGCTCCATTTTCGTGCGGGCGCTACAACGTAGCTATGAAAGACTGCGCCCAATGCATTGTTCGTAACCGCGCGATTTGCGCCGGCTTGGAGCCTGATGAGCTAGAGGTCCTGGGTCAACTGGGCCGGAAGCAAAAGGTCGCCAAGGGCCAGACTGTGGTTTGGGAGGGGGATGACTCCGTAGTCGTCGCCAATGTCATTGAAGGTGTGCTCAAGGTTTCCATGAGCATATCTGACGGCCGCGAGCAGATTGTCGGCATTGTGTTTTCTTCCGATTTTATCGGGCGTCCTTTCGGTCAGCAGAGCCCATATAGCGTGACGGCTCTCACCGATGCCGAATTGTGCATTTTTTCCCGTTCGACATTTGACAGCTTCGCTCGGCAACACCCGGAGTTGGAACATAAGCTTTTGCGCCGCACGCTAAACGAGCTTGATCGCGCGCACGAATGGATGCTGCTGCTCGGTAAGAAAACCGCGACCGAACGCATAGCAACGCTGTTGCTGGAAATGTCCGCCCGCTTGGGTGAGACGGGTTGTTCAGCGGACGAAACCGCGCTGGATGCATTCCAATTACCGCTTGATCGGCAGCAAATGGGCGATGTCCTTGGGCTGACGATCGAAACTGTGAGTCGTCAGCTTTCGAAGCTCAAAGCTGATGGCGTTATTAATCTACCCGACCGCCGCACCGTTGCAATCCAGGATCGGGATCGTCTGCAGGATATTGCAGCGGCGGCGTAGCGCACTTTTTTGTTTGGTTGATCTGAATCAAGGAATGTCTTGCTGCGCTGCGGCAAGCACGTCCCTGACGCACTAGTCTTGCAGCTCGGGGAAAAAATATGGATTCGCTACTATCACGCGTCGGCGTATGGTTTTTCATAGCATTACTGGCTTTGATGGCCATGGCATTGGGGGCTGACCAGGCATACTCGGTTCATATGGGGATTGTGTGCGTCGCAGCACTGCTTGCGATGGCCGCGTCCATGAACAAGTTTGATTTTCTAACGCAGCGTTTCGCCGCGATTGGTGGTCCCGCGTTGCAATCGCAATATGATGATGACCCGATCCGTTGGGGCGTCATTGCGACAATGTTCTGGGGCATTGCCGGTTTTACTGTCGGACTGATCATCGCGCTTCAGCTCGCGTTTCCTTTACTGAATCTCAACCTCGAATATACCACATTTGGTCGGTTGCGCCCGCTGCACACATCCGCGGTAATATTTGCGTTCGGCGGCAATGCGTTGATCGCAACGAGCTTCTACGTCGTGCAGCGTACGTGCCGGGCAAGGCTCGCTTTCCCCGGTCTCGCCCGTTTCGTGTTCTGGGGTTATCAGCTTTTCATCGTGCTTGCCGCCACAGGCTACATAATGGGCGTGACCGAGGCAAAGGAATATGCCGAACCGGAATGGTATGTCGATATTTGGCTCACCGTCGTCTGGGTCAGCTATTTGGCCGTGTTTGTGGGCACGTTGGTCAAGCGCAAGGAGCCGCACATCTATGTTGCGAACTGGTTCTACCTGAGCTTCATCATCACAATTGCCATGCTGCATCTGGTAAATAACCTGTCGATGCCGGTCAGCATCTTTGGGTCGAAAAGCTACAGCGCCTTTGCGGGTGTGCAAGATGCGCTGACCCAATGGTGGTATGGTCATAATGCCGTCGGATTTTTCCTGACCGCCGGTTTCCTTGCGATGATGTATTATTTCGTTCCCAAGCAAGCCGAACGGCCGGTTTATTCCTATCGCCTTTCCATCGTTCACTTCTGGTCGCTGATCTTCCTCTATATCTGGGCCGGGCCACACCATTTGCATTATACCGCCTTGCCTGACTGGGCGCAGACATTGGGAATGGTGTTCTCCATCATTTTGTGGATGCCCAGCTGGGGCGGGATGATCAATGGTCTGATGACGCTGAATGGCGCATGGGACAAGATCCGCACTGACCCGATCATCCGCATGATGGTCATGGCACTCGCTTTCTACGGCATGAGCACCTTTGAAGGTCCAATGCTGTCGATCAAGGCAGTTAACAGCCTGTCGCATTATACCGACTGGACAATCGGCCATGTGCACAGCGGTGCATTGGGCTGGAACGGCATGATCACCTTTGCCTGCCTTTATTATCTGTTCCCGCGTCTTTGGGGCCGTAGCCGCATGTATTCGCTGCGGATGATCAACTGGCACTTCTGGCTCTCGACGCTTGGCATCGTGTTCTACGCATCGGCCATGTGGGTTTCAGGTATCATGCAAGGCCTGATGTGGCGTGAATATGGAGCCGACGGCTACCTCGTCTATTCCTTTGTCGAAACAGTCGCCGCGATGTTCCCGATGTACCTCATCCGCGCTTTTGGCGGGCTACTCTACCTCTCCGGTGCCTTGGTGATGGTCTACAATGTCTGGATGACTGTTGCCGGACATCTGCGGGAAGAAAAGTCCATGACAGAAACCCCGCATAATCCAGAGGCCGACCGCCCCTATGTAGCCGTTCCGGCCGAATAAGGATTTTTGACCATGACAAGCAAAACCGAAGCTGGCTTCAGCCACAAGAAACTGGAACGCAACGTCACGTTGCTTGGCCTGTGTGCATTGGGTGCGGTCGCGATTGGCGGCATAGTGGAAATTGCCCCGTTATTCTGGATCGATTCCACAGTGGAAAAGGTGGATGGGATGCGGCCGTACACACCGCTGGAGCTGACCGGACGCAATATTTATATGCGCGAAGGCTGCTATGTCTGCCACAGCCAGATGATCCGCCCGTTCAAGGATGAGATCGAGCGCTACGGGCCCTACAGCCTGGCTGCCGAAAGCATGTACGATCACCCGTTCCAATGGGGGTCAAAACGCACTGGGCCCGATTTGGCGCGCGTTGGAGGGCGCTATTCCGACGAATGGCATAGCGCCCATTTGAAAGACCCGCGCAGCGTCGTGCCTGAATCGATCATGCCGCCTTATGCCTTTCTGGCTGATAAACCCGTAAAAACCGGTGGCATGTCCGGGCATTTGACTGCGCTGTCGCGGGTTGGCGTACCGTACACCGAAGAAGCGATTGCTGCCGCCGACGCTGACCTTGTTGCCCAAGCTGATCCCAATGCTGATGCCGCTGCACTCAAGGGGCGTTATCCAAAAGCGCAGGCGCGCGATTTTGACGGAAATCCGGCGCAAGTGACGGAAATGGATGCTGTCATTGCCTATTTGCAGATGCTTGGCACGCTGGTGGACCATCAAAAGGCGAAAGCCTTTGAGCAACCACGATGAACTATAACGATCTCCGGCATTTTGCCGACAGCTGGGGGCTGGTGATGATGGGGATATTGTTCCTCATTCTCATCCTGTGGCCCTTCCGCAAAGGGGCAGCACAACGCAACGAAGATGCGGCAAACATCATTTTCAGGGACGAAGACAATGGCGGATAACAAGCGGATCGACGAACCGACCGGCACACAAACGGTTGGCCACGAGTGGGACGGTATCGAAGAACTCGACACCCCGATGCCCCGTTGGTGGGTTATCTCTTTTTGGGCCACGATCATTTGGGGACTGGCCTATGTGGTGCTTTACCCGGCGATCCCTATGGCTAATAGCGCCACGCAGGGCGTTCTCAATTGGACCAGTCGCGGCGAACTTGAAACCGAGATGAAGGCAGAGACTTTGCGTCGTGCACCCATGACGAGTGCATTGGCAGCGATCCCTGTGGAACAGCTCGCAAATGACGAACGTCTGTATCAAGCTGCGGTTGAGGGCGGTCGTGCGGCCTTTAAGGTGCATTGCGTCCAGTGCCATGGATCGGGTGCAGCCGGATCAAAAGGCTATCCCAATCTCAACGATGATGATTGGCTGTGGGGTGGTGATCTGGGTGCCGTTCACTTTACGCTGGAACACGGCATCCGTCAGCCAGATCATGATCAGACCCGCTTTTCACAGATGCCGGCCTTTGCAGGTGTAATCAGCAATAATGAGATTGACGCGGTTACGTCTTACGTCCGTTCACTGTCTGGCCTAGAAAAGGCGAGTGCCAAATCAGCCGCTGGCGCAACGACTTTTGCGAATAATTGTGCCTCGTGTCATGGTGCAGACGGCAAGGGCATGCGCGATTTGGGCGCGCCAAATCTTGCGGATGGCATCTGGTTATATGGCGGTGATGCGGCCTCGATTACGACGACGATCAATCAGGCGCGTTATGGCGTCATGCCGCGCTGGAACAACCGGCTTGATCCAGTAACGATCAAGATGCTTGCTGCGTATGTGCATTCGCTGGGCGGCGGAGAAGCTACGCCCGCGGCGGTTGCCCCTTTAGTCGCTGATCCGGCCAGGGTGGCCGCCAATGTCGCGAACTGACATGCTGGCACCCCGTCCTCCTGCGCTTTATGCAGCGCGGAAGGGTGTGTATCCAAAATCGGTCGACGGGTTTTTCCGGCGGTTGAAATGGGCAATAATGGCGGTGACGCTCGCCATTTATTATATCACGCCATGGATCCGGTGGGACCGCGGACAATATGCGCCCAACCAAGCGGTCCTGGTCGATCTTGCCAATCGCCGATTTTACATGTTCCAGATCGAAATCTGGCCGCATGAATTTTATTATGTGGTTGGACTCCTCGTCATGGCTGGCATTGGGCTGTTCCTCGTGACCAGCGCGGTTGGCCGGGCCTGGTGCGGCTATGCTTGCCCCCAGACGGTCTGGACTGACCTGTTCCAGCACGTCGAACGCTTTTTCGATGGCGACCGCAATGCACAGATCCGGTTGGAAAAGGCGCCATGGGGTATTGAAAAAATATCCAAGCGCCTCTCCAAATGGGCCGTGTGGTTGTTCATCGCATTCTGGACGGGTGGCGCATGGATAATGTATTTTGCCGATGCGCCCACTCTGGTGCGCGACTTCTGGTCAGGTGAGGCTGCACCCGTAGCGTATGCAACCGTTGGTATACTAACGGCGACGACATTCGTATTCGGCGGCTTCATGCGCGAACAGGTCTGCATTTATATGTGCCCTTGGCCGCGCATTCAAACGGCAATGATGGACGAAAAATCATTGCTAGTGACCTACAAGGACTGGCGCGGTGAAAAGCGCGGTAGCCTGAAGCAAGCCCAGGCCAATCCGCTGGAATTCGGCGATTGCATTGATTGTAATCAGTGTGTTGCGGTGTGCCCCACAGGCATTGATATCCGGGAAGGGCCACAAATTGGCTGCATCACATGTGCCTTGTGCATTGATGCCTGCGATAACGTTATGGCGCAGATCGGAAAACCGCGCGGACTTATCGATTATTGCACGCTGGATGACGCAGTCGCCGAAAAATCGGGAGGACAGGCAACCCCGCCGATCAAGACACTCTTCCGGCCGCGCACAATCATCTATTTCGGGATATGGGCATCGATTGGCCTCGCAATGCTGTTCACCCTAGGACAGCGCACGCGCCTCGACCTTTCTGTCCAGCCTGATCGTAACCCGGTATATGTCCGGCTGTCCGACGGCTCGATCCGAAATAGCTACACCCTGAAAATCCGCAACATGGAAACGCGTCCACGCGTTGTCGACGTGACGATTGACGGATTGCCGGGTGCGGTCATGTGGACCGCCGACGGCAGCCGCGAATTCGCGAAGCAAGCCGTCAACTTCGCGGTTGCGCCGGACGCCGTGCACAAGGTGCGTCTGTTCATCGCCGCGCCGGCGGAGGGCCCTGTGCGTACCGAGTTCGGCATAACAACCCGTGCCCGCACCGGCGATGAGCGCGGTGACAATGACATGGTCATTTTTGAAAGGCCCGAGGCAGGACAATGAAAATTTTGGCAAACGGCAGATTTACCGGCTGGCACATGACCGCGATACTGGTGACGTTTTTTGGCGTGGTAATGGCAGTCAATTTCACCATGGCGCGAATGGCCGTGAGCAGTTTTGGCGGTACGGTTGTGGATAACAGCTATGTCGCCAGCCAGAAGTATAATAGCTGGTTGAATGCTGCCGCGCAGCAGGACAGGCTGGGGTGGACCGTCGCTGTGTCAATGGATGCAACACGCCACGTCCGCATTGATGCAAGTGCAAATGGCCTTGCAATCGCGCAGTTAAGCGCCGTTGGCGATGCGCTGCATCCGCTTGGCCGCGCCGACGATATCCAGTTGGCGTTTGTTGCGACGCCAGACGGCCAACTGTTGTCGACGAAGCCCTTGCCCTCGGGCCGGTGGAATTTGCGGCTTTCGCTTCGACGGGGACCTGATTTCTTCAAACTGGTGGAACAGGTGCAGTGAATGCATCCGTTGCCCTGACGCCTTCGGCCATATTGTCCCGATCCGACTTTGCGGTTCCGGCCATTCGCTGTGCCGGTTGTATCTCCAAGATTGAGCGCGGATTGGCAGCGCAGCCGGGAATTGCGCATGCCCGCGTGAATTTTACCGCAAAGCGCGTTTCTATTTCTCACCTGCCTGAAATGACCATTCCGCAACTTGTTGCTGCAATTGCGGACACAGGTTTCGAGGCGCAGGTTATTGCTGAGCTCCAAGGCGATCCTGCCACTGCTGAAGCACATCAACTGCTCAAGGCCATGGCAGTGTCGGGCTTTGCAATGATGAACATCATGTTGCTTTCCGTGTCGGTGTGGTCAGGCGCGACGGGCGTCACGCGCGACCTTTTTCATTGGCTGTCGGCGATGATTGCGCTGCCTACAGTGATATATTCGGGGCAGCCGTTTTTCCGCTCTGCTTGGAGCGCACTGCGTAAACGCCGGACAAATATGGATGTGCCGATCTCGATTGGCGTTTCGATTACCACGGCATTGAGCCTGTATGAGACATTCAACCATGGACAGCACGCCTATTTCGACGGTGTGGTTATGCTGTTGTTCTTTCTTCTCACGGGACGCTGGCTTGACGCCGTGATGCGCGACCGCGCCCGCGACGGGGTGAGCGCACTGCTGAAACAAACTGCGCCAGGCGCCATGGTGTTGCGCGCCGATGGCAAGACCGATTGGGTCGAAGCCGGCGCCCTGCATCCTAGCATGGATATGATCATCGCCGCTGGTGAACGTTTGGCGGCTGACGGAATTGTGATTGCGGGCAAAAGCAGTTTTGATTTGTCCCTGCTAACGGGAGAATCCGCCGCCCAAGCGGTAGATGTTGGCGATGTTGTTCATGCAGGCACTCTGAACATCGACGCGCCTGTCACGGTGCGCGTGACGGCGTCCGGCCCCGATACCGCTATTGCCGATATTGCCCGGCTGATGGAGCAGGCAGGCCAAAGCAAATCCGTCTATGTGCGCGTCGCCGACCGGGCGGCACGCTTTTATGCACCTGCCGTCCATACGCTTGCGCTGGCAAGTTTCGCCGGTTGGATGATCGCTGGCGCTGGCTGGCATGAAAGCCTGCTGATCGCCGTTGCAGTCTTGATCATCACCTGCCCTTGTGCGCTGGGCCTTGCGGTGCCCGCCGCACAGATTGTCGTCGCGGGAGCTTTGATGCGTGCGGGCATTTTGGTCAAAGACGGTAGCGCGCTTGAACGGTTGGCAGAGGTCGACCTCGCCATGTTCGACAAGACGGGAACGCTTACGCGCGGCAAGCCGGAGCCCATCAATCTGGCCAGCGCCGATGCTGTGCAAAAATCAGTCCTGCTGGCGCTTTCACGTTCAAGCCGGCATCCATTGTCCGAAGCCATTCGCCGTGCTTTGGAAGCCGACAATGTTGTCGCGGCTAAGATCGAACAGATATGTGAAACTGCAGGGTCCGGCATATTTGCAGTTTTCAATGGCAAAAAAGTTTCACTCGCACGGCCCGATGGGTCGTTGGCTTATGAGGGCCTTGCCACAGAGTTGCAGATGGAAGGTCGTGATCCACTTGCGGTATATTTTGCTGACCAGTTGCGGGCAGGTGCCTCAGAGACGCTGACCAAAATGGCGGCTATGGGCATCCGTTCATCCATCCTCTCCGGTGACCGGGCCACTTCGGTAGCGCCGGTTGCCCGCACATTAGGCGTGACCGCCCAGACGTCCATGCTGCCGCAAGACAAGCTTGACGCCATCGCGCGGCAACGAGCGGCAGGGCATAAGGTATTGATGGTGGGTGATGGCCTGAACGATGGGCCCGCATTGGCCGCAGGTTACGCATCGATGGCACCAGCATCGGCGAGCGATGCCGGGCAGCAAGCGGCAGATGTAGTTTTCATGGGCGATTCACTTGCCCCGGTTGCCACGACAATACGTGCCGCGCGGCGGACTCAACAGATCGTAAGGCAGAATTTCGTCCTGGCGATCGGCTATAATGTTATCGCTGTGCCGCTCGCAATTGGTGGATATGTCACGCCCTTAATTGCGGCTGCCGCAATGTCGGGTTCGTCGCTGATCGTGGTCGCCAATGCGCTACGGCTCAGAAGCGCAACACGATGAGTGGCCTCTTCCTCTTGATACCTGTGGCGCTTGGCCTAGGCCTTCTCGGTCTTGCTGCATTTTTCTGGTCGGTAACGAGCGGGCAGTTTGATGATGCTGATGGCGCTGCGCTGCGTATACTCATCGACGACGATGAAGACTACCCATGAGGGCAGCGATGACTTTGCTTGCGGGTTTGGCACTCATTGCGCCGCCAGTTCCTGTATTCGCGGGTTCGATCATGGTCGATGTCTGCGGGGAGCCGGGCGTCCGGGTTCCCCTCCCGGTCAAAATACCTGTGCCAGGCAAGAGCCATGACTGCTGCAAGAAAGGCTGCCACGCTGCCAATGAACGCAAGAAACGCGTCACTGGCGAAACGGATGATTTCGGCGACTGCGACGATTGCTGTTAACGCAAAAAAACGGCGCCCCTTGCGGAAGCGCCGTCCTTTATTGGGTCGATCTGACGGTTAGAAGCGGAAACCGACGCCGACACCAAACACCAATGGATCAAGACTGATCTTTACGCGTTGCGTACCGATTGCGGTTGTATCCAAACGTGCGGTGGTATCGATGTCGATATATTTGACATCGAAGTTGAGAAACATCTTTTCGTTCAGGTCAATGTCGATACCTGCCTGCGCGGCCCAACCAAAACTGTCCTTCAGATTGACATCGGTTTGGCCCACCGCTGCTTCCAATCCGGAAGATGGCTTTTCGGAGTAGAACATTGTGTAATTGACGCCTGCGCCGACATAGGGGCGAACGTTCGCATCAGGTGCGAAATGATACTGTACGGTAAGCGTTGGTGGCAGCACCCATGTCGATGCAAGCTTGCCGATGCCGCCAGTTGTACCGCTGGTACCGCTGGCATTATGCTTTGTCGTTGCGGCGATCAGTTCAAATCCCACATTGTCGGTGACCATATGTGTAATATCGATTTCAGGCATGATGCTGTCATTGACCTTCACCTTCTCCGACGGGAATGTTGGTAATATGCCGCCAGAAGTCTCAGTCGGTGAGACCATGATAGCCCGTACCCGTACGAACGTATCGCCAGCCTCGGCATAAGCGGGAGCCGAAAGCGCGCTTGCCGCGATCGCCGGTGCGGCCAGATATTTCCAAAATTGCATGTTATTTCCTTCTCGGTCTGTGGATCATCTTGCTGGACCCCCCAATGCCCGCCGTGGCAAAGGATCGCATTGATCCAAGGCAAGAAAAACGTTGATCGAGATCAAGGACAGGCACTGTCGACGCTGTTCAAATGCCGTCATGTGGACTTTCTACCCTGATCTTCTGGCGACCAATGTGCCGCGATATACAAGCTATCCTACGGCTGTGGAGTTTA
>NZ_JBKBQV010000006.1:0-70048 GCF_046292425.1 Sphingorhabdus sp.
TTTATAAAGGGTGTCCGCGATATATCGGCAGAGGCACCAATATCGCTGTATCTGCACATTCCCTATTGTCGCGAGATCTGTTGGTATTGCGGTTGCAATACGGGCGCGGCGTCCAAGGAAAAGCGGCTGACCAGTTATCTCGCTGCGCTTGAGGCCGAGATAATTCAGGTTGCAGAACGATTGGACGGCCGCGGCCGGATACGGCATATCGCCTTTGGCGGCGGCAGCCCCAATGCTATCGCGCCGGTTGAATTTGTCCGGTTGATGGACCGTGTACGGACCATGTTCAGGTGCGACGACCCGCAGATTTCGGTGGAACTTGACCCGCGCATTTTTAGTGTTGAATGGGCAGCCACGCTGGCCCGGTGCGGTGTATCAAGGGTCAGCCTTGGCGTACAAAGCTTCTCTGACTCTATTCAGCGCGCCATTGGGCGAACACAGCCACTGCACATGATTGAAAATTGTATCTGGCAGCTACGTGAAACAGGCATCAAGGGCATTAATTTCGACCTGATGTATGGTCTTCCAGGGCAGTCCCAGCAGGATCTGTTTGAAACACTGGAAATAACAGCGGGACTAGCACCCGACCGCATAGCGCTTTTTGGCTATGCCCACATGCCACAGCTTTTTCCCCGTCAGCGAAGGATTGACGATAGCGCATTGCCCAATTCTGCAGAGCGTTTTGCAATGGCCGAACTTGGATATAGATACTTCACAAAAGCGGGATACGCCGCGATTGGTTTTGATCATTTTGCTAAGCCGGACGATAGCCTTGCGATCGCGGCGCGGGTCGGAAAGCTTCGCCGGAATTTCCAAGGTTTTACCGATGACAACAGCGATATTCTGGTCGCGATGGGGGCAAGTGCAATTAGCCATTTTCCCGACTACATCATCCAGAATGCAAAAAATGTCGGCGATTACCGAGCGCTCGCATCGGCGCATCAAGTGTGCGCTGTACGCGGCGTGGTGCGTAATGCCGACGATCAATTGCGCGGTAAGCTAATCGAAAACCTCCTCTGCACTGGCAATTCGGGGCCTATCCCCGACGCAATGCGGGACGAGATTACCACTGGGATGCAGCCATTTGCCGAACGGGGTTTAGCGCGGCTGGACAATGGCTGTATCATCATTGAGGCAGATGGCGTGGCCTATGCGCGCGCAGTTGCGTCTCTGCTTGATGCCTATCGGCAGCCAGCAACGCGGCAATTTAGCCCTGCTGTTTAAGGACGTGTTCGACTTGTGCATATAGCCATGCCCGTGCAGGCGGCTCGGCAAAGCTGTGAGACGCTGTGTTGAAAGACACCAAAGCAATGTTCGCTTTTTTGCGCGCGGATCTAAACGCTTGTGATTTCCAGGCCGCCTGAAAAGCTATGGCCGTCGTATCGCCCTTGGCAAGGCATATCGTGATTGGCATGTCCCGCACCGCAAGTTGCTTTCCAAACCGCGCTGCAAGCTGTGAGGATGGGTTAAGTGTTATCGCACGGGCAATGCCTATTGCGAGTTTACTGATGTTAATCCTGCCGGCCAACAAGTCGTAAAAGCTTCTGGGGCTCTTTAGTCTCGCCCGGTATCGCGCGCGGATAGCGGCGGCGTTAATGGCCGGGTTTGAACCGCTGGCCTGCGCCGGATCAATGGTCCACGGGTTGGATAAAATTAGTGCGCAAAATTCTTCTGCGTGGGGGAACGATAAAAGCGCCGTGGCAGCGTCGCAATTGCCAATGCCGACCACGCGGCGGATGGCAGGTGCGCTTGCGCGAAATGCCGACAATGCCGCTGCTATGTCGTCGGCGCTGTTCTCGAAACCCGTGTTAAGCCCCTCGCTATCGCCAACACCGCGCCGGTCGAAGCGAAAGACAGGGTAGCCCAACGCCTGTATATGACGTGCCATGTCGGCCTGGCCTGCAAAAGTGCCACTACGGATTTCGTTGCCGCCGCTGATGATCAGCAATCCGGTTGTCCCGTCAGCCATGTCCAACGTGCCGGCAAGATGATCCACACCACATATAAAGCCGACTATCTGCCGCACGTCGCACTCCATGCATCAAGTCGCGCGGCAATTCCTAAGGACATGTCCACGCTCTCCGTCGGTTCTGCACGCCGCCAAAGCGGGGTTCCTGAAAGTTCTGCGAGCATATCCTCAGTGCTCAGGCCGGTGGAGACCGGAACGGCTGTCTGCAGTTCGGAAAGCATCTGAGGGCTAAGATGATGTCCGGCAAGGTGAACGCCGCGCCTTTGTCCTTCGGCCAGCAGCTGAGCGGCAGTGGTAGAAATGCCAGCCTCTTTGTCACCTGCAATCCGCGTGCGAAGCAGTGTTTTTACAAGCGTGGCGCCATTGACGGGGGCAAGCCGCCATTTCGGGATGCCGCCTACATCGTCGAGCAAACATCCACCCCTGATTGACGCAATATGCGTTACCCCAAATTGCTTGGCTGCTTCGGTAACCGCCAATTGCCAGCTGGTGATGGACTGATCAGTCAACGGGGCGTTACTTTCATTGCATCCCGGCAAATCCAGAAGGTAGGCAAACAATCCGCGCCGGGCCAAATCGCGCATGGCTTCTACAATCATGCGCCCTGTGCGGTTCATTTCGTCGAAGAGCGGCGGAACAATCAGAATTTTTCGATCCGTTTCTGTGTGGCCAAAGCCGAGGCAATATTCGCGATTGCCGGCACTTTCGTAATACAGGTGAACGGGGTCCGGGCTCACGCAGAAATCTTAGACTCGGCAAAGCGCACCAAATCACCGAAGGTGGCAAACAGCTCGCCATCTACCTCATCATCATCAACAATGATATCGAGTCTGTCTTCCAGCTCGGTCAGCAAACCAGCCACCGCCATAGAATCGAGCTCCGGAATTGCACCAAATAATTCGCTGTCGTCTGACAAGGCCGATACCTGTGCGCTCGTCAAGCCAAGCACCTCTGACAAGAGTATACGCACTGCATTTTCGATTTTATGGGACATTATTCTCTTTCAATTCAAGCAGCCTTGCCGCGCAACTGCCGGAGATGGTGGCGGGCAATGACTGGCCAGTTGGCCACATGACCGGGCAAGAGCAAATCGATTCGATATCGGGGCCGGATTTGTTCCATCCACGCTTGTTTATAAGGGTCGTTGCCCAGCCCGAAATCGATCTCCGCAACCCGGTCGATGTCAATGACATGACGAAAAAGCGCCGCAGACAACAATGTGCCTGGCGATGCGGCAACGTAATGTTCGTCATGCGCCAGCTTGTGGATCAGGGCGATGTCATTTTCGACTGTCCAAAACTGGGCAGCCACCGGCAAGCCATCGATATACGCAAGACCGAGCCGCAGATTGCCCGCGATGCCTTCTTGACGTGCCAGCGTCTCCAGAAACTGTGGGCTCCCTTCGGATGGCTTCCAACTGCGGGCATATACCTGTTGATAGTCTTCCCAAGCATTTTCATCGAACGTGCAATATATCCGCGTCGATACAGCAGCAGACTTGCTCTTGCGCTTTACGGTGCTGCGTAATTGGCCGGGCCGCGTTGCCCAATAGGTATCAAAGCTGCGGCCTTGCAGACGCACATAATGGTTTTGATTACATTCGGATAAATCTGCGAACCAACCAGAAGATCTGAAAGCTGCGGCAATGGCATGCGCCGATCCGTCTTCGCCGGGAACAGGTGCCAGGGTCAGCCTTTTGGTCAAATCTTTTGCACTGCAAGCAAGTTGACGAAGAAGCGACAGGCGGGTGTCTGCGTCGTATTCGCCACCGTAGATAGGGCGCCACAGGAAGGAATACCAATTGGCGAGCGCAACATGGTGGCCGCTTCCTTCTTGCATCAACGGCATCCATGCTTCGGCGCCATCCTGTTGTGCATGGAGGAGCAGAGGCGGCTTTCCGGGGAGAGCAAGCCGGTGCAGCGACTCCAGCCAGTCCATTCGGTCAAACAGGCATGGTTGATATGTGCGTTCCAACATGTCTCCTGTCGCGATCTGCGCCGAATGAAAGTTATCGTGATATTCACCTTTTATCGCTAAATTACTGAATGAAAACACCAATTTTAATTTAAACGAAGTGCCCTCATGCTGAACGATTTGCCGATGTTCCCCGTCGATCACCTGCCCCTATTCGGCGAACCGACGGCCATCGCGCTCACGATCCGTGACCGCAATATTAGCTATCAGGAGTTAAATCTCCGTACCGGCAGGCTAGCGGCCTTTCTGGCTTTGCAAGGTTTGAACGCTGGAGACCGCGTGGCGACTTGGCTTGGAAAAAGCGAGGTTGCATGCTTGATGCCGCTGGCTGCCGTTCGGGCTGCGTTAATACATGTACCAATCAACCCGTTACTTAAGGCCGCTCAGGTCGCGCATATCATGGCCGACAGCGGCGCGCGATTGTTGATTACCAACGGGGCCCGTGCAGAGGTTTTAACAGGCGACAGCGGAAATCAACCCAATAAGCCCCATCACCCTCAATTGGATTCAGGGTCTGATATATTGGTGCCGGAGAGTGACGTGCCGGAACATGCCCAGCATGAAAAGGGCAGTTTCGACATAATTGATGATATGACGCTGGTTCAGATATTGGACGATCCCAGTGCTCCCGTGCTTGACCCACTTCCGTCAACAACAAGTCCGGAAACGTTGGCCGCCATTCTCTACACTAGCGGCTCAACAGGTCGCCCCAAGGGCGTAATGCTAAGCCATTCGAACTTGGCAATTGGCGCGGCGATTGTGGCGCAATATCTGAAACTCGGGCCAGACGATACCACACTTGCTGTGTTGCCCTTAAGTTTTGATTATGGGCAAAACCAGTTGTTTTCGACTTGGCGTGTAGGGGGACGTGTTGTTCCGCTCGATTTCCTCACCCCACGCGATGTTATCAAGGCTTGTGTGCGGCATAGAGTGACTACGTTGGCTGCTGTTCCACCGTTATGGGTACAATTAACCGAGCAGGAATGGCCAGCGGAAGCATGTCATGATATGCGGAGGTTGACCAATAGCGGGGGCGCATTGACGCCCAAACTCGTAAAAATGCTGCGCAGCATTTTTGGGAGGGGCACAGACATTTACGCGATGTATGGCCTTACCGAGGCGTTTAGATCAACCTATCTTGACCCAGCATCAATCGATGCCAATCCCACCAGCATGGGTAGGGCAGTCCCTTATGCCGAAATCATGGTCGTCGCCCCAGACGGCAGCGAAGCTGCGCCGGACGAATCAGGCGAACTGGTGCACGCAGGGCCATTGGTTGCCCAAGGCTATTGGCGGGATCCGGAACGCACTGCGGGGCGGTTCAGGCCCGCGCCCGCTTTTTCCAGCTATGGCGGCATGGCCGTTTGGTCAGGCGACACTGTGCGGTGCGATGCCAACGGCCTTTTCACCTTCGTCGGCCGCGATGACGCGATGATCAAGACCAACGGTAACCGGGTGTCGCCAAATGAAATTGAGGAAACAGCCGTGGAAAGCGGACAAGTTGCCGAAGCCTGTGCCATTGGCCACACAGATGATCGGTTAGGCGAGGTTATCATTTTGTATGTGCGCGGTGAGGGAGAGGACGCAGCGCTCAAGGCATATCTGAAATCAGTTCTCCCCAATTTCATGCAGCCTGCGGAAGTGATCTGGTTGGACGTGTTTCCCACGAACGCGAACGGTAAACTGGACCGCAATCTTTTAGTATCAGGGCTTTCGGCATGAAGGCGACCGGACCAATTCCTGCGGGCTATTTTGCAGTTGAGGGCGAACTTGTCATTGGTGGCCTGACGGCGACCGCTCTGGTCGGGCAAGCGGGTGATACGCCGCTCTTTGTCTATTCTTCCGATCACGTGCGCCTGCGCATCGCTGACCTGCGCGCTGCGATGCCGCCACGGCTGGCCATTCATTATGCGATGAAGGGCAACCCCTTTCCTCCGGTGCTCGCGTTGATGAACAGCCTTGTCGACGGCTTCGATGTTGCGTCGGGGGGCGAGGTTGATCTGGCATTGGCTGCAGGTGTGAATGCCTGCGTGATTAGCTTTGCCGGACCCGGAAAGCGCGAGCGGGAGTTGGAGCAGGCGATTGCGCTTGGCATAACGCTAAATAGCGAGAGCGAAGGTGAGGTACAGCGCGCTCTGGCCATCGGCCAAAGGCTTGGTATTGCACCGCGGCTGGCAGTGCGCGTGAACCCCGACTTTGACCTAAAGGGCTCGGGCATGAAAATGGGCGGTGGGGCAAAACCTTTTGGTGTTGATGCTGAACGCGTTCCAACGCTTGTGAACCGCATTATCGCAGAGGGCGCTGAATATCGCGGATTCCATATCTACGCGGGTAGTCAGGCGCTGAAGGCTGATGCGATTATTAAAATGCAGGCGCAGACATTGGCGTTGGTCACCGATTTGACCGAGGCAATTGGGGTTTCGCCCCCACATGTTAATTTGGGCGGCGGCTTTGGCATCCCCTATTTTGCAGGGGACGAACCACTCGACATCCGCGCTGTTGGCGATGCCCTCGGTGCGGCATTGGACGCTTTGCCATTTGCACTTGCCCGAACGGATTTCTGCATCGAACTTGGCCGCTATCTTGTTGGCGAAGCTGGAGTATATCTGACGCGTATTGTCGACCGGAAAGTCAGTTGCGGCGAAACCTTCCTGATTACTGACGGCGGCTTGCACCATCAGTTGGCGGCCAGCGGAAACTTTGGCACTGTTATACGGCGCAATTACCCGGTTGCGATCGCAAACCGTTTTGGTGCCGGGGCGGAAGAAGTCGCGTCGGTTGTTGGCTGCTTGTGCACGCCGCTCGACAAGTTATCAGACAAGGCCCATTTGCCGCGGGCTGATGTGGGTGATCTGGTAGCAGTATTTTGTGCCGGCGCTTATGGCGCGAGCGCAAGCCCGGCCAATTTTCTGGGGCAGGGGCCAGCGCGCGAAATTCTCGTCTGATCGGCCAAGTTAGCCCTTACCGTTATCCGCTGGTCCGCCCACCAATACAAAATGCCGGTCGCAATAGCCGCAATCAACATAACCTTTTTCATCGATCTGAAGCCAGACGCGTGGATGGCCCAAGGCAGCGGGAATATCGCCACTGCCATCGCAGGAGATGCGGGGTTCGCGTACGCGGATTGTTTCAGGGTCATTGCTGTTCATAGGTTGCGCTTAGCAAAGCGAAAGCAGCGCTGCAACGGCCCAGAAATGATTGCTTATTGATAATCCAGCGTTGCGGTAAATGTACCTGAGTATGTGCCTGCGGGTTGGCTTGCACCCACGTTCAATTGTCCCCCGACGCTAAACGTGAAGATGCCATTTGCCGCAGCGATCCGGTAATTTGAAGACGAGCCCAGCTGTTGAAGCGTTGGCGCCGGTCCAATGACGAAATTGTTAACTGTCATGGCAGGGCCGGGTCCCGTCAGCGATATCGTCTCAGGCGCGATCTGGATACGCACACGCTGGTTCTGGGCGCCCATTCCGGCAAAACGGGCAACCTGAAAATCATTTCCCACCAAGACAATGCCGTTCGTGGCCGTCCGCACATTGTTGGTGGAAATGGCGACCGTACCCGCCACATTGGCTGGAATGATACGTCCAAAGTCCAGATTTTCATAATTCACGAACGACAAGGGTGTGACGATTGCAATTTGCGCTTCACCCGGTGTTGGGCCAGCCATGGCAGCCGATGGCATAAGACCCAACGCAAGCCCAAGCCCGAGAACGGGCGCTTTAAGATCCGACAAGCGAAAAGAGATGGGATCGTGCATGCAACGACCTTAGAAGCCAGGCCGTAACTTTAGGCTACTGAACATGGTTAACGATGCACTAATAACGGCTGCAACTCATTTCATCCCATTATGTCCATATGATTGCACAGATACAAAGCGTTCGCTATCGCACGTGCATGTCCGAACAAGCTATCTCCATTCAAAATCTGTCGAAAAAATACGCAGGCGGAAAACAGGCGCTTGACGACGTCAGTTTTAACGTTGCCCAAGGGTCGATTTTCGGGCTGCTCGGACCAAATGGCGCAGGCAAGTCTACCTTGATCAACATCTTGGCCGGATTGGTAATGAAGACGTCAGGTAGCGCGAGCATTTGGGGCTTTGATATCGACGCCCATCCGCGCAATGCCAAAGCATCAATCGGCATTGTGCCGCAGGAAATCATGTTCGACCCGTTCTTCACGCCAAAGGAAGCGCTTGAGCTACAGGCAGGTCTGTATGGCGTGCCCAAGGCAAAGCGGCGGACGATGGAGTTGTTGAAAGCTGTTCGGCTTGAGGACAAGGCGGATGCCTATGCCCGCACATTGTCAGGCGGGATGAAGCGGCGGTTACTGGTGGCCAAGGCGATGGTGCATGCGCCTCCAGTGATCGTTTTGGATGAACCCACCGCTGGCGTGGATATCGAGTTGCGCCAGCAACTGTGGGATTATGTGCAAGAGCTAAACCGTGAAGGTGTCACCGTCGTCTTGACCACCCATTATCTCGAAGAAGCCGAGCAATTGTGCGACCGGATTGCGATCATTAATCATGGGCAGCTTATCGCCAACAAGCCTACGCGGGAGTTGGTCGGTATGGCGCGGGAAAAGGCCGTTGTGTTGACCTTGGACCGCGACGTTGCATCTGCGCCAACACATGAAGCTTTCGAAAAAGCGGACTTGGTTGGCGATCGCACGATCGAAATTACCTATAACAAAGACCGTATGAACGCAGGCGAAGTTCTGTCTGTTATTCAATCGCTTGGCCTTGGGATTGTCGACGTTACAACCAAGGAGGCTGACCTTGAAGACGTGTTTCTCCGCCTTACGAGCGCCGCCTAAATGGACGCCGATGTACTGATCATTGGGTCAGGCGCAGCGGGACTTACGGCGGCGCTTCAATTGGCCGCAACGCGCAAGGTGGCGGTGCTGGCCAAGGCCTCTATATCCGATGGCGCGACCGCCTGGGCGCAAGGCGGAATTGCCGCGGTGCTTGAACCGGGCGACAATTTTGAAAACCATATTGAAGATACGATGGTTGCAGGCGCTGGCCTTAACAACCGAACTACAGTGGAATTCGTGGTCGAAAATGCGCCTTTGGCAATCGAGCGATTGGCAAAGCTTGGCGTGCCGTTCAATCTTGAAGGCAATGACTGGCATTTGACGCGCGAAGGCGGGCATAGCCACCGCCGGATCGTCCATGTCGACGACGCGACAGGCTGGGCGGTGCAACAGGCGCTTGAGGCAGCGGCAAGAGCGCACCCGAATATCATACTGGTGCCCGACATGGTTGCGGTCGACTTGATTTCCGGACGGCATCAGGAGCGCTTTTCCACCTCAGGTCGAATCCACGGCGTGTATGCACTCAACCGCAAGACGGGACAGGTGGAAACCTTCACGGCCCGCGCAACGGTCCTTGCCAGCGGCGGTGCGGGGCGGACGTATCTATATTCCACTGCGCCGCGCGGCGCGACGGGTGATGGCATTGCAATGGCGTGGCGCGCCGGCTGTCGTGTGTCGAACATGGAATTCATGCAATTCCACCCGACCTGCCTGTACAATCTTGAGGTCAAGAATTTCCTCATTACCGAAGCTGTGCGTGGCGAAGGCGGCATTTTGAAAAACCCGAAAACCGGGCACCGCTATATGCCCGATTATGACGATCGCGCCGAGCTTGCGCCGCGCGATATTGTCGCCCGCGCCAACGATGCTGAGATCAAACGTGACGGCCTCGATTATGTCCATCTAGATATCAGCCACAAGCCGGCGGAGTTTGTTAAAGCCCATTTTCCCAACATTTATGAAAAGCTGCTTGGCTTGGGCATCGACATTACACGTGAGCCGATCCCGGTTGTGCCAGCGCAGCATTATACCTGTGGCGGCGTGCTCGTGGATCTGGATGGCCGAACTGATGCGCCCGGGCTTTATGCTGCCGGGGAAGTGACGCAAAGTGGCTTGCATGGGGCAAACCGCCTTGCATCAAACTCCTTGCTCGAATGCTTCGTCTTTGGAGATGCTTGTGCCCGACACATTGAAGCTAGCTGGGACAGCTTGCCGGCACCACCGCCTATCCGCAACTGGGACGAAAGCCGCGTCACCGACAGCGACGAGGAAGTGGTCATTGCCCAATGCTGGCGGGAAATTCGGCAGTTCATGTGGAACTTCGTCGGAATCGTGCGCACCACCAAGCGCCTGGAACGCGCGCAGCACCGGATCGATCTGCTGCGTAGTGAAGTCGCCGATTATTACAGCCATTTCCGCGTCACGCCTGATCTGATTGAGCTGCGTAACCTGGTAGAGGTCGCAGCGCTTATTATTCGATCTGCGCTGTCGCGGCATGAAAGCCGTGGGTTGCACTATACGCTCGATTATCCCGAGCTAGCAGAACAGGCACTCGACACTATTTTGGTGCCGTAAGAACAAAACACTTTCCTACAGATGCTAAAGTCAGGCAAAGTCGTGGCTGGTTATTTGCAGGGGGTTTTCATGGACGACCAGAATCGCGGTTCAGCTTTAAACTTGCGCAGATTGATGCAGTTGCCTCTCTTGATGGCGTTGGCGGCATCCGCAATCCCTGCCGTGGCCGCAACGCCGGAAGAAACCGCGCGTGAGGTGCTGGCAAAGTCCCCCGTTATTGACGGTCACAATGACACGCCGCACCAGATCGCGGAGTTGTTTGACCGTGATTTTTCCAAGTTCGACCTGAACGCCCTGTCCGCCGAAGTGCTGGCCAAAACACACACTGATCTGAAAACAGCGCGCGCCGGGTTTCTCGGCGGGCAATATTGGTCGGTGTATGTCGATGCAGCGTTACCCAAGCATGAGGCGGTGACACGCACCATCCAGCAAATTGACGTCGTGCGGCAAATGATGGCACGTTATCCCGGTGCCTTCACATATGCATCGACTGCAGCTGAGGTAGAGGCCGCCATGAAGGCGGGCAAAATCGCATCGCTGATTGGCATGGAGGGCGGGCATTCCATCGGCGGTTCATTGGAGATTCTAAGGCAGACTTATGCGCTGGGCGCGCGTTATATGACCATCACGCACAGCCTGACGACCGATTGGGCCGACAGCGCCACCGACGCGCCCAAGCATGATGGGTTGTCGCCCTTTGGCTTTGAAGTGTTGGCCGAAATGAACCGTTTGGGGATGATTGCCGACATCAGCCACGTGTCCGAAGCAACGATGCACGACGTGCTGGATAAATCGACAGCGCCGGTGCTGTTCACGCATAGCAACGCCCGTGCCGTCACCCCGCATCCGCGTAATGTGCCTGATTCTGTGCTCACGCGTCTTCCGCAAAATGGCGGCGTCGTTATGGTGACGTTCGTTCCCGGTTTTACATCGGCCGAGCGGCGCCAGTGGGAATATGAACGTTCCGCAGTCGCTGGCCGTGCCAAGACCGAATTTTCTGGAAATCCAGTCGGTGAAAAGGCGGCTGTCGACGCATGGATCGCCGCGAACCCGCAGCCCAAGGCAACGCTTGCCCAAGTCGCTGATCATATTGACCATATCCGCAAGGTTGCCGGCGTCGACCATATCGGCATTGGCGGTGATTTCGGCGGCGTCGATGAACTACCCGTTGGTTTAGAAAATGTCTCGACCTATCCAGCCTTGTTCGCCGAGCTGGTACGCCGTGGTTATTCGAAAGCTGACCTAGCCAAAATCGCCCAAGGTAACGCACTTCGCGTGATGCGCGGCGCCGAAAAGGCTGCGCGGAAATAGGCGTTCAATCAAACCCCTCGGCCAGATAGCGCTCTGCGATTGCAGCGTGAAGCGCCGCGCCTCGGGCCATGACGCTATCGTCCAGAACCATGCGGTTCGAATGTAGGCCGCAGCAAGTGCGCCAATCATCCCCTTCGTGTGATGCCCCGAGGAAGAACATCGCGCCGGGGACTTTTTCGAGGACATAAGCGAAGTCTTCGGCTCCCATGATCGGGGTGTCGAGTGTGATCCAGCTTTCCGCGCCGAACATATCCTCAACCACGGCCTTGCCGAATTGGACGGCGCGGTCGTCGCATACAGTCACGGGGAAGCCCTGTTCGATGTGAACCTCAGCGCTGCAGCCATGGGCCGCGGCGATTCCGGGGGCGAGGCGGTGCAGTTCTTCGGCTACGCGCGCCCGCTGCTGCGGCGATAGCGTGCGGATCGTGCCGAGCAAATGCGCAGTTTCTGGAATTATGTTGTTGGTCGTGCCGGCGGAAATCTTGGCGATGGTAATGACCGCCGGATTGAATACCGAAATCTTGCGCGTCACCATCGTCTGGATGGCGGACACGATTTCGCAAGCAACTGGGATTGGGTCGATCGCGTCATGCGGCATGGAGGCGTGGCCGCCCGCGCCCTTGACGGTGATGGTCAACACGTCTGACGATGCCAGCAATGGCCCGCTTCGGCCACTGAACACGCCGCGCGGCGCGTTGGGCATGATGTGCAAGGCAAATGCCGCGTCGGGCAGCGGATCAATCAGGCCGTCATCCAGCATGAAGCGCGCGCCGTGATGGCCCTCTTCGCCGGGCTGAAACATGAATTGAACGGTACCGGCCAATCCATCACGTTTGGCGCACAACATCTTGGCCGCACCAACGAGCATCGCGACATGGGTGTCATGCCCACATGCGTGCATCGCGCCTTCGGTAAGCGAGCTATAGTCGAGGCCAGTGTCTTCATGCAGCGGCAGCGCATCCATATCGCCGCGCAACAATACTGTGCGGCCATTGGCGGGGCCTTTGAGGGTCGCGATAAGGCCAGTTGTCGATGGCCCTTCACGAAATTCCAGAGGCAGGCTAGCAAGCGCGGCCTTTATTTTCGCTAAGGTTTTGGGGTTTTGCAGACCCAACTCCGGCTCGGCATGAATTGCCCGGCGCAGGTCAACGAGGTCGGGAAGAGTATTTTCGGCGTCGTGGCGCCAGTGCTCGGATAAAATATTCATATGTCGATGTCCTAGGTATCATCAAACGTTGTAAGCACAGTAGTCTTGGCGTTGACTCATTGTTTTTATTAAATATTTTCCCATTGGGATGATTTTAAAAATGGGAGAAATTTAATATGCTAACCGAACTTACCAACAGCGAAATTGATTCCGTTTCTGGCGGAAACAATGGTCAGATCGACCAACAAGTCGATAACTGGATGCGTAATAATCCAAATCGTCAAGGTTATCACTGGCAGGCGGACTACACCTATGATACCAACTGGCAAATTACGGGCGTGACCGTTTATGAGGTTCAAGACGCTGTATTTGCCTAAGCTTTTTTCTGGATAGAGGAGATGTTCCTCTATCCAGTTATTCCGACCGCTACATATTGTTGAGGACCACCAAGGCGTCTCACCCCTAATAGAACATTCTCCCGCCCGTTCTTTTTGGCCAACGCGATTTGCGCCACCAAATCCGTTATATCAGCTATTGGTTTATAGTTGACTGATACAATGACGTCACGGCGCGTAAGGCCTGCAAGGGCACCCGATCCAACTCCTGGAACGGCGACCGCAACACCTTTGGTTTCTGGAGCTAGTCCTAACTGGCGAGCGATCTCTGGTACGATCGTCACGCCAGTTACCCCGAGAAAATCTCTGAGCTGTTTAACGTCCGAACTTTCGTTTGTATTTGTCTGGTCGTTTCCATTGTCTTCAGGGAAAGTTGCTTGCGCCAGTTTTTCCTCAGTCGGGCGAGTGCCCACCAAGGCGTTCAGACTCATTGGCTTTCCTTCACGCAGGATATCTAGCGGAATACGTGTACCGGGTTTGATGTTTGCAACAATGTACGATAACGTTGCTTCGGGAGTGACCTCGCGACCGTTAACGCGAATTACAATGTCGCCTTCCTTTAGCCCAGCCTTGTCTGCGCCTTCGCCCGACACTACCCTGGCAACAAATTCGCCACGATTTTTTTCAAGACCAAGGGCATCGGCAAGTTTCTCGTTCACTGGCGTAATGCTGATGCCCAGATAGCCACGCTCGGGACGAACACCCTTTTTCAAAGATTCGACAACCGGAACGGCTTCTTCGGCAGGAATGGCAAAGCCGACGCCGATATTGGCACCCACTGGAGAAATCAGACGGTTGTTAATGCCAACCACCTCTCCCTTAAGGTTGAACAACGGGCCACCGGAGTTTCCGGGGTTAATCGCGGTATCGGTTTGGATGAAGCGGTCATAAGCACCCCCGGCGCCGATATTCCGCTGCAATGCCGAGATGATTCCCGCCGTCACAGTGTTACCAAGGCCAAGCGGGTTACCAATTGCGATCACCCAGTCACCCACGCGGCTCTGCTTGGAATCTGCCATTTTTACAAATGGTAAGCCAGTAGCGCGGATTTTTAGCAATGCGATATCTGACGACGGATCACGGCCGACGATCTCGGCCTGATATTCTTTGCCATCAAAAAGCGTCACGGTCACGCGGTCGACAGCATCGCCAGCGGGCCCACCGGCAACCACATGATTGTTAGTAACAATATAACCGTCACTTGAGATCAAAAAGCCCGAACCGCCGCTCGCTTGTTCCTGGGTCACGGGGCGACGTTCGCCAGTAAACGGGTTGAAGCTGGTCGCTACCTGTACTTTCTGGCGCGTGGCAATGTTGACGACCGCTGGCTGCAATTGGGCAGCGAGATCAGCAAAACTCGAAGGCGCGCCGCCTGGAGCGAGGTTAACCTGTTCCGAAACGGCAAGGCCAGTTTGCGCGGTGACGGGATTACCGTTTACTAAAGCAACGGTGCCGCCAGCCATCAGAAGCGCGGTGGTAACTGCATAAGCGTAACGCACGGATATCATTCCTCTCGTCTATTCAAATGGGCAATACGCCCGAAAATCTTCCAATCGTTGGCGCGGCAAAGCTTAACGCCAATTGAATGGGCGCCGGGTCAACCGGCAAACGTGTGTGATCCTTCGACTAACGTCCGTTGCGGAATTTTTCCAGATAGGCATTCTGTGGCGACAGGATCACATTTGTTGCACCTTCGCCGTTCTGGAACGTCTGACGATAGCTCTGCATCGCACGATAAAAATCATAGAAGTCAGGATCCTTGCCGTAGCTAATAGCATAGATACGGGCGGCTTCTGCTTCGGCGTCAGCGCGGATAATTTGCGCCTCCTTCTGGCCTTCAGCATCGATGGCGATCGCTTCCTGGTTTCTGGCGCTGCGCATGCGGTTATAGGCCGACTGCAACGTTGCTGCGGGCAAATCAGCCCGTTTGATGCGGACATCGATCACTTCGGCGCCGTATTTGCGCGCTTCACGATTGAGGGCGGTCTGGATATTCTCCATAACTTCTCCACGTTCCGCACTTAACAGGGCTGCAAAGGTTCGCTTGCCAAGTTCATTGCGGAGCGACGATCCCAAAATAGTGCGCAACTGGTCGCGCAACCGATCTTCGGTTCGAATAGTTCGGTACATCTGTGCCGGTTCTGTTATCCTGAAACGCGCAAAGGCATCAACCTGAAGCCGAAGTTGGTCTGTGGACAAAACTTCTTGCTGTTCCATCTGTACACTCAACACCCGCTTATCGATCATTTGAATCTGTTCAACAAACGGAATACGAAATGTAAGGCCCGCGCGGGTTTGACCGAATTTTTCACCCGGCTGGTAAGCGTTTACGATACGGTCGACCTTGCCATAGCTGCTGATAATGGCCTGTTGCGTTTCAGGCACCACGTTCACTGACATGCTCATCAAGATAAGCGCGCCGATTGCCGTCATTGCAAGATAGATCGGGTTGCGCAGGAAGGTACTGATCATTGCTTGTTCCCTGTCACGGTCACGGGCTCGGTCTTCGGAGCGGCCCTTTTCTGGAATTCAGGTATCGGGAGGTACGGCGTCACACCGCCAGTTTCGACAATTGTCTTATCGACCTTACCAAGCACTTGCTCCATGGTTTCATAATAAAGTCGGCGCTTGGTTACTTCAGGCGCCTCACGATATTGTACGTAGATTTTGTCGAACTCGGCGGTTTCACCCAGCGCAAGTTCGGTCACCCGGCTGGCATAAGCGCGGGCGTCGTTAAGGTAGCTTTCGCGGCGTTGCTGCGCAGCGTTCACTTCACGGAACGCGTCGTTGACTTCCGCTGGGGGATCCGACTGACGTATCGAGATACTCTGGACCAACACCCCTGCGCGATACTCGTCAAGTACTTGCTGCATCCTGCGGCGAACCTCTAATTCGATAGCGCCACGGCCAGGGCCAATAGCCTGTGTGAGGTCGAAGTTGGCGACCGCGGCACGCATGGCACTTTCGGCAACTTCCTTGACCGTGTCTTGCGGACTGTCGAGCTGGAACAGATAAAGCTCCGGATCTTTAATTGACCAACGGACGTCATACGCCATGTCTATGATGCTCTGGTCTCGCGTCAGAACCAGATTCTCGCTGCTTGCCTTAGGCGAGCCTATGGACGTTGTCTGAATTTGCCTCGTGTCTATCTTAGTGATGTTCTCTATCGGCGCGGGCAAGGTAAATTGAATGCCCGGCTGCACCGTGCGGGCATATTTACCCAGTTGCGTAACAACACCCTCTTGCTCAGGACCAATCCGGTGCACACTGGTCCAGATAAGCCATAAAGCGAAAAATGCTCCGATAAGGAGCGGCCACCAGCTCTTGCCGTCTGGACGCTGCGGCAATCCACCAAATCCGCCGCCTTTTCTGCGCAGCAGTTCTTCTAATGACGGACCGCGCGAGCGTGCGCGGGCAGCCGGTTCAGTTGATGGATCCCAAGGGTTAACCGGATCGGGTTTGGGGCTGCCGCCGCGTCCGTTTGAACTGCTTGCTGCTCCGGTGTCTGAGGAATCCGGCGAATCCCACGGTCCCTTGCCATCTGTTGCCAAAGTTACGGGTCCCTGCTTGTCGATTTTTTTGCTCATAACACCTTTATAGGAACGGTTTTTCAGAAAAACAGTGTCAATCCCGCAATTCTGAATCTATTCGGCAAGACATGTCCGATTTTACCACCTTTTCTGATGCGATCGCTGCTGTTGTCGGGAGCCGTGCGAGCGGGTTAAAGGTCGCCGACAATTCAGTTTCACTGATGCTTGATGTATCCGGTCTAACTGCAGAGCAACGCACAGAAATTGAAAGCGATGTCCGCTCCGCCGCCGAGCAAGTTGGCGCGCAGTCCGTGCGTATAATGTTGACCGCAGAACGCATCACGCCGCGCCTGATCGCTGTTGCGAGCGGCAAAGGCGGTGTTGGAAAATCAACCCTCTCGACAAACCTCGCTATTGCCATGGCCCGCGCAGGGCGATCGGTCGGTCTGGTTGACGCTGATATATATGGCCCGTCGCAGCCAAGGCTGATGGGCGCGGAAGGCGTAAAGCCGGAAGCTGAAGGCAAAATGATGATACCTGTCATAGGCGCAGGGGGGGTTCCGTTCCTTTCTATGGGGCAATTGGTCAATCCAGGGCAGGCCGTTGCGTGGCGGGGTCCGATGGCAGGCAATGCGCTGTCGCAGCTTGTCGACGCCAAATGGGGCAATGTGCGCGATATCGTGGTTGATTTGCCGCCAGGCACCGGCGATATCCAGTTATCGATGATTCAAAAGCATAAGCCTATCGGTGCAATTATTATTTCAACGCCGCAGGACCTTGCGCTGATGGATGCGATGCGCGCCATCAGTTTTTTCGATACCGCCAAAGTTCCGATCATTGGTCTCGTCGAGAATATGGCGGGATATTTATGTCCGCATTGCGGTGAAATGAGCGATCCCTTTGGCTCCGGCGGGGCGGAGGCGGCTGCGAAGGAACTAGGCATCCCCTTTTTAGGCCGAATACCGCTCGACATTAAAATACGTATGGAAAGCGATGCTGGTACGCCGCCTGCATTAGGTGAAGGCCCAATCAGCAGTGCTTATGCCGCGATTGCGCGGCAGGTCATCACATGGATTGATTCGCCGAAAGACGGCGCTGCATGAACGAAGCGCAAGCGCACAAAAATGGCATTGACCGCCGAAAACTGCTAGTTGGCGGCGGCGTTGGTGTTGGGCTTTTGGTGGCGTGGGGACTTTGGCCACGGCGTTACGCGCCCAATTTGCGCGCTGCAGACGGGGAGCATTTGTTCGGTCCTTGGTTGAAAATTGGCGAGGACGGAAAAGTTGTCATCGCCATCCCGCAAAGCGAGTCAGGACAGGGCGTATATTCCACACTCGCGCAAATCATAGCTGGCGAATTGGGTGCTGACTGGCGCTCAGTCGCGGTGCAGCCCGTTGCTCCTAGCCCGATATTTGCAAACGCCTTATTGGCACGAGAATGGTCGCCGGCATTTTTGCCCGAGAATGTCGCGATCGATGTCAATAGCGGCTTTGTGGCCGGCAGCATTAACGAATTGGCCCGTCGCGAAATGTTTGTCGTAACTGGCGGATCATCATCTATCCGGCAATTTGAAAAGCCATGCCGCGAAGCAGGGGCCGTAGCACGTACTTTGCTGTGTCAAGCTGCAGCTGCGCGTTGGGATATTGCATGGGAGCAATGTCAGGCCGACCGGGGTTTTGTCACCGCAGGAAAGCGCCGCTTGTCGTTCGCAGAACTGGTGGTTGAGGCCGCTGCTCTTGATGTGCCATCGCCGATTCCGTTGAATCCGTCTCCCAGAAACCGGCTTTCTGGCCGTGACGCCCCGCGGCTTGATCTGTCTGCCAAGGTTGATGGAAGCGCAAGCTTTGCAGGTGACGTGCGTTTGCCTGACATGCTTTTCGCTTCAGTCCGGGCAGGGCCAGCAGGGGACACTAGCCTGCTCTCGGCGGACACGAAAGCAGCGGTCAAAATGCGTGGCGTGGTTCAGGTTGTGAAGAACGACAGCTGGGTCGCGGCAGTGGGCAGTAATTGGTGGGCGGCAAACAACGCTCTTGATGCAATGTCGCCAGTGTTCCGCACCAAAGGGCAAATGGCAAATAGCAGCGAAATTGCACAGTCAATATCCAATGCGATTGCCAAAGGTCCGGGTTTTCGAGCGACAAAAATCGGAGATGTTGATGCCGCCATGGCGCCTGAAACGGCAACGCGGATATTTAAGGCGGATTATTCAGTCGGGGCCGCTTTGCATGCACCCATCGAGACGCGTTCGGCGACGGCAGAATTTCGGAGTGGGCGCCTGCAACTTTGGTTGGCAACGCAGGCACCACAATCTGCGCGGCTGTCAGCAGCAAAGGCCATTGGCATCAGTGCTGATGACGTCGTCCTGTATCCGGTATTGGCCGGCGGCAGCTTTGACCGCAACTTCGATAACCTCATTGCAGCGCAGGTCGCAGTCATTGCCAAGGAAGTTGGCCGACCTGTCCAATTGACTTGGTCGCGTGCAGAAGATCTGCTCCGCGATCATGTTCGCAGTCCTGCCCTGGGCAGGCTGTCAGCGGCTATGAATGAGGAAGGGGCGGTTACGGGCATTGCCTTGAAGGTCGCCGCTGCATCCACTATGCGCGAACTTGCCAATCGGATTGATGGCCAATCACAGGATGAGGCGCGCAAGTCCGCGTCAGGTGAATTTGACGTGCTAGCAGTTGACGGCGCGCAGATTCCCTATGCCATACCCAATATCAGCATAGATCATTTTCCGGTTTCCATGCCGATGCCAACGGGTCCATGGCGCGGACTGGCGAACAGCTACAACTGCTTTTTTGTTGAGGGATTTATCGACGAACTGGCGCACAAAGCGGGTGTCGAACCTTTGTCATTCCGTATGCAGATGTTGGTTGGCCAGACACGACTGGCCCGGTGCCTTACGGGTGTTGCAACGATGGCTGGATGGGATGGCGGCGTCGCGGGCAGCGGTCGAGGTATCGCCTGCCACAGCATGCGTGGCAGCCACATCGCCGTGATCGTCACCGCACGGACCAGTGAGACTGGCGTACGTGTCGACCGGATTCATGCCATGGCCGATTGCGGTCGTCTAATTAATCCCGACGTGGCCCGGCAGCAGATTGAAGGCGGCATCGTCTTCGGTTTGGCACAAGCGTTGGGCTCCGCCACTGATTTTGAAAGCGGCCTACCCACCGCTCGCCGCTTGCGCGACATTGACCTTCCGAAATTGGCAGACGTTCCCGAGATTACCGTTGAATTCGCGCGCAACGACGAAGCGCCTGGCGGAGTGTCCGAACTTGGCGTGCCTGCTGTTGCGCCCGCCATTGCCAACGCCCTATTCTCCGCAGCCGGTATCAGGCTTCGCGAACTGCCTTTATTGTCCCGAGGACTATGATGACATTACCGATTGATCACCCCCCAATAGCGACGCCAAAAATCGGCGTTTTGCTCGTTAATTTGGGGACCCCGGACGAACCGACGACACCTGCCGTGAAACGCTATCTAAAGCAGTTTTTGTCCGATCGCCGTGTAGTCGAGATTCCGCCTTTGATTTGGCAGCCAATCTTGCGCGCCATCATATTGAACACGCGTCCCCAGAAATCCGCAGAAGCTTATGCAAAGGTATGGACCGAAAAGGGATCGCCGCTCGCATTTTTCACGGCAGGACAAGCGGAAGCACTGCAGGTCCGGATGGGCGATAGTGCCGACGTCCGCTACGCAATGCGCTACGGCAACCCGTCGGTCGCTGATCAGCTTGCCGCAATGAAGACAGCAGGTTGCAACCGAATTTTGATTGCGCCAATGTATCCACAATATTCTGGCGCAACCACCGGGACCGTTCTTGATGAGGCATATGCAACGCTGACAATGATGCGGTGGCATCCTGCCATTCGGACATTGCCTGCCTATCACGATGATGCGGCTTACATTGGTGCTCTTAAGACGTCCATTGAAGGGTCTTTGGCCAAACTTGACTTTGAACCAGAAGCCATTGTCATCAGCTTTCACGGCATGCCCGAACGCACATTGCATTTGGGGGACCCCTACCACTGTCATTGCCAGAAAACCGCGCGTCTGCTGTCGGAAGCCATGGGTCGTGACCTCGTCGTCAGTTTTCAGTCGCGCTTCGGCCGCGCGAAGTGGCTTGAGCCAGCGACGGATGATACGCTCATGCGTTTGGCGCGCGAAGGCACAAAGAAAGTTGCGATCTTTGCCCCCGGATTCTCGGTCGACTGCCTCGAAACCCTTGAAGAGCTGGCAATGCAGGGACACGAGCAGTTTGAAGAAGAAGGCGGCACTCATTACGCTTATCTGCCCTGCTTGAACGATAGCGATGTCGGCATGGACATGGTTGAAGTAATCGTGCGCCGTGAGCTTGGCGGCTGGCTTTGAGATCACATACAGCGTTGCAGAAAATTTCCCAGACTAACGTTTACGGTAACTTGCGCTTGCCCACTGGCACGGTAATCATCGTAAAAAAGGAATGAACGAGGAGAGCGGTGCATGACACGAGTTGCGGTGGTTACTGGGGGAACCAGAGGTATCGGCGAGGCGATCAGCTTAAAATTGAAGGAAAAAGGAAGGTTGGTCATCGCCAATTACGGCGGGAACGAGGCAGCAGCCAAAGCCTTTTCAGAGCGCACTGGCATTGCCGTGCAAAAATGGGATGTCGGCGACCATCAAAGCTGCCTTGACGCGTGCGCCGCAATTGAGGCGGAATATGGTCAAATCGATATCATGGTGAATAATGCTGGGATCACCCGCGACGCCACCATGGTCAAGATGACCTTCGAACAATGGGATGAAGTTATCCGCGTCGACCTCACAGGTTGCTTCAACATGGCAAAGGCGGTTTTTGCCGGAATGCGCGAACGCAAATGGGGCCGTATTGTCAACATTGGCTCCGTCAACGGTCAGGGCGGGCAAATCGGGCAGGTTAATTACGCCGCGGCAAAGTCCGGTATCCACGGCTTCACCAAATCGCTTGCGGCAGAGGGCGCGCGGTACGGTGTAACGGCCAATGCCATTGCCCCTGGATATATTGGCACCGAAATGCTCGCGACTATCCCTGAAAACGTAATGGAGAAAATCGTCGCGCAAATTCCGGTTGGTCGCCTTGGAGAGCCACAGGAAATCGCGCGCGGAGTTGAATTCCTCACCAGTGACAATGCAGGTTTCATCACCGGATCGACGTTATCGATCAACGGTGGACAGCACATGTATTGATGGTAGTTCAAGCTTGAGCATTTACCACCCGCCTGTGAAGCGCAGTATGACAGTAGCGGGACATCAGACGTCGATCAGCCTCGAGCCATTTTTTTGGGATAGATTGCGCGCAGCAGCCGAGCGGGAGAGGTTGCCGGTCAACGCCGTCGTAGCGCAGATCGACGCTGCACGACTGGAATCGGATACACCGTGCGGCCTGGCCAGTGCAATACGGCTGTGGCTAATGGCCCGCAGTTAAAAAAGTACCGCCACATCATCGATGTGGCGGTACGAATAACAGCTTGGAACTAACGAAACTTCCAAGGAGCTTAACTTAACTTTCGGTCACAGACGAAGGCGGCTGGCTAATTGAAGGCTGGCAAAGGGTACCAGATAATGTGCCTCAATGTGGAGGGGGAACTTGAAACACATTTCGCCTTCAAGCCCGCGCTGTTGGCCTGTGCAAGTATAATGCCCGTTCGTACAAAAAAGTGAAATACCGCATATGCACTGTAGTCAGGTTCAATGACGTAAGCGGATCAAAGTCCTGCTTCGACGGCAATTCTAACTGCATCTGCGGCGTTTGAGGTCGACAGCTTTTTAAACATCAGCATCCGGTGCATCTGAACCGTTTTTTCGCTTAGCGACAGGCGATAGGCAATTTGTTTGGTGCGGAAACCCCGCGCCATCTGCTGCAATATTTCGCGTTGGCGGGGAGACAGACGATCAACAATTTGCGCCGCCCTCTGCTGCCGCACCAGGCCGATGCTTTCTTCCTCTGGAAGCACTTCAATCTGCGAACCGACAAACAGTTCAAGATTACCCTGATCATCAAACAGGGGCGCAATCATTACGGCATTACGGAACGGTGAGCCGTCCTTACGGTAGTTAATAAGCTCCGCCAGAGCCGGACGTTGCCCGTGTACAGCAGACCGCAACTTCTCTGTTTGGCCGTTTTCAGTGTCGGGGCCACGCAAAAAACGGCAATTGCGGCCAATCGCTTCGGATTCAGAGTATCCGGTGAGCGCACAAAATGCTGCGTTGACCGCAATAAGAGGATTGTCTGTTTTGGTAGGGTCGCTCACGACGGTTGCAATCGGGCTAAACCGTATAGACTCCAGAACTGGATGCGGCTTGGCTATGTCGGGCTGCGAGGCGAGGTCTAATTTCACTTTGATGCAAGATGCCGCAAAATTGTCCATCTGGCAACAGTTGCTTCATTTCATCCGCTGTATGTGCTGCAATAGATTACTCCGCGCCCACCCGTTCAACGTCAGCGCCGACAAGCTGCAGCTTCTCTTCAAGTCGCTCATAACCGCGATCCAGATGATACAGGCGGCTAACATGTGTTTCCCCCTCTGCGACCAAGCCAGCGATCACCAGGCTCATCGATGCCCGAAGATCAGTCGCCATAACGGGCGCGCCTGTGAGCTTCTTGACGCCATGCACGATAGCCGTCCGGCCTTTGGTTTCGATATGTGCGCCCATGCGATTCAATTCCGGGACGTGCATGTAGCGGTTTTCAAAAATGGTTTCGGTCAGTACGCTGGCGCCGTCTGCCATGCACAGCATCGCCATAAATTGGGCCTGCATGTCGGTGGCGAATCCTGGATATGGCGCAGTGGAGATCGTCAACGGCCTCAATTTGCCGTCGGATGATACGCGAATGCCAGTCCCCGTATCCTCCACGGTGACGCCCGCTTGGCGCAAGGCATCAAGTGTCGCGTCCATCTCGCTGGCCTTGGCGCCGACCAGTTCAACATCGCCGCCTGTTATCGCCGCAGCACAAGCATAGCTGCCGGCTTCGATCCGGTCACTCATCACGCGATAAGTCGCGCCGTGCAGGCGGTCTTTGCCGTGAATAATCAGGTCTGACGTTCCGATGCCTTCAATCTGCGCGCCCATGGCGACAAGCAAATTGCACAGGTCAACAATCTCGGGCTCACGCGCAGCGTTGTGCAGAACGCATGTGCCTTTGGCGAGGCTGGCGGCCATTAGGGCATTCTCTGTCGCGCCGACCGACACGACAGGGAAAGTGTAAGTCCCGCCCGGAATGCCTTTCTTCGCAATTGCCTTCACATAGCCCGCCGCGACTTCTATCTCGACGCCAAAGGCCTCAAGCGCCTTGAGATGGAGGTCAATCGGACGGTTACCTATTGCGCATCCGCCGGGAAGCGAAACTGTCGCCTCGCCTGCGCGGGCCAGCATTGGGCCAAGGACAAGAATCGACGCGCGCATTTTGCGGACAAGGTCATAAGGCGCCACGTTGCTGGTGATCCGCGTTGCTTCCAATGTCATGACGCGGCCAAAATCTTCGGGACGTGATCCGGCAACCGTGGTCGATACTCCGAATTGGTTCATTAAATGCTGGAAGCCATCGATATCCGCGAGGCGGGGCAAATTGCGCAACGTCAGCGGCTCATCGGTCAGGAGCGCACAAGGGATCAGCGTCAACGCGCTGTTCTTCGCCCCTGAAATGGGAATTTTGCCTTTTAGTGCGTTGCCGCCACGTACGATTATCTTATCCATCGCAGGGTATTTAGCGGGAATTAAATGCGGCGCAACTTAGGATTTGGTAAGCGCTGCCTCAACCTGCCCCAGCCGTTCCTTGCCCCAGAACATATCCTCACCCACAAAGAAGGTCGGCACGCCAAATGCACCGCGTTTTGCAGCGGCTTCAGTGTTGGCTATTAGCGCAGCCTTCACCTCTGGGTGTTCGGCTAATGTAAGCAAAGCAGAACTGTCGAGGCCAGCCTTATTGAGCACATCGCGCACAACATCAACGTCGCTGATGTCCGCCGCGTCGCTCCACATCGCCGTCATGATCGCGTCAACATATGGCGCGAAGCAACCGAGCCGCTGGGCGGCGATTGCACCGCGCATCACATATAGCGAGTTTATGGGAAAACGCGGGTTCATCCTGAACGGGATCGCATGTGCTTTCACGAAACGGTCAAATTCCAGCATCTCATATTTCTGCTTGGCCGGCGTCTCGGCATAGCGAAGCATTGGCGCTTGGTTGTTCGTGAGCTTGAACAGCCCGCCAAGCAAGATGGGCACATAAACGGCTTCCGCGCCAGTTCGCGCGCAGAGTTCGGGCAATATTTTGTGCGCCAAATAGCTATTGGGCCCGCCGAAATCGAAAAGGAACTCAAAACTTTGGGTCATTAGAAAGTCTCCGACCAAGGCCGCAGGTCCATTTCATGCGTCCAAGCGCTGCGATGTTGTTTGTGCAAGGCCACATATTGCAGCGCGATGGCCTCGGGTGACAATATCCCGTCTCCGGCTTTCGCAGTCTCAAAATCGGGACGGATGCCCCGGATGAAGGCCGTATCGATGCCACCATCGATGATGACATGTGCGACATGGATATTTTGCGGTCCAAGCTCACGCGCCATCGACTGGGCAAGCATACGCAGCGCGCCCTTTGCGCCTGCAAAGGCCGAATACCCTTTGCCGCCTCGAATGCTCGCGGTTGCCCCTGTAAATATGATCGTGCCCGACTGGCGTTCAACCATGCGGCGCGCAGCCTCGCGCCCCATGAGAAACCCTGCGAATGCGGCCATCTCCCAAACTTTGCGATAAACCTGAGCTGTCATGTCCAGCACCGAGAAATTAACATTGGCTCCAATATTGAACACCGCGACTTCAATTGGCCCGACGTCGCGTTCAATCGCTTCGACCATCGTGACCACCTCATCCTCGATACGGGCGTCTGCAGGATAGGCCCGTGCTTCATATCCCTCTGCGCGAATCGACTGGGCCAGCGCTTCAAGCTGTTCTGTGTTGCGTGCACGGCGGTTGACACATGCCACATAGCCTTCGCGGGCGAAAGCTTTGGCAATCGCGCCGCCAGTTGCATCACCCGCCCCAACGATAAGGGCGGCCTTAGTCACGCTTTTTCAAGCGTGCACTGCAGTGGATGCTGGTTCTTCTGGGCGAAGTCCATCACCTGAGTCACTTTTGTTTCGGCAACTTCATAAGTAAAGATACCGCAAACCCCGACGCCCTTCTGGTGGACATGCAACATCACGCGGGTCGCCTGATCCGTATCCATCTGAAAAAATGCCTTAAGCACATGCACAACAAATTCCATCGGCGTGTAATCGTCGTTCAGCAGCAGCACTTTATACAGGCTTGGCTTTTGCGTCTTGGGACGCGTGCGCGTGGCAAGTCCCACCCCGGGGGTGCCGCCTGGTTTATCATCGTCATCCTGCGCCATGAAAGTCTGCATCTGCCTAAAATAGGATAGGGGAGGGTGACTCTGCAAGCCCCGTTCATCATCTATTCTGTCGTACCAAAAAGAAACCGCCCTTTCCGCAAGGGAAAGGACGGTTCTTTGTTGGATTGCACCGGCTGATCTCGACTGCCTGCCACCAAAAGGAGGAGAGAGAGAAGGTGGCAAGTGCATGACCCGCCGGAGCAATAGCGTGTAAAAGCTTATGCAGCTTTCTTGAAAAGCTCAGTCGTTGCCGCAATGCGGTTCGAGATTGGCTGGAACATTTCGCTGACCAGCTTGACCATCGCTTCGGTATTCTTCGAACCCTGTGCAACGGCGGTATCGAAGCCCTTACGAGCCAATTCACTTTGAAGCTTAACGAAATCTGTTGGCGACTTGACCGAAGTCAGTTCCTTGACGGCAACCTGAACTTCTTCAAAATTCTTCTTGGCGAATTCCATGTTGGTCTTGCCCATTTCCTGAGCGCCCTTGGCAACAATTTTACCGGCTTCAACGATGGCTTCGACGTTTGCCTTATTGAACTCGACGGCTTCAGCGGCAAATTTCTTGCCCTTTTCCGTAGCTTCAACAGCCTTTTCACGAACGTCGGCAAAAAACTCCGTTGCCTTTTCAGTGGTTTTTTCAGCAGTGGCTTTAACAGTGTCAGTCATTTTTGATACTCCTTGAGCAATCGGTGTTGATTCAACAGGCACGGTTTTGGGAGCCGACGAAGCAACAGGCTCTTCCGCCTTTGTCTTCGCAACGGTGCTAGGAGCAGTTTTCACGGCAACGTCTTTCGCAACCGCAGCTTTTGCAGTTTTCGTTGAACCGTTGGTTTGTGTTTTACTGGTCATTTCTGAGCACCATTTCTGTTGTGTTGCACTGCACAATAATGATTGGTGCCGTGTGTGTCAACAAGAAATGGTGCAGTGCACAAAAATTGTGAAAGGCGCTTTAATCTGCCAATGTCAGCCGCTCAAAACGTTCATAATGATGATCCGCAGAACCGAATTGATTTTCAATCATCGTCGCCCGTTTGAAAAAATGGCCAATGGCCAGTTCCTGCGTAATACCAATGCCGCCATGCGTCTGGATTGCATTCTGCCCGACGAATTTCGCGGCGCGTGAAACCTTCGCCTTGCATGCGGACACTGCTGCCATGCGTTCAGCCGCTGGCAGATCAAGCTTCAGTGTCGCCATTGTGGTCATCGACTTCGATTGTTCGACCTCCATGAACATATCGACCATGCGGTGCTGAAGCACCTGGAAGCGCGAAATAGGTTGCCCAAACTGGTTGCGCTGGCGCGCATATTCCAATGTGCCCTGATGTAATTTCGCAGTCACGCCACAGGATTCAGCGCAGACGGCAACCGTTGCTTCGTCGACAATGCGTTCAATAAGCGGCAGGCCAGCGCCTTCGTCACCCAACAGGGCGTCCGCAGGGATGGTCGCGTTTTCGAAGTAGACTTCTGAGGCCTGAAAACCGTCCACGGTTGGATAATCGCGGCGCACAATACCCTTTGCATTTGCGTCGATCAGAAACAAGGATACTCCGTTCACATCGGTATTTGCGCCGCCAGTGCGCGCAGTGACGAGCAAATGCGTCGCCCATGGCGCAGCATAGACCACGCCCTTGTGACCGTTTAAAACATAACCGGCGCCATCCTTCTTCGCTGTGGTGCGAATATTGGCGAGGTTGTAGCGGCCTTGCGGCTCGGCATATGCAAAAGCGATGATGACATCGCCGCTAATGATGCCGGGAATAACTGCGTCGGCAACTGCCCCGCCAACAGCCTTCAACGCGCCACCACCCAGGACGACTGTCTGGAGATAAGGTTCAATGGCTATAACTTTGCCCAGTTCTTCCATAATCAACGCGTTTTCGAGATAGCCCCCACCAAGGCCACCGTGATCTTCGCTGAACGACGCGCCCAACATACCAAGATCCTGCGCCAGTGCCTTCCAGATACCGGGGTCACGCCCTTTGCTGCTCGCAATCATCTTGCTGCGGCTGTCGAAATCATACGTGTCCGCCAAAAAGCGGCTCAGGGTTTCGCGGATCATGTCCTGCGTTTCGGTGTAGCTGAAATCCATGTGAAGTGTCTCTCCGTCGTCGCCTTATTGGCGGTTCATTTCCCCCCTCCCGTCTGCGGGAAGGGCCGGGGAGGCCAAGTCACGTCTCTTGCGAAAGTGATCCTCCCCCTTTCCCCTCCCGCGAACGGGAGGGGGAGCGGTTAAATTCCCAGTACCATCTTTGCGATGATGTTGCGTTGGATCTCGTTCGACCCGCCGTAAATCGTCGTCTTGCGGGCATTGAAATAGGTCGGTGCTGCGCGATGCGAGTAATCCGGACCGATTGGGTGTTCATTGTCACCATCGCCAAAGCCACGGAAGTAAGGCGCACCATAATGGCCCACCGCTTCCAGCGCGAGTTCGGTAATGCGTTGCTGAATTTCCGACCCCTTGATCTTCAGCAGGCTCGACTCAGGGCCAGGGCCCTTGCCCGACGCTTCGCCGGCAAGGCTGCGCAGTTCAGTAAATTCAAGCGCTGTAAGGTCGATTTCTAGTTCCGAAATCTTGCGCTTGAAGAATGGGTTTGCGATCAACGGGCGGTCGCCGTCCTGTTCGGTGCGGGCAATTGCCTTGATCTTTTCCACGCCGCGCTTGGAACGTGCGACTGCGGCGATGCCAGTACGTTCATGCGCCAGCAGGAACTTGGCACAGGTCCAGCCCTTGTTTTCTTCATAAACGCGGTTTTCGACGGGCACGCGCACGTCCTCTAACCAGACTTCGTTGACTTCATGCTCACCGCCCAGAGTAATGATCGGGCGCACAGTGACACCGGGCGACTTCATATCGATCAACAGGAAGCTAATGCCTTCCTGGGCCTTGGCGTCGGGATCGGTGCGCACGAGGAAAAAGCCCCAATCCGCATACTGGGCCATAGTCGTCCAAGTTTTCTGACCATTGACAATATAGTGATCACCATCACGCACGGCCTTGGTGCGCAACGAAGCAAGATCGGAACCGGCGCCTGGCTCGGAATAACCCTGACACCACCAGTCATCGCCCGACAAAATGCCGGGAAGGAAACGGGCTTTTTGCTCGGGCGTACCAAAAGTGTAAATTACCGGCCCGACCATCGACAGGCCGAATGGCATCGTACCAACGCAGTCAGCTGCCGCGAGTTCTTCAGACCAAATGAAGCGCTCAGTGGCCGTCCAGCCAGTGCCGCCATATTCAACTGGCCATGCAGGCGCGATCCAGCCTTTTTTGGCAAGAATGCGGTGCCATGACAGGAAATCTTCTTTGGAAAGGTCATGCCCTTCGTCCTGAACAGACCGGAGGTTCTCGGGATAGTTTTCGGCAATGAACGTGCGCACTTCCTGCTGGAAGGCGATTTCTGCGGGGCTGAATTCCAGTTGCATCACGATTCTCCTAAAAAGCTTAATCTCGACCTAGTAGACGTTTACGTAAACGTCAACTGAATCTCACCGGGCTTTGACATAGCTTCCTGGAGCTGATTCCAGAGCCTTCAGAGTGCCTTGGCCAGGCTGGCGCGCTCCTGTCGCTGGCACGCACGTAGAGCCCTTTTCTGTCAACCAGGAGAACCAATCGGGCCACCAGCTGCCCTTGGTCTCGGTCGCTCCGTCAATGAAGGCCTGAAGCGAGGTCGGCGAAGCGCCATTGGTCCAATATTGATATTTCATTTGGGCGGGCGGATTGACCACGCCAGCTATATGTCCGCTGCCGGCCAATACGAATTTCGTTGGACCGCTAAAATGCTCCTGCAACTTCCAGACACTTTCAGCAGGTGCGATATGGTCCTCGCGTCCAGCCTGAATATAGGTTGGCGTCTTTACAAGGCGCAGGTCAATTTGGGTGCCGAGTGCCGACATGTCATTCGGCTTCACAAGCCGGTTATCGCGATAGAGGTCGACGACATAATTGCGATGCCATTTCGCGGGCAGGTTGGTAACGTCCCCATTCCAGTGCAGCAGGTCAAAGGCGGGATAATCCTCACCCAGCAAATAATTTTTCACGACCGTCGACCAGATCAGGTCCTTGCCGCGCAACAGGTTGAAAGTCAGCGCAAGGAACCGGCCATCCATATAACCTTGTGGCGCGCTCAGCGCTTCCATCATGGCGATCTGTTGGTCGTCAATAAAATGCAGCAGTTCGCCGCCGTCGCTGAAATCGACTTGAGCCGTAAAGAATGTTGCACTCCTTACCTTGTCAGCAGCATCGGTGGCGGCAAGAATAGACAGGGTTGCGGCCAAGGTTGTACCGGCGACGCAATAACCGATCGCGTGGACGTCCTGCACATCAAGGCCAGAGCGAACCGTATCAATCGCGTCGATCTGTGCGGCAATATAATCGTCCCAGACAATGTCCTTCATCGAGCTGTCCGCCGACTTCCACGACACGACAAAAACCGTGATGCCTTGATCGACACAATATTTGATGAAGCTTTTTTCTGCCGTGAGGTCGAGAATGTAGAAGCGGTTGATCCATGGCGGAAAAATGATCAGCGGCGTTTCCAGAACATTTTCCGTTGTCGGGTCGTACTGAATGAGCTGATACAAGGGCGTCTGGTGTACAACTTTGCCCGGCGTTGCCGCAATATTTTCGCCAAGTTTGAAGGCACCGGAATCGGTATGCGTCAATTGGCCGCGTTGTAAATCCTGCATGAGATGCTGCATGCCCGACATCAGGCTCGCGCCTTTGGATTCCATCGCCCGCTCAAGGGCCACTGGATTGGTAAAGGGCGAATTGGCCGGGCTCATTGCTTCGATGATGCTGCGCAGTGCAAAGTCCATTTTGGCTTTGTCATTTTCCGCCAAGCCTTCAAGCTGGTCTGCCGCAGCCAACATATATTCAGACATGGCCTGATAGCTTTGGCGAACCAAGTCGAAAACCGGATGCTCCCACTGTGGTGCTGCAAAGCGGCGATCGGTCGTATCGACCTTGTCCCGACCTGACCTTGCGAGTGGTTCCAACACTGTTCCCCAAGCATCCAGCGCCGCATGATAGGCCTTAAGCGGGTCAGTGCTGGTGACGGCTGATTGCTCGAACAATCTCAGGAACTGGCTGGAGTCCATGAACGGCGGGATTTGAGATGAGTCGGCCATACTGACAGGCATATCAAAGCAAATGAAATTGTCGAAGATTGTTTTGTTGTGCAGCGCAGCATGGACATTCGATAAAAAAGAGCGCAAAGGCGCGAAATAATGACATTTGAAAATATACCTCCGCTTCTTGATGAAGCGCTCACCGCGCGTGGATATACCACGTTAACTCCAGTTCAAGACGCTGTTATTGCTGAGGAAGCGATAGGACGCGATCTGGTTGTTTCCGCGCAAACCGGCTCAGGAAAAACTGTAGCATTTGGTCTCGCTATGGCGCCCCAGATTCTTGATGGCGGGCTCGTAAGCCTTGCACGAGAACCTGCTGCCCTCATCATTGCGCCGACCCGCGAGCTTGCATTGCAGGTGAGTCGCGAACTCATGTGGCTATATGCAAAGGCTGGCGTGCGCATCGCGACTTGCGTCGGCGGTATGGATGCTTCGAAGGAACGCCGCGCGTTGAACCAGGGGGCGCAGATTGTCGTCGGTACCCCCGGACGGCTTCGCGATCACCTTGAGCGCGGCGCGCTTGACCTGTCGGCATTAAAGGTCGCGATTCTCGATGAAGCCGATGAAATGCTCGACATGGGCTTTCGCGAAGAGCTTGAAGAAATTTTGAATGCAACGCCGGAAGGTCGTCGGACATTGCTGTTTTCGGCCACCATGCCGAAGCCGATTGTATCGCTCGCAAAACGCTATCAGCGCGATGCACTGCGCATTTCGACCGTTGGTGAGGACCGCGGGCATGGCGACATTAGCTATCAGGTGGTTACAGTTGCTCCGCCGGACATTGAAAACGCGGTCGTTAACCTGCTGCGTTTGCATGAGGCGGAAACCGCTATTTTGTTTTGCGCAACGCGCGAAAACGTCCGTCGCTTGCACGCCAGCCTGACCGAGCGAGGATTTAATGTTGTTGCCCTGTCGGGTGAGCATTCGCAGTCCGAACGGAACCACGCGCTTCAGGCCTTGCGGGACCAGCGGGCACGCGTTTGCGTAGCGACTGATGTTGCTGCACGCGGGATCGACTTGCCGAACCTCTCTTTGGTCGTTCACGTTGAATTGCCGCGCGATGCCGAAGGTCTTCAGCATAGGTCGGGTCGCACGGGCCGTGCGGGCCGCAAGGGCACAGCGGTACTGATCGTGCCGTATCAGCGCCGCAAGCGTGTCGAATCCATGTTGCGCGGCGCAAAGATTGAAGCGGACTGGATCAAGGTGCCAACTGCGGCGGATATCCGTGCAAAAGACCATGATCGTCTGCTTGAAACACTTTTAGCTCCCGTAGAGGTGGAAGACGAAGATCGGGCGCTGGGTGCCAAATTGCTTGAAACGATGTCTGCAGAAGACATCGCTGCGGCTTTGGTACGTGTGCATCGCGCCAAAATGCCGCAAGCAGAAGAACTGCTTGATGACGGGAGCCGGGAGCGTCCACGCGACGACCATCGCGCGGGATTTGACGATTCTGTCTGGTTCAAGCTGAATGTCGGACGCCGTAACAATGCCGACCCTAAATGGATTTTACCGCTGCTGTGCCGACGTGGCGGCGTGACCAAGAACGACATTGGTGCCATTCGCATTGCCGCGAATGAAACGCATGTTGGCATTGCTGCTGCTGCAGTCGCAAAGTTCACCAAGGCGATTGCGCAGCCGGGGCATGACGAAGACAATGACGTAGAGATCGTGCAGGCCAATGGTCCGCCACGAGAGGCAGCGCGCGCGAACAAGCGTATGGGCCGTGATGGCGACCGTCCGCAGCGTGCCCAACTGGGCGTAAACCCGCGCAGTGATGGTCCGCCACGTGGCGGCAACTATCGCGGTGACGGACCGCGTGGCGGCGGTTCGAACCGCGACGGCGCGCGCCCATTCCGCAAGGATGGCCCACCCCCGTCGAAGCATGGTGTGAAACACAAGGCAAAGGGCAACCGGCCACGTTGATCGATGCCTGACATAGTTTTTCTGGAAATGCGCTAAAACTTCGCGCATGAGGGCGGTCTTGAACTAACCAACCCGAAACGGGAGCCAATGTCCGAAGAATTCTACCGCATCAAACGCTTGCCGCCTTATGTCATCGCTGAAGTCAATGCGATGCGTGCGGCGGCCCGTGGCGCGGGTGAGGACATAATTGATCTGGGCATGGGCAACCCCGATTTGCCCCCGCCGCCACATGTGATCGAAAAACTGTGCGAAGTCGCGCGGAAGCCCGATGCTCATGGCTATTCGGCGTCCAAGGGTATTCCAGGTCTACGCAAGGCGCAGGCCAATTATTATGGCAGGCGCTTTGGCGTTGACATCGATCCTGAAAATGAAGTCGTCGTGACCATGGGGTCGAAAGAAGGTCTAGCCAGCCTCGCGACGGCCATCACTGCGCCGGGCGACGTCGTTCTGGCGCCAAACCCCAGCTACCCAATCCATACATTTGGTTTCATCATTGCAGGTGCAACGATCCGGTCGGTGCCTACCACGCCTGATGAAAATTACTTTCTCTCTTTGGAACGCGCCATGGCCTTCACCGTGCCACGTCCGTCAATTTTGGTGGTGAACTATCCGTCCAACCCGACCGCCGAGACCGTTGATCTTGCCTTTTATGAACGGCTGGTCGCTTGGGCAAAAGAGAATAAGGTCTGGATTTTGTCCGACCTTGCATATTCAGAGCTGTATTTCGACGGCAACCCGACGCCTTCGATTTTGCAGGTCAAAGGCGGCAAGGACGTCGCGGTTGAATTCACATCCTTGTCCAAAACCTATTCGATGGCCGGTTGGCGGGTCGGCTTTGCCGTTGGCAACCGTGACCTGATTGCGGCGATGACACGCGTAAAAAGCTATCTTGATTACGGTGCGTTCACACCGATTCAGGCGGCTGCCTGTGCGGCGCTCAATGGACCTCAGGATATTGTCGAACAAAACCGCCAGCTTTATCACAAGCGCCGCGATATCCTTGTAGAAGCGTTCGGGCGGGCAGGATGGGATATCCCGGCACCGCGCGCGTCGATGTTTGCCTGGGCACCGTTGCCGCCTGCGCTGGCGCATCTGGGCAGCCTTGAATTTTCCAAGCAATTGCTCACCGAAGCGAAGGTCGCGGTCGCGCCGGGCGTTGGCTATGGCGAAGATGGCGAAGGTTATGTGCGTATTGCAATGGTGGAAAATGAACATCGGCTTCGGCAAGCTGCGCGCAACGTGAAGCGTTATCTGCAGTCAATGGGCGTCAATACGCCTGGACAGTCGAAGGCGATCTGACATGGCGCGTACCGATTTTGCCTTCCACCATCGCTTCCGCGTGCGCTGGTCTGAAACCGATGCGCAAGGCGTCGTCTTCAACGCGCGCTATCTCGATTATGCTGACGTTGCCATTACTGAATATTGGCGTGCCGTTAAATTCCGCGAATATGCCAATGGTGCGCCGATGGAATTTCACGTCAAGAAAGCCACTGTCACTTGGTTTGCCCCGATTAAACCCGATGAGTTGATTGAGGTCATGGCCCGCACGATAGCAACTGGCCGAACGAGCATGACGCAGTTGGTGGAAATTCATGGCTGCACCGAAGACGGTTCCGATGATCTGCGTGCGACAATCGATTTGGTCAGTGTGCATGTGGACCTCGACATCCACCGCCCCATTCCTTTGCCTGACTGGGTGAAGGACGTTTTTAATGCCTTTGATAGCCAAGCGGCCCAGACGCCGTCTGCGCTGGCCGAAGCCTGAGGCGTCGGCAAGATGCGCCGGAAGGTTATGACTAATAAAATCGCTGCGCTCACCCTTGGGTTAATGCTGGTCAGCGGATGCACCCCCGAGAGCACGTCCGACGAGCAAAGCACAACGTCGGTTGAGTTTCCTCGCGCTGATCGGTTGGTGTCCGAAATTGGCGATACTCAGTTTTCCACTGAGGCAGCGCGAGACGAAGCAGGCGAATCTGAATTCGTCATGGATTGGGCGGGTATTCAGCTCGGCACAACTGTCGCCGATATTGGAGCAGGCGAGGGATATTACACAATCCGGCTCGCCGAAAGGGTTGGCCCCAGGGGCCGCGTATTGGCACAGGATATCAACCGGGGAGCTCTGGACCGCCTTGGCGAACGTGTCACCCGCGAGCAATTAGACAATGTGGCAATCAAGGAAGGCGCTGTTGATGACCCCCGGTTGCCCGAAAACAGCTTTGACCGGATCTTCATGGTCCACATGTACCATGAAATTGAGGAGCCATACGCATTTCTGTGGCGGATGCGGCCGGCCTTGGCAAAGGGTGGGCAGGTTATTGTCGTCGATCGCGACCGCCCGACTGACCGCCATGGAATTCCGCCAAAGCTGTTATTCTGCGAATTTGATGCCGTCGGGTACCGTCTCACCGGTTTTACCGAGCAATTGAAACTCGGCGGCTATATAGCGCGGTTCGAAGTCAGCGGTGCACGTCCTGATCCATCAGCTATCCGAACGTGCGCCAGCCGTTACCCGCAATCCTGATATTCGTCAGTCGCCATCGAAATCGATGAGCGCATTAACACGAATATTCTGAGCACGTAACTTTTCAGCGCCGCCCAGATCGGGCAAATCGACAATGAACAACGCTTGTTCCACCTTGCCGCCACCTTGCCGGATAAGGTCAACGCCCGCCAATGCGGTTCCACCCGTCGCAACCAGATCGTCCACAAGAAGTACTTTCTGGCCGGGCTTCACATGGCCAACATGCATTTCAATCCGGTCAGTGCCATATTCCAGCTTATAATCCGTGCCGATTTTTTCCCCTGGAAGCTTGCCTGGCTTGCGGAGCATCAGTTGTCCCAGTCCCAGGACATAAGCCAAGCCAGAAGCTACTATGAATCCCCGCGCCTCAATGCCGGCAACCAGCGTTGTGTCTTCGTCAACCAACCCCGCCAGCCGGTCGATTGTCATGCGGTAGCCTTTTGCATCCAGAAGCAAACTGGAAACATCGCGGAACATGATGCCCGGTTTAGGGTAATCTGGAATGCTGCGGATTAGAGCGGAAAGATCTTCATTTTGTGTCATCCCCGCTACGTGCCTTTGTCGTCGGCAAATTTCAAAGAAAAAACTGATGGGAACGACAATGGGGGCATGCCCGTCGCTCATTATCAATATGATGTAGAGAGGAATTTTTGGCTGAACGGCGGGTGAACCGCCGCCCTTTTCACTCATCTCATCGCCAAAGCTGCACGTCACAGCGGTGCAAGCGGGGCCGAGAATTGTGATGAGCCGTTGGCACTCTGTTAGTCTTTAGGAGAATAGATATGACGAACGCACGTTCTGTGAAGTCATTTACTAAAACAGCATTGGTCGCAGCACTTTTAAGCGGATCGTGTCTCGCTGCGGCACAAGAGGCTCCAATCGTAACTTCGACACCTGCACCCGTCCCACAGGCGGAAGTTCAGCCTGCCCCGGCTACGACGGTAGCGCCGCCACCACTTGTGCGGACACTGCCTACGGAGAATGATGTTGTGAACCCCGCAGCGCAACAACAGGCTGCAGAGGAAGCGAATGCGCGGGCGACCCCGGCGCCAGTTGCACGCAGCAGGGTTGCGGCTCCGGTGCAAGCACGTCCAATACAGCCCCAAGGTGGAAGCCCCGCACCAGCGACACCTTCCGCGGAATCGACGATATTCAACGAACCGGCGATTTCGACTGCCCTTCCTCCCGTGGAAAATGCAACCAGCACCGTGACAAGTCCACAAAACGCTGGTTCCGAGGCTGAGGCTGCACCTGCAGTTGAAAGTGCGGATAATGATCTGCCGCTATTCGCTGGCTTAGCGGCTGCACTGGCGGCGCTTGGGCTCGGCGGCTTATTTATGGCACGTCGTCGACGCGTTCCTGAGGATGAGCGGCAAACTATCGGCCACAAGCATATTGCACACGCGACCGTGGTTCCAGTTACGCCGACACAGGCGCAGGTGCCTATACAGACGGCCGTCGCTCCTCAAGAGCGGCCTAGGTTACGCGAGTCGGTCAACAGTCGGCCCGACATACCGGTTACCGATCCATTGTTCAGCACGCCGGTTGTCGCAGGACCAATTACCGATCCTATGTTCGCACCGCGCAATGATGTGCAGACGCCAATAACTGACCCGCTATTTGCAAAACATAAGGGTTTTGCAGGACGTCTGCGGGATTCACGGCCCAACTTGACGCCTGAAACCGTCTGACACATGGCTGCCATGACAAAAAAAGGGCGGTGCCGAAGCGCCGCCCTTTTGAATGTTGAAAAGATGAACTTTTCGAAACGAATTACTTGAGTTCGACGGTTCCGCCGGCTGCAAGGATCTTCGCCTTGATTTCTTCGGCTTCTGCCTTGTTGACGCCTTCCTTGATCGCCTTTGGCGCGGACTCAACAAGAGCCTTTGCTTCGGTCAGACCAAGTGCAGTGATCGCACGGACTTCCTTGATGACTGCAATCTTGTTGCCGCCATCGCCGGTCAAGATAACGTCAAATTCTGTCTGCTCTTCAGCAGCAGGTGCAGCGGCGGCAGCAGGGCCAGCAACAGCAACAGCAGCAGCGGCGCTAACGCCCCACTTTTCTTCCAAAGCCTTTGCAAGTTCAGCCGCTTCGAGAACGGTCAACGCCGAAAGTTGGTCTACGAGCTTTTCAATATCAGCCATTTAAATAACACTCCGATTTTCTGTCATATCTGTAGGGCCCGCCCAGCCGGTTAAAAACCATGGGACGCAGCCGGTTTCACTAAAAAAGTTACGCTGCCTCTTGGTCAGCATAGGCACCAAAAACGCGTGCCAATTTCGCAGCTGGTGCGGTCGACAACTGGGCAAGCTTCGTTGCCGGTGCTTGTACAAGCCCGATAATCGTAGAGCGCAGTTGATCGAGCGATGGCAACGAAGCCAACGCCTTTACACCGTTTACATCGAGGAAAGTGTCACCCATCGCGCCGCCGACAATTTCAAGTTTGTCATTGGTCTTGGCGAACTCGACCGCAACTTTCGCTGCAGCGACCGGGTCCGACGATGTGGCGAGCGCTGTAGGTCCGGTGAGCAATTCTGCTACCGAACCATAAGACGTTCCCTCAAGGGCGATTTTGGCAAGACGGTTCTTGGCGACCTTATAGGTTGCGCCCGCATCGCGCATCTTCAAACGAAGGTCCGTCGATTGTGCAACCGTCAGCCCGAGATTCCGGGTGACGACGACAACCGCCGCTTCATTGAAAGTGGCGTTCAGCGATGCAACTGTTTCGGTCTTTTCAGAACGGTTCATGCATTACTCCTTATTCGGGCCGTTCCGGCGAACCGGGCAAGCCCAACACGAAAAGCGAAGCACCCAGATGGGCGCTTGCGCTGACTTGGTCCGTGGGGAAGTTTCATGCCGAGCCGCGACACAGGTCGGAGCATTGGCGAAGGACGGCAAAGCCAATCCTGAAATCTCTATCCCCGTCTAGGCTGGACATTAAGAACGGCAAATTCCGTTCACCAACTGTCTCGGACGGTTGCCGGTGGAGCCGTCGCTCCACCGAACAGGGGTGCCACTAGCAGGGTTGGGGGGAGAGTCAAGGGCGGAAGGGCGTTCGCTTGGCGATACACAGGAACGCGGTGCCATTTTCGTTCGCATCGAGCGCAGTCGAGATGTCCTGCGGGCGTCGCGCAACGACCAGGGGTGTCTTGGCTTCGCGCGACACGAACGGGGTAGCCCGCGCTGCTGATTTATGCGCAGTTGCGCCGGAAGGTCACACTAAGGTCTCACCAAAACAGTTTGTGAACGACTTCGGCTGATTAAATGCCCCTGCAGCCACTGGGCGGTCAATGATGTCGTGGTGCGAAGATGACAGCCCAAATCCTACATTGCAAGGGAGCAGTACAAATTTCAAGCAGTGCTGAAAAGCTGCCATTTGCTAATTAGAACGACGAACGCCTAGTGAACGACACAGATAAACAGTATCTCCAACGAATTAGAATGAAGTAGAGTTATTTGTAACGCCATCGCCATTAAGCTGCGGATATGTCTTGGATCTTGCCATCAAACATAACAAGAATGCGGTCGGCAGCAGCAATGGTCTCTTGCCTATGCGCAGAGCGCAACATCACCGAGGAGGCTGCTTTGCTTCTGGGACAAACGATTGATGCGGAACAATTTTTACATTTTCTCAAGTCAAGTATAGTTTTATGACGTATGGAATATTGTGCAATATGTGGATTATCATTATGCCAGATGTTGCAAATAATATGCTGCGCTTGTAAATAATAATTGTCCTAAAAAAGAATATAGTTTGAAAGAAAAAGCCAATTGTTGGCCATACTGATGACATTACGGCGCCATGAGCAAAAAAAGCGATTAGAGTAGTTAAAATAATGAAAGAAGCTATTTTAAAATTTTGCCTCATATTTAAATTATCGCATGTAATATAAATTAAAGCTACTATTGCAGATTCTGCAAATGGTGAAATAAATATAGTATCTAAAGAGTCTACAATATTACTGAATGGATAATCCGACGGTTTGCGTATCTTGTATTTTTGAGAATAAATAAAAAAAGAAAACAAAAATAAGGGAATATATATTAGAATCCAGTATTTTAATGACCGGATGACAATATCCATAAAAAATGGACGACTTTTTAATATTCTTAATTTTAGATGATATGTGCCGCCCATTATAATACTACTTAATATTTCGAATGCCGTTAGCGCGGTAAGTTGTTGTGCCGACCCAATGTATATCTATCATAAAATCAACAAACCTTCCCGCTGATCTCCATGGACTGTCGGCTGCTTCCCCTACTGATTCCCAAAAACCGCATCCATTGACGGCTCCAATCTCATCAGAGCTTAATTCCTGAATACCACTCGCAGGCGCAAAGGCGGCACTATGATCAACGTAAGACATACACACTCCCTTATCTAGAATTACCACGGTCGTGGCAGGCACAATTTTCCTTCAACCGGTTGAAGTGTCAATTAAGCTGTGTGTAAAATTTGATAAATTATCCTATATTTACATGGTGTTAATAGTGGGGGAGCGTCTGCTTTCCAGAACGGAATCGTTTAAACCTCAGACAGCGTTTGGTTTGGCTAACGGCGGCCCCTCGAACGATATCACTGATATGGTCGGCAAGTTCATTGAGCCGTTAGCCCGAGTTTCCATGACATCGACGAAGGAGTGGCTTAGGAAACGCCGCAGATAAGAATGTGCGTTGAATGAGCTGCCTTGCCGCACGCAGCGGCACCGCGGGGTTAGGTTTTAATGCGTGATGGATCCCGCCTTCGCGGGGATGACTGAGTAAATTGGGGATGACGAGGTCATTCGGTAACGAGGTGGTTTCGCGGTTGAACTCTATGATTGCACAACAAAAAAGGGCCGGAGGTTTCCCTCCAGCCCTTTTTGTTGATTACCCGAAAGTCTTAGGCGCCAGCGACGTCGGCCAAGTCAATCTTGAGACCTGGGCCCATTGACGAGCTGATGGCTACGCGGCGGACATATTTGCCCTTTGATCCGCTTGGCTTGCTCTTGATGACCGCGTCGACCAACGCGTCGAAATTCTTGCGCAGGTCGGAATCGGAGAAGCTTTTCTTGCCGATGCCGCTGTGGATGATGCCTTGCTTTTCCACGCGGAATTCAACCTGGCCAGCTTTTGCAGCCTTGACGGCTTCAGCAACGTCCATGGTAACCGTGCCCAACTTCGGGTTTGGCATCAGGCCTTTTGGACCCAATGTCTTACCCAAGCGGCCAACAATGCCCATCATGTCAGGCGTTGCGATAACGCGGTCATAATCGAGATTACCAGCCAGCATGTCTTCCATAAGGTCTTCAGCGCCGACCTTGTCAGCACCAGCAGCCGTCGCAGCAGTGGCCTTGTCGCCACGTGCGAAGACAGCAACCTTCATCTCCTTGCCGGTACCGGCAGGAAGCGAAACCATGCCGCGAACCATCTGGTCAGCATGACGTGGGTCAACGCCGAGGTTCAACGCGACTTCAATGGTCTCGTCAAACTTAGCGGTCGCCAGTTCCTTGATCGTCTTCAGCGCTTCATCAACGCCATAGAGCTTGTCAGCATCGAGATGCGCGAGCGACTTTGCTTTTTTAGTCAGCTTGGCCATGTTCTCAGCCCTCCACGATTTCAAGGCCCATGGCGATTGCCGAGCCCGAGATGATTTTCACTGCCGCGTCCATGTCGTTCGCGTTGAGGTCGGCCATCTTGATGGTCGCGACTTCTTCCAGTTGCTTGCGGGTAATTTTACCTGCCGACAGCTTGCCAGGTTCTTTTGAACCGGATTTCAGGCCCAGAACCTTCTTGATCAGATAGGTCGCAGGCGGTGCCTTCATGGTGAAGGTAAAGCTTTTGTCAGCGAATACCGTGATTTTCGTTGGAATCGGCGTGCCTTTTTCCATGTCGGCGGTCGCCGCATTGAACTGCTTGCAGAATTCCATGATGTTCACGCCGCGCTGACCCAATGCTGGGCCGATTGGCGGGGATGGAGTGGCTGAACCTGCAGCAACCTGCAGGCCGATATAGCCGTCAATTTTCTTGGCCATTAAAGGCGTCCTTTCATTCTTTTCCCAAAAATGCCGAAGCACAATGGGTCAAATTAAGCGGTCAAACAGTCGCGTCCAAATTTCTTTGGCAACAACCTCCCGCACGAGAATCCCAAGGTTGAACTCGGGAACGAGGGCCGATAGACGATACTACGTGCTTTGGAAAGACTTTGTTGTCCGACATTAGCTTTGTTGACCAATTTGGCTTGTTGGGTCATGGCAAGTGTCGAGGAGATTGCGATTGGAACAACTGTTGAAACCTCTCGCTCTCTGGTGGTCTCGGAACCTGCCGAAAATCACGTTGTTGCTGCTTATCGCGACATTTGCGGGCACAGTATATGTTTTCATAACAACCAACGCAAACGAGCGAACAATCCGGGCGCAGTCAGTCCAGATTACCGAGACCTTAAGCGATTTACGCGAGATTGTCCGCGTTGGTGTCGATGCCGAAACCGGCGCTCGCGGCTATGTCCTGACGGAAGATAAGGAATTTCTGGAGCCTTATAATCAGGCGTATCGCATATGGCTTTCCGATATTGATGAACTTCAGGCCAAGTTTGAGAAAGCAGGCGAAGAGGAGGATGCTGTCGCCGTCGGGCAAATCCGTTCGTTAGCCGAGAAGAAGCTTCAGTTCATCGATCAAATCGTGACCCTAACGGCGCAAGGGCAGCGCGACCAAGCCATTCGGGAAACGGAGACCAAGTACGGGAAATTATTGCTGGATAACATCAGGGATGCTGTCAATCGGCTGGAGATGAAGCAACAGCGCAAACTCGCTGAGACCATCGGCCGCGCCGACAACATCCAAATTGGCGTTTTTGCCATTTTGATGACTTCGTTGCTGCTTGTCGTTGCGCTAGCTTATTTCAGCTTTGTGCAAGAACGGCGCGCGAGCAGAGTTGCACTGCTCGATCAGCAGGCGACGCTTCTTCGTCAGGGTAAGGAACAAGCCGATCTGGTTGCACAGGAACTGAACCACCGGGTCAAGAACCTGTTTGCCGTGATTTTATCCTTAGTGACATTGTCGGCGCGCGGTAGCAAGGATGTCCCCGAAACCGTTGAGAGAATTCGCAACCGGATTCACGCGTTATCTCTTGCCCATTCCGTATCGCAAGGGACAGGAGGGATCAGTTCCGTTGACCTGAAAGAGTTGCTGACCGCAACACTCGCGCCATATCGAAATGCTGCAAATGTCATCATCGACGATGGAGGGTCAGTCAGCTTGCCAGTCGGCGCAATGACGCCATTGGGGCTTGTCGTACACGAACTCGCCACCAACGCTTTGAAATACGGGGCGCTTTCGACTGCCGATGGAATGCTGAAAATTTCTTGGGAAAAATGCGGTAGTGCAATATCGCCAGAAGTGCGTATCACTTGGCGGGAATTTGGTTTCTATGGAACGAAACCCAAAGACTCAAAAGGCTTTGGGTCTAAAATGATTTCAGCTTCGACACAGCAGTTGAAAGGTCGCGTGGAGCAACGCTGGCTGGACGACGGAATGGAGCTTTGCCTGCAATTTCCAGTTTCGTGACGGCAAGGGTGATTTAAAGGAAAATATAGTGGTCGTTGGTTTTGGTTCTTTACACGCATCCGGGCAGTACACTCCGAATATTACGTCCGTACCCGGATTTACCTCAGAGCATGATGAACTCCGGCTCGCCAATCTACGCATCATGGTTGTCGAAGACGAGGTTTTGGTTGCCATGGCGATTGAAGATGCACTCGTTTCCGCGGGCGCTACTGTCATTGGCCCGGCGATGACTGTTTCGAGCGGGCTGGTGTTGTTGGACCGCGAAGACGAAATTGATGGCGCAATTCTGGATATCAACGTCGACAACGAACTCGTATTTCCGATTGCCGAACGTTTGCGCGATCAGGGGATTCCGGTCATTTTCCATACCGCTTATGCCAACAATGTCGAAATGCAGGCAACATTTCCCGACGCAATCATATGCACAAAGCCAGCGCTGAACGAAGAGCTGGTGGCAGTGGCTGCAGCGCGATTTGGATAATGTAAGTTCGGCGATAATATCGCCGAACCAGCGTTACTTCATCAATTCGACTTCTTCGAAATCCAGCTCGACCGGTGTTGCGCGGCCGAAGATGCTGACTGACACCTTGACGCGGTTCTTGTCGAAATCGAGTTCTTCGACCAACCCGTTGAAACTTGCAAACGGACCGCCAAGCACCTTTACCTGATCGCCAATTTCGTAGTCGACCGACACGCGCTTCTTTGGTGCGGATTCGAGTTCCTGCTTGGTATTGAGAATGCGGGCAGCTTCGGATTCGCTGATCGGCTGTGGTTTGTTACCAGCGCCCAGAAATCCAGTGACCTTCGGCGTGTTTTTCACCAAGTGATACACATCGTCATTCATGTTCAGTTTTGCCAGAACATAGCCGGGAAAGAATTTGCGTTCCGCCTTGATCTTCTTGCCACGACGAACCTCAGTGACCTGCTCGGTCGGAACCTCGACAGCTTCGACCAATTGTGAGAGGCCAATGCGCTCAGCTTCGGAAAGAATCTGATCTCGGACCTTGTTTTCAAAGCCAGAATAAGCGTGAATGATGTACCAGCGTGCCATAATATCTATTCTTTTCCCCAAAATTCTCTGGAGGGGCTTCGCTTAGCCTTGAGCAAGCGCGAGCAGTCCCTTTACGATTGCGGCAAATACCGCGTCGACGCCTAAAAAGAAGATGGCAAGGATGATCGTCATGATCAACACCATGATGGCGGTCTGCACGGTTTCCTGCCTTGTGGGCCATACTACCTTGCCAATTTCAGTCCGTACCTGACGGATGAACTCACCGGGGCTTGTCTTTGCCATATCGTTTCTTCCTGTTCGATCCCGAGGATAGCCGCCAGCGCTCCGACCGGCGGGTCGAGAGCGATATAGGTTCCGATTTCGGAAAGACTAGGCCTTTAGCGAGGGAATCGGTGTGAGGCAAGTCCGTTTCGGAAAGTGCACTCCAACAAGCCGACATTGTCGAACAGCCTTGAACTATTAAGTCTTTTGGTTATTTCCCGTGCCTTCAACCCGCCAAGGAAACACCCCAAATGCCATCCGGTCTTGCTGCTTTACTCGACGATATCGCCACGATTGCAAAAGTTGCAGCCGCCTCCGTCGACGATGTCGCTGCTGCTGCGGGCAAGGCCGGAAGCAAGGCCGCAGGTGTTGTCATCGATGACACGGCTGTCACCCCGCAATATGTCACAGGGTTCACCCCCGACCGGGAATTGCCGATCATCTGGCGCATTGCCAAGGGTTCTTTTTTCAACAAGCTGGTGATCATATTGCCGGTCGCGCTGCTGCTCAGCCTGTTTCTGCCCTGGGCGATCACCCCCATTTTGATGCTGGGTGGTGCATATCTGTGTTTCGAAGGCGCGGAAAAGGTTTGGGAAAAACTCGTCCCGCACGAAAAAGAAAATCTGATCGAAGAACTGGCTGAACTGACCAGCGCCGAGCATGAAGCAGCCATGGTGAAGGGCGCAGTGCGCACCGACTTCATCCTGTCGGCAGAAATCATGGCGATTGCGTTGAACGAGGTCAAAAACCTTGCCGAAACTTCAATCTGGCTTGAGGCAGGCGTGTTGGCCATGGTTGCCATTGCAATCACCATCGCGGTATATGGTGTCGTTGGCCTGATCGTTAAAATGGATGATATCGGCCTTCACATGGCGCAGCGCGAGAATGGCGGTTCACAGGCCATTGGGCGCACTTTGGTTAAAGCTATGCCCAAATTGCTTGCCGCATTGTCGACTATCGGAACAGCAGCAATGCTCTGGGTCGGCGGACAGATTATCGTCCACGGCTTTGGTGTGCATCCTGCGGAGTTTTTCGGTCTATATGAAGGCGGGCTGGCATGGGTGGTCGACGCAGCATTGAGCGGCATTGCCGGGCTTGCAATCGGTGCGGTAATTGTTTTGGTGCATCATCAGTTTGCAAAGCCCAAGGCGCATTAATATCGCGACTGCGTCAGGCGAGGGCCTGACCGCAATCGCCATTTCTAACTGAGTTAGGTCGGATGGTTACCCGGCTTATGCCCGGCCAGCCGCATGACGGTGAGATCAGCAGTGACATTACCCAAAGTGCGAAAGACGTCTGGCAGCGTTTCAATCGCAAGCAACAAAGGGAGCAGCGTTACGGGTACACCCATGGCAACGCAGACAGGCGCGATCACGGCAAAAAAAGAAACCTGCGCGGGAAGCCCGACTGCACCGACGCTGACGGCGGCGGCAACCAGTGCGCCTGCGATGAAGGTGCCGGTTGTGATCGGCACACCGTGAAGCTGCGCAAGATAAACAGCAACCGCGACATTGGCTGCGGCGCTCGCTGCACGGAATAACGAGACCGCAAGCGGCAGGATAATTCCCGCGCTGGCAGTATCGACCCGGAGCGCTGGTGCCGCTGACAGCATCACGGGCAAAGATGCGAGCGACGATTGCGTCGACATCGCCACTGCCTGAGCGGGGATCACGGCCCGCGCAAACTTAATCACGCCAGCCAGCCCTAACGTCGCAGCAAGTATGTGCATCATGGTCGCAATGGTCAGGCAAACCAGAATGATGACGATGACATAATGCAAGAGAATGCCCGCTGCACCGGCTCCGAGTGCAACCCCGACGCCAAATGCGAGGGCAAGCACGCCAATTGGTGCAATCCATAAGACCCACCCGACAATGACCAGCATCGTTTCTGCAATGCCCCGAAACATTCTGGCAATATTTTCGCCATGATCGCGGTCGATGCGCGTAAGCGCAAAGCCAAAGAGCAATGCGAACACGACGAGGGGTACCATCGCGGTGTCTGCTGCTGCCTTCACGATATTGGCAGGAATAATGTTATCAGTCCAAGCGCCGGTCGTCATTGGAACCGGCGCGGCTACAGCGGCGGTTAACCGCGCTGCCTGATCTGGAATGGGCGATAGCTGAAGCAAGCCCAAAGCCACCAAACCGCCGAGCAACGATACAACAACCAGCAATCCGGCAAACCACGCCATGGCACGTCGCGCAATGGCATTGCCGCCACTTTGGCCCGCCTCGAACACGCCTGCAATCAGCAGTGCGGTGACGAGTGGAACGACCGTCATTGTCAACGCATCAAGCCAGAGCTTACCTATGGGCCGGGCTACCGAAAGCAGCGGACCTTCATAATTAGTGCCTGCGAAGAGTGATCCGGCCGACAATCCCACAGTCAGCGCAATCAGGAGCCGTATTGCTGGCATATTCAGCATGGCGGATGCAGAAATCACGATGTTCGCTCAACTAGTGGCACGGCTATCCTTTTTTCGTAAGCACCTGTCAGCCTTTTTGTCTGCGTGAGGAGTGCGGGTGGGAGTAAACGCTGCAACCGGCTAACCTAGCCGTTGTTCCGTTGTCTTTCGGCAGCCGGCAACTTTGATCGGGGTTTGCACCCCCTCTTGATTCAATCGCCGTCGACACTTGGGTAATTGCAAGTTTCATGCAAAATATGGCGTCCCTCAGCCAGTGGCGGCGGACGCGGCGCCACCTGCCTCGCCTGACCGACCATCCCATGCTCTCTTACCAGATGGCAGGGTTCAGAAGCTTCGGCGCGCCGTATAGGTTTACTTAAGGAACACATATGTTCGGTGCAGATTATTGAAAAGTGACTTTATTTTTTATGGAGCGGAAGGTGACTGACGGGCCAAGCCGGAACGATTTGTCGGAAGATCGTACAATTCTTGCAAATGAGCGGACCTTTGGCAGCTGGATGCGGACCAGCCTGGGGTGCGTTGCTATTGGTGTCGGATTCCAAGGTCTTTTTCCTTCCATGGAGCCCCCCTGGGTGCCGCGTGCCATTGCAACAGGCTTCCTCATTCTAGCTATGCTCGTTATAATTCTTGCGCAGCGCAGGGCAGCCGCGGTGATCAGCAGGCTTGATGCGCATGCCATAGTAAACGCGCGCGCGATAAACTTACAGATATTCGCAATGCTGGTTTGTGTTGGATCCATTGCGCTGATTGCAGCAATCTGGACGGTCAAAATCACATGACAAACGCCATTTTAGGCTAGTCTAGCTGTGATTATTTTCGAAACCCTTGACCACGTCGCTCCGATAGCGTGCGCTTTGGCTTCGACAGGGAGCGCCGTCGGTTGTACTTTGCGTCATTCTTGGAGGCTTCACGTCCGCGCGTTAACGTGGCGGAATTATGGGGGAGCAACTGGCGTTTCGGGTTTCCCATGCAAAAAACGACAGGCTGAAGTCCGCGACCGCGGTGGCACTGATTCACATTGTGGTTGGCTATGTGATCCTGAACGCATTCGACTACCGCCCTGGCGACGTGGTGAGGGCATCGCTGGACAGCTTGCATGTGTTCGACGTTTCAATTCATTCCTTCGTGCCGGACAATAAGCCTATACAGGCATCGCCCGAACCCGAAGGCGCGGCGTCGGCCGCTAACCTCAAAAAGACAAGCGCCCCGCGTGAAGCGCCCAAACGCATAATCGAAATTCCCCAGCCAAAGTCGCTGCCGGCAGCGCCGAAGGCAGGCAGCGGCAACGACACTGACGCAGGTGCGGCCGATATCCCTGGCCAAGGCACGGGCGCAGGTGGTGTAGGATCAGGCTTTGGCAGCGGCAACAGCGGCGACGGCCCAGGCGGAGGCGGTCTTGCGTCTCGCGCCGAATTGATCCGCGGCAGGATTACCAATGCAGATTATCCCAAATCGGCAACTGCAGCGCGGCAAGGCGGCTCGGTTACCGCGCATTTCACCGTCGGCGCCAATGGCGTTCCGAGCAAATGCCGAGTGGTGAAATCGAGTGGCAATGCAGATATTGATGCCACCACCTGTCGCCTCATTGAACAGCGGTTCCGCTATGAGCCGGCGCGCAACAAGGCAGGACATCCGATCAGCGATGTCGCCGGCTGGCAACAGACATGGTGGCTTGAACGCGGGAAGCGCAGATTCATTCGCCCTGAAGACGACCTGCCGAAGCCGCCGCCAGTCTATGTGCCTGCGCCAGGCGATAAAGGATGAACGAAAAAGGGTGCATTTAGGGCGATTGTCCTAATGTCGGAACATCGCAGCCGCCTCCCGGTTTTCTTGCCATAGGAGAAGTGACATGACCGACCAGAAGAAAAAAGGCGATCGCAGGCAGTGGGAAAATGAGGACGTTGGAGGCAATCGTAAACAGGATAACTCCGACGAAGCCAGCCGCAGCAATACCGATACTGCCAATCAGAATAGCGGCACCGGTAAGCGAGATTAGGCGCGCGTCTCGCCCAACTATTTAGGCGTCCGCAAATAACATCAGTATATAACTTTAATAACGATGGACCATTTTTATGAAATTGCCTCACGGAGCCCATGTTGCAGTAGTTGATGGGTCAAGATTTATATGGCTCTCCAATATCGGTGACGACGTCCACCCGCAGCTAAACCATCTAGGTTCGCCCGATCTTGACCCGACCAACCGTAGCCAAGGCAAGATGCGCCATTCCATTACAACAAGTCAGAATGCTGGCAACGACCTAGATGAAGCAGCGCACGTCGCGGCGGCCGCAGACTGGATCAACCACCAAGCAATGACGAACAAAATTGAACAGTTGGTGATTGTTGCGGATAAGCGATCATTGGGCGAATTGCGGCGCCATTATCATCTTGAGCTGGAAAAACGCTTGATCGGCGAGGTAGGCAAGGCCCTGACCAACCATCCCCTCACAGATATCGAGCAAGCAATCACTGATGCCTGACACCAGAACCCGGCGTTGCGGGCGGGGCCTTAATTGTTCGGCTCAACGGTTCGGGTCATTGCTTCGGGAGTAAAATATTAAAACCCGTAAGGGCGCTGGGCATCGTTACCGTATCGTCCGTGGGGGCTTCGTTTTCACTGCGTTCTGCTCCACCAGATTTGGCAGTTCACACGATGCTGACGGCAAGGGGGCCGCTCACCAGATTGAAAAACATGAAAACAAAATGGCAGGAGTTGGGGGACTCGAACCCACGACCCTCGGTTTTGGAGACCGATGCTCTACCAACTGAGCTAAACTCCTGCACTCCGCATTCATGCGAAGGAGAGTGCCCTTAACGCCGATATGCGAACGGGGCAAGTCTGCTTTCGCAAACCGACCCTGTTCCTGACGCATTTTGTCTAGTATTAAAACCTGAAGCCGGCTTCAACGCCCCAGATGCGCGGTTCGTTAACGAAACCGGTCAGGTTGTTGAAGTCGATTCCGCCGACAGCCGACGTATCCTTGGTGATGTTGCGGACAAAGGCCGAAATATCGAATGCATCGGTCTTGTAGCCAACGCGGACACCGCCTTCGAGCATGTTTTTGTCCTGAAACTCAACCGATTCATACAAGAAGAAGTTGATCTTCGAACGATAGGCCCAATCGGTGAAGGCATAGACTTCGCCATCGCCCACAGGCACTCCGTACCGTGCTGACCAGTTGGCAATCCATTTGGGGCTTTGAGGCAGGCTGTTGCCATTGATGTTGACGATTGCAGCCGAGAATGGAGCTGCTGCAACGACGATCGGATCCAGCGGGGTGCACAAGGACACGTTCGGGAATGTATCCACACGCGTGGCGCCACAGGCTGCGGTTGTGAGGCCAGCATCGCGGATGCTGGTGTTGTTGTAGCTAAGGCCAGCGGTTAAAAGCAGTTGCGGTACAGGCTTGAACTCCACGTCGGCTTCAAAGCCATAGCCACGGACCTTGTCCGCATTGATCAGACGGTTGGCGTTCACGCCGCCACCGACTGCCGTCAGTTGCGCATCTTTTAGCTCGTAATAAAAGCCGTTGATGTTGAAACGCGCACGTCCGTCGAGCAGCGTCGACTTGATGCCGCTTTCATAGGATGTGATTGTTTCCGATTTGCCGATCGTCACGCCGCTTTCCAATGGGGTAGCTGTTGCTGGCGGGAACAGGATGCGGCCCTGAATCGATGGCGCCCGATATCCACGCGCAACGCGGGCATACAGGTTAACGTCATCCGTCGCTGCATAAGTGCCGCTTAAATCCCAAGTCAGGTTGTTGTCGCTGACATTGCGCCTCACGGTACCGAGCGGATTTTGCAGGAAGCCCGGAAACTGGCTGTCCTTGCTGCGCACGGCGACGAAATTACGCTTGTCGTCATTGTAGCGAAGCCCGCCCGTAACGCTGAACTGATCAGTCAACTGATAGGTCATTGAACCGAACAGGCCATAGGCCTTGCTCTTTTGGGACTGCGACACGACGATGTTGACGCCGTCCTTTGCATTGTTCGGATCGCCAAGCGTCGAATAATTTTCAGAAACGATGTCCAGCGTTTCATTGAAGTAGAAGACACCCGCCTGATAGCTCAAGGGGCCGTCGCCGTTGCTGGCAATACGGAATTCCTGCGTGAACTGCTTCAAATTTGGAACGCTGTCGCGGGTTTCGGCCGTGAACGGAATTTGGCCAGGGCCATACAGGTTCGGCGGCAGGAAGTTGGCGCCGAAGCCACCATCGACATCACCAACCGATGTTGCATCGCCCTGCCAATAGCTGGTTACCGAAACGAAGGACACAGGGCCTGCATCATAGGTCATGCGCGCGGCCATATTCTGCGTATCGACACGCTGTTCGTTCTTGCCGTCGGTGGAGACGCGATAGCGGTTGAAATTTGCGTTCAGGCCTTCCTGGCCCCGCGTAAACACGTTGGCGCGGAACAGGCGAGCAGTGCCATCCAATGAACGGAACTGGCCGGTCAGCAAAATGTCAAAATCGTCGCTTGGCTTGATCAGGAACTGCAGGCGGGCCGCATATTCCTTATATCCTTCAAATGCATCCTCGGTTGTCTTGCCAGGGACGACATTGTCGACATAATCATCCTGCCGTTGGTACATGCCCGACACCCGGACGCTGACTTTTTCGCCCAATGGTCCGCCAAAGCCGCCCTCCACATTAACCGCGTTAAAGCGGCCGTAGGAGATCTTGCCATAGCCGCCAGCAACATCCCCTGGTTTTACGCTGTCGAACTTGACGATGCCGGCAGTGGTGTTGCGGCCGAACAAGGTGCCTTGCGGACCACGCAGCACTTCAACGCGCTCCATATCGAAGATCGGGAAGCCCTTGAGGATCGGGTTTTCGAGAACGACGTCGTCATAAATCAGGCTCACAGGCTGCGATGCGTTGAAGTCAAAGTCGGTATTGCCAAGACCGCGGATATAAAAACGCGGGAAAGTGCGGCCGAAGGACGATTCGACCAGCAGGCTTGGCACGCGGCCGGACATGCCGCGAATATCAACACCACCAGCGGTAAGTGCGCCAAGCTGATCACCACTCACAGCGGTGACGGACAGAGGCACATCTTGCAGATTTTCTTCGCGGCGCTGGGCAGTGACGACGATTTCGCCCAAAACGGCGCTGTTCTGAGCTGTTTCGTCCTGCGCGTAAGCGGCAGGTGCAATGAAGAGGCCAGTGGTAGCAACCGCAATAGCGGCGCTGGATGCCATGAGTGAGCGGACAGAGCGCATGTTATTCTCCCGAAGTGACGACGAAGGAGGCGGAATCATGGTCGCACTCCCGATACTCGCTTGCGCCTTTACGTCGCGATGCCTTCCGGTCAACAAAGGTTTGCATTCGTAGCACAATTTTGTGCTAACTGTGGCAGTTGCGCACTAATCCGTCAGAAGCTCATTTCGTCATAGACACGGGAAAGATCGCCGCCCCAGTCGCCCGAATATTTCTCAAGCAATACTTCCGCGACGGTTTTGCCGCTGGCGACGATTTCGCGTAGCGGGTCGAGATAGCCCGTTTCATTGTCGCCGCTTGCATTCAGGCAGTTACGCGCAGCAAGGCCAGCAGACGAGATGTCGAGAATCCGTCCGGCCAGATCCAACAGCTTACCGCCGCCGGGAATTGCAGCGTTCAGCCCTTGGGCAGGCACTGCGCTGCGCAAGGTCTCGCGTTCTTCCATCGTCCAATGCTTCACCTCGTCCCACGCGGCGTCCAAAGCGGTCTGATCATATAAAAGCCCTACCCAAAAGGCAGGAAGCGCACAAATCCGGTTCCATGGGCCACCGTCTGCACCACGCATTTCTAGAAAACTTTTGAGCCGCACTTCGGGGAAAGCGGTGGACATATGGTCTTCCCAGTCGCTGACCGTGGGCTTTTCGCCCGGCAGCACGGACAAATCACCTTTTAGAAAGTCGCGAAAATCAAGGCCAGCCGCATCGATATATTTCCCGTCGCGATAGACGAAATACATCGGCACCTTGAGCATGTAATCGACATATTGTTCATATCCGAAATTGGCGTCGAACACGAAGGGCAGCATGCCTGTGCGATGAGGATCGGTGTCGGACCAGATATGGCTGCGGTATGACAGGAATCCGTTTGGCTTGCCTTCCAGAAAAGGCGAATTGGCGAACAGGGCAGTGGCCAGCGGCTGAAGCGCAAGCGACGTTCGGAATTTGTGCGCCATGTCAGCTTCGCTCGAATAATCGAGGTTGACCTGAATGGTGCAGGTCCGAAGCATCATATCAAGGCCCATGCTGCCGACGCGCGGCATGTGGCGCAACATGATATCATAGCGGCCCTTGGGCATGATTGGCAGTTCAGCGCGAGTCTTGTCAGGCCACAATCCTAACCCGAGAAATCCTGTGCCGGTCTTGTCGCCAATGGCTTTCACTTGCTTCAAATGTCGACCGGTTTCTGCGCAGGTCTGATGCAGGTTTTCGAGCGGCGCGCCGGATAGTTCAAGCTGGCCTGCGGGTTCAAGGCTGACCGTGCCGTCGCTGCCGCTCATGGCGATGACTTTGCCGTTTTCGTATACGGGCTCCCAACCGAACTCGGTCAGCGCCATTAACAGGTCGTGGATGCCCCCCGGCTCGTCATAGGACGGTGCATGATGGTCCTTGCGATTATAAACGAATTTTTCGTGTTCGGTACCGATCCGCCAGCGATCCTTGGGCTTTTCTCCCTTGGCAATCGCCGCGACCAATTGATCGCGCGTTTCTATGACGGGATCCTTGCGGTCGGAAACTGTTTTTGTGCTCATGGCGGCGGTTTAGAAATGTCACCGCTATATTGCCAGCAGATTTATTGGATCACCTTATCGCCGTATCGAAGCTAATGGCGAAAGCCGAGCCTGGACCGAGTGTCGTCGCCCTTCCTCGAACGACCCCATCTAATATTATCCCGAACTGATCCGGACCTATCGAAGCTCCAATCGGGTCGGTTTCGTCAGCGCCTATTGCATCGTCATCTTCCAATGATTTGACCGTATTGCAATTTGGACCAGATGTCATTGATCCCGTGACGTATCGGAGCGTTGCGGGAATAGTGTCGTCGAACGCGAAATTTGTCACGGTGCTGCTGCCTGTGTTGGTCGCCAGAATGCAATATCTGACGATCGCGTCGGGCAGTGCCTTGTGGTTGGCACCACTGACGCCATCGCTGACTACCCTGCTCGTTTTTGACAGGGTAACGTTACCCTGCGGGCGGCAGAAGGTGAAATCGAAGATGGAAATTGCCTGCGACAATGGATCTGCAGGTGCCAGGCTGAAGTTGCCATAGTTGATGACCACAGTATCTACGGGCGACGAAAATGTGACAAAAACAGTGCCGTCGGCGCTATTGGATGCCGCATTGCCATCCCCATAACCATTATTTCCAATAACATAGTTGGCCAAGCTGTTGGTCAGCGTGGGCGATACGGAAGCCCCGTTGAATGTCCCCGTTATTGTCACGCGGTCTGCAAACTCGGCGGCGGCATAATCCACATCAAACAACCGGAATTGAACGCCAGGCACTGCGGTGGGCAAGGTGAGTGTCGTGGTCACGCTTCCTTCCTTATTAGTGAAATTCACCAGTTGGATCAGGGAAACCTGGTTCGGAGACAGCCCGCCTGTAAAGTTTGTCTGGCGTGCCGGTGACTGGCCACCCGTTGGGGGGTTATTCAAAAATGCACCGTTGGAAATGGATATGCTGAAATTGATCGTGCCGATGCCCGCTACAGGATAGCTGCCGCTTGTCGCCCCGGCAGGCCAGGAAATGACGTCCCAGTCGAAAATAGATGTGCCTGCAGGGCACACCAATGTCGGGGGCGTTCCCGCGGTTCGCGCACTGCTTACGATGAAGGAAACAAGTGCGTAATCGTCTTCAGTCGTTGCCCCATTGTTGGGCGTAGAATCGATGTCGGACGCAGATGAAGCCAGAATTTCCGCGATGTTTGTAACCGTCGTGCCATTTGAGGCCGTGACGGTAACTATAATATTGATCGTTGCACTGCTGTTGGCCGCGATTGTCCCGACGGTCCAAACGCCTGTCGCATTATTATAGGAACCTGTTCCCGTGGCGCTTACGAAAGTGACGCCAGCGGGCAAAACATCAAGCACTGTTACCCCGGTTGCGCTTACATTCGATGTCGACGCGCTGGACACCGTAAGCGTGTATGTGATGTTTGACCCGCTGCTAGGGTTCCCGTTGCTCACCGTTTTGGTCAGGGACAGATCGGCAAAACTTGTCGGAGCTTGCGTGATATAGATATCCGCGCGTGTAAATGTTCCGGTGTCCTGCGCTGCCAGGTCGCAGATCGTCATAGTCCATGTGCCCAGTGCATTTTGCCCGTCAAATGCACTCAGTGCCGCGCTTGGACGGAATGTGCGCAAATATGGCGGCACAGTACCTGTGGTATCATCTGCCGTGTGCGTGCTAATCGCAGACGCAGCCTCATCATCAAACAGGACGTTCAAATTGTCTGCGGCACTGCCGACGGCGTTAATCAGTTGAACCGTTGTCCCTGTTGGTGAAGTCAAGGTTATCCGCAGATCCGCGCGATATGTGTGCGTGAGACGCACGCCAATATTAACATCAGAAACGTTAAAGCTGGTGCCGACTGAAAAACTGCGGGTCAAAGTCGTGGTACAAGTGGGCGAGTCAACGATGCTGCCGCTCGTGCTGTTTGTAAACTGGCTAACGGTCTGGGCCGAAGCTAGCGATGGCACCAAACCCAAAATCATAAACGCAATGATTGCGCTGATGCGGAATCCCCATTTGCTCCGCATTGGATAACAAGCTGCCATTACCGCGAACTTTCTTCATATTTCAGACCGTTTCGCGTAAAATTAAAAAATTAAATTAATCATAAAAAACAATGATTCAGCCCATTAATCTCATCCAAAATGGGCATCAAAATGGATGATTTATAAACAAGCTTACCCGTTATTAACCACGCCAACCTAGCATGGGGCATTGGCAATGTGCCTTTGAATTGGGATGTGTTCAATGGACCGGATGACGCGCCTATTTAGTGCACTGGCTGGCCTGTGTGCCCTGTGGCTTTGCCTGTTGGCAACGCCAGCACAGGCGCAAAGTTGCGCACCAGCAAACAGTCCCGGCAGCGCGCCTGCAGGATGGGAGACTTATTGCTGGCTGGATTTTTCGACGTATAACGACGCAACGGCGCGTTCAGGTGCCGGGCAGAATTTTTCTTTCAACCTTAATGACGGTTCAGTGCTGTCTTTCAACCTGCGGGTGACGCCAACGAACCAAACCGCCTTTGGCGCAATCGCTGCGCCGTCATGGACCGGCGCAGCCGTTGGTAACTCTGCCTTTATTGGCATTCCCGGACGTCCCGTCCTGTATACGGCGACGGCAGGTAGTCGATCCATAATCATTTCAGCTATTAAAATTACCCCACCGCCCGGTGTGCAAGCGGTAACCGCCTATTCGTTTGTGGCGGCCGATGCAGAATCTACGAACGATAACGAAAATCTGCAATTTGTGACCAATGGTTCCGGGTGGCAAATATTGGATCAGGTCAATCCGATAAGCGGAAATATTTACCCGACGATCACAGGCGCTGGGACGAGTACTTTTACAGAAACGGGGGTTGCAGGCACGGTCGGTAGTTACATCGTCGGCACGAACAGTCCGACAGCAGTGACCGTAAATATGCAGGCAGGCGGTTTGCAAGGAGCTATGTTTGCGGTGCGTTTTGCTTCCATCCGGCTACGCAAGACGATCACAGGGGCGCGGGTCGACCCGGCTGACCAGTTCAACTTTCGCGTGACGGCTACTTCAACAGGCACTGTGTTGGCCAATGGCACGACCAGTGGGACTGGCAATGGTCCATTTACAGCAGCGCCATTGTCGCTGGCGTCGGGAATATCGCTTACCTTGTCTGAGACAATGGCCGTCGGCAGCGTCAGCCCCCTCTCCAAATATCAAAGCCGGTTGACCTGTACGAACGGAACGGAAAGCTCGACTACGGCCCTGCCAAATAATGTCCTGACCACCAATTATGTCCTCGGCACTCTGCAATTTGGGGACTCTGTGATCTGTTCTTTCAACAATGCAGCGACACCACATATCCGACTGCGCAAGGCACTTGGTTCCAACCGGCGCTTTTCAACCGATCAGTTTACTGTACAGATTAATGACGGAACCTCAGTTATGGGTTCGTCGACGACCACCGGCAACAATTCCAATGTCAGCGGAGGGGATACCGGATTTGTGCAGCTTTCCCCCGGGACGACTTATTCGCTACGCGAGATCATGTCCGGGCCCGGCAGCCTGACACAATATTCGGCGACGCTTGTGTGCATAAATGCGACCAACGGTGTGACCACTGTTTTTCCCACAACAGTACCGGGTAATATTATTCCCGTACTGGGCGACATCATTGCCTGCACGATCACCAATACCCGCCTCAATGCGAACGCGACTCTGGTGTTAACAAAAACGTCTACGGTATTGAGCGATGGTGTGAGTTCGGCGAACCCCAAGGCGCTGCCCGGTGCGCGCGTTCGTTATACCGTCACCGTGCAAAATACGGGTAATCTGGCGGTCGACGCCAACAGCATCATCATTGCCGATTCCTTCCCACCCAATTTCACACTTGATGCATCGACACCGATGACCATGAATGTAGGGACAAGTGGGCTTGGCGCATTCAATCAGGCAACGATGGTAACATATTCGAGCCAGCCGGGAGGCGCCGCGCCGTTTACAGCGTCACTCGGGACTGGCTACAATAGCGCTTTGACGGGGCTGCGCTTCCGACCGTCGGGCACAATGGCGGCGGCAACTGCGGCTGGCCCATCAAGCTTCTCCTTCAGCTTTACAGGCCAGATCCGTTGAACACTGAAGCCGTCGATCAGCCCAAACGCCATTTTTTGCCATCCAGACGGATATAGCCGCGACTGCCGCAGTGTCGGCGCGCAAAATCCGGGGGCCAAGCGACACGGGCGTTGCGCAGGGATGCGCGCGAATGGTGGCGTTTTCGCTATCGTTGAAACCGCCTTCGGGGCCAATCAGCACTGCGCCTGGTCCGTAGCCTATAGCTTGCAGAAACGGTTCACCGCCCCGTTCATCACAGAAATATAAGGATCGATCCGCTGGCCAATCCTGCAGCATCGCCTCAAGCCGTGTCAGGGGTGCAATCTGCGGCAATGCGGTGCGCTCGCATTGTTCAGCCGCTTCAATCATATGCGCGCGCAGGCGGTCGTCCTTGACCTTGTCCACCACGCAGCGGGCGGTCAAGACAGGCAGGAAACGGGAAACACCCAATTCGCAAGATTTTTCGGCAACCCAGTCGAAACGGTCTTTTTTAATGAGCGCCTGACAAATCCAAAGGTCCGGTGTAACCTCCCGGTCGCGCAATCTGGTTTCGACTGTCAGATCCAGATCGCGTTTGCCCATATTTGACACGGTTGCAAGATACTCACCCGAAATATCATCGAACAATTTGACCGGAGCACCTTCTTTCAGGCGCATGACGCCCATGAGATAATGCGCGCTGTTGCCAGAGATGTTAACCGACGCACCCTCTACCAGCGTTTGTTCCACGAACAGCCGGGGCGTCGATTTTGGAGGCCAGGCGGGTGTTGCAGGCATATCTGGCGTCTAACCGGAAATATGGGTTCCGTCATCTCCCAACTTATCGGCATGAAGTTGGCAGATGACGAACAGAGCAAAATTTGGCAGGGGCCTTTGCATGACTTCAAAATTTGTGCCTGACAGCGAATATACCGGCATTGTCGCCCTGCTGCCGGAAAAGCTGCGTGCGCTTGTCCTGTTGGCGAGACTGGACCGCCCCGTTGGCTGGTGGTTGTTATTCTGGCCCTGCATATTCGGACTGGCGCTTACCGGCGGGCTTATCCAGCGTTGGGACCTGGCATTGTGGATGCTTCTGGGTGCAATCGTGATGCGCGGGGCAGGCTGCGTCTATAATGACATTGTCGATCGTGATCTGGATGCTCAGGTCGCCCGCACTGCGTCGCGGCCATTGCCAAGCGGCGTGATCGGCGTTCGCGCTGCATGGGCCTTTCTAATCAGCCTTTGCGCCATTGGCTTGCTCGTTTTGTTGCAATTACGGTGGGAGGCGCAAATTGTCGCTTTGGGTAGCTTGCTTTTGGTTGCCGCATATCCGTTCATGAAGCGCATCACCTGGTGGCCGCAATTGTGGCTTGGGCTGGTGTTCAGCTGGGGCGCGCTGGTTGGCTGGGTCGCAATTACGGGACAGGCCAATGCGGCGATGTACTGGCTTTATGCAGGCACAATATTCTGGGTCGTCGGTTATGACACGATGTACGCCATGCAGGACCGCGAAGATGATGCACTCGTCGGAATCCGGTCAAGCGCGTTGCGGCTGGGCGGCAACATCCGCGCTGGTGTAGCTGCATTCTATATTTTAACCTTGGTCGGTTGGGGCATGGCCATCTGGAGCGTCAGGCCTGAAAAGCAGGCCTTGGTTGCGCTTTTACCGGTCGCGTTTCATCTGGCGATGCAGGTGGCATCGCTTAAATCCGACGGCAGCAACGCGCTTGGCCATTTCCGTTCAAACCGCGTGGCCGGCTTGCTCGCTGCGCTTGCATTCTTGGTCGTTGGTGCGGCCGGTCGTTATTAGGGAGAGAGTTATGGGACATCGTCGCATCGGCAAAAGCGCCATTTACGTATCTGACATCTGCATGGGCACCATGACTTTCGGGTCCCAAACCGAAGAGACGGAGGCGCATCGTATTCTCGACAAATGCCTTGATGCCGGCATCAACTTTTTCGACACCGCCGAAGGCTATCCTGTGCCGCCTGACATCAAATGGGTCGGCCGGACCGAAGATATTGTTGGCCGCTGGATGAAGGGCAAAAACCGCGACGCCATCATCATGGCAACCAAGGTCTCCGGCCCCAGCCACACCTGGTTCAAATCCCCTAAGCGCGGCGGCATGACCACGCTGGATCGCCACAATATCATTACCGCGGTCGAAGAAAGCCTGCGCCGCTTACAGACCGATTATATCGACCTGTACCAGACGCATTGGCCTGACCATGGCCTTGCTTATGACGAGACGATGGAAGTGCTTGATGAACTGGTTCGCGCGGGCAAGGTGCGGGTGTTGGGTTGTTCGAACGAGACAAGCTATGGCCTGATGAAGTCGCTGGCGACATCGGAAAAGCTAGGGACGGCGCGTTACGAAAGCATCCAGAATAATTTTTCGATTAACAACCGCCGGTTTGAAGATGAGCTTAAGCAAGTCTGCCGTCAGGAAGGCGTGTCATTGCTGCCTTACTCGCCGCTGGGTGGCGGCGTTTTGTCCGGCAAATATCTCGATGGTGCACGCCCCGAAGGCGCGCGTTTCTCCCGCTATCTCGAAATGACCGGATCGCGCCAAGTCGAAATGGCGCAACGCTTCGCTGGCCCCCGCGCGCTAGAGAGCACGATGCGGATTGTTGAGATTGCGCGGGAAGCGGGCATGTCGCCAGTGACGCTGGCGACAGCCTGGTCGAAACAGCATGACTTTGTCGCGTCCACAATTGTGGGCGTGAGCAAGGAAGAGCAGCTCGACGATATCTTCGCGGCGATTGACCTGAAACTAAGCCCCGAGGTGATGACCGCTGTGCACAAGGTGACGAAAGAGATTTTGTACCCGATGGGGTGAGGGGGATGGGGGGGCAGCCGTCGTCAATCCGGCGCAGGCGGGGATCCAACTCCCGTTCTATTAGCAAAAATTACCGTTGCTTAGACAATCGCTGTCATGAGTTGGGTTCCCGCCTGCGCGGGAATGACGCAGCATCTTTGAGAACGACGGCGATCGGTGGAAGCTATTTGAGTAATAGGTGCCTGTGGCCGCAGTTCCACCGTTTAAACGGCAGCAATTTAGGAGGCGCGAACTAAAGCAGACATACAGGTTACGACCCAATGTTGGACGAAGACCTACCTGCAGTTTTTGTTGTTGGAATTTCCGTTGAACGCATCAAACTTGCGGAGCAGATTGTTCCAATTTATGAGCCACTGACATCTACCCTAGCATCTGGGGAGTATGGGCTGTGACTCTAGTAAGGTTGAGAACTGATCCAAATACGTGCGCGGACGTCGCACTGCATACGCGGCAAGCACAAAGACAAAGTGACTGCAAATCGGCAAGAGAATTTCACTGTGCACGCGGTCGCGTCATTCTGCGAGAACATCCTGAAATACGGCTCCTGTTCGGTCCCTATCCGCCAACGGCAGCTTACATTGCGTTGGTCGCCACTTTGCAACTCGGCATCGCCGTTACGATTACGAACTACCCATGGTGGGTTATCCTTGCAGCTGCTTACTTCATAGGTGCTGTACTGGCTTTAGCGCTGTGGGTGTTGCTGCACGAGACCACCCACGATCTTGTTTTGCGGACTAAGAGCGGAAATGAGTGGTTAGGAATACTTAGTGGCCTCCCGCTTATTATTCCCGCGGCCGCGTCTTTTAGAAAATTTCATTTACTGCATCATCGAAGACAAGGAGACGCGGTTCTTGACGGAGACGTCCCGAGTCCGTGGGAAGTGCAGATCGTCGGCAACAGTTGGGTCAGGAAAGCTTTTTGGCTATTGCTCGCGCCACTCATGCTGTGTCTGCGTCCAGCGCGAATGCGGGCGATCCAGATGCTTGATTATTGGCTTGTCGTGAATGTTGCTTTGCAGGTCTGCTTCAATCTGGCGCTTATATTATTCGCCGGATGGGGCGCGCTGGCCTATTGCCTGCTTGCCAACATCTTCGCACTTGGCCTGCATCCACTAGGCGGGCGCTGGATACAGGAACATTTCCCGCTCTCTGAAGGCCAGGAGACCTACTCCTATTATGGGATAATGAACCGCCTCGTTTTCAACGCGGGCTATCATGTCGAACATCATGACCTCATGCGCATATCTTGGCGGCATTTACCCACTGTTCGCCGGCTGGCGGCTGACCAATACAATGATCTTGTTTCCTACAACTCATGGGGCAGGCTGCTCATCAAATTCATTGTCGACCGAGATGTCGTACTTGGCTCGAGGGGAGGAGAAAGAACAAGTGACCAAAAACCGCCATCTGCTGGCACGGGCGAGTTACAGCCTAGCGGGGTTACTCCAAGTTTGGAAACGTGAACGCAGCTTTCGGACGCAGGTGTTTTTCGCATTGTGTGTGTTAGCGCTGACAGGAATCTTGCGGGCCGATGCAATCTGGTGGGCCGTTGTTATTACAGTACTGGCCGCAGCCAGCGCCGTTGAGATTTTTAATGCAGCGTTCGAAGTTCTTATCGATCATCTGCATCCAGAGCGTCACACCGCTATCGGTGCAGCAAAAGACATGGCCTCAGCAGCCGCGTTCACTTGTAACTGTGCAAGCATACTGGTTGTCGTCCTGATGATGCTCGACAACCTTGGGTGACTGTCCGGCCGTTGAATGATGCCTATACTACGCGAAAAGGTCTGTTTCTGTTCGAAACGCAGCGATTGGCAGTCGGAATACTACTCCAAAATCACGCATTCAGCTGATAACCGCTTTTCACAACCTCACAAAGGCTCTCGACAGCTTCTATACCCGCTGAAATCCGACATTCGTTCATGGCAATTTGCAGCACGATGCACCGTGGTCATCGTTCGACTATTTCTGAAATTTCTCTAAACCCCCGCCTACGCGGGAATGACGAGGAACTGGGACATTATATAACCCGTTGCCCTCGCTATCCGCGAGCCCTCAGCCCACAATCTCCGCCTGCGCGTACCCCAGCGCTTCGCCAAGCACCTGCAACCGCCGCAACACGCTGTTGGATTGCAGGCGGACCGCGGAGCGGCTCAAGTGCAGTTTCAATGTCGCGCCGTCACCGTCGATGCGGCTGTCGGCCAGCGCGCCGCCCGTGCCGCCGTCGAGGCGGTGGGCGAGACGGATGGCTAGGCCCCAGATGGTGGCTTGGGCCAGCGCGCCGGGTTTGGCCAATGCCACAAGCATTTCGGGCAAAGTCCGCTTTCCGGCATGCACGGTCCAAAGGGCTGCAGCAATGACTGCGCGGTCGCTGGCGCTGACGCCCGGCCAACTGCCGTCCAGTGCAAGGTCAAGTGCATGATCCGCGCGATATTCGGGGTTCACGTTCCATACGCTGTCGGATAGCAAACACGCAGCCCTGCAAAGCCGCGCATCTTGCGCGCCTTGCCCGGCGAATACGGGCGCAATCCATTCGGCGAGGGCATCGCCATGAAAGGGAAATCGCCCAAGCCGTTCGCCTTCAAACCGGGCCGAAGCGATCAACGGATCCTGTTTGCGTTCGGCTGGCGTCAGCTGTTCGAACAACAACCCCTCGCGTAGGCCGTAGATGCTCGTCACAAGCTTGCTGGGCTTCAAAAGGCCTACTATGCCACCCAACAGTGCCGTCGCGCCCGGTAGCGCCGAAATACGGCCCGCAGCAACCACGTTGGATTGGGTCAGGCCCTCGCGGTCGTTGGCCAGCGGCGTTAGCAACTCCGGCGCCTCCGGCGGCATCTCATAATTGGACAAGATGGTCAGCGGACAGCCTGTTTCATGCATGTGCAGCCGCGCAAATGTGCGCCATGAGCCGCCAATCATGTAAAAGGGCAGACCTGTTTCCATCGGAAAGGCGCGCTTGCCCATCGTTTTGGCAATATCGTCACGCAGCATTTGCGTGACTTGCTTGGCGGATTTGCCCTTCAATATCTCGTGCCGCAAAGTGCCAAGTGGCAGCGACACGCGCGCGCCCAATTTGCCGTCGGATATACGGATCAGTTCAAGGCTGCCACCGCCAAGATCGCCAACATAGCCGTTGGCCAAGGGGTTGTCGCTGAGAACGCCATATCCTGCCGCAGTTGCCTCGGCATCGCCATCAAGCACATCGACGCGGATACCCAAAGCTGCTGCCTTGTTTACGAATTCCTGACCGTTTTTGGCTTCGCGCGTCGCGGCGGTCGCGACGACGCGCATGCTGTCGACTTTCATCGCGCGGGCAAGCGTTTCAAACCGGGCAAGAGCGGCAAGCGCCTTTTTCATCGTCGCCTTGTCAATTTCGCCATCACCAGCAAGGCAGGCGCCAAGCTTTACGCGGCTTTTTTCATTATAGATCGGCATGGGCGCCCGCGGTGAGCCTGCGTAAACAACAAGCCGGACGGTGTTTGAGCCAATATCAATGACGGCCTGACGCACCGCCTTCATCTTTGTCGGACGAGGCTCAGCGTTGGAACCTTCTTGTCATCTGCCAACGCGCCTCCGCGTCCCGAAAGCGACGCATTTGTCATAAAATAGTGATGCAGATTGAATGGCATTTTTCCGGCTTTCACCCTCTCATAACGTCCATCGGAACGCAGCATCCAGCTTTGCTGGTTGTCGAGCAGGTTTGCAACCATAACCTGATCAAGGATCTGGTCATGCACCGTAGGGTTTTCAATAGGCAGCATATATTCTACGCGGCGGTCGAAATTGCGCGACATCCAGTCAGCCGACGAGATGAACACCTTGGCATCGGGGTTGGGCAGGTCCGCGCCATTGCCCATCGCCCAGATGCGGCTATGTTCAAGAAAGCGGCCGACGACGGATTTCACGCGAATGCGCGATGACATGCCCTTAACGCCGGGCCTCAGACAGCAAATGCCGCGCACCACCAGGTCAATTTCAACTCCGGCTTCGCTCGCTTCGTATAATTTGTCGATGACGGCCTTATCCACAAGCGAGTTAAGCTTTGCCCAGACTGCACCGGGCCGTCCGGCGGCAACATGGGCAATTTCATCGTCGATTAACGACATGATCTTTTCACGTAAACCAAGCGGGCTCATCGTCAATATCTGCAAGCCCGTCGGCGGAATATAGCCAGTGATGTAATTGAATATCTGCCCGGCATCATGCCCCACACGCGGGTCAGCGGTAAAGAAGCTGATATCTGTGTACACCTTGGCAGTGATCGGATGATAATTGCCCGTGCCCAAGTGACAATAAGTCCGGAAACCATCTGCCTCGCGGCGTACGACCAGCGAAATCTTGGCGTGAGTCTTCATGTCGACGAAACCGTAGACCACTTGAACGCCCGAATTTTCCAGTTGCGATGCCCAATGGAGGTTTTGCTCTTCGTCGAACCGGGCCTTTAGCTCGACAATAGCGGTGACCGACTTTCCGGCCTCGGCTGCTTCGCATAATGCGCGAATGACGGCCGATTGCTTGCCTGCGCGATACAGCGTCTGTTTGATCGCGACAACGTCAGGGTCAAGCGCTGCCTGTTGCAAAAACGCGAGCACGACGTCGAAGCTTTCATATGGATGGTGGATGACGATGTCTTTTTGACTGATCGCCGAAAAGCAGTCGCTGTCATGTTCCAATATGCGTTCGGGAAAGCGCGGTGAATAGGGCGGGAATTTCAAAGTCGGCCGGTCTTCTTCAACCAGTTGACTAAGATCGCCAATGCCAAGAAAGCCGACGGTTTCAACGACAATGGAGGCCCCAGCGCCAAGTTCAGAACGGATCAACGTAGCCAGTTCGGTTGGCAATCCTTTTTCCAGTTTCAGCCGGATAATGCGTCCCCGACGGCGGCGCTTAATCGCGCTACGGAAATAACGGACGAGGTCTTCGGCCTCTTCCTCGACTTCAATGTCACTGTCGCGGATAACGCGAAATGCGCCTGCAGCAACCAGCAGATAATCGGGAAACATCTGGCCTACGAAATGCTTGATCAGCGCTTCAATGGTGACAAAGCGCGTGCCCGGCCCCGGCAACCGGACGAAGCGGACGAGCGATTGCGGGATCATGACCAACTGCCGCACAACTTCGCCATCGTCCTTGCGTCGCATATCGAAGATCAGGCTAATGCCTTGATTTGGAATGAAGGGGAAGGGATGCGCAGGGTCAAGCGCTTGCGGGGTGAGTACGGGCAGGATTTGCTCGCGAAAATATTTGCCCACTTCGGTCTGAAGCGTTTTACCCATCGCCGAAGGCTGAACAATTTTTATGCCTTCCCGGCCCAGTTCCTTCATGAGCTTGAGCCAAAGCTTTTGCTGTTGAATCATCAGCCTGTCCGCGGCGGCGACGGTGTCGGCAAGCTGTTCGGACGGCGTTCGGCCATCAATCGACAATTCTTCAATATGCCGCTGCTGCTGCCCACGCAGGCCAGCCACGCGGACCATGAAGAATTCATCGAGATTGGTCCCTGAAATCGACAGGAAGCGCAACCGTTCTAACAAGGGGTGCGCAGGGTTCGACGCCTCTTCCAGAACACGCTCGTTAAATTTCAGCCAGGAAAGCTCGCGGTTGAAATAACGCGCGTCCGTTGGAGTTTTTCGGGCTGTTAATCTGCTTGTACCAGGCACGGGCTTCACGAAATCACTTCCTTCTTCAACATCTAATGCGCGGTGCCATGGAAACATTTCATATTTACGGCAGCAGATCAGCCACCTGTAACAGCAAATTCGTCATTTTGTCATCGTTGATATGCCAACCGGGCCAAGAGGGCACTTGGCACTGGGTGTGCGAGGCTCGTGAATCCGCTACTTCAGTTCGGCTTTGCGCTAGACAGTTCTTACCGCTTCGACCATGAGCATAAGCATGACTGTCTGGTTTCATGAAAAGCTTGATCTGGCGGCGTTGACCGCGAATGGCGCAAACTGCATGCCCGGTTTTGTAGGCATCGAATTTGTCGATTACGGGGACAATTGGATAAAGGCGCGTATGCCGGTCGATGACCGGACGAAACAGCCTTATGGGCGATTGCATGGTGGCGCATCCGTTGTTCTGGCTGAAACGGTGGGTTCAGTGGCGGCCGCGATGACGGTTGATCCAAGCAAATTCGCAACCGTAGGAATGGAAATCAACGCCAACCACATCCGTCCTGTTAAGGACGGCTTTGTTTTTGCTACGGCAACGTCGGAATCTATAGGGCGCACAACGCAAATCTGGTCGATCCGCATAGAAGATGAGGCCGGGAAGCTGGTGTGCATCTCGCGTATTACTATGGCGGTCATTTCCACGGATCGCGCATAAATTATTGCGTAATGGGTGGTTAGCGTCCACGGATGACAGAAAGTATGACACCGTTAGACAGGATTTGAGGTTTAGGCGAATGTCGCTACGATATGTACGAGAGTTCAAGGGCTTTGCCGGGATACGGCTTGAGGCCGACGATATCGGATCTGCCGATGATCCGTCGATCGTCTTGCTGCATGGCTTTGGCCAGACCCGTAATATGTGGGAGGACGTGGCTATCGGCCTTGAACAGGCCGGACGCCATGTCATCAATGTAGATCTGCGCGGTCATGGCGGAAGCGAGTGGCCCGCAGACGGCCGGTATGACTTTAATGCCTATGTCGAAGATTTGCGCGCTGTTCTAGGCCAAATGCGCACCCGGCCTGTGGTCGTTGCCGCATCGCACAGTGCATGGATTGCGACAATGGCGCTGGCCGAAGATGCTGCGACACTGGCATCCGGCCTGATTTTCGTGGACCCGCCTACGGTCCATGCTGAAGGCTCAATGCGGGCCTATGCCGACCGTCTTTCGGCTGCGCCTGGTCAGGGCCTGAATCAGGCGAGATACGACAGTGCCATTTTTGACGCATTCGACGCTAATGGAATTGGCGACCGTCTCACCGCTGCAGCCCCGCACATTGCACTCCCGTCGCGTATTATTAGCGGTGCTTTGGACCATTGTGATCCTGTGTCCGTACAGCCTGGCTTTGTCGACCATCTGCCCAGCGCAGAAGCCATCGATGTTGATGGTGGTGGGCTGTTGATCGTTGCCGAGAGGGCAGAGGCATTCAACGGGTTGCTGATTGATTTTCTCGAACGCAAACAGCCGCGGTTTATCCCCGAATATCGCTCCGGCTCTGACGCGCGCACTTTGCGCGACGCAATGGGTTGTTTTGCGACAGGCGTGACCATCATTACTGCCCATGCGCCGGATGGCCGGCCGGTGGGCCTGACTGCCAACAGTTTCACCAGCGTATCGCTCGATCCGCCCTTGCTGTTGGTATGCATAGCCAACAACGCCGGTAGTGCTGAGACATTGCGGTCTATTGACGATTTTGCAGTCAATGTCCTGCAGATCGGGCAACAGCCAGTCTCCAACCTGTTTGCAGGAAAAAGCGAGGATCGCTTCGCCGGAACGCGATGGGAGGTGGGCGAATATGGCGCGCCGATCTTGCCAAGCTCGCTTGGCATATTCGAATGCAAACAGCATGCGCTGCATGAGGCGGGGGATCATTTCATTCTTGTCGGCCGCGTTGAAAAGGCAAGTTTTGAACCGCGCCGTGATCCGTTGCTTTACTTCCGTGGAAAATACCGGCGCTTGCATTTCACCTGAACGGTGCCTGCATTGACTCCAACACGCCGATGACCTAAACTGGTTGCAAATGTAACCAGTTTTTCAGGAGCGTGATTATGGCCGATTTGTTCGAAAACCCGCTGGGTCTGGATGGGTTCGAATTTATCGAGTTTTCCGCGCCGGAAAAAGGCCTGCTTGAACCTGTGTTTGAACGCATGGGCTTTAGCCGTATCGCGCGGCATCGGTCAAAGGATGTCGACCTGTGGCGTCAGGGTGAGATTAACCTGATCGCCAATTACGAACCCAAAAGCCCTGCGGCCTATTTCGCAGCGGAACATGGCCCTTCGGCCTGCGGTATGGCGTTTCGCGTAAAAAATGCGCGTATTGCATATGACGAAGCAATTGCGCGCGGTGCCGAACCTGTCGAAACGCGCACCGGCCCGATGGAACTTCGCTTGCCTGCTATTCGCGGTATTGGCGGCGCGATGATTTACCTGGTGGATCGTTACGGTGATGCGCTGTCGATTTACGACATCGACTTTGACTACCTACCCGGGGTCGATCGCAATCCTGTCGGTGCCGGCTTCAAGATTATCGATCACCTGACGCACAATGTCTATGGTGGCCGCATGGCCCATTGGGGCAGCTTTTACGAGCGGGTGTTTAATTTCCGCGAGATCCGTTATTTCGACATCAAAGGCGAATATACCGGCCTCACGAGCCGCGCGATGACCGCGCCTGATGGCAAGATCCGCATTCCGTTGAATGAGGAGGGCAAGGCCGGCGGCGGGCAGATCGAGGAATATCTTCGTGCCTATAATGGCGAAGGCATTCAGCATATCGCCTTTTCCTGCGATGACCTTCCTGCATGTTGGGACCGGCTAAAAGCGCTGGGCACTCCGTTCGCGCCGCCACCGCCAAAGGCATATTATGACATGCTGGAGGAGCGCTTGCCCGGCCATGGCGAACCAGTGAAGGAGCTTCAGTCACGCGGCATATTGCTTGATGGCTCAACCGAAGATGGTGACCCGCGACTTCTGCTGCAGATATTCTCGCAGACCATGATCGGCCCTGTCTTTTTCGAATTCATACAGCGCAAGAAGGATGAAGGCTTTGGCGAAGGCAACTTCACCGCTTTGTTCAAAAGCATCGAGCGTGACCAGATTGAACGTGGCGCGCTGCAGATTGAGGAGCCGGTTACATGAACGCGCCCATTAAGCTCAGTCGCATTCACCATGTCGCCTACCGCTGCAAGGACGCCAAGGCGACGGCGGATTGGTATGCGCACGTGCTGGGCATGGAGTTTACAACGGCCTTTGCAGAGGATCATGTACCGTCGACTGGCGAATATGACCCTTATATGCATATCTTCCTCGATTGCGGCGGCGGCAACGTCATTGCGTTCTTCGAACTGCCCAACCAACCAGACATGGGTAAAGACCCCAATACGCCGCCTTGGGTGCAGCATATTGCTTTTGAGGTTGCGGATATGGACGCGCTACTGGCTGCCAAGGCGCATATTGAGGCACAAGGTATCGACGTAGTCGGCCCAACATTTCATGGCATATTCCGGTCAATCTATTTCTTTGATCCCAATGGCCACAGGCTGGAGCTTGCCTGCAACATCGGCACGCCAGAACAACATGCCGAATTGAAACGTGTTGCCCCGCTCATGCTCCAGGAATGGAGCGAAACGAAAAAAGCACCGCGCCATGCTGACTGGCTCCACGTCGACCCCGAAAAGCGAGGCTAGGTTTCGGTCACTTATCGGCTATCGGTCATTATAAGCAGGAACGATGTAAGAAATCTTTCGTTACATGCTATAGGTGGCCGTTAAAGGGCGGTTGTTAGCACAATTGTGC
>NZ_JBKBQV010000007.1:0-66683 GCF_046292425.1 Sphingorhabdus sp.
CGGCAAAACAGGCAAGCACGGGTGATTTGCTGCACAATCTGGAGGATGCGGACCAGAGCGAAAGCGCGAACGCTGCGCCCCCGCCGTCCAAGGTCTTTGCCTTCCTCACCTGCGCGCCAAACCCGTTGGTCGCGCCTTTACATCCAAAGGCCATGCCCGTGATCTTGCACGAGGCGGATTATCAGGCATGGCTAACCGCCGATTGGGCCGAAGCCGCCGAGCTGGCCGTCCCGTTTCCAAGCCAGTTGATGGCGGTGGAATAGGCAGACACCGGCCATTTAGCCGATACGATCAGCGCGCCCGAATTGAAAAGTCACACTAGGGTCTCACCTAAACGGTCCGCGCGCTGCACCCGTTCCAGTGCGTTTGGCGCGATTATGTCCGCAACGTTTGTTGTCCCCCGAAGGGGACATTTTCAAAGAGCATGGCCCGCATGAGCGGACCTGACAAAAATCGTCCGCATTTGCGGAGCGACCGCGATCATCTCAAAGCAAATCCTACATTGCAATGAAAAGGTTGCAATATCAGGCAGACCGCCAGTGGCGATGCCGACGCCGACATGTTATATCGGCGTCATGGGGAGGCAGCTTCATACCGCATACAAGGCCGGCGCGGCCTATTTCGCCACGGTGTTTGCGTTGGGCTTCGTGCTTGGAACATTGCGGGTGCTGTGGCTGGTGCCGATGGTCGGCGAGACGAATGCGGTGCTGGCCGAACAGCCGGTGATGCTGATCGCAAGCTGGTTTGCGGCGGGGTGGCTGGTCGGGCGGTACAGGCTGGCGTCGGTGCGGGAAAAGGCAATCATGGGCGTTATTGCGTTTTTAATGCTGATGCTGGCGGAGGTGACGCTGGCCAGCCTATTGTTCGGGCAACCACCTGCGGCGTGGCTCGGTTCCCTCTTCGCGATGCCGGGGATTATCGGCTTGGCCGGCCAGACCCTGTTCGCGCTGATGCCGTTATTTGTGCGGCGGGGTCGGCAGGCCTAGCCAGCAAGCATCCACCCGCCCGCAAGCGCGGCGGCCACGCCGTGCAGTATCGCCGTCTGGTGCAGGTGGCTGCAAAAGGGTTGCTTGCGCGTCTTGTGCCGAAATACCGCGCGGCCAGCATAAGCCCCGACCGACCCGCCGAAAAATGCCCAGGCGAGCAAAGTTCCCTCCGATATCCGCCAAGAACCCGCCTCGGCACGGAGTTTGTCAAAACCGAACAGCATGAATGTCGCAAGGTTGATCAGCGCAAACGCCGCGACGAGGTTGGGGAGGGTGAGGAGGGAGGCGAAGTTCATGGGCGAGACCGCTTAATATCCTGATCAATAAGACTCGCAAGCGATGCCGTCATTATCGCGGTCCAGATGTGCCATATAGCCGGGCTCTCCATGATGCAACGGCGCCTTGCCAGCGGCGCGGACATCGGAGCAATATCTGTAAAACACAGGCGGGTCCGGAAGGCCAGCCGCCGCCCGCTCTTCTTTCGACATCGGAAAATTATACACGGCCAGAAAGGTCAGGACGACCAATGGGGCAGCGGTTTTGAGGAAGGAGTCGCGGGCCATAAATGTAAAATGGCATGCGATGGTTAAGGGGAGGTTGAGGCTGTGGTTAGCTCTCTCCGAAAGTTCTTAATTATCTCGTTTTTACCGACCTGAGTCTTAACTGAAGTAATGAATCGAGTTATCAGTATTAATCTGGCCGATCGTCGTTGGCAATTTCGACCGGCTCGAGTGTATTTCCAGATACCAATTCTACCTGATATGGTTCCAAAAAGGTTTCTTCGAAGGCAGCGGCGAATTCTTTCGTATCATTGACGTTATCGAACACAGGCCAAGTTCTGAGCGCTGATTTGCTAATTGCATTTGATGCAGCCGCCCTGGGTAAAATCTTACACACCTGATCGACATCTCCTTTTACGGCCGCGACACAGATTTTGAAATCGTCAGAACAAGCAGACCAGTCTAATTCATCAAGTGTTTTTTGAGCCATATCAGCTTTACCTGAACGCGCGTGGGAGTTTGCTAAATTGACCTGCATCATTCGTTTTGTAATGTCGTCTGCATTGCAACTCTGCTTATGGAGGGCAAAATCAAGGAGATGAATGGCTAATCGATATCGACGTTTACTGATTAAGTCGAAACAGACTTGGTTCAATTTAGTAAATGGCTGCGGTGATTTTTTGTCTAGTTTGCGCCACGCCATAAATGCAAACATAATTCCAAATTCACTAAGATAATCCACTGCCCTATGTAAATATTTCGGACCAAGATTAAAATTTTCCCCTACATTAAGCCCGTCAACGGGGCTTTTGAACGATTTACATTTCTCGATGTATCTATCAGTCACTATACCTGCTGCATGGGCAAATTGATTTCGTCGTTCGAATATCTCAAGATAATTAGGCAGCCTGTCATATTTGCCTACAATTTGCGTTTCGATTAATTTTTCTATGTATTCAAGCTGATCTTGGTGCGAACCTCTCAGCAACTGGTTAACTTCGTTTTCAATAGCATCGTTTAGTATTTTTGAAACGTCATTTGACTGAAACAGTTCACGATATGTTATCGTTTTATCACTAAATTTTACTTTGGTAGGCTCACTACGCAATATTTCATTTATGAAATCACCGGTCAGAGAGTCAAACGTTGCAACCAAGCTGAGCAACAAACTTGAAGGTAATGCCGCTAAGCCGGCGTTTATTTCATTCAATCGGTGAACTTGTTTTATAACACTTTCAAAGCCATTGTCGCTTAGTCCATATATTTCTGACAGCTCATCACCTTCAATTTGCACGCCATGCTTTTTCGCCTCTGGCAGAACCTGACCTTCCAGTCCTCCGGCAGCCATGCTGCCGCCAATCAACGTAATGATCGATATTAAGTGATGATACCTCGATAGATCGGCTTCAAACCTATCAATAAATTTACTGCATAACTCTCCAAATCCGGATACAATTTTATCCTGATCGTTGGTTTCATCATCACTCTCATCTTTGGTTTCTGTTTCTGCAGGGTTTTGCTTCAAACTATCGAGAGTAGAAGCTACTCGAAATGAGGTGAACTTTTCGCCTTGTTTTTCTCGGCTAAATTTGACGTACAGGTGATGTTCTGCTTTATTTTCCTTATCAATAACGGCTTGCTTAGCTTTACTCACTCCGCAGCGACCCCAGCCTGTTCGAACATGTCCATGCCGTCATTTTCGGCGACGATGATCTCGGCGACGTCTTTCTTCTTACGACGGTCGAACGAATCCCATACCTGGCCCCAATCGCCACGTGTGGACGCCTTGCTGTATTCAGTGGCGCGGGTTTCGAAGAAGTTGGCGTGCTCGACACCGTTCAGCAATGGTGCGAGCCATGGCAGCGGGTGGTCTTCGACCATGTAGATTGGCTGGAATCCAAGCTGACCCAGGCGCCAGTCGGCGATGTAGCGGATGTAGCGCTTGATTTCCTTGGCGGTCATGCCGGGGACCGGGCCCATTTCGAACGCGAGGTCGATGAAGCTGTCTTCCAGACGGACGACCTTCTGGCAGCAATCGATGATGTCTTCCTTGACCGCCTTGGTCAGGCATCCGCGCTCTGCGCAGAATGCGTGGAACAGCTTGGTGATGCCTTCGCAATGTAAGGACTCGTCGCGGACCGACCATGATACGATCTGCCCCATGCCCTTCATCTTGTTGAAGCGCGGGAAGTTCATCAGCATCGCGAACGAGGCGAACAGCTGGAGCCCTTCGGTAAAGCCGCCGAACATGGCGAGCGTGCGGGCGATATCCTCGTCGGTGTTGACGCCGAACTGGTGGATATAATCGACCTTCGCCGCCATTTCTTCATATTCAAGGAACGCCGAATATTCGGATTCGGGCATGCCGATGGTGTCGAGCAAATGGCTGTACGCCGCGATATGCACGGTTTCCATGTTGGAGAACGCGGTGAGCATCATCTTGACTTCGGTCGGTTTGAACACGCGGCCGTAATTTTCGTGGTAGCAATTCTGCACCTCGATATCGGCTTGCGTGAAGAAGCGGAAGATTTGCGTCAGCAGGTTGCGTTCATGGTCGGAGAGCTTCTGCGCCCAATCGCGGCAATCTTCGCCCAGCGGCACTTCTTCGGGCAACCAGTGAATCTGCTGCTGGCGTTTCCAGAAGTCATAGGCCCATGGATATTCGAAGGGCTTGTAGCTGTTGCGTGCTTCTAACAATGACATGTCTGTTTCCTTGGACCTAAATTTTACAACTTCGAAATGGTGTCGGCGTGCCTTATTGGCAGGCGAGGCACTCTTCATAATCGGTTTGTGCGGCAAGCTCGATCACTGGGGCCTCGGCGGTGTTGTCCGCCTCAACGCCGCCAGCAAAGCCCGCGCGCTGGATCGATTTCGAACGCAGATAATATAGCGACTTCACGCCCAGCTCCCACGCGCGGAAGTGGAGCATGAGAAGGTCCCATTTTTCCACATCGGCCGGAATGAACAGGTTCAGCGACGTTGCCTGGTCGATATAAGGCGTGCGGTCGGCGGCCAGCTCAATCAACCAACGCTGGTCGATTTCAAAGCTGGTCTTGAACGTGTCCTTTTCCTCTGGCGTGAGGAAGTCGAGATGCTGGACCGAGCCGCCCTTTTCAAGAATACTGTTCCAGACATTGGTCGAATCCTTCGACTTTTCCTGAAGCAGTTTTTCCAGATAAGGGTTCTTGACGATGAAGCTGCCCGACAGGGTCTTGTGCGTGTAGATATTGGCCGGGATCGGCTCAATGCACGCGCTGGTGCCGCCGCAGATGATCGAAATCGACGCGGTCGGTGCAATCGCCATCTTGCAGGAGAAACGCTCCATAACGCCCATTTCTTCGGCGTCGGGGCATGCGCCGCGTTCGTTGGCAAGCATCATCGATGCTTCGTCGACTTGCGCGCGGATATGCTTGAAGAACTTCATGTTCCACGATTTGGCAAGCGCGCTTTCAAAGCCCACTCCGCGGGACTGAAGGAAGCTGTGATAGCCCATGACGCCAAGGCCAATCGAGCGTTCGCGGCTGGCGGAATATTTCGCACGTGACATTTCGTCGGGCGCACGGTCGATGAAATCCTGAAGCACATTGTCGAGCATGCGCATCACGTCTTCGATGAAGACCTTGTCGCCGTTCCACTCATCCCATTTCTCAAGGTTGAGCGATGACAGGCAGCACACGGCTGTCCGGTCATTGCCCAGATGGTCGCGGCCGGTCGGCAAAGTGATTTCCGAGCAGAGGTTCGAGGTCGAAACCTTGAGGCCCAGATCGCGGTGATGCTTTGGCATCGCGTTGTTCACGGTGTCGCTGAAGATGATATATGGCTCGCCCGTTGCAAGGCGGGTTTCGACCAGCTTCTGGAACAAGGACCGCGCATCGATCGTGCTGCGGATTTCGCCAGTCTTGGGGCTGCGCAGGTGGAATTCCTCGCCAGCGCGGACAGCTTCCATGAAGGCATCGGACAGCAACACACCATGGTGCAGGTTCAACGCCTTACGGTTGAAATCGCCCGATGGCTTGCGGATTTCGAGGAATTCCTCAATCTCGGGGTGGCTGACGTCAAGATAGCATGCCGCCGAACCACGACGCAGCGAGCCTTGCGAAATGGCAAGTGTCAGGCTGTCCATCACGCGGACGAACGGAATGATGCCGCTGGTCTTGCCGTTCAGGCCGACAGGCTCACCGATACCACGGACATTGCCCCAATAAGTGCCGATGCCGCCGCCGCGCGAGGCAAGCCAGACATTCTCGTTCCAGGTGTTGACGATGCCTTCAAGGCTGTCATCGACCGAGTTCAGATAGCAGCTGATCGGCAGGCCGCGACCAGTGCCGCCGTTGGACAATACGGGCGTTGCCGGCATGAACCACAGACGCGAGATATAGTCATACAGACGCTGCGCGTGGGGCTCGTCGTCAGCATATGCCGACGCAACGCGTGCAAACAGGTCTTGGTAGCTTTCACCCGGTAGCAGATAACGGTCCTGCAACGTATCCTTGCCGAATTCGGTCAGCAAGACGTCGCGTGACGAATCGGTAACAACATTGAAGCGGCGCGCATCGACGCTCTTGCTGGACGCTGGCTTCTTGGTTTCAGCGACGTCAGCTTTCGCAGCCTCGGCTACTTTCTCAAGCACATCTGTCATCATTGCGGTCATGTCGTCGGCCCCCTGGCCAGTATCCCTGAAATCCATCTTAACCTGTAGCTCCATTCCTTGCGGCGACCCGAAACTGGTTGTCGGCTGATCCGGCATCCAGCGACCTGCTGTATATTGCGGGAAGCGATGTTCCCATATTGTTCGACTCAGGGCGCGAATTCCCTGTTAGCATTTTCTGGCCTTGTCAGGGGGAGTATTTTTACTTGTCCCCAGCTTATCGACGGGAAAAAAGCACCCACCGGCAGAATCACCGTCTGCAGACCAAAGCACAATTTGTGGTAATGCCCCCTATGGCCAACCGCTACCTATTGTGCCTTATTCATTTCCAGACGCAAGAGGGTAAATTGAAAATTAAGCCCTCAATTCGTCGCTCATTTGATTCAGTTCGTCGCAGTGCCAACTGTGCTGCAGTGCAGCGACGCGCGGACTTGCTAAGCAATTTCTGTCGCGCAAGATGGAAAATGAAGGGGGAGCAATATTTCTCGACCCGAAATGGAGATTATATATTTGCCCTAGGTGCGGCACAAAAAACGGGCCCGGATTTGCCTCCGGGCCCGATGGAGTCGACCGGCGAAACCGGTCAGGGGAGAAATTTTAGCCAATCAAAAAGATGTTCATTTCAGCCTTGGACACTATTTTATTTTTGTCAGTGTCAGCGGTCGCAAATGCAGATTTGGCCCATTTTGCCTTGGCAGCGGCATCCTTGGGCGCATTTGCGTCACCGGAGGCATCATAAAGCGCTAACACCCAGTTGCTGAACTCGGCTGGTTCCAAATTGCCATTATTATTGGCGTCGTAAGTTGGAAATTCGGCGTCGACCAGCTTTTGCACAGTGACTTCACGTGGCTCAGTTGTGCCAGTGGGCACCGTTGGCTCAGAAACCGAGGGCTGGTCCATTGCTGGCGTCGCGGGCGTTGCTGGCGTAGCCCGCGTTGCTGGTACGGTAGCCTCATCGCCGCTTCGTGGCGTTGCACGGGTGGCAGGGGTAGCAGGTGTCGCAGGCGTAGCCGAATGGGCGTTGCCGTGCTGAGCCTTGTCTGATGACGGTGTTGTCGGCTGGGTTTCAGTCTGTGCCATGGCTGGCAGGGCAGTTAGCGCCAGTAGACTGGTCGCGGTCAATAAACGTAACATAATATTCTCCAAATTGATTAAAGTGTTAAGTTTGCAAATCCTAATAGGATTGGAAAATTCGCAGTGGTGGGAAGTCCACAAAGTCAATAATCGATTATATGGACTAATTGTTTCGCCATAAAATAGCTATTTCGTAACGAATATCGGTTGAGCGTTCGGGCATATTCCATCCATCGCATATATGATTGATATTTAGGACGTATGGATTGGACCGTTGTACGTCTGTTGGAATACCCCGGCGTGAATTACTTGAACCCCAGATGAACAAAGTCTTTATCCAGCACGGGGTCACCAATCCACAATCCCGCTTGAATCCGTGTCCCTTCACGTTATGGGCTGGGGCAACAACAGCTACGGGGCCGCCATGACCGTTATTATCCGCAATGCCGATCTGATCGATAGCGTCGCTGACGCGCTACAATATATCAGCTATTTCCACCCGATGGATTACATCCGCGCGTTGGGGGATGCTTATGAGGCTGAACAGTCGCCGGCGGCCAAAGATGCTATCGCCCAGATATTGACGAACAGCCGGATGTGCGCAGAGGGGCATCGGCCGATTTGTCAGGATACAGGCATCGTCAACATATTCGTGAAATGGGGCATGGACTGCCGCTTGGAAGACACGTCGTCGTCGCTGCAAGAGGTAATCGACGAGGGCGTCCGCCGGGCGTATCTGCACCCGGATAACAAGCTGCGCGCTTCGGTCCTCGCTGACCCGGCATTTACGCGCCGGAATACCAAGGACAATACGCCATGCGTTTTGCATGTAGATATGGTGCCCGGATCAAAAATATCCGTCGACGTGGCCGCAAAAGGCGGCGGCAGCGAGAACAAGTCCAAATTCAAGATGATGAACCCTTCGGACAATATCGTCGATTGGGTGGTGGAGATGCTGCCGCAAATGGGCGCTGGCTGGTGCCCACCGGGGATGTTGGGCATCGGCATTGGCGGCACAGCCGAACATTGCGTGCTGCTGGCCAAAAAGGCTCTTATGGAACCAATTAATATGGGGCCGCTAAAGGCGCGGGGGCCGCAAAATGATATCGAAGCGATGCGGATCGAGATTTTTGACAAGGTCAACGCCCTTGGTATCGGTGCGCAAGGGCTTGGCGGGCTGTCGACAATATTGGACGTGAAGATCATGGATGCGCCATGCCACGCCGCAGGAAAGCCCGTGGCAATGATCCCCAATTGCGCCGCCACGCGCCACGCGCATTTCACGCTTGATGGCTCTGGCCCTGCCTATCTTGAACCGCCCAAGCTTGATGAATGGCCAAAGGTCGATTGGAAACCGGACGCTGCGGCCATTCGTGTGGACCTTGATACCCTGACGCCGGACGTCGTTGCCAGTTGGAAGCAAGGCGACCGACTGCTTTTAAATGGCAAGATGCTAACCGGACGCGACGCTGCGCATAAACGTATTGCCGACATGCTGGCCAGCGGCGAAGAACTGCCCGTCAGTTTCAAAGGCAGAATGATTTATTACGTCGGACCCGTTGATCCGGTAGGAGAAGAAATTGTAGGGCCAGCGGGCCCCACAACCGCCACGCGGATGGACAAGTTCATGGACATGATGCTTGAGCAAGGCCTGCTTGCCTGCGTTGGTAAGGCGGAACGCGGCCCGGCAGCAACGCAAGCCATCGCCAAGCACAAGAGCGCCTATCTGATGGCCGTAGGCGGCGCCGCCTATCTAGTGGCCCGCGCCATCAAGGGAAGCAAGATTGTCGGCTTTGCAGATTTAGGCATGGAAGCCATCTACGAATTTGAAGTGCAGGATTTCCCCGTCACGGTCGCAGTCGACAGTGACGGGAACAATGTCCACCAGCTCGCGCCAGCTTATTGGCAAAAGCGGATCAAGGACGAGGGATTGTTGCAGGGGGCTTAAGCCCCACGTCTTTACTGACCGCGCATTTGGGCGTCGATTTGCGCCTGGATTTCAGGGGGTAGGCCCTGTGGTGCGCCACCAGCCTGGCCGCCGCCTGCGGCAGCACCTTGTTGTTGCTGCATTTCCTGCATCTGTTTTTGCATAGCTTCGATTTCAGCGCGCGATTTAAACTCAAGCAGTTCGACATCAAATGTCAGTTCGCTACCGCCAGGAATGGCAACTTCGCCGGTTTGCGGGTTGCGCTGATCGTCCGGGCCATAGCCAAGCTCAGCCGGGATCCACAGGCGATATTTGCCGCCACGCTGCATAATCTTCAGGCCTTCTGAAAAGCCGGGAACAACGCCGGTCACTGGAAAGCCAGCTTGCGGATTCTGGTCAAAAACGGTGCCGTCTTTCAACATGCCTTTATAGCTGACAAGCACGACATCATTGTCAGTGGGCGTCGGCCCTTCGCCAGTTTGAATAATCTTGTAGCGCAAACCGGACGGCGTCGTCACGACATCGCCGAACTCCTGCCGTACATCGCTGGTGCCCCAATAAGCGAGGCCCCCCGCAGTTGCGAGAACCAACGCAATCGCGGCCCAATATTTGGTGAGCGAGCCTTTTTTAAGCGGCAGGATTGGAACGGCAGTGACGGACATTATGAATTTCCTGTTGGCTTTGTTGGGCGCTGACTAGCAGAAAGCAGCGCGGATTCTAGACACAAAAAAAGCGCCGGTAACAGGCGCCTTCCTTGTTGCAGATCGCAAACGACTATTTCGCGCCGTCACGTTCCTGCTGCTTGCGCTCCATCTTGCGAGCGCGACGGACAGCGGCAGCCTTTTCACGGGCACGTTTTTCCGATGGCTTTTCAAAATGACGACGCAGCTTCATTTCGCGATAAACGCCTTCACGCTGCAGCTTTTTCTTCAGCGCGCGTAGGGCCTGATCAACGTTATTGTCGCGAACCATGATTTGCATAAAAAACTCAACTCCGCATCGAATCGGCAAAATGGCTTAAAACTGCCACTTTGAAAGGCTAAAAACGAAAATCGCCGCGTTCACAGGCGGCGTGTTGTTGAGCCCCCTATAGCCTAAAGTCCGAAAGTTCAAGTCGCAATTGCGCCATTTTTGGCCAATATGCACCTATTCTGCATTAATCACGTCAACTCTGCCTCAATTCAATGCCCGCCGGACTTGCTGCTGCCCCGAGGTCCGAACAACCCGGTCAAGTTTGTGGAATTTCGGCGTCGGCCGATACCCGGCGCGATAGCAGGACGGCAGTTGTCAATATCTTCCGATGGATGCATAATGGTGCCAAAGGAGAGCGTGCATGGCCACACAGTTGATGTCGAACAGCAAATATAGTGAAGCCGAATGGACCGCACGGCAGGAGCTTGCAGCCTGCTATCGGATATTTTCAATGTTCGGTTGGGACGAGTTGGTGTTCAATCACATCACCGTTAAGGTGCCGGATGAAGAGGGCGCATTTCTCATTAATCCGTATGGCATGCATTTCGGTGAGGTTACTGCGTCGAGCCTGATCAAAATTGATATCGATGGCAACAAGATCGACGTCGACAACCCGTGGCATGTTAACAAGGCTGGCTTTGTCCAGCACAGCCTGTTCCACCGCACTTTGCCGGACGCACATGCGATCATCCATACGCACACCACCGCAACTGTCGCAGTTTGCAGCCTTGAGGGCGGACTGCAGCCTGTAAATTTTTACGCCTGCAATTTCATGGGGCAACTGGCCTATCATGATTTTGAAGGTGTGACAGTGCGCGAAGAAGAGGGCGTGCGGCTGGTTCAGAATTTGGGTGACAAGCGCATATTAATGCTGAAAAACCATGGCCCTGTCGTCATGGGCAAGACGTTGCCCGATGCCTTCATCAAATATTGGGCCCTCCAACGTGCCTGCGAACAGCAAATTGCAACGATGCAAATGGGCACGCCAATCACCGTTTCGCCAGAGGTCATCGCCGTGCACCAGCGCGACTTGTATATGGCATCGCCTCCCGGTGGTTCGGGACGTGTCGAATTCGACGCCATGGTGCGCAAGGTTGACCAGATCGATAAAAGCTGGCGGGACTGATTCTGGCCTGAAACATTAACCGTTCGCCGGGAATGGTGTTGAAAACGGTCATCCCCCCCGCTTGCGGGAGGGGGTAGGGGAGGGTAACAACATATGATGAAAATGCGACACGCCTTTCCCCGGCCCATTCCGCAAGCGGGAGGGGAGATTTGACCAAATTTACCGTCAACGACCGGCCGGTCCAGTATAAGATGGACGCACAAACGCCGTTGTTATGGGCATTGCGGGATGCATCGAACCTTACGGGTACCAAATTTGGCTGCGGCAGCGGCGATTGCGGTGCCTGTATCGTCGAAATCGACGGAGAGGCGATCCGTTCCTGCCTGGTCACCATATCTGAGGCCGAGGGCCGTTTCGTCACAACGATCGAAGGCCTCAGCCGGGACCGCAGCCACCCGCTTCAACAGGCGTTTGTTGCTAGCAATGTCCCACAATGCGGATTTTGCATATCAGGCGTCATCATGGCGGCTTCGGTGCTTTTGAAGAAAAACAGCAACCCGACCGACGCCGAAATTGATGCCGCGATCACTAACCTGTGCCGCTGCGGAATTTACCCGCGCTTGCGTGACGCAATCAGGCGGGCTGGGCGAGTGATGCGCGGGGAAGAACGCATTGCAGCAGCGCCGCCGCCGGGTATCACGCCTGAAGATGCCGCGCGCGCAGTGCCTGCGTTAACCGTAACGCAGTAGGGTCTTACCCCTCCAGCTCGATATCCCAATACAGCCAATCGTGCCATGTTTCGTGTAGATGGTTGGGCGGAAACGCGCGGCCCCGGTCCTGCAATTGCCAGCTCGTGGGCCGGATTGCAGCCATGTTTAATTGCATATGCGCTTGCTTGGGCGTGCGACCTCCTTTTTTCAGGTTGCAGTGCAAGCAAGCGGTCGTGACATTTTCCCAGCTCGTGATCCCGCCCAGCCGGCGCGGGACGATGTGATCGAAGGTCAGATTGTCTCCCGATCCACAATATTGGCATTCAAACTTGTCGCGCAGGAACAGATTGAACCGCGTGAAAGCCGGATATTCGGAGGGTTTTACATATTGGCGCAGCGCAATGACCGACGGAATTTTCATGTCGAGGCTTGGGCTATGCACATGCCGGTCGTAGTTCGAGACGATATCGACCTTGTCGAGAAACACGGCTTTTATGGCAGTCTGCCAAGGCCACAGGCTTAAAGGGTAATAGCTCAGCGGCGTGTAATCCGCATTCAGCACCAGCGCAGGGCAGTTTTCCGGGTGCCGCGCCCGGCCAGCTGCCTCGAAAGTTCCGGTATGCAACATAAGTCGAACCCTACTCCCCTTTTGTCATACATGCTTTAAGCATATCAGCGTTACAGCATTCTGACATTCGGCAACCTATTTGCACATATTGTGACGTCAAGTAGGTAAAGATACTGGATGTGGTATTGTTGGGGATAATTTTTTGACGGCGTTGGATTTTATCAGGAAATATTTACCCGTTCCGTTGACGTATGGAACTCGGCCAGTCACGAGATTTGCACCGAGTCCCAACGGGCAGTTGCATATGGGGCATGCTTTTTCGGCGTTGTGCGCCCATGATTTTGCCCGCGCCTTTGGTGGCCAATTCCACTTGCGCATTGAGGATATCGACGGCACCCGTAGCAGGCCGGAGTATATTGAGGCGATTATGGCGGATATGGAATGGCTTGGATTGGAACATGACGGCGCGGTCCAGTTTCAGTCGCAACATATTGCCCGCTACGCGGCGGCAAGGGACAGTCTGATATGTGCAGGCCTTTTATACCGCTGTGGCTGCAGCAGAAGCGATATAGCCGAAGCGCTAAGGCATAAGTCAGTGCCACATGGCCCCGACGGGCCGCAATATCCGGGAACGTGCCGCGTCAGGCCCTATCAAGGCGATACTGCCTTTTGCTGGCGGCTGGATATGGAAAAGGCGCTGGCTATGGCTGGGCCGCTGACATGGACGGATCTCACGGCAGGAAAGCAATATGCCCATCCAATGGCGTTCGGGGATGTCGTGATCTGGCGAAAGGATGCACCTGCCTCATATCATCTGGCAGCGACGTGTGACGATGCAGCAGATCAGATCACCCATATTGTGCGCGGCAAAGACCTTTTTGCATATACCGCCATCCATCGGCTGTTGCAGCAATTGCTTGATATGCCAGAGCCTGTGTATTGGCATCACCCTTTACTGCTCGACGCCAGCGGCGAGAAGCTTTCCAAAAGCAAATCATCGCCTGCTTTATCCGCAAGACGTCTGGCGGGCGAAAGCGGGCCAGGACTTATTGATAATTTGCGTCAGGGAACGCTAATGCTTGGAATTTCGTTATCTGATGCCTAGATAGGTTTTGCGGGGTATTGGCCCCGGACAAGGACTTCTCCCGATGACTATTTTGCTGGTTCTCCTCATCATTGGTGCCGCTGGTGCCGTTGCTTTTGCTTTGGTGCGCGGTTTGCACGCTTTTGCCAATTTGCGTCCAGCGGACGTAGATGAGGCCGGTCTGCCCAAATCACTGACGGTGCAGAACAAAATGATGTTCGCGCGCGTAAAATGGCAAGCGATCACGATTGTGCTGCTCGCTATTCTGGTTCTTGTTGCCGGATCGCAATAAGCGCGGCGCATGGTCAAGCTGAACAAGATTTATACGCGCACTGGCGACGATGGCACAACGGGGCTGGTGGACGGGTCGCGCGTATCAAAGACAGCGTCGCGGTTACACGCGATTGGCGAAGTGGACGAAACCAACTGCGCGCTGGGCGTTGCCATTCAGTCGCTGGCGGCAGATGAGGGCGAAACCCCTTTGGTAACTGGCTTGCGCCGCGTCCAGAATGACCTGTTCGACCTGGGTGCGGATATCGCGACGCCGGGCGACAGGTTTGAACCCTCGCCGATGGAATTGCGGATTGTTGCAGCGCAGGTCGAATGGTTGGAAGCCGCGATCGATGAGGCAAATGCGCAATTGCCGCCACTGACGAGCTTCATACTGCCGGGTGGAAGCTTGCCTGCGGCGCATATGCATATGGCGCGGGTAACGGCGCGGCGGGCGGAACGCGCGTTGGTGATGGCTTCAGCTGATGTGGCGATTAACCCACAGGCGTTGAAATATCTCAATCGTCTGTCCGACTATTTCTTTACGCTTTGCCGGTTGATCAACGCGTCGCGCGGCGGTGATATTTTGTGGGTGCCGGGCGCATCGCGGTGACAGGCGACCTGAAAGGCCGGTTTTTTGCCGCCCGGCAGCTTACGGCAGACCTCGCCGCGCCATTATCGGATGCAGATGCCACTGTGCAATCGATGCCAGACGCGTCGCCCACAAAATGGCATCTGGCGCACGTCACTTGGTTTTTGGAAAGTTTCATCCTGCGCGACCATGTGCCGGGATATCGGCCGTTTGACGACAGCTTCGGCTATTTGTTCAACAGCTATTACGAGGCCGAAGGCCAGCGCCACGCACGCGACGCGCGGGGGCTGATCACACGGCCCGCTTTGGCCCGGATATTGGAATATCGTGCACATGTGGAGGGCGTAATCGCTACGCAGTGGGACCTGCTTCCGCAAGCTGCCCTCGACCTGATCGAACTTGGCATTCAGCATGAACAACAGCATCAGGAGTTGCTGCTGACCGATATCCTGCACTTGTTCGCGCAAAACCCGATGCAACCCGCTTATTGGGCGGATACTGACATTCCCGAAGTGGCATTGGCTGCAACCGATATGCATTGGGTCGATGGTCCGCACGGTATTCACCCCATGGGCCATTCGGGAACTGGCTTTGCCTTTGACTGCGAAGGCCCGCGGCATGAAGCGTTGTTGCAACCTTTCGCGCTTACCGACCGTCCAGTCAATAATGGCGAATGGATGCAATTCATGGCCGATGGCGGTTATGGTGAACCTCGGCATTGGTTGTCCGATGGCTGGGCTTGGGTGCAGCGCGAGAACACAATTGCGCCTCTGTATTGGCGAAAGGACAAAGATGGCCAATGGGGCTCGTTCGGGCTGGATGGTTGGCGCGAAATCGACTTGGCCGCACCCGTCACCCATATCAGCCTGTATGAGGCCGATGCCTATGCAGGCTGGGCAGGGGCACGTTTGCCGACCGAGGCGGAATGGGAAGTCGTGGCCGCACGACGCGATCCGCGTGAAGGCAATCAGCTTGACGCACCCGGCGCGGTCAGGCCCGATGCCACGGCGGCGCACGCGATGTTCGGCAATGTATGGCAGTGGACAGGCAGCGCCTACCGGCCCTATCCGCGATTTCGCGCCGCCGAGGGGGCAGTCGGTGAATATAATGGCAAGTTCATGAGCGGGCAGTTTGTGTTGCGGGGCGGAAGCTGTGCAACGCCGCGTGGCCATGTGCGGGCCTCATATCGCAACTTTTTTTATCCGCATCAACGCTGGCAATTTACTGGTTTAAGATTGGCTAAAGATGTCTGATAGACAATTAGAAACAGCGGCGGACCCGCAGTTCAAGGCCGACGTGTTGAACGGTTTGAGGGGTCCACGGCGCGCCATTCCAGCGCGCTGGTTCTATGATGAACGCGGATCGGAATTGTTCGACGATATCACGCGTCTTCCCGAATATTATCCCACGCGCACGGAGACGGCCTTGCTCCAATCGTGCAGCGCTGACCTCGCCGCGCGCATCGGACCCGGTGCTGCAGTCATTGAATTTGGCGCGGGCAGCGCGACGAAAACGCCTTTGTTGTTGGAAGCCATTGCGCCCTCGGCATATGTACCCATCGACATTTCCGGCGATTATCTGCGGTCGTCGGCTGATATTCTGCAATCGCGCTTTCCTGGCCTGAAAGTCATTCCCGTCGAAGCGGACTTTACCGGCGATGTTGAATTACCCGAGATTTTAGGGGCGTCGCAAAGGCTTGGATTTTTTCCGGGCTCAACCATTGGCAATTTCGTGCCCCGCAGCAGCGTCGATCTTCTACGACATATGCGCGACATATTGGGTGAAGGGGCGAAGTTGCTGATAGGCTTTGACCGTATCAAGCCTGACGAGGTTTTGATCCCGGCTTATGACGATATGTCGGGTGTGACGGCGGCGTTCAATCTTAACCTGCTGCATCGAATCAATGGCGAGCTCAACGGGAATATTCCCGTCGAAGCTTTTGTGCACGATGTGCGATGGAACGACATGCAGTCGCGTATTGAAATGCACCTGCGTTGTTTGCGCAACGTTGAATTCCGCGTTTCTGGTGAGGCGTTTGCGATGAAAGCAGGCGAAAGCATCCATACGGAAAACAGCCACAAATATGATCTGCGCGGATTGCGGCTGCTGCTGCGCGCCGGTGCGTGGACACCCATTGCAGATTATAGTGACCAGAAGGGCTGGTTCACGCTGGTATTGGCGGAAGCCGCACCGTTATTTGCGGCCCCATGACGATTTCCCCGCTACCGCTTACGTCCGCAGGGTCCAAGCGCGTCAATCACAAACTTATAGTCTGCCTGCGCGCGGGCAGTGTCTTGGTTGCTGGCCGCTTCTACCCGCTCGGATGGCAGGCTTCGCGGAAGACCGCAGGCAAGGCGATACCATAGCAATGTAAACCGTTCGGGCGCCGTCGCCGACGCGTCAATGACTTCGGCTGTCGACACAGCCCACTGCTTTTGCTGGCCGGGCCGGCTCAGCACGGTGAGAGACAGAGGTTGATCGTTGTCCGTCTTCAGGAATATTTGGGTTTCGCCCTCGCCCAAAACCGTCCCAGCACTGTGAAACGCGCTGGTTATTCCGGTAATTCGACGTGGCGCACCCAATTGTACTGCCTCGCTAGTAATGTTGCGGACTAGCGTGTCGTTCGCAGCGCTGAACAATGCCACGGCATTCGGCCGGGAAAGTTGAATTTCGCCCAAACGACCCTGAACCTGTCGCCCAAAGAGGAACACACGCTGCTTTTTTAGCTTGGGAATTTTCCCTTTCGCGTTTTTCGGCACATCCAGCAAAAAACGAACGCGCGGGGCGAACCCGCCTTCGCCGCGAATCAATGCCATAACGTCGGCTTCGACCAACACCCGCTCCATCGATGTGGGCACGCCGACTGACTGTTCGACGGTTAACTTTTTTACATTTCTAACAGTCACGTCGATAATGAGAGGCGATATTACTATCAGGTCCGCTAAATCTGAATAGCTTGCAGAATCCGCCTGAATTGCAAATGAGACTGGCAGATCCAGCGGAGCCTGTGCCGACGTTGCCGTACCAAGCCCTAGAAAAATCAAGCATAAACTCATTTTTGCATGAACGATGCGCATTCATAATCCCTTTCCTCAACCGCAATTGGACGCCATTTCGGCTTGTCTCATATTGTAGCATAATGCTGACCTGTCCATGAATTGCGCGTGAATCGCAGAATCCGGATTGCTTGGCCTGTTATGGTTGGCTAATGCGTCGATGAATCGAGCAAAAAAAAGACAGATTTCGATATCGCGGGGGTACATCGCGGGCATGTTCAAGCATGTTACGTTCGTGTACTGTATTGTTTTGAAGGTAGGAGAGTTGTTTCCGCATGGCATATGCTGATCAAGATGGGATGAGCACGAACCGTTTGGTTTCTGTCATCATTGTTATCCTGCTTCACGTCTTCCTGGGTTATGCCTTGGTCACGGGTCTTGCGTATGACGCGGTCACGTCCATCAAGGAAAAGATGACCGTAGTTGATGTGAAGGAAGAAGAACCACCAGAAGAAGAAGAGCCGCCGCCACCTGAGCCAGAAAAGCAGATTGAGCCTCCGGTCGTTTCACCTCCGCCTATTGTGAAGACGGTGACGCCGCCGCCACAGATCACGACCGTTGCGACACCGCCGCCGTCGATCAGCATCGTGCCGACTGCTGCCCCGCCCGCGCCGGCAGCTCCACCTCCACCTCCACCGCCACCCGCAGGTCCGACTGCTGAGGCAAAGCCGAGGGGCAACCCCGGCAACTGGGCAAACACGAACGACTATCCGTCACGTGCGTTGCAGCAGGAGCGTGAAGGTACGACAGGATTTCGCGTCACTGTCGGTACTGATGGCCGCGTAATTGATTGCACCATTACGCAATCTAGCGGTCATGAAGATCTGGATGCGGCAACCTGCACCAACGTCAAACGTCGTGCGCGCTTTGATCCCGCTGTCCGGAACGGCGAGAAGATCGAAGGTTCTTACTCAAACCGCGTACGGTGGCAGATACCGAAATAATATACCGGCCCGGCAAAGGGGGAGCCTTCGCGCCGGGTCTTATTGCTAGCGAGTTAAATTTTTTGAGAGGTAGTTAAAATGTCGATTTTGTTTCTGACTGCGGCTGGTGCCGCAAACCCAGATGTGGCCGCACAATTCGGTCTTATCCCTGCACTGAATGAAGGTGGTCCGATTTCCTGGGCGATTTTCAGCGTCATGGTCATCATGTCGATTTTCTCATTCTACATTTTGTTCACCAAATTGTTCGAACAACGTCGCGTGATGAACCAGTACAAGCAGGTCCGTGCACAGTTCTGGCGTGCAAACACGCTTGAAGAAGGCGCTGCAAAGCTCGACAAGGATAGCGCGTATCGCCAGGTCGTTGACGACGGTATTGAGGCACAAAAGCAGCATGGCCTTTTGACTGACCCAGTGGAAGCGCATGACTGGTTGCATGGCGCAATGGCCCGTTCGGAAGATTCGATTAACAACAAGCTGGCAGCCGGTCTTCCGTTCCTTGCCACGGTTGGTGCAACGGCTCCTTTCGTCGGTCTGCTTGGTACCGTTATCGGTATTTATTCAGCGCTGATCAAAATTGGTATTGCCGGTCAGGCCGACATCGGCAAGATCGCTGGCCCAGTGGGTGAAGCACTGATCATGACCGCAATTGGTCTGTTCGTTGCCGTTCCTGCCGTGCTTGCGTACAACTGGCTTCAGGCCCGTAACAAGACGATCGCACGTAGCTTGGCAACTTTCTCGAACGATGTGCTTGGTTACATCTCTTCGGGTGGCCGCGTGAAGCCAGCCGTGACCACAATGGCAGCGCCTGGCAAACCAGCACCTGCCGCTGCGGTAAAGAAGTAAGATTGGGTGAGGGCTGCGTTTCGGCGCGGCCCATCCGCCAGCTGACGCTGGTGCTCGATTTTTGACCCAATGTAGTTAGAGAGGATTGGCCAATGGCAATCAGTTCAGGAGGCGGCGGCAATGATACGCCAATGTCTGACATCAACACGACGCCGCTCGTCGACGTCATGCTGGTGCTCCTCATCGTTTTCCTCATCGCAATTCCGGTCGCCATTCAAACGGTGAAAATGGATATTCCGATCGTCAAGTTTGAACCAACGAAGGCGAAACGTGAAAACGTGCTTTTGTCGGTGACGACGACTGATGTTGCAGGTCGTGACCCAGGTGACCCCGCTTATGAAGGTGCAAACCCGAATGGCGAGTGCCGCATATACTGGAACGTCACGCCCGTAGACTCAACTGAGTTGGTGGATCGCGCGGCAAAGCATTTGAAGGCCGAATTCGAAAAGCTAGGTGGCGAAGAAGCTGCTGCGGCTGGTCAGATCTTGCCTGAAATGTTGCCGGAAGCGCATATCCGTGGTGATATTAACACGCCCTATCGTTGCATCGGTGGTGCAATTTACACCATGCAAATGGCTGGTTTCGCGCGCGTTGGCTTCATTTCGTCGCCATTCGAAAACGCGAATGTCCAGTAAGCAATTTAAGGAGCAATCATCATGGCAATGAGTGGCGGTAACGATGATGGCCAGCCGATGATGGAAATGAACACGACGCCGTTGATCGACGTCATGCTCGTTCTCCTCATCATGCTGATGATCACCATCCCCCCGGTTTCGCACGCCGTAAACATCGACCTTCCGGTCAATGACCCCAATGCACCACCACCTGAGGTTCCGATCGATCCTGTGATCAACAAGATCGTCATTCTTCCGGATAGCACTATCCAGTGGAACGGTACCCCGGTTACATTGCAGCAGATGGAGCAGTTTCTGGTCCGGACGACTTCAATGAACCCGGAACCTGAGCTTCAGTTTCAGCCAGCACCAACAGCGCCTTATGACACTGTTGACAAGGCATTGGTCGCAGTGAAGCGCAGTGGCATTACGAAATTCGGTTTTGTTGGTAATGAACAATATCGCGTATTCGGTAAGGCCGCGCGTGAAGGTCGGTAGTCTCACGACCTCAAATTGAATCGACATAGAAACGGGCGGTGCAGAAATGCGCCGCCTTTTTTTGGTTCAAGGGTCAGGTGTCGACCACGCATTTGTGAGAGGCGGCCACAAGATGTGACTGGCCTTTCCTATGGCCATTCCAGCCACTGTGCGCGTTCAGGCAACAATATCCCCACCGGGCAGGCAGAAAACTAGCTCAGTTTCCTTGGCACAGCTGCGGTCACTGCCAAGATATTCAACGCCCCCACGCCAAGGCGACGACGTCATTCTTTGGAAAGTCACACTAAGGTCTCACCTAACCGGACTTGGGAGCGTCCTGATGAGCCCAATGCACGCGGCTGCCGTCATTGACGATTGACGATGCTTCCATACACGCTGTCATGCCAAACCCTACATTGCAAGCCTGTTTGTAATCGGTACGCGAGCGCGGCGTGACATAAGGAGGTTGCAATGAAGCTGGCCTCCGGATGCTATTTCCCGCGCGACAACCGGGTCATCAATATGGCTGCGCGTTTGGCTTGGCGCCTTATGCTTGTGAGATCTACCGTCTCGCCGGGCGCATGGTCGCCCTTGCTGTATGCGCCCAGGCCAACGAGACCATCGACGTCATTGGCGACAAAGCTAATGTCTCCAGCCCCCCGCTTGAGAGGGTCGAGTGCTGGCTGTTCTGCGAGGCCAAGGTCCCGGTTGACCGTATTGAGGTGCGCCAACAACGCCTTATTGCCGTCGGTCGGCGCCATGGCAGGGTAGCTGCCGGGGTCGAAGCTGATTGTTGCTTTGGTTTTCGGAGCGGAGGCTGCAGCGATGGCAATCATCTTTTCCCGAACGCGCGCGCTCTGTTCCTCTGATAAGGTCCGGAAATCTCCGCGGGCCACCGCGACACCGGCTATTATGTTTGTCTTGCCCTTCGCGCTAACGCGCACGCCGTCGGCATCTAAGCTTGCTTCCTGGCCGCCTGCCACAAGGCCGACATTGAACGTCAGGTTCTGCTCCGGCAGCTCAGTGCGGAACCGGTGCAAGATGCGCGCAAGTTCAAAGACCGCGCCGTCGCCATATGTCGAATCAAAGATAAGCGAGCTGTGCCCCGTGACACCGGACACTTCTAGTTTCCAGCTGTTTGATGACCGCCGCGAAATGACGCCCATATCTTTGCCATCTTCAATGGACAGCCCTTCAAAATCGAGTGCGACATCAGCAATCTTGCCTGCTGCAATTAATGGCGCTCGAGTGATGTCGATGGGATCGCCTGCATCCTCCTCGTCACCTGTCATATGTATCTCGATTGCTGCGTCCTTCAGTGTGCCTGCAGCCTGCATTGCGCGCAGTGCGGATACAATGACAACCATCCCGCCCTTATCGTCTCCAGCGCCGGGGCCGACCGCCTCATCGCCGTTGCGTACAAAGGTCTGGAATGGACTATCCTCCTCAAACACGGTGTCGAGATGGGCAATGAGCAAAAGCTTCTTGCTACCCTTCTTACCGGCTTTCTTCGCGACAAGATGGCCGGCACGACCTGCCTTTGACATATCGAGCCATTCGACCTTGAAACCCAGCGGCTCCAGTTCCTCGCGCATCATGTCGCCTACGGTCTTAACGCCGGGAAAATTCATCGTGCCGGAGTTCTGGTTCACCAGCTTTTCAAGCAAGGCCACCGAGCGTTCATACTCAGCGTCGACCGTTGCCACCATCTTCGTTTCGGGGGCGGACAACCGGGCATGCGCTGCTGGCGAAAGTGCGACAAGGGCAAAGCCGCTGCACAGCATGAGGGCGCGTAAATTCATAATATACTCCCGTTTAAGACCAGCCCGATGTGGCGCGATTTGCCAAATGAGGCAAGAGCGTTGACGCGGACAATCAGGCGGACTGCTTGCGTGATAGAATATGTTCAAGGATAAAATGGGGCACGGTCAGCGTGGAGATGAGGATAAATGCCGCGCGAATTACGCCCATGTCAGCCGCAACCTCGCCTTGATATAGAAACATCAACACACCGAGGCCCAAAGACAGCGCGAACACTGCAAAAATTATTGCTGTTTTCTTGAGCGGGGAAAGGGCACCGGTCGCGCGCAAAGCATCTGCCATATGCCGTGGCGAATGCAGGCCGCAAAAGAATAGCGCAAATGCCACCAGCGGCGGCAGAAACAAGGCAGCGACGATACAGGCCAGCACCTCAAGCGCGCTTTGCGTGTCATTATGCCTGATTGCCCAATACGCGAAGACCAAGCTGCCCAACGCCGCCGGCACCGACGCGGCGCCGAGCAGGGCCGCAATGACTTTGCCATTATCACTGCCCGTGAGCGCTGCGAATATCATCGCCACATCGTCAGGGCTGGCAAGCGCAGGCAATGCGACCAGCGCCCATCCGACCATCATAGCCAGAAACGGATCGACCCCACCGCGCCAATCGCGGCTGAAATGCACGATTGAGATGATGAGGAACGTGACAAGCGCAAGCTCGGGGATTTGAAGCCACAAAAACACCATGGCCGCTGCACAGCCAAGATAGCTGCCAATGATATTGGCTTTGCCGATGATGCCGTGTTGTCCGAAATGGGCAGCAGCGATTTCGACGTCCAAGGTACCGTGCGGGATACCTGCGAGCACGATGGCGATAGCGGCCAGCATGTTGGCCTGTACGCTGTCCATACCTCCAAAGAAACGGTCAACAGCGATCAGCAGCAATGATACTGCTGGAAGTGCCCACAGGCGCAACGGTTTCGGGAACGTTGCGCCTGTGAACTTCGGGATCGGTAAGCTAATCATGACGGAGCGTGGGCTGCCGAAGCAGCCCACATCCATTTCTTACCCGACGGCCTTATCGCCGTACTCGGCTTGCGACTTGCGTACTGCGATCATGTAGATCAAGACGCCGACGCCTGCCTTTGCGATCAAGTCAGCAATTGTGTAGCCGACTTCTACACCGACGGTTACGTTCGAACCGCTCAAGTTTGTGTAGGGGATCATGTACACGATTGGGTAGAAACCCCATGATGCGAAGGTGAGCAAACGCGCCTTCTTCACCAGTTCACGTACGTTTTCTGGCTGGTTTTCAATAGATGCGCCCAAGCCGACAAACAATTGCCAGATGATGTATACAAATGGAATTGCGGACAATGTGCCCCACAATACGCGGGTCGGGATGTCGGTTGCGATTTCACCTGGGTAGCCCAGAATGATCATCAATGCAGCCGCACCGCCGAGCTTCAGCGACTTCGACACGGTTTCTTTTTCGGTCAAACGCATCACGAGGATGAGTTCGATCAACAACAATGGCACGGTCAACAACCAATCGACATAACGATAGGCTTGGTTAAACGCGTAACCGCTTGCGGTGACGTTGAAATCGCCGGTGACGCCTTGCTCAATGTTAAATGCGCCTTCCCAGCTCTGGAAAATGCGCAAATAGTGATAGGCGGCGATGGCACAGACCAAGCCAGAAATCGTCAAGGCTGTCTTATATGCGTGACCGACTTGCGAACGGCCAAGCCACAGGAACAGCGTCGTTGCTGCCATTGTGGCAAATGTGAATGAAAATGCGTTGTAGACCAATGAGTATTGGCCAAATGAAAGGTTTTCCATATTTATCCCCTTTGGCGACCCGGCGAATGCGCACGGGTTGGGAGGGGAAATACGCTTTCGGCCTTTTGCAACAACCTACCCTTTATACCATGTTTTGCCGATATTGCGGGCTGGGCGCAGGCTGTAGGATGAGGTGCTCCAAGCGCTTCATGTCTGGTTTGCAATTTGGAGGCAAAGCCATTGGTCGTTATTGACCGAATTACCGAGCGGTTGGACGCTCTGATCGCAAATAGCCCGATAGCGTCGGTGATAAGTGACCCGCGCCAAAAGGACAATCCAATCGTAGCGTGCAACAAGGCGTTTATTGAACTGACTGGTTATGCCGAACACGAAATCATTGGTCGGAACTGCAAATTTCTGGCCGGTCCGGCAACTGAGCCCTGGTTGACGCAAGCGATCCGCAGAGGTGTCGAGCGACACGCGCCGGTGCTCGTTGAAATTCTGAACTACAAACGCGACGGCACACCCTTTCGCAACGCGGTGCTGGTGGCGCCAATGTTTGATGAAGAGGGCGAGCTTGAATTTTTTCTGGGCTCACAGGTTGAGCTGGAACCCACTGCGCCGAAGACTCACGAAAATCGCCGGATTGCAGCGGCGTTTGCGGTAAAGACATTGTCGCGGCGGCAGCGCGAAGTTCTGGCGGAAATGGCGCTTGGCCATTTGAATAAACAAATCGCGTTCAGACTTGGTCTCAGCGAGCAAACAGTCAAGATGCACCGCGCCCTGTTGATGGACCGGCTTGGCGCTGCCACCACTGCAGACGCCATCCGCATTGCGGTAGAAGCGGGACTTTAAGGACTGAGCGTGGCCGTCGGTTGGGCGGCGAAAATGGAACATTAGGACCCGGCATTGATTACGCTTTCACGAAACAATTACGTGAAAAGAGAATCTTATGAAAAGTCCCATATTTCTCGCAGGCGTAGCGCTTGCTATTCTCACCCCTTCTGTGGCCATGGCGCAGGATGACGGTTGCAAACGTGACGGCAACGGTCGCATCATCGGTACTGCCGTTGGTGCAGGCGCAGGTGGTGTCCTGGGCAATGTCATCGCCGGACGTGGCGACAAGACCGAAGGCACAATCATTGGTGCCATCGTTGGCGCCGTGGTTGGCAATCAAGTCAGCAAATCGGATCGTGGAGACTGCCGCAGTGCCTATGGCTTTTACGACGAGCAGGGTCGCTGGCATGCAACCGGTGTAAACGCGTCCGAAGCGCGTGGCTATTATGACCGCAATGGTGGCTGGGTCGATGGCCCGCCGAACGGCTATTATGACAATGGCCGTTGGGTTATTTCTAACGGTGACCGTGATACTGCGGGCTATGTCGACCGGGACGGCCATTGGGTTCCTGCATCATCAGTAGGCTATTATGATCGCAACAACCGCTGGGTAGGCGGCACGGCAACTGGATATTATGATACCAATGGACGTTGGGTCGCTGGGCCCACGCGCGGCCGTTATGATGCCCGTGGACGCTGGATCGCTGGCGATACGGGTTATGCCAATGAAAATAGCCCTAATTGGAATGCGGTCGAGCAGCCTGGCTATTATGACACCAATGGACGCTGGGTCGCTGGCCGAACTTATGGCTATTACGATGCCCGCGGCCGCTGGGTATCGACGCGTAGTAACAATTATCAGTCGAACGATAATCGTGCAGATAACCAATATCGTCCTGGCTCGGGCCAGTATGACCTGAACCAGATGCCGACGGATATTTCGACGCGGATCATTTGGATGCGCGAATATGTGCGTTCGGGCGTGCAGGCACGGCGGATTAACCAGGCAACTGCGGAATATGCACGTCGGGAATTGTCAGCGATTGAAGCGCAAAACCGTCAATTCAACCGTGATGGCCGTTTCACGCAGCGTGAAGAGAATACCATAGACAAGCGTCTCGACCGGTTAACCAAACGCCTCGACAAGAACTGGCGTCAGGCGCGCAGATACTGATCATTTGATCGGCAATTTGAATAATGATCAAAAGTAAGGCCCGGCAGTCCCCCAACTGCCGGGCCTTTAGCTATGATCCGATGCGTTAGGATCAGTAGCTATAGTACATGTCAAACTCGACGGGGCTAGGCGTCATTTCCCAACGGGCGACGTCTTCCATTTTCAGTTCGATATAGCTTTCAATCTGGTCCTTCGAGAACACGTCGCCCTTTAACAGGAAGTCGTGATCTGCGGCCAGTGAATCGAGCGCCTCGCGCAAGGACCCAGCAACGGTTGGAACCTCGGCCAGTTCTGCAGGTGGCAGGTCATAGAGATTCTTGTCCATTGCTTCGCCCGGATGGATCTTGTTCTGGATACCGTCAAGGCCAGCCATGAACAATGCGGCATAGCACAGATACGGGTTGGCCATGGCATCCGGGAAGCGGACCTCAACGCGCTTTGCCTTGGCGCCTGCTCCATATGGGATGCGGCATGAGGCCGAACGGTTGCGCGCAGAATAAGCGAGCAACACAGGCGCTTCATAGCCGGGCACCAGACGCTTGTAGCTGTTGGTCGTCGGGTTGGAGAAGGCGTTGATAGCCTTGGCATGCTTGATAATGCCGCCGATGAAATACAGGCACATTTCCGATAGACCAGCATAGCCATCGCCTGCGAAAAGCGGGGTCTTGCCTTCCCAGATCGACAAATGGGTATGCATACCTGAGCCATTGTCTTCCTTGATTGGCTTAGGCATGAACGTTGCGGTCTTGCCATAAGCATGCGCAACCTGATGCACGACATATTTGTAAATCTGCATACGGTCGGCGGTCTGAGTCAATGTGCCGAAGGTCAGGCCAAGTTCATGCTGGGCTGCAGCAACTTCATGGTGATGTTTGTCGCAGGGCAGGCCCATTTCCAACATCGTTGAAACCATTTCGCCGCGGATATCCATGGCGCTGTCAACGGGCGCAACCGGGAAGTAGCCGCCCTTGGCACGCGGGCGGTGGCCCATGTTGCCGCTTTCATATTTGGTGCCGCTGTTAGTAGGCAGCTCAATATCGTCAATCTTGTAGTAAGACGTGTTGTAGCTGTTTTCAAAACGCACATCATCGAACATGAAGAATTCGGCTTCAGGTCCGACATAGACAGTGTCACCGATGCCAGTCGTTTTCAGATAGGCTTCGGCGCGCTTGGCGGTTGAACGCGGGTCACGGCTGTAGAGTTCGCCAGTCGAAGGTTCAACGATGTCGCAGAAAATGATCATCATCGGCGTGGCCGAAAATGGATCAATATAAACCGCTTCAAGATCGGGCTTCAGAATCATGTCGGATTCATTGATCGCCTTCCAGCCTTCAATCGACGAGCCGTCGAACATCAGGCCATCTTCCAGTTCATCTTCGCCGATGACGCCAGCGCACATAGTCAGATGCTGCCATTTGCCCTTGGGGTCAGTGAAGCGCACATCGACCCACTCGATTTCCTCATCCTTGATGCGTTTGATAATGTCCTTGGCTGACGTACCCATATTGCGTTCCTTCTTCTGCTTGTCTTTTTTGGCTGATTTCGACTTTTTAGACGGCATCGTTATCGCGTTCGCCGGTGCGGATGCGCAAGGCGGTCTCAACGGGGATAACGAAAATCTTGCCGTCGCCAATGCGTCCGGTTTGCGCGGCAGCGGCGATAGCTTCTACAACGCGGTCAGCCAGGCCGTCTTCAACTACAACCTCAAGCTTCACCTTAGGCAGGAAGTCGACAACATACTCGGCGCCGCGATACAGTTCAGTATGGCCCTTTTGCCGTCCAAAACCCTTGGCTTCGGTTACGGTGATGCCGGAAACGCCAACCTCGTGCAGCGCCTCTTTAACTTCGTCCAGCTTGAACGGTTTTATGATCGCTTCGATCTTTTTCATGGCTTTCTCCTGTGTGCCGCGTGAGGCGGAGGCTCCGCGCGCGCGGATGATGTTGTTTACATATCAAGTATCGTGCCAGTTGGTCCGGTACACAAACTCTTGATTTTTACCCACGGTATCAAATGCACCTGCCTAAAAATTAGGCATATGCCAGATTCATGGGCAGCAGTTAGTTACTTTTCCGCCTTCTTGGCACTCGCACTCAACGCTGCGTCATTCGTCTTGGCATAATGCGCGCGGCTGATCACATAGGCCCGCATTTGTTCAGCCTCTTTCGGGGTAAGTACGCTGGCAAAGCTGACCATGCCATTGCCTTTTAGAATACCGTCAATGACCACCGATTTCCATAAATCGGCATCGGCGATAGTATTTGATTTGCGCAGGTCGGGCAGCACGCCATTTCCAACCGCACCCGGGCCGTGGCACACGAGGCAATAGCGCTGGAAATTTGACCCACCCGCGGCGATGTCCGCTGGCGCGCCAAATTGCTTTGGCGGTGCCCAAGTATAAGCGGGCGTTTCAGGCAAAGCGGGTAGGGTGACTTCGCCACCGAGCTTCAGCACAATCAAACGTGGCAGGTTGGGCACGGCTGCACTCGTTGCCCCTGCATAGCCGGCAACGAGCGGAAATGCGCCCCCCTTGCTGGTCAGAAAGGCAACATATTGCTCGCCATCCACCGTGTAGGTTGAAGCCCCAGACAGAACGCCGGACTGTACGTTAAGGTTGAGCAATTGCTTACCGGTGTCAGCAGCATAAGCGCGGAATTCGCCCATGGCCGTTCCCTGGAAGACAAGATTGCCTGCCGTGGTCATGGTCCCGCCATTCCATGATGCAGGGTGGTCGACGGTCCATTTCGCTTTCCCCGTTTTGGGGTCAAACGCCACCAGCTTGCCCGTTGTCGCAGCTTTCACTGCCTTGACGAAATTGGTGTCGTCGGGAAGGTCAGCGGTCGCCATTGCGCCACCCGTGTTAAAACCAAGCCTTTTACGATCCTGCTCGTTTGGCGCGACCGGCGGCAAATAGGCTCCGCCGATATACAAGGCCGGGATATAGACCAGCCCGGTAGCGGGGTTGAAGCTCATCGGATGCCAGTTGTGGGCACCCAATGCAGACGGGTTCGCCATGTACAGCTTGCCCGTCTTTTCATAGCGCGCTTCAGGGTTCTCGATCGGGCGTCCAGTTTTAAGGTCGTAACCCGTTGCCCAAGTGATGCCGTCAATGAACGGATTGGCCGACAACAACTTTCCATTCAGGCGGTCGATGGTGAAGAAGAAGCCGTTTTTGGGTGCATGGTAAAGGACTTTGCGTTCCTTACCGTCCCGCTTTTCCGTTGCCAATATGATGGGCTGAGTGGCTGTGTAGTCCCAGCTTTCCGCTGGCGTCTCCTGATAATGCCATACATATTCGCCGGTATCGGGTTTCAGCGCCACGATTGATGACAGAAACAGATTGTCGCCTTCACCATTCGACCGGATCCCGTGGTTCCACGGATTGCCATTGCCAACACCCAGATAAAGCTGATCAAGCTCGGCATCATACACAATTGCGTCCCAGACCGTGCCGCCGCCGCCGCTTTCACGCCAGTCACCCTTTTTGGGCTTTGCGCTCCACGTGCTGGTCGCGGCAGTTTTCAATATCTCGTCGCTGGCGGCGTTGTCAGGTTCGCCCTTGGGATTGGGTGTCGTGTAGAAACGCCATGCCTGTTCGCCGGTCGCCGCATCATAAGCCGTAACATAGCCCCGCGCGCCAAATTCAGCGCCGCCGAAACCGATAACGACCTTATCCTTCACAACGCGGGGAACGCCGGTAATTGTCCCGTTCGATTCCAGATCGAGTGTCTGTGCGCTCCAATTCTGTTTTCCGGTGCTGGCATCGAGCGAGATTAGACGTCCGTCAATCGTGCCGACAAATACACTGCCCTTCCAGAAAGCGACTCCGCGATTGACGACGTCGCAACACGCTTTCACGCCGCGCGCTTTGTCGACCTCTGGGTCAAAGTTCCACAAGGGCTTGCCGGTTTTGGCGTCATAGGCAAAGACCTTTGACCAAGCGGTCGATACGAACATCTTGCCATCGACCACGACTGGGGTCGCTTCCTGACCGCGCGCATCGGGCAAGTCTGCAAACCACGCAATGCCCAAATCTTGCACATTGCTGTCGTTAATGAGGGTAAGGGGGCTGTGCCGCTGCTCATCATAATTGAAGCCGGTCATCGCCCAATTGGAACCGTCACCACCGGTTTTCAGATACTCGCCGTCAATAGCGGCAAAGGCTGGAATATCGGATTCAACTGCCGCTTTTTTTTGGCAGGACCCCAGCATCAACGTCGCGCTTACAATTGCGGCAGCGACCAAAAGCTTTCTTTTCATGATTTTTCTCTCCCGAACAGAGAGGCTATGCCGATGAAACGCCTGCGTCCAGTGCGAATTAACTGATGGATTAAATTATATTTTGGATAGCAATTTTCATTTCGGAAGCGGCTTTGTCGTATACACGCGCCCGCAAATTACCGACGATTTCATCAGAGGAACGCGCAAGCGAGCCGCCGCCAAAGGGTGGCGCGGGATCATATTCGAGCGCCAATTGAATCGTCCTGGCCATTTCCTCGCCCGCGATTGCAGCAATTAGCTCAAGCGCGAAATCAATGCCTGAGGTCACACCCCCTGCGGTTATCAAATTGCCATCGCGCACAACCCGCGCTGGCTGGTGCGTTGCGCCGAACAGGGGAAGCAACTGCGTGTACGCCCAATGGCAGGTTGCTTGCTTGCCTTGAAGCAGTCCCGCTGCGCCCAAGATGAACGCGCCGGTGCATATGCTGGTTATATACTCCGCGCCCTTCGCCTGCTGGCGGACGAAATCGACAATCGCTGTGTCTGCAATGGCCTCGCGCACACCATGGCCACCGGGGACGCATAATATCTCTGCTTGCGGGCACTCGGCAAAGCTGGAGCGTGGCAAGATGTCAAAGCCGCAGTCTGTCGTGACCGCTTCGCCATCTTTTGTCACCACATGCACTGTTGCGCCGGGCAGGCGGGATAAAAACTGCACTGGCCCGGTAAAATCTAGCTGTGTGACATTGTCGAACAAGACGAAAACGATATCCATGGGCTGACCTTAACGCGCAGCCGTCAAAAATAAAGGGCCGCCGGATTTCTCCGACGGCCCAAAGCGTTCAGGGAGGATTGAACGCTTTAGAGGTAAAAGCCGCGATAGGCTCTAATCACACGGCCAGTGCGGGTGTTTACCAACAGCACATCATTGTAATGACGAACATATGTCTGCAAACGACCCGGGTTGGGCAGGCGGTAATTCTGATAATTGCCGACCCGATAGCGTGGCGCATAGTAATTTGCGCCTATGGTTACGCCATCGTTGAAGCTGCGGTAGCGAAAGGGCGCATCAAAGCGTGTTGCCTGAAATGCACGACGGTTTTTCTGCCGATATTCGCGCCAATCTTCACGATATTCCTGACGGGCGTCACGCACATCACGGCGTTCATTGCGAACATCGCGACGGTCACCATAGCGGCGGGCTTCACGGAGATCCCGTTTCTCTTCGCGAATATCCTGACGATCGCGCTGCAATTCGCGTGTCTGGGCCTGCGCCGCCATTGGAGTTAATGTGCTGGCGATGACCGCTGCGATCAATAATTTGGTCTTCATGGTCTTCTGTCCTTCGTCTCGAGGTAAACGCAACATTTGCGTTGACGTTCCCAAGATGGACTTTCGACCGTGAACGAGAGGAGAATAACCCGTTCAGAAACCGGACATTAGTGTCGCGAATTGTATCAGTTAGACAAGCTCGATCGCCAGCGCGGTCGCTTCGCCCCCGCCGATGCAGAGCGACGCAAGTCCACGCTTCTTGCCATGGCGTTGAAGCGCGGCGACCAAAGTAGTGATGATCCGCGCGCCCGAAGCTCCGATGGGATGGCCGAGTGCAGTCGCCCCGCCATGGACGTTAATCTTATCATGCGGAATGCCCAGATCATGCATCGCGAACATGGCGACGCAGGCAAAAGCCTCGTTCACTTCGAACAGGTCAACATCGCTGATAGCCCAGCCGGCTTTTTCAAGGCATTTGTTGATCGCGCCGACCGGTGCAGTGGTGAACGCCGATGGCTCCTGCGCATGGGCGGCATGAGCGACAATGCGTGCAATTGGTGTTTGCCCATTGGCATCCGCGACCGACTGCCGGGTGAGCACCAGTGCAGCAGCACCATCGGAGATTGACGAGCTGGTTGCTGCGGTAATCGTTCCGTCCTTGGCAAAGGCAGCCTTCAGCGTCGGAATCTTGTCAGGCATGCCCTTGCCGGGCTGCTCGTCGGTGTCAACAATCACATCCCCCTTCCGGGTAGCTACGGTCACGGCAACGATTTCCTGCTTGAACGCACCGTCGGCAATTGCACTTTGCGCGCGGCGCAGCGATTCAATCGCATACGCGTCCTGCGCCTCGCGGGTCAGTTGATATTCGTTAGCAGTGTCCTGCGCAAATGTGCCCATTGCGCGGCCGGCGTCATAGGCGTCTTCAAGGCCATCGAGGAACATATGGTCATACGCCGTGTCATGTCCGATGCGCGCGCCGCCGCGATGCTTTTTCAATATATAAGGCGCGTTCGTCATGCTTTCCATGCCGCCGGCGATGACATAATCTACTGAGCCAGCAGCGAGAGCTTCGCTGCCCATGATAACGGTCTGCATACCGGATCCGCATACCTTGTTGACTGTCGTGGCCTGAACCGATTTGGGCAGACCGGCCTTTATTGCGGCCTGTCGCGCTGGGGCCTGACCCAAGCCAGCCGGCAAGACGCAACCCATATAGATGCGCTCGATCATTGCGCCGTCGACGCCCGAACGCTCAACCGCAGCTTTCACCGCAGTCGCGCCCAGATCGGTCGCGGCGACTTCCGCCAACGCCCCCTGCATCCCGCCCATGGGTGTGCGGGCGTAGGACAGGATTACGACAGGGTCAGCATGGCTCATGGGAGATTCCTTTGATTTCGATTTACTGGCATATAGTGCGGCGCAGCATCAAAAACAAATCTGAATCGGTCGGGCCGTCCGTTAGAATAATGCTTTCAAATCACGCTTGAGGATCTTGCCATTGGCATTGCGCGGCAAGGTATCCTGCGTGAATATGATTTTCACCGGCACCTTGAACTTGGCCAATCGCTCGCTGACGTAACCGCGAAGCTCCTCCTCGCTGACACTCATGCCCGGCGCCAGATGCACGACGGCAGCGGGTTCTTCACCCAATGTCGGGTGCGGAATGCCCACCAAAGCAGCGTCAGTAACCGCCGGATGCTCGTACAGGATGTTTTCAACCTCGGACGAATAGATATTCTCGCCACCGCGAATGATCATGTCCTTGGCGCGGTCAACGATGAAGCAAAAGCCTTCTTCATCTAGGCGCGCCAAATCTCCGGTACGCACCCATCCATCGACGAAAGTCTCTGCCGTGGCGTCGGGGCGGTTCCAGTAGCCCTTGACGATTTGCGGACCACGTGCCCACAATTCGCCGACCTCGCCGACCGGCAGTTCAGTCTTTCCATCCTCCGACATGATTTTGAGGTCGGAGACAGCCACGGGCGGACCACAGCTGTCGGGACGGTTGAGATAATCTTCGGCGACGTGCGATGTGACCGTTGCCATCGTTTCCGTCATGCCCCAGCCATTGCCCGGGAATGCACCGAATATTTCGTAAATCTTGCTCACAAGTTCGGGCGCAGAAGGCGCTCCGCCATAGCTGATGGCGTCGATCGAGCTCAGATCATATTTGTCGCGGTCGGGATGTTCTATCAATTGCCAGGCGATGAATGGCACGCCGCCGGTGGCATTGATTTTTTCGCGCTCGATAATCTCGAATGCTTTCACCGTATCCCATTTGTGCATGAACACGATCTTGTGCCCTGCCTGAATTGTGGGAATCATCGATGCCGAGCAGGCGGTGACATGAAACATCGGAATGACAACCAAGCCGGCCCTGATGCTAGGTTCGGGCAAAGGTTCACCGCGGCGCAGCATAGTTGCCGCCCCCGAATATGCGCTGGAAAGCCCGTTAGTGAGCAGATTACGATGGGAACCAAGCGCGCCTTTCGGTTTTCCGGTAGTGCCGCTGGTGTAAAATATCGTCGCGGCATCATCTGGCGTAATCGACACTTCGGGCAAGGACATATCTGGCAGGTCAGCAAAGTTTTTCGGGCTGCCAATGATATTTTCGAGCGCGATTGCTGGCGCTGCCATTGCTGCTTCACCGGCGCGCGTGACAAGCACATGCTGGAGCGCAGGCATATCTGACCTGAACGGTGCCATGCGATCCCAACGCTCGGTATCGCAAATCAGAACGGTTGCGCCGGAATCGGCCATACCAAAAGCGAGTTCTTCGCCCGTCCACCATGCATTCAACGGCACGACAATAGCGCCAGTTACGGCGGCTGCAAAAAAGGCAACGGGCCATTCGGGCAGATTGCGCATGGCAAGCGCCACGCGGTCACCTTTTTTCACGCCTCGCGCCTGAAGCGCATGCGCCAGCGTGGCCACTGCGCGATACCAGCCCGCATAAGTCACGCGTTCATCTTCATACACAACAAATTCACGTTCGCCGAATGCCGCCTTTGCATGTTCGGCAAGGACGGCGAGATTGGGTAGTGCGTTTTTCCAAACCCGCGTTGGCACGCCTTCAATCTCTACCGTGTCCATTTCGAATGGCATAGCTGGTGCGCACAATGCGGCCTTCACCTGGTCGCGTGTCATCACCGGCCAACCCGCAGGTGGCGTCCACTTCTTACCGGCCTCGATCATGTTCTCTCCAATGTCTGGTCACGCTTTGCGCGTGTTCGCATCACCGATACGCCAAAATGGTTTCAATGTGCAACGCTTCACGCAAGCAATTCATCAACTGATTAAACGGCGAGAGAAAATAATCGCAAAATGCACGCGGTTCAAAAAATAGCGTGCAGCAATCATCGCGCACACTTTTTTTTTAGACGCGCCGCCCGTTTAAATTCCTCGACAACCCTATGGATGAACCAACGACAAGTATCATAACAAATTGATTTATTGATGTTTTATCCAGAGCGGGTACAGCCTTACGTTGACGATTCGCAGATCGTCTGGATCTTGGATAGCGGGGAGTTTGCCAGTGACCATGGGAAGCAAATCGACGCCAGTTGTGCCTGGCGAGAAGAATGTCGTGCCAAACCCGACGAAAGGTCGAGGCACGGCGGGTACTAGGTTGCCAATGCAAAAATTAGGTCGGGATGGCGATCAACTAATCCTCAGCCCTGTCGATGCCATCTATCAGAAATTCGTGAGCATCTTTGGTAATACCAACGAGTCTCAGGTGTTCTCGCTTATCTGGCCTGGCACAATATTGGACCCCCACTCCTATGATGGACTCGACGACAATGGTGTAGACGGAATTCTCGCGAGCATTGCCCAATCCCTGTTATTCGACCAGCATTATCCGGTCGGTACGATCACGCAACCTGACGGAACGCGTGTATCGGATCGTTATGCGCAGGCCATTCAACGCTATGGCATTGTTCCAAACGCGAGCCTGCTGTCGCTGCAATCGATCCTCCGTGACCGTCTGAGTCAAGTTACGCAAATGTCGATTGACGGCAAGTTGGTCAGCATGACGTTACTTGATCAATTTAACTATCTGAATGGAATATGGACTTCTCGCCGACAGCAATGGGACGATCAGCAGACAACGAAAATCCAGCAGCTGAAGGCAAGCGGTGATGCCAATTGGTTCGCTGAATATGTCGAATGGTATGGGATCAACGCCCAACCCTATATCGACTCGATCAATGCGGCATATGACAGGTTGATTGCCGAGTTTCCGCTCAATGCATTTCAGGACGCGCTGTCGATATTGGGCACTCAAGAAGCTGCAGCCCTCCTGCGCGCACGCAACGACCTGGCGAATGCAACGATTCCCGTACCGTCGTCGATCGGGAATGACTATGTGGTTACGCAAGCCATTCCAGCGGATTGGGGAAGTATTTTGACTTCGTCCATGACCTTCGTCGATCTGCTTGCATCTCCGCAGGCGCAACAGGCAGCGCTCGACACGGCAATCACCGTGCTTCAGCAGCAGATTTACGGGTGGCAGGCAATTCTTGCCCAAATTCCTGCTGGACAGGCAGCTGACATTGCCGCCGCCCTTGCTGCTTTCGAGGATGCCGGAAACACCTACTCCGCAGCAGTCGATAGCACTCTGAGCACCTACACAAACAATGCCGTGACTGCTGTTCAAATCTATATGAACAATAAACAGGACGAAACCACCCTCGGGCAAATCAACCAAGCCAAGCAAGACATGGACATCGCAGCGGGCAACGAACCCGCTGACCTGAATCAGGAGCAGGTTGATGCGATCATCGGTGACATTGGCAAAGGCCAAAGCGACCTGATCACATCCAATTCCAGCATGGTTTCCGCCGGATACAATCTGGCCAGTAAGGCGACTGCCTATCTGAACAGCAAGAACGGCGCGGGACTTAAAAGCATGATTCAGCCGGTTGTGGACCAGCTAACCTCGCAGCTGGCGCTGGTCGTCCAGAAAGCGGCCGACCTCGCATCGTCAGCCGCGCGCGCGCAACAGTTGGCGGCTGGCGCCAACCCTGCCTTCAAGGACGGCCCGGTGCTCGATCCCGTTATGCCAAGCAATGCCGCTTCCGCGATTAATCAGCGGTGGAGCGAGATTACACTCAGCGTAAACGCCAGCTCCATGGCGACCTCATCGACGGCAACGACCTCTTATGAGCAGATGAACTGGAGCGTCGACCTGTTCTTCGGCAGTGCCGGTGGAGAGAGCAGCGAAGCTTCTTCCTCTTTCGCGTCTAACTATATGAAGCAGGACTCCACGATCCAGATCGGTATGCTCGCGACGAAGGTTGTCATCCAGAGGCCATGGATGCACCCGGAGCTTTTCAACATGTCGTCGAACTATTTTCGCGTTAGCCAGGATCCGCTGACAACTCCGACGCCGCCGGAAGGCGGATGGACCCGCGATCTCATTGTTCCGCAGGAGCTGGGCGGAAGTGCGCCGGGGACCTCGGGTGGCATGGCTGCCCGGGCCCTCAACCAAGGCCCCTTTCCGGCGTACCCGGTTGCACTGTTGCTCGTAAAGGACGTCACTATCAAGTTCAGCTACGACAGTGCGAAGACCAATGCATTCGAGCAGCAGTCATCATCCAACAGCACGCAGGGCGGCGGTTTCTTCTGCTTCAGCGTTTCCGAACAGCAATCCTCCAGTTCGGATACCAAATCGTCCGGCAGCTACTCTCAAGCCGGGACGTACGCTTTCAAAATCGCTGCGCCTCAGGTTATCGGTGCCTGGCTTCAAATCACCCCGCCGGACAACTCGGTGCCGCTTGATGAGACCCTTGCAAGCGAAATTGCGGACTCACTCGGCTTCGTCACGAAACTGCAGGCTGTCGCGCAAGCAGGTCGCGCAACGTTCAAACAGCCTAGCCAGCGCCACGCAAATTAGGCGCGCCGCCTTTTTTAGCGGGATCAGCGAAAGATTTGCATTAGTTAGACGGGCAGATTTTGATCCCTGATGTAATGCAGCGTCTCCTCGCCGCGGACCCGCTCGATCAGGATGTAATGTTCCGGCCTAATGGCGCTTGGCAGCGCGTCGAAGCTCTTGGCTTCCGCTTGCGAGAGGTCGCGATAGCTCCATTCGCCATCTTTCTTGCAAAGCAGGGCAAAGGGTTCGCTGCTTGGCAGGCGTATTTGAAATGTTAGGGCGAGCTCGCCCTGCATGTATCCGGAGAGACGCAACATGTTGCTGTTCGTATGACTGAACAGTACACCATTCCGGCTCGTGCTATTGTGCCAGTGACATAGGGGCATAAGATAGCAGACGCCACCAGTGGCCACGACGCCATTCTGGTTTGGCGTCATATGTCCGCCAACCGAAAAGTCCGGGTGCGACCCTCCGGGATTCGCGTTTGTGACATAGCATTGACCATTGATGCCATAGTTGATGAGCAATTGCTTCCAGGCCACGCCATTGTTGTTTGGCACATGTTTGGGGTCGTCGGTGCTGCCCGAAACATTATACAGTCCACCGGTGTAGTTGACCCGCGTCGCGCCAGTCGACTCTATGCCCCTTGTACCGACAGACCGGACGAACTCCATCATGGCAATTGATTCAGGGTCGTTTAACATAATAATCCCCTTCATTGATCAAGCGGATTGCCCCAAGGCCAGTAGGTCCGACTCAGTTATTGTTCATAAAAATATGATATTTCAAATGTTTATGGATTCATAGCAAAAAGCATATTGATACATGCATGGGGAAAAGTGTGTGGCGATGGCTCTGCGACCCGGTTAGTCATAGACGTTAGGATTGGCGGGTTTGCGATATCTTCTGCGAATTGTCCGGCCTCGTCGTCTTTACTCCAACAGTTCGCCACGTCTTGGGAGTTGATGACCTCGAAATGCCAAAATGGTTTCAATGTGCAACGCTTCGCGCTAGCAATTCATCAACTGATTAAATGGAGAGAGAAAAATGACCGCAAAAATGCAAGCCGTGCTCCAGAAGCAGCGTACAGCGTTTACCGCGGCGATGCCTGAATCCATGTCCGTGCGCCGCGATCGTATCGACCGCGCCATTGCCATGCTGATTGATCATGCGGAGGATTTTGCAAAGGCGGTCTCTGCAGATTTTGGCCATCGCAGCCGCGAACAAACGCTGCTGACTGATATCATGCCATCGGTGAGCGCAATGAAGCATGCGAGGAAACATTTTGAAAGCTGGGCGAAAGGCGAGAAGCGTAAACCGACCTTTCCGCTTGGGTTGCTTGGCGCAAAGGCCGAGGTTATTTATCAACCGAAGGGCGTTGTCGGCGTCGTTGCGCCATGGAACTTCCCCGTTGGCATGGTCATGGTGCCCATGGCGGGCATCCTTGCCGCCGGCAACCGCGCCATGATAAAGCCATCAGAGTTCACCGAGCGCGTGTCCGCCTTGTTTGAAGAAATTGTACCGAAATATTTTGCCGAAGAAGAAATGGCGGTTTTTACCGGCGACGCAGAAATTGGCATGGCCTTTTCCAAACTAGCCTTTGACCATATGATTTTTACCGGCGCCACTGGGGTCGGCCGGCATATCATGCGCGCAGCCGCCGACAATCTGGTGCCCGTCACGCTTGAACTTGGCGGCAAGTCGCCGACGATCGTGAGCCGGAGCGCCGACAAGAAAAAGGCTGGCGAGCGCATCGCGCTTGGCAAGATGATGAACGCCGGACAAATCTGCCTCGCGCCGGATTATCTGCTGGTGGCAGGCGATCAGGAACATGATGTCATTGAAGCGGTAAAAGCCGGTGTGACAGCGCAATATCCCAAATTGCTGCACAATGACGACTACACATCCGTCGTGAACGGCCGCAATTATGAACGGCTGCAAGGCTACCTTGCCGACGCACGGGAAAAAGGTGCGGAACTGATTGAAGTCAATCCTGCCGGCGAAGACTTTGAATCGTCAAACGGCAACAAAATGCCATTGACCATAGTCCGCAACGTAACTGACGATATGAAAGTCATGCAGGAGGAAATTTTTGGGCCAATACTGCCCGTGATGACCTATTCGTCGATGGATGAGGCAATTGACTATGTGAATGCACATGACCGCCCGCTTGGCCTGTATTATTTTGGATCGGACAAAGCCGAGGAAGAACGCGTGTTGTCGCGGACGATCTCTGGCGGGGTTACCGTCAACGACGTCATCTTCCATAATGCGATGGAAGATCTGCCTTTTGGCGGCGTTGGCCCATCGGGCATGGGCAATTATCATGGCGCTGACGGGTTCAGGACATTCAGCCACATGCGCGCGGTATATCGTCAGACTGGCATTGATGTTGCCGGCATCGGCGGCTTCAAGGCACCTTATGGCAAGGCCACGCTCAAGACGCTCGCAAAAGAGCTGAAGAAATAAGGCGAGCCGAAGACGTAAGGATGCACTTGCATCGTAGCGGAGGCTCGGTTAGAGCGACCTCCGCTTCGACGGGTTTGCCCGTTAAATATGTGCCCCAGTGGTGGAATGGTAGACGCGCTGGATTCAAAATCCTGTTCCGAAAGGAGTGCCCGTTCGAGTCGGGCCTGGGGCACCACCTAGATTTCCGATATTTCCGCATGTGCTCTGACGAGCAAGGAAATCCGCTTCTTCGGTTCGGCGCAACATTGGTTTCATCTGCAACTAAAACGGTTGTGGAAACGCGTAGCGCTGTTAATGCCGTAGCGTCAAATGTCGCAATCTTTTAGCATCACGGACTTGTTCACCATTGGTATCGGGCCTTCAAGCTCGCATACTGTGGGGCCAATGCGTGCCGCGCGCGATTTTGCGGAGCGGGTGCTGATCCGGCCCGATGTCGGCCAGCTTATCTGCGAACTGTTTGGCTCGCTCGCCTTGACGGGACATGGCCATGCCACCGATACCGCGATATTGCTTGGTCTATCGGGATTTACACCTGAAGGCACTGATCCCGATGACATCGCGTCCATCATTGCCGCTATCCGTCATGCCGACAGTCTGAAGCTAGCGGGCAAAGTAGACATCAGCTTTGTCGAAAGTCAGCATCTGCTGTTTCGTAAAGGCGAATTCCTGCCGGGTCATGCAAATGCGATGCGCTTTACCGCGATCTATGGCGATGGGTCGGAATGTAGCGAGACCTATTTCTCCATCGGCGGCGGCGCGATCAAGCGCGAAAACGCAGATGCGCCACGGCTAAATTTTGTCCTGCCACATCCATTTGCCTCAGGCGCAGATTTGCTGGCCATGGGCAATGACACTGGCATGACCTTTGGCGCGATTGTCGAGGCCAATGAAGCTGCGTGGCGTAGCGAGGCGGAGACCCGCGCCTTCATCGACGAAGTTCGCGTTGCCATGCTCGCTTGTATCAAGCGCGGGATTGCAAAGGACGGCATTTTGCCGGGCGGCCTGAATGTGAAGCGCCGCGCCAAATGCCTGCACGAACGGCTGGTGGAGCGAGGACCACGCAGCGACCCTTCGACCGTATTTGAATGGGTCAGCCTCTGGGCGCTTGCGGTAAACGAGGAGAATGCGGCCGGGGGCAGGGTGGTGACAGCCCCGACCAACGGCGCAGCGGGCGTCATTCCCGCCGTTCTCAAATATTATGAAATATTCACCGCCAATCCAACACCGGAAGGAAGCCGCCTGTTGCTGACCACGGCAAGCGCGATCGGCTTCCTGTATAAAACCAATGCGTCAATATCCGCCGCGGAAATGGGCTGTCAGGGCGAAGTTGGCGTGGCCTGCTCGATGGCGGCCGCCGGACTGGCCGCGGCGCTTGGCGGAAGCAACGCGCAGGTCGAAAACGCGGCCGAAATCGGCATGGAACATAATCTGGGCCTCACCTGCGATCCTATTGGCGGGCTGGTGCAAATACCGTGCATTGAACGCAACACGATGGGCGCGATCAAGGCAATTAACGCTGCCTATCTCGCGCTGCAAGGCGATGGTTCGCACATTGTCAGCCTCGACGCAGTCATTGAAACCATGCGTCAAACCGGCGAGGATATGCGTTCGAAGTATAAGGAAACCAGCCTTGGCGGTCTGGCGGTCAACGTCGTGGAATGCTGACCATCAATATTTGATCATGATGCGTCGTGCGAGTGCTGGCGAAATGGAATAAGCAAGCCGAAGCAGCTTTACCATGCCGACATTGGCTTCCTTGGCATTGGTGGCAATCGCATCGACGATCTCTGCCGCGCATTGCTTGGCCGATATTTTCTTTCCGTTCACGCGCCCACGCGTCATCGCAGTGTCAACCACAGGCGGAAGCGCTTCAATCACATGTACGTTAGTGTCGCGCAAATTGTGGCGGAGCGATTGCGTAAAGCTGCGCAGGCCAGCCTTGGTGGCGCAATAGACCGGGCCGCCAGCGCGCGGGGCAATGGCAAGGCCTGACGTCACATTGACAATGACTGCCTCTGGCCTTTGAAGCAATGTCGGTAGGAAATGCCCGATCAGGTGCAAGGGTGCGTTAAGGTTTAGGAAGATGGCCTTGTCGGTCAAGGCAAGGTCAAGCGGTTCGCCAGGCGCGAAATTTCCGCTCATCCCGGCATTGTTAATCAGCATGTCGATTGGCCGGTTCGCCAATGTCGCGGCCAGCGCGGCGCAACCAGCGGCGGTCGAGAGGTCCGCCTGAATAGCCTCCAAGCCCTCCTCGCGCGCTGACACCAATAGCTCTTCGCGGCGACCGCATATGATGACGCTGGCCCCTTTTGCCAATAACTGGCGCGCGATTTCCAGACCGATACCGTCTGTCCCACCCGTCACCAGGACGCTCTTGCCTGTGATATTCATGAAGCCCCCTTCTTCGGATTGGTCTATGTCATTTACGGGATCAGCACCGACGAGCCAATGGTCTTGCGTGTCTCCAGATCGCGATGTGCCTGCGCTGCATCTTCGAGCGCGTAGCGTTGCCCAATGGTCATTTCGATGATGCCCTGCCGGAACATGTCAAACACATATTCTGCGCCCGCCGCCCGCTCGGCAGGGTTGTGGTAATAGTCAAACAAGGTAGGCCGCGAGACGTAGAGCGAACCTTTTTGTGCCAATAACCCGAGGTTAACGCCAGTGACGGGTCCGCTTGCATTGCCGTAACTGACGATCAGGCCGCGCCGCGCAGTGGCGTTGATCGACGTCTCCCATGTATCAAGCCCGACGCCGTCGAACGTCACCTCGACGCCCTTGCCGTCTGTCAGTTCACGAACCTGTCGTGCGACGTCTTCCTTGCCGTAAAGGATAACATGGTCTGCACCCGCGGCTCGGGCGAGCGCAGCCTTCTCATCGGTACTGACGGTACCGATCACGCGCGCACCAACATGTTTCAACCATTGCACGAGCAGCAAGCCCACACCGCCGGCTGCGGCATGAACGAGGACGTCCCATTGCGGCTGAACCTTGGCGCAGCGTTCCACCAGAAATTCGGTCGTACATCCCTTGAGCAAACCCGCCGCGGCGACTTCGTCGCCGATCTCGTCCGGTACTAGAAACAGACAGTTGGCGGCGATGTTGCGTGCTGTCGAATATGCACCAATATTGGGGCCAAAGCTGGCGACCCGGTCGCCGACGCGCCAATCGCTAACGCCTTCGCCGATGGCTTCGATTATGCCGGCGGCCTCCATGCCCAAGCCGCTTGGCAAGGCTATCGGATAAAGTCCGCTGCGATGATAGGTGTCGATAAAATTGAGGCCGACTGCTCGATTTCGCATCCGAACTTCGCCGGGGCCAGGCTCTGCAAGCTGGACATCGGACCACTGGATCACGTCGGGACCGCCAGTGCGTTGAATTTGCGCTATTCTTTCCATCACCAACAGCCTCCAGATTACTCTGCGCAGTCTAACAGACTGCGTTATCGCCCGCCAACCTATCCGTTGGAATATGGCAAAAATAACATTAACGGCTGTCGCAATTCGGGACAGTCCATTTTTGCGCCAAATCCGGTATCATTTTCAGATAGCCATAATCCCTAACAAAACGTTAACGTCCCATGATGATGAAAAGACGATTGGTCAGCTATAACGAAGCCGCGCGCCACCCGTTGCGCCGCATGCTCCCGCCACCTTCTACCGGCTTGGTCCTCACCGCGCCGCGACCGAAATCCTGGTGGCGAAAGGAAGACACGCATTTGTTCATGCTGAGCTTCAGCGCGTTTTTCGTGGCGATTACCAGCTTTATTGCGTGACCTGAAGGGCAGCAACATCGCAGGCTTTGTGAAGTCGCCACGCGATCCATGCCGACACCGAGCAGGCTGCTGCAATCATGAACAAAGTATCTGCAATGCTGACGCCTGCGCTGACAAGCAGGCTGTAAATGATGGCACCAATGACCATCGCGCCTGAATTGACGATATTGTTGGCAGCAATCGTCCGCGCCGTCTGTGACTTTGCAACTGTTGTTGTCAAAAATGCGTAGAGCGGGACAACGAACATGCCACCGGCGATGGCGATGCCAAGCAAATCGACAATCATTCGTTCACCCTTGCCAAGCATCAGGAAGGCGTACCAGTCCATCAACTCTGGTCCGACTGGCCCCCAATGGCTGACGGTCCACCACAGGTCGAGAACGAACAGTCCCATTACAATTACCGACACCGGCGCATATCTTGCGGAAACCGTACCCTTTAGCAGACGATTAATAGCAATTGAGCCAATAGCGATCCCAATCGAAAAGAACGCCGTGAACAGCGTTGCGACGGTGTTGTCGCCACCAATCGCATTTTTCACCATTGGCGGAAAGATCGAGCCGAGAACTGCGCCTATGCCCCAGAAAAAGCTGATGGCCATGATGGCCATGAACAGATGCGGGATATGCATCGTATCGCGCACCAGCCGCCAACTACTGCGGAAAATGTTCCAGTCCATTTTTGCGGTGGGCGCATCGCTTTCCGGCGGAGCGGCTGGAACGGATTGGGCGGTCACGCGACCAATGATGGCAACGATGATGATGCAAACGCCCGCAATTTTGCCCGGAATGATACCACCCGCAATCGTGCCGCCGAGGATGGCAAGATAGGTGCCTGCCTCGACAAGACCTGTGCCGCCAAGCACTTCATCCTTTTCCAGATGCTGAGGCAAAATGGCATATTTGATTGGCCCGAAAAAGGTCGAATGCACGCCCATTGCGAACAAAGCGGCGAGCATGAGCGGGATATTGTGCAGGTAAATACCGGCTGCACCAAAAAGCATGATGAAAATCTCGGCCGATTTCACCATCCGGATAACCTTCGTCTTTTCGATACTGTCAGCCAATTGACCTGCCACTGCCGAAAACAGAAAAAACGGCAGGATAAAAAGCGCGCCTGCGATCGCGTTAAAATTCGCCTCGCGCGTGGGGTCTGAATAGATTTCGTAGGTGACCAAAATCACCATAGCCATTTTGTAGAAATTGTCGTTGAAGGCATTCAGAAACTGGGTGACGAAGAGCGGGAGGAACCGTCGCTTGTTCATCAAAGACATTGCCGTGGCCATAAACTTACCAGTTTCCCATGCAGAGGATTTGCCGTGCCTTAGACGCCGTGTGGAAGCATGGCAAAGTGCATTTCGATAGTTGGTTAAATAGCTGCGTGATTTTGCCCGCGCATCACGCTATCGGAGGCATTATGCTAAGCCTGCCTAACATATTGACCCTGTCGCGCATCCTCGCCGTGCCTTTATTGGTCTTTCTGTTATGGCCCGGCAGCAAGCCAATGTCGGTGCAGCCAGTGCCGCTCGATTATGCATTTGCATTTGTGCTGTACTGCCTGATGGGCATCACTGATTATTTTGACGGCTATTTGGCGCGTGCGCAGGGCACGGTGTCGAAACTGGGCGTGTTCCTCGATCCAATCGCGGATAAGATTATGGTGGCTGCGGTCATTCTGATGCTGGTGTATACGCGGGATGTCGATGGCTGGCATGTGATTGCAGCGCTGACCATATTGTTACGCGAGATGATCGTATCTGGTTTGCGGGAATTTCTGGCTGGGCTGCAGATATCTGTTCCAGTCTCCAAACTTGCCAAATGGAAGACAACCTTCCAATTGGTCTCGCTGGGCGGGATCATATTGGCAGGATCCATGCCCGATTGGATCTTGCTGAAACAGGCTGCACTTGCATTGTTATGGATCGCAGCCGTGCTGACGATGATTACGGGCTGGGATTACCTGCGCGTCGGCATCAAGCATATGGATTGACCGCGTGAAGCTGCTTTATTTTGCAAGCGTACGTGAAGCCGTTGGGCTCTCTGATGAAGAACGGGATGTGCCCAATGAAGTGCGCACTGTTGGCGACTGCATCATCTGGCTCGCAGGGCAGTCGGTAGAACACGGCGCTGCGTTAGGCGGCCAGTCGCGTCTGCGCTTTGCCTTGGACCACAATATGGTGACTGCCGATGCAATGCTTGGAGATGCGCAAGAGCTAGCCATATTCCCCCCGGTAACGGGCGGATGAAACAGGTCCGGATCAGCAGCGGCCCTATCAAAACAGACGTTGAGCTATCGCCGCTTGTGGGACTGGGTGCCGGCGCGGTGTCGAGTTTCACCGGTATAGCAAGAGATGACGGTGGTGTTACCGCCATCGAACTGGAACATTATCCAGCCATGACAGAGGTTAGCCTGTTGCGCCTCGTAGAAGCTGCTACGGTTCGGTGGGCGCTTCTCGGGGCAGTGATTACCCACCGGGTTGGCATCGTCCCTGTAGGCGAGCCTGTGGTTGTTGTGGGAGCGGCATCCCGGCACAGGGCGGAAGCGTTAGAGGCGACAGCATTCCTGATTGACCGGCTCAAGACGGAAGCGCCCTTTTGGAAACGAGAACATTTCGTCGATGGCACCTCAAAATGGGTCGACGCCAAATCGACTGACGATGCGCGTTCGGAGCTGTGGACATAGAGCCTAGGCTGCGTGCAATCCCTTTAGGGACCCTGCCAAAAGTTCGAATTCCTCGCGGCGCGGGCTGTTAGTGCGCCAGACCAAGGCGATTTCGCGGGACGCGTGTTCGGCGTTTAACGGGCGAGCCTGAACATCGGTGCCGTGCAGTAACCCGGCTTTGATGGCCATTTCCGGGATAATGGTAAGTCCAAGTCCATTGTCCACCATTTGCACCAATGTGTGCAACGATGTGCCCAGCATTGTGGCAAAGGCACGCATTTCCGGCCGGTTGCATGCCGCCAGCGCGTGGTCTTTCAGGCAATGGCCATCGACCAGCAAGAGCAGCCGGCTTTCGTCGATCAGTTCGGGCTTGATGCTCTCCGGCGGATCGCGCGGATCATCTTTGGGAAACGCGACAAACAGACGGTCATCGAAAAGGGTGGCCTTTTCGACATCACCCGCCGCAAAGGGTAGCGCCAGCAAGACGCAATCAACCTGCCCATGATGCAGCGCCTCAATCGCGGCAGCGCTGGCTTCCTCGCGCAAATAGAGTTTGAGTTCCGGATATTGCTTACGCAACTCCGGTAGCAATTTAGGTAGCAAAAATGGTGCAATGGTCGGGATGACACTCATCCGCAGGTCATCGGCGAGCGGTTTGCCTGCCGAGCGCGCCATTTCCGCCAATTCTTCTGCTTCACGCAGGATGCGGTGCGCCTTGGCGACCATCTTGTTGCCCAGCGGTGTGAACCGGACAACGCGCCGGGTGCGTTCGACCAACATGAGCCCAAGCAAGGATTCAAGCTCGCGGATTCCGGCTGAAAGTGTCGATTGAGTCACAAAGCAGGCTTCTGCCGCTTTGCCAAAATGGCCGTGTTCCTGCAGAGAAACGAGATACTGTAGCTGCTTTAACGTTGGCAAATAGGTGCTCATTTATCGACCCTGTTAATTAATAGTCTCCATATAATCGCTTTTGACGATGTTTCCAGACATATTTGTCGTAAAAACGCATCCTTCGCTGGAAAAGCGTGCCTGGAAGGCTTAGCTAGTCGGTGTTCAACTGGTCCCGCAAAGGACGGCAGGGTCGTTTATGTTTATTTCTAACCTCATCGAATATCTCGACTCAATCAAGGAACGGGACCCGGCCCCGCGTTCGCGTTGGGAAGTACTGCTGTATCCCGGCGTATGGGCGGTTGGCTATCACCGCATCGCGCACTGGTTGTTTCTTGGCCACATGTATTTTCTCGCGCGGTTGGTAAATCATTTTGCCCGTTTCGTGACAGGCATTGACATTCACCCGGGCGCCAAAATCGGCAGCAATTTTTTTCTGGATCATGGGTTTAGCGTCATTGGTGAAACGGCAGAAATTGGCGACAATGTCACAATGTATCAGAATGTCACGCTGGGCGGCACAAACCCGACGACCGGCATTGGCGGCAAACGGCATCCCACGATCCTGAACAATGTCATCATCGGATCAGGCGCACAGATATTAGGCCCAATCACGGTGGGCGAACGCGCCCGCATAGGAGCTGCAGCCGTTGTGACTGACGATGTGCCTGCAGGCGCAACCATGATTGGCCAAAAGGCACGTTCAACCCTCGTGAAGGCGGAAACCTATGCGCGCGATTTCATGCCTTATGGCACGCCCTGCCGGGAAATGTTTGATCCTGCGACACAGAGCCTTGAGATCATGCAGTGCGAGATCGAGACCTTGCGCAAGAAGGTGGCGGAGCTGATGGCAGAGCGCGACGCGCGCGATGTTGCGCCAGCCAAGCCGAAAAGAGCCAAAGGAAGCACGTCCAGTTGAGCGCGATTGTCACACCCTTTCCGGGGATCAGTCGACATAATCAGGTCGGCTTCGAAAAGAATGAGCTCACGCAGATCCTTAACCTTTATGGCCGGATGGTTGCGGCTGGAAACTGGCGGGATTATGCCATCGACCTTGGCCGCGATGCCGCCGTTTTCAGCATGTTCAGACGCGCCACGGAACGGCCTGAATACCGCATCGAAAAACGCCCCGCATTGCGTAATCGCCAAGGCATGTGGGCATTGGTCGGCGAAGGCGGCGCTATTCTGAAGCGTGGCCATGATCTTGGCCCCGTGTTGGCGCCTGTTGAGCGCAAGTTGATCAAATTGGTCGACGCATAAAAAAGCCCGGCCAATGACCGGGCTCTTTCAACTGCCTTTTTGCAGAATTTAACCGAGAGCCTGAAGCGCCTTCATCACGGCGATCGATTGCTCGCCGCCTGACTGGGGTACAGTCTCGCCGGTGCGGTCGATAATCTTGTCCCAAGCTGCGGCAAAGCCTTCGACATTTCGATCTTCCTGACGCAGCGCAACGCCGGGCGTCATGGTGACATAGGCTGCATGGTAACCGCCACCGCCGGCGCCGATGATCATATTGGTCGGCGCATCTTCGCTGACGAGATAAAGCGCCGCTGGAACGACATTTTCAGGTGTGAACTGCTCGAACAGACCTTCTGGGAAAATGTCTTCGGTCATGCGCGTACCAGCGACGGGTGCAAGTGAATTGACGCGGACGTTATATTTTGCGCCTTCAAGATGAAGCGTCTTCGTAAAGCCAGCCAACCCGAGTTTGGCCGCGCCATAATTGGCCTGTCCAAAGTTTCCGTAAAGGCCAGTCGACGACGTGGTCATCAGTATTCGGCCATAAGCCTGCTCACGCATGGTGTCCCAAACAGCCTTGGTGCAGTTGGCTGAACCCATGACATGGACCTGGAGCACCAGATTGAAATCGGGCATGTCCATTTTTGCAAAGCTTTTGTCCCGCAGAATACCTGCATTGTTGATGAGGATATGCACGCCACCCCAAGCTTCTTTCGCTTTGGCGACCATTTCGACCATCTGTTCATATTCGGTCACGCTGCCGCCGTTGGCCATGGCCTCGCCACCTGCTGCTTTGATTTCTTCAACCACCTGAGCAGCAGCGTCGGATGTGCCAGTTCCATCACGTGCGCCTCCAAGATCGTTGACCACCACTTTTGCGCCGCGCTTGGCAAGCTCCAAAGCATATGCCTTGCCCAGTCCGCCACCTGCACCGGTCACAATAGCAACTTTGTCTTTGAAATTGATGGTCATAAGCTATCTCCATTGTCAAAGGCGAACGGGCCGCCGAATTACGGTACGCCTTGGCATGGCCGTTCACTTGACGCAAGCGTAAAGCTGGGCTGCGATAGCTGTCATAAATACGCAATGTAAGCGTCACGTTTGAGACACAAAAATGTTGTTTAGGCGTCACCAAATTAAACGGGATAGCATGATGACCGCTCAAAAATGGCTTTACGGCACAGCTCTTTGCACGATGGCTACAGCGTCGTTGCCCGCTTATGCGCAGGAAGGCCGGTCGGAAATTGACGCCCTGCGCGCCGAAGTGGCGGCCCTTAAGGAGCAGCTGGCAGCCATTTCCGAAAAGGTGGAGGCCGTAGATAAAAAAGCGCCCGTTAATGAAGTGAAATGGAAGGGCAGTCCTGAATCCAGCAGTGCCGATGGCTGGAGCTTTAAGCCGCGCGGACGGATTCATTATGATGTGGGTGATGTGAGTGTCCCCGGCGAATATGCCGCAAATCGCAACCTTGGTTTCAACACCAGGGTGCGGCGTGTGCGACTGGGTGCTGAGGGATCCATGCCCGGTGGCTTCGGATATAAGGTTGAAGTAGATTTTGCGAACGCCAATGTTGGATTTGGCGACACATTTGTAAGCTACAGTCCGAAAAATGCTCCAGTAAGCATTCGCCTCGGCAACTTCGAAACGCTGAGCGGGCTCGAGCAGGTTACGAGTTCAAACAATATCAGCTTTACGGAGCGTGCTGCGTTTAACGATGCCTTCCTTAATTCGCGCAGGCTTGGCGGTGCAGTTGCCTGGCATGATCAGGACAATGCACTGCGGGCCGAAGCCGGATTGTTTGCGGCCCACAGCATCGATGGCTCTTTCGATAATGATGGCTGGATCGGCGCTGGACGACTTACTTATTCGCCAAAGGCGTTAGGCGGGCAGCTTCACTTCGGAGCCAATATCCAGCAGCGCGATTTCGCCTCGAATAACAATGGGACAACGTCCGCCTCGACAAATGCGCCATCCACAAACCAATTAGCGCGCTACCGTGCGCGCCCCAATACACAACTGACGGATGTCCGTTTTGTGGACACAGGTAGCTTTGCTGCGAAAAGCGACCGAATTATCGGTGTGGAACTTGCGGCGATTTTTCCGGGATTCTATTTCGCTGGGGAGGGACAGTGGACGAAGGTGAACGCATATCGTCCAGGGGACACTGCTGCGGGGCTTAACAGCTTTACCGGCGGAAACAGTGCTGTCACCCCTGCCGGCGATCCGAGCTTTTTTGGTATGTATGCAGAAGCTGGCTATTTCCTGACTGGCGAAACACGCGGGTATAAGGACGGCCTTTGGTCACGCACCAAAGTCCTGCAGCCAATCGATAAAAATGGTATGGGCGCGTTCCAGATTGCCGGGCGTTTTGAATATCTAGATCTGGACAGCAACATCCTGAAGAACGGTGTCACAAACAATTTCGCGACGGGAACTAACAGCTTGGCCGGTCTCAACGCCCGCCTTGGACGTGGGGGTACGCAGACCAGCTACCTTTTTGCAGTGAACTGGTACCCCATTGATTACATCCGCTTCATGCTCAATTATGGACGCGTAAATGTTGAGGGTGGGCCATTGGCTGCGACGATCAAGCCGCTCTCCACTCAGCCCGTCGATCAACGCGATTATTCAGTAGATGTTCTGGCAGCACGAATGCAGTTGGAATTCTAGACCGCATCCAGACTTGCGGAAGCTCAAGCCGAGCCCTCAAGATTTGACAAGGTTAGCATTGACCTTGTTGAACGTGGTACCGAGCCTCGTGCCCAACGTCCCCATCGCCGTGATTGAGGCGACTGCGATCAATGCAGCAATCAAACCATATTCAATGGCAGTTGCACCTTTCTGGTCTTTTCTAAGCTTGCGAAAAAATTTCATTTTCAACCCCACGCTGATGTTTATTCGGTCCTAACGGCGCCAGACACATTACAAAAATGTTCTATGCCGTTGGATATAGAATTAAGCGGGATATGTTTGCTAAGTTATTAACTTTATATGTAAAATTGTAATATTTGTCGACATGCTCTATTAAACAGCGTCTTGATCCAAGGAATAGCCCGCCGAACGGACTGTCCGGATGATATCGCTGCCAAAGCCCTCGTTCAGTGCTTTTCGCAGGCGGCGGATATGAACATCGACCGTGCGTATTTCAATATCACTGTCATGTCCCCACACGCTGTCAAGCAAGCGTTCGCGGGAAAATACATGGCCTGGATATTCCAAGAAATGCTTAAGCAACCGATACTCGGTTGGTCCCAAGGGAACCTGCTTTCCCCCGCGTTTCACTTTATGGGCCACAGTATCCATTTCGACATCACCAAAGCGCAATGCTTCACCCGCAAGTGCAGGCCGCACACGGCGTAACACTGCCTTTGCGCGCGCCACCAGTTCGCGCGGTGAAAAGGGCTTTGTTACATAATCGTCGGCGCCAATTTCAAGGCCGCGAATCCGGTCATCTTCCTCGCCCCGAGCGGTCAGCATTATGATGGGTACGTTGGCCGTGTTGTCGGACTTTCGCAATTGGCGGCATACCTCAATACCGGAGAGATTCTCCAACATCCAATCAAGCAAAACCAGATCGGGTGTGCGCTCTTTGGCCATCAAAAGCGCCTCTTCGCCGTCCCCGGTGTGTTGAACGTCGAACTCCTCACGCTCGAAATGCCAGCGGACCAGTTCTGCAAGCGCACTGTCGTCTTCAACCAATAGCAATTGTGCCTTGGGCATGTGAGTCTCCGCTTTAAGCGTCGGGCAGGTTTTCACCCGTTTCGGTAAAATAAATCATCTGCGCCACGTTTGTCGTGTGGTCACCAATCCGTTCCAGATTTTTCGCGGTGAAAAGAAGGTGCGCCACCTCGGTCGCGTCCTTCGGATTCTTGGCGACATGGGCGACGAAGTCGACGAACAAATCCTTGTTAAGCTGGTCGACGACGTCATCGCGTACGGTGACTGCACGCGCCAGGTCAATGTCGCGCTTGGCATAGGCATCCATGGCAGTCCGGATCATTTCGACCACAATTTCGCCCATACTAGCAAGCTGGTCCATCGCGGTGGCCGGGATTTTGCCATTCATCTGCGGAACGCGCTTTGCGATATTCTTGGCATAGTCGCCAATCCGTTCAATAACTGCGGACATCTTGAGCGCCGCGATCAGTTCGCGTAAATCGTCGGCCATTGGCGCGCGCAAGGCAATCGTCCGGACGACAAGTCGTTCAACATCGGTTTCCAAACCGTCGATGATCTTATCTTCCGCACGGATGGTTGCAGCGGCATCGGTGTCATGCTCTCGCAGCGCCTTCATGGCCGCAATAACCGCCGCTTCCGCACGCGCACCCATTTCGGCGATAAGACCACGGATCTCGTCCATGTCATCGTCAAATGCAGTGATTGTATGCCTTGTGCCTGTGCTCATGTCCAATTTTTCCTAACCGTAACGGCCTGTAATATAATCCTTTGTGCGATCTTCGCGCGGATTGGTAAATATTTCGGAAGTCTCACCAAATTCGATCAAATTACCCAAATGGAAAAAGGCGGTACGTTGCGAAACGCGTGCGGCCTGCTGCATGTTATGCGTCACGATGATGATGGCATATTTTCCGCGCAGATCGTGAATTAACTCTTCAATCCGTGCAGTGGCGATCGGGTCGAGCGCAGAACAAGGTTCGTCCATCAAAATGACTTCAGGATCAACGGCGATGGCGCGCGCGATACACAGGCGTTGCTGTTGGCCACCTGACAGAGCTGTGCCGCTTTCGCTAAGCCGGTCCTTCACTTCCGTCCATAATCCTGCCCGCGTCAATGATCTTTCAACGATCTGGTCAAGTTCTGCCTTGCCACTGGCGAGACCGTGGATACGGGGACCATAAGCAACATTGTCATAAATGGATTTTGGAAAAGGGTTCGGCTTTTGAAATACCATGCCAACACGTGCGCGTAGCTGGACCACGTCCATAGCCGATGCATAGATGTCTTGCCCGTCGAGCAGTATCTGACCTTCTACACGCGCCCCGGCAATCGTGTCATTCATGCGGTTCAAAGACCGCAGGAAGGTCGATTTTCCACATCCCGATGGACCGATAAACGCAGTGACATTTTCGCGATCAACGTCAATTGATACGTTATTAATGGCTTGTTTGTCGCCATAATATACGTTCACATTGCGTGTGGAAATTTTGGCTTTTCCCGGGGTTACGCCCACATTAACGTCCTTCATGTTCATAGGTCACCAACGCGTCTCGAAACGGTTGCGAAGATAGATGGCCAGTGCGTTCATCCCCAACAAGAATATCAGCAATACGATGATGGCTGCACTTGTTTTTTCAACAAAGCCTTGGTTCACCTCGTCAGACCAGAGATAAATTTGGACCGGCAAGGCTGTGGCTGCGTCAGTGAAGCCGTCGGGAGCAGACGGGATGAACGCGCGCATGCCGATCATTAGCAGCGGTGCTGTTTCACCCAAGGCGCGGGCCATGCCGATGATGGTCCCAGTCAAAATGCCGGGCAACGCCAATGGGAGGACATGGTGGAACACCACTTGCACGGGGGATGCGCCAATCCCCAGCGCTGCCTCGCGGATCGACGGCGGTACGGACTTGACCGCATTACGTCCCGCGATAACAATGACGGGCATTGTCATAAGTGCGAGTGTCAGCCCCCCGACCAGAGCTGAAGATCGCGGCATACCGAACAGGGTCAGGAAAACCGCTAGACCAAGCAGTCCAAAGATGATGGAGGGAACTGCGGCCAGATTGTTGATCGACACTTCAATCATATCGGTCAACTTGTTCCTGGTTGCATATTCTTCAAGATACAATGCCGCGAGGACGCCAACAGGAAATGCCAGCATCAAGGTAATTGCCATCGTCATGAGCGATCCCTTGAACGCTGCCCAGATGCCAACTGCCGATGGGTCCGTCGCATCAGCGCCGGTCAGAAACGTCCAATTAAACCCGGTGCGCAGCGCGTCCTTTTCCGCCAATAGGGCAACAGTCTTTTCCGCGACAGGCTCCCCACTGCGTTTGAATGCGACGTCCAATCGTGAATCCACAGGCAACCACAATATCTGCTTTGATGTAACAAGGTCGGGATTGTCGACCAGCATTTGTCGCACATTTCCTGCGGCACCGGATGTCAAAAGACCTTCGCCAATGTCCCCATATTGTTGTCCAACGGCCAGATCCACGATGCCAGGGATGTCCATAGAATTCAGCGCCGCGTCAGCGTTAGGCCCGCTGATGGACGCTGCCGATGTTCCGGCAGTCAAAGCGGGGAAATCGAAATTCACTGCAATTTCGGTACGCTGAAAACCACGCAAGCCTTGGCCCAACATCGTGAACAGCAAAAAGGCCAGAAATAGCGTCGACAATGCAACGGCAAGGAATCCCATTGCCTTGAACCGCCGTTCCGCTGCGTAGCGGCGCGCAATGCGTCTTTGCATAATCTGCCCGTCCCAGTCGGTGGGCGTCGGGTCTATGTTGGCATCACTCATAAGCTTCTCGATATTTTTTCACGACCCGCAATGCGACATAATTGAGGAAAAATGTCGTTACGAACAGCGCCAGCCCAAGCGCGAACGCGGCAAGGGTGTGCGGACTTCCGAAATCCTGGTCACCCGTCAGAAGAGCCACAATCTGAACCGTCACAGTTGTAATAGTGGCGAACGGGTTCGCGGTCAGGTTGGCGGTGTAACCCGCCGCCATAACAACGATCATGGTTTCGCCGATCGCGCGGCTGACGGCGAGTAATATCCCGCCAACTACGCCCGGCAATGCGGCGGGCAACAATACCTGCTTGATGGTCTCGCTCTTGGTAGCGCCCATGGCAAGGCTACCGTCGCGCATGGCATTGGGCACGGCAGCAATGCTGTCGTCGGACATCGACGATACCAAGGGAATAATCATCACGCCCATCACGATGCCCGCTGCCAAAGCATTGTCCGACGCGGCGTTGCTAACCCCAAGCATGACGGCGAAATCCCGGACTGCCGGAGCAACGGTCAACGCCGCAAAATAGCCGTAAACAACGGTCGGGACGCCGGCGAGGATTTCGAGGATCGGTTTCATCCATTTGCGGACAGTTGAAGATGCGTATTGCGTGAGGAAAATTGCGCTCATCAACCCCAGTGGGATAGCCACAATCATTGCGATAATGGCGCCAATGAAAATCGTCCCCCAGAACAACGGAATGGCACCGTAACCATTTTCAGCACCGGGCGTTACCGTGGATTTCGGGTTCCAGTCCGTTCCAAATAGAAACTCGAATGGCGAAACCATCGAAAAGAACCGCCAGGATTCAAAAATCAGCGAGGCAAAAATACCAAGCGTCGTAAGGATCGCGATTAATGATGCGACCAGTAGGCCGAACATCACCACTCGCTCTACTTTACTGCGCGCGCGGAAATCTGGCTTTATCCGGGTAAATGCAAAAGCGCCGCCCGCAAACAGCAGCAAGAGCGTCGCGGCGACGCCAATCCATTTATAATAAGACAGCGCACTTTTGTATAAAGGAACGAGCTTATCGCTTCCTTCTTGAAACGCTGTGGTTTGAAAGCCTTGCGCAATAGCCCGCGCCTCAGAAAGGATCGCAGCGCGGGCGAAGCTTTCTTGCGGCAAATCAGCGGCGGCAGGAGCGCCGAGGACCATGTCAGTGACCAAAGCCGGTGAAATCGACTGCCAGATGAACATAAAGGCAAGGGCAGGCGCGATGGCGCAGATCGCCACGAACCAGCCATGATAATATGGCAGGCTATTCACCGTGCCGCGCGGACCGCCTTTGGCGCTACGGACAAAGGCAGCGGCGCGCGCCCGCCCGGCAATCCAGCCAATGAGGCCCAGACCAAGGACAAGGAAGAGCAAAGCTGTTCCAGTCATATCTACCAATGCCCCCCTGGACCAAATAATCCAATATTCATCACATGTAGCGCCCAGAAAGTAGTGGGGCTTGGATCAAATAGAGATTCGATCCAAGCCCATAGACGCTTTCATTGTTGCACTTTTATTTCAAGTCCGCACCCGTCATGACGGTCAGGCCATTTGCCGCGTCACTTGCGGTTTTATAGTCGGTATCGGTCGACGAAATCATACCCAATTTCGTAAGATATCCACCAGCTACACCGCCCTTCAGAAACTCCAGCACAAAATCTTTAATGCCGGGAATTTTATCGATGTGCGCTTTTTTAACATAGATGAACATCTTGCGTGCACCGGGGTAGCTGCCGTCCGAGATGGTCGCGATGGTCGGGCTTACGCCATCCATCGTAATCCCGTGCACCTTGGAAGCGTTCTCTTCCATGTAGCTATAGCCAAAAATTCCGACCATGTTGGGGTTGGAGTCGAGCTTTTGAACGATCAGATTGTCGTTTTCGCCCTGTTCCTTGAAAGCACCATCGGTCCGGACTTCAGTGCAGATCGCCTTGTATTTGTCTTCGTCGGTGTCCTTCAATGCCTTGGTGGCGGCATCCGACTTACAGCCAGCTTCCATGATTAACTCATGAAATGAGTCCCGTGTGCCTGATGTCGTAGGTGGACCATAAACAGAAATGGGGAGCTTGGGCAGCGAAGGATTAACATCGGACCACAATTTCGCGGTTTGCGGTTTGCCAAATGGGTTAGCGGCAAGCGCCTTGTAAACATCAGCCGTCGACAGGGCAAACTTTGTGCCCTTATTTGACTGCGCAAGCGCCAGGCCATCAATGCCAACCTGAACTTCGACAATGTCCTTCACGCCATTTTTTTGGCAGTTATCAAATTCGCTCTTTTTCATGCGACGCGATGCATTGGCGATATCGGGCGTATCAGCGCCGACACCTTTGCAGAATTGCTCAATTCCGCCGCCGGTTCCGGTCGATTCCAGCACAGGCGATTTGCGCGATGCATCGGCCTTGGCGAATGCTTCAGATGCGGCTTTGGCAAATGGGAATACGGTCGATGAACCGACAATACGAATTTCCTGACGCGAACCACCGGCGGCTCCGCCAGTACTGGCTTGGTCATTACATGCTGAAAGCGCGAGTGCGCTCACGGCTATGAGCGAAATTTTCTTGATCATATCTACTGTCCCCATGTGGATCCGGCGCAGTTCAACCTGCACGTAGGGCGCCAGTAGACGCAGCACATGGCTGATAAATGACTCTTGTGTTACAATATTGTGACGGTCAGCTCTGCGCAATTGGCAGAAGGATCGAGACCGTGGTTCCTTTGCCTACGGTGCTGCGTATTTCCAGATGCCCCCGGTGCCGGTCAACAATATGTTTGACGAGGCTTAAACCAAGGCCTGTTCCACCGACTAGCCGGCTTCGACCCGAATCCACGCGGTAGAAACGCTCGGTCAGGCGTGGCAGATGCTCTGGCGCGATGCCATCGCCGACATCAGCAACAGTGAAGTTAATCATGACGCCGGATCTTGAGGGCGTGAGTGAAACCGTGACGGGTGTCCCGGCGCGACCATATTTCAAGGAATTGTTCAATATGTTGCTTGCCAATTGGCGCAGTTGGCCGGCATCACCCATGACGGGAGGCAAGTTTGCCGCGATATTGACCACAATATCCGCGCCGCGGTCCTTCTGGCTATTACGCAGTTGGTCAACCGTTTCGATAATGATGTCGGCAAAATCAACCGGCGTTTGCGGTGGATCATATTTTTCCGCCTCAATCCTGCTGAGCGACATCAAGTCACGGACAAGTGCCTGCATCCGGTCGGTTTCAGTGGCCATAATCGCCAGAAACCGGCTGCGCGTTGCGGGGTCATCACCAGCGGCCGGGTCGTCCAGCGTTTCGATAAAACCCTTGATTGCCGCCAAGGGGGTAAGCAGTTCGTGGCTCGCATTGGCCACAAAATCTACACGCATTTTTTCCGCCGCCTGAGTACCGCTGCGGTCAGCCAGATGCACGATCTTCTGGGATGGACCCATCGTCTGGATCCGCATGTCCCACAACTGATTCTTCTGCCCAATACCGGTCAGACGGATAGGGTGCCCGGTATGTTGCGCATCAGGGTCGGTAAGCCGTTCAATAGCGCCAGCATGACGGAACGCCATCCGAACGTTTTGCCCAACAATATTTGTACCCAACAATCGAAGCGCAACCTGATTGGCCGCAGTAACCCGCGCATTTTCAACCATCAATATGGCATCGGCCGATGCATCAATAAACGCCTGAAGCTGCGGGTGCGAACTGATTGCAGAAACATCCGCTCCATTGTGCGGATATGGCATCACCGCGTCGGTTGGAGGATCATCATGGTCATGTGGGTCAGCGGCAACGAACAAGGCAATCAGCATCGACACGAAAACAACCAGAATGCGTTCCGCAGATCCCGTCATTTGGCCAGCAAACAAGGCGCCGACAAACGCCAGTGCAAAGGCAACAAGGATGCGCGGAGATAACCAACTGTTCACTTCGTAACCTGCTATATTTCGGCCAACGTTGCGAAAACCCCTGTTAGGCATTTCCGGTGAGATTGTCCCACATATAGACGCAGCATTTGTGCGCAAGCAACGCCGATGGAAAAATGCATTTTGCGTGTTAATGCGGGCATATGGATAACCGCGACAGCATCTCCGAGACGGGCGAAAGCAATTTGGCAACGCGCAGGCGGGTGCTGATGTTAGGTGCTGTCACCGCCTCGACGATTGTTTCGGTGCGGCCGGCCCTTGCGCAATCCGCGGCATCGGTGCTGAACTGCGATATTCCGGTTCCTGGCCCCCATGGAAGTGGCATGCATATCGACGCATATGGCAAGCTTGTCCCGCGCAATACGCCGGGATCATTCCCGAAAAGCGGGCAGCGTTTTACTGGGGAAGAAGTGAAGGCTGCGTTACGAGGCCGCAGCTTGCCGGGAACAAGCTATAACCAGAGCCAAGCCTATGTAAACTACATCCGCCGTTTGCAGAGCGGGCAAAGTGGCTTCACCTGCTTTGCTTCATTGCAAATGGCTAGATAAACCTCAAATTAACAATCAGTTGCTAATGGGTGCGCATGTCCGTGCTGCCTGCCTATGCTTATGTGCTAGCTGAAAACGCACCGCTCATCATCGAACCGCTAGATGCAATGACGCTGATCTATCAACGACGGTCGGGCATGACACATATAGTTGCTGAACCCATCCCGCAGATACTGATGGCGATGGGATCGCAGCCGCAAACAGCACAGGATACAGCACGCCGTTTGGCCATGGAATTCGACTTTGGTGAAAATACAGAGGTCGTAGTCGAGATTGTGACCTCTCGTCTGGAAGAAATGGCTGAACTCGGTTTCTTGGAACGCGTCCGTGCATGAATTGCGTGTGCAGGTCGGGCCAGCGGCTTTCCGCATCCGATCCACATGGACGCGCCCTTTACGGCTGCTGACGGAATTGTATCGGGATTACCCCACACCGGCCATAACCGACTATTCGGTGCGCCTCGAACCCGTAAGTCTTTTGCGGCGTTTTGTGCGGCCGTCAGTTGCCATTAATGGGGATTATACGCTGCCGCAGGCAGCACCATTGCCGCTGGCGCATGCATTGCTTGCTGCGGAAATGGGGATGAACCTGCAAATGGCACTTGGCTGGCGACGGCATTTGCTGCTGCACGCCAGTGCCGTCGAAAAAGACGGAAGGGCACTTATCATGACCGGCGAGTCAGGTTCGGGCAAATCGACCTTGTCCGCCATTTTGGGACATGCCGGCTGGCGTTTCATGGGAGATGAATTTGTTTTGCTGGATCTGGTTACGGGGGAAGCCGTACCCTTTCCCAGACTTATCAGCCTCAAGAACGAAGCCATCGACGCCATGCATCGCCAAGCGGCTGGGGACAGGTTTGGTCCGCTGATGACAGGCACGCCCAAAGGCGACATCCGCCATCTCATTCCACCATTGGAGGCTGTGCGCGCCATGGCTGTTCCGGCGCGTCCGGCTGTGCTGCTGTTTCCCAGCTTTGGTTTTAACGCGGCTGTGCGTTCCGTCGCGCCAAGCGAGGTTTTTGCGCGGCTGACTCAGGCATCGACAAATTATGTAGCGTTGGGTGAGGCTGCCTTTCGCACCCTGACCCGGTTTGTAAAAGAGGTACCGGCCTGCGCAATCGACTATCGTAATAGCGAGGAGGCGCAGGCGCTTGTCGGCAGCTTGTGGAATGAACTGGCATGAGATTGGACGCCGTGGTCTTGGCCGATGCGCTTAGGGAACCAGCTACCACCTTGCAGCTTGATGCAGAAGGGTGGATCGCGTTGATCACGATAGCGCGCTCAGAACAATTGCTGGGAACGCTGGCCCGGCGTCTGGCAGGTCTTGATGTTCCCGCGGCGGTGCAGGTTATCTTGGATGAGGCGCGGACCAATGCCGAATATCATCGTCGCTCTGCATTGTGGGAGGCCGACTGCGCGCGCCGTGCACTGAAGAATATAGTTGGCAAGGTCGTCCTGATGAAAGGCACCGCTTACGTGGCGGCGGGGCTGAAAGCGGGTGAGGGGCGTCACATCGGCGATCTTGATATCATGGTCGCGCATGACAAACTTGCGCCTACTGAAGCGGCCTTGCTGGCGGCAGGCTGGGAGTGGGTGAAGCCCGACCCGTATGACGATGCCTATTATCGCAACCACATGCATGAACTGCCGCCGATGATTCATAAAGAGCGCGACCGCATGGTTGATGTGCACCACACGATATTGCCGCTCACGGCGCGGCCAAGGCCAGATGCGCAAGGGCTTTTAAACGACTCCGTTATGCTCAATAACGGCCTTTATGTCTTTAGCCCGGCGGACATGGTGATCCACAGCGCAGCGCATTTGTTTGCGGACGGGGAATTGGACGGAGGCTTGCGTAATTTGTGGGATGTGCATTGCCTGTTAAGTGAATTCGCCGACGAGAGTTTCTGGCAAGAACTAAGGTCGCGTGCGGAACACCATGAACTATGGTCGGCTGTCCACCGTGCCGCGCGGCTCGCGCACCGCTTGTATGGCACGGAGATTCCAAAGGCTTGGCTCGCCGCGCGTTGGCGAGACATATTGTCCATTTCACGTATGACGGCGCGCGATGATTGGGGCCGTGGCACGCGGAAGGTTTTGCGCTTCATATTTTACGTGCGCGGGCATTGGTTGCGCATGCCGCGCGCTCTGTTGGTGCGACATTTGTGGGTTAAATGGCGACGGGTTTAGAAAAGCTAATTGGATCCCATACGTTTTAGGCAATCGAGCAACTCATCAAAATGGTCAATTATCGCATCGGCCCCCATATCCTCAACTGGCCCGTGCAGAAACCCGAAGCTAACCGCCACGCTGGGTACGCTGGCGTTCTTTGCCGCCATCACATCATAGATGGAATCGCCAATATACGCCGCACGCCCGCCACCGCATCGGTTGATCATTTCGAAGATCGGCGCGCCGGACGGCTTGGCATTTTCTTTGCCAAGGGTGTCGGCCCCCAAAATGCATCCCATGCGATGGGCCAGTTTCAAGTCAGTGAGTAACTTGACGGCGAGGCGCTCAAACTTGTTTGTCACAACGGCGTAACGCACGCCCATGGAATCGAGTTCATCCAGCAAGGCCAGCGCGCCGTCAAAGGGCCTGCTCTGCGCAGATACATTTGTTTCATAATAAGACAGCATTTGCCGGTAGAGCGGCTTGAAGTCACCATCAGGTATTCCGCCCGTCGCCTCAAGCCCCTGTTGCAGCATAAGCTTTGCGCCACCGCCAATATGCTGTTTTACAGCTTCGTTGGAAAGCGTTGGCCTGCCTACGCTTTCAAGCACATGGTTGACCGCAGCTGTCAAATCCCCGCTGGTGTCCACTAAGGTGCCGTCTAAATCGAAGCCGATTATGTCGAATGGAAATTGTGTCATATCGTCATCAATTGGCCGCTTGTTCTGGAAACCGCAACAATTTGCTGGCATGGGAACGGATATGACTGAATTAGCCGCCATCATTCTCGCCGCGGGCAAGGGCACGCGCATGAAATCCGACCTGCACAAGGTGCTGCACCCTATCGCTGGCCGACCAATGCTCATGCACCTCATGGCTTCGGTCGATGCACTGAATCCAAACAAAAAAGTGGTGGTTGTTGGCAGCGGAAAAGATCAGCTGGAGACTGCCCTCGCAGGATCAGCGGCGTTGGCAGTGCAAGAGCCGCAGCACGGCACAGGACATGCAGTGCAGCAGGCCGAATCTGCGCTGGCGGGCTTTGATGGTGATGTCCTCATCCTGTATGGCGACGTCCCGTTTGTGCCCACCGCAACGATGCGAATGATGGTTGATCGGCTTCACGCCGATGACGATCCCGCAGTCATTGTTCTTGGCTTTGAGCCTGATGACACGCAAAGTTACGGCCGCATTATCACGCAGAAAGATCGCATCGAATGGATGGTAGAACACAAGGACGCATCAGACCTTCAACGTGAGGTAAGGCTGTGTAATTCCGGCTTGATGGCAGTCAAATCACGCGACCTGTTTCCGCTGCTTGCTCGCGTTACCAATGACAATGCAGCAGGTGAATATTATCTGGTCGATATCGTTAATATCGCAACGCAGGACGGGCGGCATTGCTATGTGGTCAAGACAGACCCTTATGATGTGACCGGCATCAACAGCCGAAGCGAACTTGCGGCAATGGAGGCAGAATGGCAAAAACGCCGCCGGACGCAGGCCATGGACGACGGCGCAACATTGATCGCGCCGGAAACGGTCTGGTTTGCATGGGATACGCAGCTTGGCCGTGATGTCCTGATCGAACCGAATGTGTTTTTCGGCCCCGGCGTCAGCATTGCAGACAATGTGAAAATCCGCGCAAACAGCCATATTGAAGGCACGCAAATCGCCAGCGGCTGCGAAGTTGGCCCCTTTGCGCGGCTCCGTCCCGGCACGGTGCTGGAGGAAAAAGCGAAAATCGGCAATTTCGTCGAGACCAAAAAAGCGCATCTGGGCAAGGGCGCGAAGGCCAACCACTTGACCTATCTGGGCGACGCGACGATTGGCGCGGGCGCGAATATCGGCGCTGGCACGATTACCTGCAATTATGACGGCTATTTCAAATATCAGACGGTGATCGGGGAAGGTGCCTTCATCGGGTCTAATTCGGCGTTGATTGCGCCGGTGAAAATCGGCCGCGACGCGATCGTGGCCGCTGGCAGCGCCGTGTCCCGTGACGTAGCCGACGGTGAACTTCGCATGGTCCGCGCGGAGCAGCTTGTGAAGCCCGGCTGGGCGGATCGATTCCACGACGCGATGCGGAAGAAGACAGAGGGGAAGTAGGTAGCAATAGATTGGGGTGACAATGGAGCGATGCTTTAAGGGTGGGGTACACCACTTAACAGATGTCATTTATGCCGCGAATAAGGGGGCTGAGACGTTTGGGGCTTGGAAGAAGGAGAAGCTAACCGAGCGTAAGTTAGAGCAACCAAACGAATTTTGACAGCAGCCTACAAAGCGCGAGTTGGATGTATACCTACCGGCTTTGCGTGAATGAAATTCTTGACGTGATATCATGATATGATATCAATATATCATGACCCGAATCCTCGCCGATTTGCCTGATGAAGACATCAAGTGGCTTGACCAGCTCGCGGCTGAACAGGGCAAGTCGCGTGCCGCTGTTTTGCGGGAGGCTGTAGAGGCATATCGCGCGGACGGGCAAGCATCCGGCAATGCCGATTGGCTTGAAGCGGGCTTTGGTTTATGGGCAAAATATGGCTTTACTGAGGACGGCATGGAATATCAGGATCGTCTGCGTCAGGAATGGGTCCGGGAATGGGACCCTGAATATGATCCCGCCAAGCACGGCCCTTTGACGGATGAGAGAGACGTCGCCACGTGAGCGACATCTATTTTGATACCAATATCATTATCGATGCGTTGGCGAGAAGGCCTCAAGCGCTTGCCGAGCTTCGGCGCGCCAAGCGTCAATGGATAAGCCGTGTCACGTGGATTGAAGTTCTTGCAGGCGTTCCTGTGCCAGCCCGAGCAGAGACCGAAGCCTATTTGCAAAATTACGCGATTCGGGAGATATCAGCCGAAATCGCTCGCCGCGCTGCCGATATTCGCTTTAACAAACGCTCACTTAAGCTGCCCGATGCTGTTATTTTTGCGTCGGCGCAAGAACATGGAGCCATATTGGTGACGCGAAACGTTAAAGACTTCCCTGCGAACATGCCTGGCATTCGCATCCCTTACATCACGCCAGACAAGGTATAGAATACATGTGCGGAATTATTGGAATTGTGGGCAAATCGCCCGTGTCGGACCGGCTGGTCGATGGCCTTAAGCGGATGGAATATCGCGGCTATGACAGCGCTGGTGTCTGTACGGTGTTTGACGGGCAGCTTGTGCGCCGCCGGGCAGAGGGCAAGCTTGCTAATCTCGTCAACGTCCTCAAGACCGACGATGCTCCCGGCAATATCGGCATAGCGCACACCCGCTGGGCGACGCATGGCGCGCCGACGACCAGCAACGCGCACCCGCATGCAACAGGCGAAGTTGCCCTGGTCCACAATGGTATTATCGAGAACTTCAAACAGCTGCGTGATGAACTCACCGCGCGTGGGCGGACGTTCGAAAGCGAAACTGATACCGAGGTTGTGGCGCATTTGGTGTCGGAGCAAGTAGAGGCTGGCCATTCGCCCGCCGATGCGGTCAAGGCCGTACTCCCGCGGTTACGTGGTGCGTTTGCTCTAGCAATCGCGTTCCGCCAGTTTCCGGATTTCCTGATTGGAGCGCGGCTCGGATCGCCTTTGGTCGTCGGCTATGGCGATGGCGAAACCTATCTTGGGTCGGACGCTTTGGCACTTGCGCCGCTGACTCAGAAGATCGCCTATCTTGAGGAGGGCGACTGGGTGGTCGTTGCGCGCGATGGCGCCCAGATTTTCGACAAGGATAACAACCCGGTAGATCGCGAGATCACCACCTCAGGCGTTTCGGCGGCGCAGATCGAAAAGGGCAATTACCGTCATTATATGCAGAAAGAGATTTTCGAGCAGCCCACCGTCGTCGCACAAACGCTTTCCAGCTATATTCGTCCGGTTGAACAAACCGTCGCCCTGCCGCAGATGGATTTCGATTTGGCGGGCGTGAAGCGCCTTACCATCGTTGCTTGTGGTACGTCTTATTATGCTGGCATGGTTGCAAAATACTGGTTCGAGACATTTGCCCGTGTGCCAGTCGACATCGATGTTGCTTCAGAGTTTCGCTATCGCGACCCCGTGCTTGAAGAAGGCGGCCTTGCGCTGTTCATTTCCCAATCGGGCGAAACGGCTGATACGCTGGCGGCGCTACGCCATTGCAAGGAGAATGGCCAAACAATAGCGGTTGTTGTAAATGTGCCGACATCAAGCATGGCACGGGAGGCGGATCTGTTGCTGCCAACGCATGCTGGACCTGAAATCGGCGTTGCCTCAACCAAGGCGTTCACTTGCCAGCTTGCCGTGTTGGCTGCGCTCGCCGCGCATTTGGCACTGGTCAAAGGAAAGCTTAGTGCTGAGGAAGAACGCGAAATCGTGCGGCACCTCATCGAGGCTCCGGCGGCCCTTAATGCCGCACTGGCGCATGACGAGGACATTGCCGCAATGGCACACCTTATCGCACCAGCCCGTGACGTTCTTTATCTTGGTCGTGGCCCTGACTATCCTTTGGCCATGGAGGGCGCATTGAAGCTGAAAGAGATCAGCTACATTCACGCCGAAGGATATGCATCCGGCGAAATGAAGCATGGACCTATCGCGCTGATCGACGAAGCGGTACCCGTTATCGTTCTTGCGCCCAGCGGGCCATTGTTTGAAAAAACAGTCAGCAATATGCAGGAGGTGCGTGCTCGCGGCGGAAAGGTTATATTGATTTCTGACGCGGAAGGCATTGCCGAGGCGGGAGAGGGCTGTCTTGCCACCATCGAAATGCCAAGCGTTCATCCGCTGATCGCGCCGTTGGTTTATGCGGTACCGGTTCAGTTGCTTGCCTACCACGTGGCCTGTGCCAAGGGGACCGACGTCGACCAACCTCGCAATTTGGCCAAGTCCGTTACAGTAGAGTGATTTTGCCGGAAAAGCATTGAAAGCCGGCGGGCAATTCGCCATCAGTCATATTGCCCGGAGGTCAGATCAGTTGCGGTTTTTGTCGCGCTTTAGACGTTATTTTAGTCGGCAAAAGCTGTTGCCCCCGCCACGGCGTGATACTGCGGCGGCCGCTCCTTGGCCACCTGCGCCGGTCGTATCACGGGACGGAAATGCATTTGAGCCTGCGCTTAACATGCCGACTGAACCCGCGTGGATGAAATATCCGGTGTCAGCGCCAAAAGGGCATATCATTGTTTTTGCAAACGAAAAGGGTGGGGTTGGCAAATCGACGTCGGCTTTTCACACTTGCATTGCGCTTTGCAACGCGGGCGAGAGCGTTGCGGCCCTGGATGTCGACCTTAGACAACTGACATTGCATCGCGCGCTTTGGGCGCGCCTGGAAAGCG
>NZ_JBKBQV010000008.1:0-61510 GCF_046292425.1 Sphingorhabdus sp.
CCTAAGCCCGACAGCATCAGAATTTGCGGCGAACCAAAGGCACCAGCGGAAAGAATAACTGCGCCGCGCGCCTTGATCGTGCGCCGCTTGCGCCCCTGCCTGATGACCACCCCTATTGCACGGCCATTTTCAACGATAATTTTTTCAGTCAGCGCGCCAGTGAGAATTTGCATACGGTCACGTGCTGGCTCGACATAGGCGCGCGCTGCGGTCCAGCGTTCGCCGCCCTTTTGCGTGACTTGATACAGACCGAAACCGTCCTGTGTTGCGCCATTGAAATCCGCATTGACGGGCAGTTGTAATTCGGCGGCGGCTTCGATGAAAGCAAGACTGCCCGCTTGAGGCCAGCGTTGGTCCATAACCGAAAGCGGCCCGCCCGATCCGTGAAATTCGTCAGAGCCGCGTTCATTATCTTCACAGCGTTTGAACACTGGCAATACATCTTCGTAAGACCACCCGGTGCAGCCCAAGGCAGCCCAATTATCATAATCATATTTATGCCCACGGATGTAGACCATAGCATTGATCGCGCTTGACCCGCCCAGCCCCTTGCCACGCGGCTGATAACCAGTGCGACCGTTCAAACCTTTTTGCGGGACAGTTTCATATTTGTAATTGGACGCGTTGCGGATAAACGGCATGAAACCCGGTGTCTTAATGAGCATATTGTTGTTGGTGCCGCCCGCCTCGATCAAGCAGACTTTAAATTTTCCACCCTCAGACAACCGCCCGGCCGCCGCGCTACCTGCTGAACCACCGCCAATAACAATGATGTCAAATTCGTCCATGTCGCCTGCTCCCTCTTCGAGCCAAGGTTTAAGCGGGCGATTAACTACTGGCAAGAGTGTAAATAGCGTTACTCTGCCTTGGCTTGCTGGCTTTTCACCCATCGCGCGCGGATAACGTCAGACGTGTCCCTGCTCCCATCGTGGCTCCAGCCGGGCGGTCGCCACAGATAGGATAATTTGTGTCGCCACGGGGCGGACCAAAGGTCCTGTGCGATGCCCACCCATTCGTGAAACACGCTCCAGAGCAGGTTAAATGTACCCAATTGCTTTACAATGCCGTAGCGGATTTTTTCGCCCTCAACTTCTTCGGTAAATGTACCGAACAGGCGGTCCCAAATGATGAAAGTCCCGGCATAATTGCGGTCGAGATAACGCGGGTTTGTCGCATGGTGGACGCGGTGATGGCTTGGAGTGTTCATCACATACTCAACCCACCGCGGGAACTTGCCGATTGTTTCAGTGTGAATCCAGAATTGGTAAATGAGATTGAGGGCACCAACAAAGAGTAACATCGCGGGATGAAATCCCAAAAAGGCCAATGGGATGCGGAAGATAAACCCAAGCGCGATAAATCCGGTCCAGGTTTGCCGCAAAGCAGTCGACAAATTGTAATGCTGGCTGCTGTGGTGGTTCACATGGCTTGCCCAGAACCAGCGCACACGGTGCCCCGAACGGTGCGCCCAATAATAAGCAAGGTCATCGAGCACAAAGCATAAGGGCCATGCCCACCACACCCATCCAATATCGAACAGGCGGTGTTCGTAAATCCACAACGCAAGGCTGAATACCAATGCGCCGGTCAATGCACCTGCAACCGTGCTACCAGTGCCCAACGCAAGCGACGTCAGCGTATCGCGCGGTTCGTACTTCTCGGGCGCACGACGGCGCGCCCACAGCATCTCGGCAACGATCAGGATAATGAATGCCGGGATGGCATAATCGACCGGGCTGAACAATTCAGGCATGCCTGCGTCCTGCATTTAAATGGCGTAACCCCGCCGCCCAATGCGAGGCTTGCGTACCCAGATTGAGCGTTACCGACCCGAAGGTCTTTTCGCCGGTTCCTACGGTGAGGAAATTCTGGTCCAGGCGCGACTCGTGATGATGGTCAAGCAACCGCCCTGCCCATTGCACGCCATGTCGGCGCACCAGCAGGTGTCTGCCACCCGCATCGCGCATGAGCGCGGCGATACCCGCTTTATCCACCGCTATTTCGACGGGATCGAAACCACACATAATTTCGTTGGCAATCTCACGTGCCTGTTCTTCGCTGCGGATGCGGACATCTCCGCCGAGCTGCCAAAAGCGCGCAAGCCATGCGATGAACAGGATCGCGGCAACGGAACCTGCAAGTTTCAACAATTCTGCCGTCACGAGGCCCGTCCGCGCAGCATATCCATCATGGCGGCAACGGGCGTCAGATCATAGCCTGCATCGGCTGCTTTCTCGGCCAGCACAGCCGGATGTTCGCCCTTTGAAGCCTGTGCCAAAGCCCATAACAAAGTCGACCGCGTGCCTGAGCGGCAATAAGCCAGCACCTTACCCTCCGCCTTTTCCAAAGCATCAGACATGGCGGTCACTTGCCATTCTGCGAAACCGGCATGGGTTACCGGAATAGCGATATAGTCCATCCCCGCAGCTCGTGCCGCAGTTTCTATCTCTTCCCCCGGTGTTTGATCAGCGGATTCATCTTCGGGACGGTTGTTGATGATAAGCGTCACGCCAGCACTCGCCGCGTCCATGACATCGCCAACGCTGATTTGCGGTGCGACAAAAATGCGATCTGTAAGTTGGCGGAACATCCAATTTCCTCATTGTAAAATCATCACATCTGATGCGTTGAGATTTGCCATATTTTAATCCGAAGACGATAACAAGGAAGGACAAACAGAGGCGAGGCTGCTTGCATCGCAGCAGCAGGCGGTAGGCAGTTAGGCAGGCATATGGTCAGGATACCGCGCGTCAGCATGATCGTGCCAGTCTTCAATGGCGCAAAATATCTGGGTGCCGCACTCGATTCCATATTGACGCAAGACTTTGGCGATTTCGAACTCATCTGTGTTGACGACGGATCGAACGATACCACTCCACAGATTCTGGCTGATTATGCGCGGCGAGACAGCCGGATTGTACATCTCAGTAACGAAAGTAATCTGGGTTTGCCCGCAACGCTCAATTGCGGCTTCGCTCATGCTCGAGGACAATATCACAGCTGGACCAGCCATGATAATGTACTGCGTCCCGAGATGCTGTCGACTTTAGTACAAGTCCTCGATGCCGATGCTGCCATTGGCGTTGCTTATGCGGGATATAGCGTCATCAACAGTGACGGCCAGATCTTGCGGTATCAGCCGCCCCGTCCTGCTGAAGATCGCTGGTTCGGCAATCCTGTCGGCGCTGCGTTTCTTTACCGGCGCGAGGTAACAGAAAAGCTTCGCGGTTATGACCAGAACCTGTTCGGCGTTGAAGATTATGACTTCTGGCTGCGTGCCGCGCGCAATTTTCTGCTTCAGCCCATTGACCGAGATTTGTATCTCTACCGTCGCCACAATGATAGTTTGACCAATCAGAGATCAAGGCAAATTAAAGATTTGGTCGCCATGATAATAGAGCGCGAGTTGGAGGATGTGTCCGATGTAGCATTGCGGTCCAAGGCGTTGCTAAACCTGGTGCTCGCGGATCATTCGCAATTTCGGTCAACATTGGTTAGCAAGGCTTTCGCAGCGAGCCCGGCTGCTGCGCTAGTGAAACTGCCCGCACTTTGTTACCATTTTGCCAGAATAGCTGCCGCGCCATTGCGCGCTTAATATTTGTGGATGATGTTCAGGAAATCTGCGCCGTAGGCATCAAGTTTGCGGCTACCGACCCCGGTGATTTGCGATAACGCACTTAGGGATGCTGGCTTTTCCAGCGCCATTTCGCGCAAGGTCGCGTCGTGAAATATAACATAAGGGGGCACGCCAGCCGTTTCGGCAAGTTCGCGTCGCTTTGCCCGCAAAGCCTCAAACAGCGGGTCGCCAACTGGATTGGTGGGGCGGCCTGCCCGGCGCTTGCCGTCCCGCTTAATAACGGCGATCTCGATCTTATGCTCGCCCCGCATGATCGCGCGGGCATCGCCTGCCAGTTTCAGGCCCCCATGTTCATTTGCCACCAGGACACCCCGTGCCTGCAGCGCACGCGACAAGGGTTTAAGCATCGTTGCATCAGACCGATCAACAATGCCGAACACCGAAAGCCGGTCATGCCCGAGTTGCATAATCCGGTCGTCTCCATTGCCCAACAGGACCTTTTCCAAATGGCCCATCCCAAACATTTGCCCTGTCCGATAAGCTGCGGATAGCAATTTGCGCGCAAGTTCCGTCGCGTCGTGTACGTCTGGCGCATTCAGGCAATTGTCGCAATTGCCGCAAGATTCTGGCGGGCTTTCGCCAAAGTGGCGAAGCAGCACTGCACGGCGACATCCGGGTGTTTCCACAAGGTGCGACAACGCAGCCACGCGCGCCAGTTCGGCTTCGCGCCTGTCTTTCGGAAGCTCGCTCAACCGCCCCCGCGCCCGTGCGAAGTCGCCTGCCGACCACAGCATATGCGCAACCGCAGGGTCGCCGTCGCGTCCCGCGCGGCCACTTTCCTGATAATAGGATTCAATGGATTTTGGCAGGCCGGCATGCACGACGAAACGCACATCAGGCTTGTCGATGCCCATCCCGAATGCCACTGTTGCCACCATGACCATGTCTTCGGAAGAGACAAATTCGGCTTGGGCACGGGCGCGAGTCTGCGGCTCCATGCCCGCATGATAAAAAAGCGCCTTGCGACCAGTCGCGCTAATTTGTGCGGCAATTTTTTCCGTTCGATCCCGAGTTTGGGCGTAAACAATGCCTGCGCCTTGCAATCCCTTTACCAACGCAGCGATTCCGCTGCTCGCGGCTGCTTCGGCGGCATAGCGGATGTTGGGCCGGTCAAAGCCTGCCACCATGACGCCATCATTGGGTATGCCCAATTGCTCGGCGATATCTTCGCGGGTATGCGTGTCTGCCGTCGCCGTCAGCGCAAGCCTTGGCACATCGGAAAAGTCATCCAGCAATGGCCGCAACAATCGATAATCGGGCCGGAAATCATGGCCCCATTCGGAAACACAATGCGCTTCATCGATCGCGAACAGCGAAATCTTCGTCTCGCGCAGCAGGTTGCGGAATTCCTGTCCGGACGCGCGTTCCGGCGCGACATATAATAAATCGAGGTCCCCCGCGCGGAACCGCGCAATGGTTTCGGCGCGGTTGTCGTCAGCTGACGTCAGTGTTGCTGCGCGAATCCCTACAGCATCGGCAGCCCGCATCTGGTCGTGCATCAACGCGATCAACGGCGATATGACGATACAGGTCCCGTCCATGATCACGGAGGGTAATTGATAGCAAAGCGACTTGCCTGCGCCCGTTGGCATGATCGCCAGCGTGCGCTGGCCAGCGAGCACGCGCGTCACGACTTGTTCTTGCTGCCCGCGAAATCCAGCGAAGCCGAACAGGCGGTGCAAAACATCGGCTGGCGTGGGGGAGGGAGCAACGGAGGCCATGTGCCAGCCCTAGCGCGAGCGAAGTGCCAATGACAGAGTCCACGTGCGCTGGCTTGTGGATAGCGCGTGATTTTACGCGGCGGGGATCGCTTCTTCTTCCGCCTCGCTTTGCTGACGCGCCCACATGTCGGCATAGAGGCCATTTTTGCGGAGCAACTGAAGATGCGTACCCTTCTCCGCTAGGCGTCCAGCTTCAAGCACGATGATCTGGTCAGCGTTGACCACCGTCGACAACCGGTGCGCGATAATGATCGTTGTGCGGCGTTCGGAAATGCGCTCGAGCGTTGCTTGAATTTCGGATTCTGTGCGGCTGTCTAAGGCGCTGGTGGCCTCATCCAAGATCAACAAAGGCGGATTTTTGAGCAACGTGCGCGCAATCGCCACGCGCTGCTTTTCGCCGCCGGACAGTTTCAATCCGCGTTCGCCAACCTTGGCGGCATATTGGTCGGGAAGCGATTCGATGAAGCCATGGATCGATGCGCCCCGTGCGGCTTCTTCGATTTCAGCTTGATTGGCGCCTTCGCGGCCATAGCCGATATTGTAGCCGATCGTGTCGTTGAACAGCACGGTGTCCTGCGGAACGATGCCGATGGAGCTGCGCAAGCTGGATTGCGTGACATCCCGCAAATCCTGCCCGTCGATGGTGATGCGGCCGTCCGTCACGTCATAAAATCGGTACAACAGCCGCGCAATTGTCGACTTGCCCGCGCCCGATGGACCAACCACCGCGAGAGTATGGCCTGGCTTGATTTCAAAGCTGACACCATTGAGTATCTGTCGTTCTGCGTCGTAGGCGAAATACACATCGTCAAACACTACCGCGCCACCATTAACCGCCAGCGCAGGCGCATTTGGTTTGTCGGTAATTTCGGCGGGGGTATCGATCAGGTCAAACATCGCGGCCATATCGGTGAGGCCTTGGCGTACCGTGCGATAGACCATACCCAGCATATCCAGTGGCCGGAAGAGCTGTGCCAGCAATGTGTTCACCGTGACGACATCGCCCGTGGTAAACTGTCCGCGTGACCAGCCCCATACGACATAGCCCATCGCGCCAGCCATCATCAGGTTGGTGATAAGCGACTGTCCAATATTCAGCGCGGCAAGCGAGTTTTCCGATTTGACAGCAGCATTGGCATAATGATGTACGACCTCGGCATAGCGGCGCGTCTCACGCTTTTCTGCGTTGAAATATTTTACGGTCTCGTAGTTCAGCAGGCTGTCGACTGACTTAGCGACGGTTTGCGTGTCGAGCTCGTTCATTTCCTCGCGCAATTTGTTGCGCCAGTTGGTGATGACCGCCGTGTAGACAATATAACTGACGACCATGATCAGCGTGGCAACGACCATGCCCCAGCCAAAAGAAATCTTAAAATAAACGGATACCAAAACCAGCTCAAGCAATGTCGGCGCAATATTGAACAACAGGAAATAGAGCATGATGTCGATGCTCTTTGTGCCGCGCTCAATGACTTTGGTCACTGCGCCCGTGCGGCGGTTCATGTGGAACCGCATCGACAAATTATGCAAATGGCTGAACACATTTTCGGCCAAACGCCGAGTGGCTTCTTGTCCGACGCGTTCGAATACAACGTTGCGCAGATTGTCGAATAATACGCCCCCGAAGCGAGCGCCTGCATAGGCTGCAACCAATGCAACGGCGATAGCGACACCGTCTTCCATGCCCGGAACCATCCGGTCGATGGCCTGACCGTAAAGCCAAGCCATGCTGAGTTGGATCAGTTTTGAAACAATCACCAGCAACAAAGCAAAGACTATGCGGACTCGTAAGCCGGCCTCATCCTTTGGCCATAAATAGGGCAGAAAGCGCCGCATGACGGCGAAATCGGGCTTGGCATCTGAAGAGGGGGCTAGTGGCGGCACAGGCGCCATATAGTTAGATTAACGCAAATCACAAATGCCCATCATGCCTTGCCTGACAGCAAAAGCCATGTCGCGACGCCATTAATGGCAGTGTACGCTGCGTACAATATCGATACCGCCGGCGATCCTCCATTCGCCGACCACATTGCGCCGATCAGCAGCGCCAATTCAATGGCGTAACTTCCGTATGGACCAAAGTGCGCTCCAAAAAAACGCTTGGTATCCTCTACAAATGGATGGCCTGATTCTGCGACAGCCTTGTGCATCGCGAAATTGGCAACGCCCAACACAAAGCAAGTGATCAGCAGCATAGGCCCGAGGCTCACGGTCCTTCGCGGATACCGCGGGCTTCATTGCGCGCTGATTGCCGCTCAAGCGCGACCTTGATCATTGCGATAATCGGGTCAGCAAGCGCAAGTCCCAGCAAACCGAACAAAGCGCCAAACAGGATCTGTGCGCCAAGAACAAGCGCGGGTGCCAGATCGACCGCGCGTTTGGCCACCATCGGCACAATCAAATAACCATCGACCATCTGGACAACGAAATAGACGAAAATGGCATAAAGACCGACATCAACCCCGGCTGAAAATCCGACGAGAATGATCAGTGCGCCTGAAACGATCGCGCCGATATTAGGCAAGAAGGCAAGCAGGCCCGTCAATATGCCGAGCAAAGCGGCCATAGGTACGCCGCCAAGGCTCAACAATACCCATGTCCCAACACCTTCAACTGCCATGCCGAGCAGTCGGCCTGCCATCAGGCGGCGCAAAACGCTGCCCATTTTTGCTGCGGTCACATAGAAATGCTCACGTTCGGCGAGTGGCAACATCCACGCAACACCACGTTCATACAATCGGGGTTCGGCCGCGATAAAAATGCCAAGAACCAGCATCATCGCCAGATTCGTGAGGGTGCCCAGAACGGACGAAACCGCCGCAGTCACGCGGCCCACCGAGTTCAGGATTTGCGACCCAATACCCTTTACATCGTCGGCTGAAATGTTGAACCCTGCCGCTTCGATCTGATTACCGATTGTGTCAATCTGCGCCTCAACGATTGCTTGAAGACTTGCGGCCTGCGCGGCAAGTTCGGAGCCTGTAAAAACAAATGTCCAATACATAAAACCGAACACGGCCAGCACGACGATTGTCAGACGGAAACCACGCGGAATAGGCAAAATCCGCCCCAACAAGCGCGCGCCACCGTCGAACATCGCCGCCAGAACAACACCGCCAATAATCAGAAGAATGGGTTGTGCCAGCCAGATGAGCGCCACGACAAGCGTCGCGAGGCCGATCCAGACAGCCGCGCGCTTAATTTCCGAACGGATGAGTGGATCGTAAAGTTCTGTCGGCCCTACTTCCTCCCGGAAGGTATCGTCCTGCAACTCGGGCTTATGAGGTGGCCGACGTGATTTGCTTTTGGCAGGGGAGGGGATATCATTCAATGCTGCGAACCTTTTTGGGGCGCAGGCTTGTGCCGGCGCGATCACCTCGAAGTGAACTGATCCAAGTTGCCGGATTAAGGCCAGTGCTGCCATCAACGGAAAATGTGATTATTTCTGCGCGACCGCCAATACGATCCCACGCTACAGGGCCTCCGAGCCCGCCAAGCTCTGCAGCAACACGGCTATCGGAGCTGTTGTCGCGGTTGTCACCCATCAGGAAAACATGCCCGGCAGGGATTTTTACTGGCTCCATATCATCGGTATCACGGCGCCGTGCATCGATTGTATCATATTGCGCGCCATTGGGCAGCGTTTCGCGGATGATCGGCAAATGGCATGTGAGAACGCCCTCATTGCTTCGCGTCAATGCGCCGGGAAAGTCATAGTCATTGCACGGGTTGTTGGCGTCGACAGGCAAAATCAGATTGGGCTGCGTGTCCTGCTTTACTGGCTTGCCGTTCAAGAAGATCTGACCCTCGCGCAGTGCAATGGTGTCGCCGGGCAAGCCGATGACGCGTTTAATCCAGTCCTGATATTTGCCTTTTGGTGTCAAGATGACAATATCGCCCCGCTCAGGCATTTTGCCCCACACTCGCGTGTTGCTCTCGGGCAAAGGTACGGCAAGGGCTTCCACTTCTTCACGTAAAACAAGCCAACGGAAAACAGCTGCCGGGTTGGGTATTGTGGGCGACACATGACTCCAGCCATAAGGATATTTGCTGACGAACAGGCGATCACCCACCAACAAGGTCGGCATCATCGAAATCGACGGAATGTAAAAAGGCTTTGCAATGAAGCTGTGAAAGGCAAGAACGGCAAGTAATAGCCAGAACATACCCTTTATTTCTGCCCAGGCTGCTGATGCCCATCCACCTTTTTCGGGTGTCGGGGCGGGTGGCGTATCAGGACTGCTGCTGGTATCGGTGGTCAAACTGGTCATGCCTTTTGCGATTTCAACGCCTCTATAATGACAAATGCTTGCGCCCATGGATGGTCGTCAGTCAGCGTCAGATGAATATGGGCTTCATAGCCGGAAGGAATCATTGCGTCGAGCCGCGCTTTTGCGCCACCTGCAAGGGACAGCGTGGGCGCACCCGAGGGCGCGTTGACGACGCCGATGTCCTTCATAAACACGCCATGTTTGAAACCGGTTCCGACAGCCTTTGAAAAGGCTTCTTTGGCGGCAAATCGTTTCGCATAGGTGCCGGCTTTAGTGAACGGACGTTTTGCGGCTTTTGCACGCTCAACATCGGTAAAGACACGATTTTCGAACCGTTGACCAAAGCGTTCAAGCGAATTGGCAATGCGCTCGATATTACACAAGTCGGAACCCAGCCCGATTATCACCGGGCAAGGTCCATCAAGGTCCGCATCTTGCGCACGCTTTCTTCCAGGCCAATGAAAATTGCCTCACCAATCAGGTAATGGCCAATGTTCAGTTCCGCGAATTGGGGGATGGCAGCAATCGGCTGCACATTCTCGAAAGTCAGGCCATGGCCCGCATGGGGCTCAATGCCATTTTTTGATGCCAAAGCCGCAGCATCGGCGATACGCCGAAGTTCGATTTCGCGCTGCTCCCCTTCGGAATGGGCATATTTTCCGGTGTGGAACTCAACGATAGGCGCGCGCAACCGTATGGCGGCCTCAATCTGGCGGGCGTCAGGTTCAATAAACAGGCTCACACGAATACCGGCATCGGTAAGCCTTGTGACCATAGGGGCCAGATGGTTATGTTGGCCTGCCGCATCCAAACCGCCCTCGGTTGTGCGTTCCTCGCGTCTTTCGGGAACGATACACGCTGCATGCGGCTTGTGCCGAAGCGCGATTGCCAGCATTTCTTCGGTTGCAGCCATTTCCAGATTCAAAGGCAAAGTGGTAGCGGCCATGATGCGCTGAATGTCTGCGTCGCGAATATGTCTCCGGTCCTCGCGCAGATGTGCGGTAATGCCATCGCCGCCAACATGAGCGACAATTTCAGCTGCTCGAACGGGATCTGGATGCTCGCCGCCGCGTGCATTCCGGATCGTCGCTACGTGATCGATATTTACGCCCAATCTGAGCCGATTTGACTTGGGCGCTTCGGTCATAGTTTCCGGCTACCTGGCTTTACGGCTTCAGTTGCAGCAAGTTCTGGCGGCAATTCGTCTGGCGCATAAGTGGGAAAGTTTAGCTGGATCAGCGGATAAAAGGGGACGCCCAGGTCAACATTGCCTGCCGAGCGATCCACCACGGCCGCAGCGGCGACGACCGTGCCGCCGGCCTCTTCAATCGCGGCGATCGCTTCACGCGACGACAGGCCAGTGGTGACAACGTCCTCAACCATCAGAATCTTGGTACCCGGTGCAAGTGTGAAGCCACGGCGCAACCCGAAGACGCCGTCAGGACGTTCGACAAACATCGCATCGACTCCAAGAGCGCGACCCATCTCATGGCCAATGATGATGCCGCCCATGGCGGGAGAAATTACGGCCTGAACCTCGCTTCGGATTTCCCGCGGCATTTTCTGGGTGATTGCAAGTGCAATCCGACCCGCGCGTTCGGGGTTCATCAACAGCCGGGCACACTGCAGATAATAAGCGCTGTGTCGGCCAGACGACAGCAGGAAATGTCCCTCAAGCAACGCATCGACGCTACGGAATTCCGACAATATTTCATCTTCGGTCATGATCGGGAGAAGGGTCCTCGCTGGCGAATGTTATGTTTTGCATCTTCCGTTTAGCGGATTGCAACGCAAATAGGTAGAAAAGTGGAGCATTTAAATGCTAAAAATCTTTAATCGACCGCTTGAGGGTTCAGATTAGCGCGACTATAGGTCGCGCAAGTCCGGCCGCCCATGGGGGAACCAGACTTGCGCAAAGTTCGTGCGCCGCACCAAGAATACGGGGCTAAGTTGATGAATATGTTGAAGAAATTACTGGTTCTCGTCGCCGCAATGACGATGCCGTCATTGGCGATCGCGCAGCCAGCGAATCCTGCGCCTGCGCCAGTAACCAAGGAAGTGGCCGCGCCAGTTGTGGCGACGCCTGCGGCTGCAACCGCTGCCACACCTGCTGCTGACGCTGTGGCGCCGGCAGAAGCTGCGCCAAAATCGATGGATGGATCGCTTCCGGGTTATACCCCTATGCGCCCCGACTATGAAAACAGCGTCGGCATGCCCAAGCCAAAGGAGGTCGATTTTCAGGAACAGTTTTCTGAAAATGGTCAATATGCCAAGTGGATCAACAACGCGGTCCTTTTGCCAATCATCACAATCATCTCATTGTTCGTCCTCGCCCTTCTCCTTTGGGTAATTGTTCGGTTTAACCGCCGTGCCAACCCGGTGCCCTCGAAGACAACACATAATACCTTCATTGAAGTCGTGTGGACCTTGGTTCCCGTCCTCATTCTTTTGGGCATTGCCTATCCATCGCTCGATTTGCTGGCCAAGCAGTTTAAGCCAGCACCTGCCGATGCCGTAACCATCAAGGCGACCGGCTATCAATGGTATTGGGGTTATACTTATCCTGACCATGGCGGGTTTGAAGTGGTGTCGAACATGCTAAAGGAAGAGGGCGACGTTGGTAAGGGCGAGCGTTTCCGCACCGAAAATGACGGCCCGAAGCTTTTGGCTGTCGACAATCGTATGGTTGTGCCCGCCGGCGTTCCTTTGCGCATTCAAACTACGGCTGCGGATGTCATTCACGCATTTGCAGTGCCATCATTGTGGTTCAAGCTTGATGCCGTACCCGGTCGTCTGAATGAAAAATCGCTGACGATTACCAAGCCCGGTGTTTATTTCGGCCAGTGCTCTGAGCTGTGTGGCGCGCGCCACGCGTTCATGCCGCTGGTCGTAGAGGCGCTTCCGCCTGCGCAGTTTGCTGCTTGGGTGAAGGCACAGGGCGGCACAATGCCCGGCGCTGATAAGCCTGCACCAGCAGCGATTGCACCTCCGGGGCAAAATGTAGCCGTTCCAGTGGCTGCTGCCGGAATCGCCACCACCACTGACTCAGCTGCTGCACCTGTTGCAGCACCCACTAAGTAAGAAGGCCAAACGGATGACCACGATTGCTGCCACAGGTACCGACCTCCATGCGCATGACCATCATGACGCGGACCACAAGCCCGGCTTTTTTGCCCGCTGGTTCATGTCGACCAACCACAAAGATATTGGAACGCTCTATCTGATCTTTGCTATTTTTGCAGGGATCGTCGGTGGTGCGATTTCGGGCTTGATGCGTATGGAGCTTGCTGCTCCGGGCATCCAGTATCTCCAGGGCTGGGCATCGATGATGGCCGGTAAGGAAGCGTCGCTTGATGAAGCCTACCATATGTGGAACGTTTTGATCACGGCCCATGGCCTGATCATGGTGTTCTTCATGGTGATGCCAGCCATTATCGGTGGTTTCGGTAACTGGTTTGTCCCGTTGATGATCGGCGCGCCTGATATGGCGTTCCCGCGCATGAACAATATCAGCTTCTGGCTGACATTCGTTGCGTTCATCATGCTGCTTGGCTCCAGCTTTGTGCCGGGTGGTACAGGATTGGGTGCGGGCACTGGCTGGACGGTTTATGCGCCGCTATCAACTTCGGGCTCCGTTGGGCCTGCCGTTGATATGGCGATTTTCTCACTCCACCTTGCAGGTGCAGCGTCGATTTTGGGTGCCATCAACTTCATCACCACCATCTTCAACATGCGTGCGCCGGGCATGACCCTGCACAAAATGCCATTGTTCGTGTGGTCGGTGTTGGTAACGGCTTTCCTGTTGCTGCTCGCTTTGCCGGTTCTGGCAGCGGCTATCACTATGCTTCTGGTTGATCGTAACTTTGGCGGTGCATTTTTCGATGCGTCTGCTGGCGGTGACCCAGTGTTGTATCAGCATTTGTTCTGGTTCTTTGGCCATCCTGAAGTGTACATCATGATCTTGCCGGGTTTCGGGATCATCAGCCAAATCGTCGCAACCTTCAGCCGCAAGCCAGTGTTTGGTTATCTCGGCATGGCCTACGCCATGGTTGCGATTGGTGTTGTTGGTTTCGTCGTCTGGGCGCACCACATGTTCACCACGGGCATGAGCGTTGACATGAAGATGTACTTCACCGCTGCAACGATGGTGATCGCGGTACCAACCGGCATTAAAATCTTTAGCTGGATTGCGACCATGTGGGGCGGTTCTGTCAGCTTCAAGACGCCGATGGTCTGGGCGATGGGCTTCATCTTCATGTTCACCGTTGGTGGCGTGACGGGTGTTGTGCTCGCCAATGGTGGTCTCGACGATAACCTGCACGACACCTATTATGTTGTTGCCCACTTCCATTATGTGTTGTCGCTGGGTGCGGTATTCTCGCTTTTTGCCGGGTTCTATTACTGGTTCGGCAAGATGTCGGGTCGCCACTTGAACGAATTCCTTGGTCATCTGCACTTCTGGGTGTTCTTCGTTGGCGTGAACGTATTGTTCTTCCCGATGCACTTCCTTGGAAACTCGGGCATGCCCCGTCGTTATCCCGATTATCCGGAGGCATTTGCATATTGGAATGGCGTTGCGTCGTTCGGCTATGCGATCATGGCAGTTGGCGTATTGATCTTCTTCGTCAATGTAATTTGGTCGTTGGTCGCCGGCCGCCGGGCAGAAGACAATTATTGGGGTGAAGGTGCGACCACGCTCGAGTGGACGTTGACAAGCCCTCCTCCATATCACCAGTTCGAAACGCTGCCGGTTATCAAGTAACCGGCGGCGGTTCGCCGTTTTGAACGTTTCGGGCGTTTAGGAACAAGCATGACAACCGCAACGCGTGACATTATTTTGCCGGCCGAGTGGCGCGATTTCTGGGCTTTGACCAAGCCTCGGGTGATGTCGCTTGTCGTGTTCACTGCGCTTTGCGGACTGTTGGCTGCTCCTGGTAACATCCACCCGGTCATCGGATTTACAGCCATATTGTGCCTTGCACTGGGCGCGGGCGCCTGTGGTGCGCTTAACCAGTATTTCGAAGCTGACATTGACGCCAAAATGGCACGTACTGCTCGGCGCCCATTGCCTGCGGGCCGCATGGACCGTCCAGCTGCCCTTAACTTCGGTATTGGCCTAGCGGCATTTTCGGTTGGCATCATGGGCGTCGCCGTCAATTGGCTGTCGGCTGGTCTGCTCGCGTTCTCGATTTTCTTCTACGCGATTGTTTACACCATCTGGTTGAAACCAAACACGCCGCAGAATATCGTCATTGGCGGCGCTGCAGGTGCGTTTCCACCAGTCATTGGTTGGGCGGCGGTTACGGGCGATGTGACGTTGTTGCCCGTTCTTCTTTTTGCCATCATCTTCCTGTGGACGCCGCCGCATTTCTGGGCGCTCGCTTTGTTCATGAAGACGGATTATGGCGCCGCTGGTATCCCGATGTTGCCAAATGTGAGGGGGCAGCGAGTCACTCGCAACCAGATTTTCGGCTACACCTTTCCCATGGCGGCGACTGCCATTCTGCCATTTGCGTTGGCTGAAACAGGCTTGGTCTATGGTGTAGCAGCCGTCGTGCTGAATGCAGTATTCTTGGTTCTGGCTTATAGGGTCTGGAAGAACGAGGCCACGGACGCAGCCGCGATGAAGCCTGAAAAGCAGCTTTTCGGATTCTCGATCCTGTATTTGTTTCTCCTGTTTGCAATTTTCGCCTTCGATCGGATGGTAATATCATGACCCCGAATGAGCCTTCTGCGTACACTGCCGAAGAAACGGCGATTATCCGCAAACGTCAGGCTGCGCGCTCGCGTGTCATGGGCTTGGCTTTGGTCGGACTATGCATCTTGTTCTTCCTGATCACTGTCGTGAAAGTTGGGGTCTGGGGCTGATGGCAGTTTCAAACGCAAAAACGGGGTTTTTGGCGGCTGCGCTTGCAGTCTCCATGGTTGGCGTCGGCTTTGCTGCGGTGCCTTTATACCGTTTATTCTGCCAGGTTACTGGCTTTGGCGGCACCACGATGCGCGTTGACGCTGCGCAAGCCGCGACCGTTGCAGTTTCTAGCAAAACCATCGTCGTCCGTTTCGATGCCAATCAGCGCGGCGGCTTGCCATGGGAATTCAAGCCCGAGCGCCCGACCGAAACCGTCAGCATCGGCGCTAAAGACATGTCGATTTTCCTTGCAAAGAATTTGTCGAACGAGGCCGTGACCGGCACCGCAACATTTAACGTGACGCCAGCTTTGGCTGGGCAATATTTCAATAAGATTCAATGCTTCTGTTTCACCGAACAGACGCTGCAACCCGGTGAGCAAGTCCGGATGCCGGTGTTGTTCTATGTTGATCCGAAGATCATGACAGACCCGGAAACCAAAGATATTGAAGAAATCACACTTAGCTACACCTTCTACCCAGTTGAGAAGCCAAAGACGGTGGACCAGGCGGCGAACGGTGGCTAAGGCAATTTTTAATCGGTAAGACTACAGGGAATTGACCATGGCGGGTGCCAAGAATCACGATTATCATATTTTGCCACCAAGCATTACGCCTTTGCTGGGTTCGTTTTCGGCCCTGACAATGTTCTTTGGCTTGGTGATGTGGATGCATCCCGAACAGTTTGGCTATGGCAGCCTGATCTTCGGTCTTGGTTTGATTGGCGTCATCTACACTTTTTACGCATGGTGGTCCGACGTCGTGCATGAGGCGCAGTCGGGTGACCACACGCCAGTGGTGCAGCTGCATTTGCGTTACGGCATGATCATGTTCATCGCCTCCGAAGTCATGTTCTTCGTTGGCTGGTTCTGGGCATGGTTTGATTTCTCCCTGTTCCCTGTGCCGTTGGAAATCGTGAAGGACGCAGAAACCCATGCGTTTACGGTCACCAATTTAATTGGCCAAGAGGGTGCTGCTGCGTTGATGCAGTGGCCGCCAAAGGGCTTGGAAGTGCTTGATTCAATGAAGCTTCCTTTGTTGAATACACTGATCCTGTTGTGCTCAGGGACGACTGTTACTTGGGCGCACCACTCGCTTATCCATGGCGACCGCGAGGGTTTGAAAAAAGGCCTTTGGCTGACCATTTTGTTGGGTCTTCTGTTCAGTGCCATCCAGGCTTATGAATATGCCGTCGCGCCTTTTCCTTTCGGCGGACTGAACTATGGCACAGCCTTTTACATGGCGACTGGTTTCCATGGCTTCCACGTTATTGTGGGGACAATCTTCTTGGCAGTCTGCCTCGCGCGTACCTACAAGGGCCACTTCACGCCAAAGCAGCATTTCGGGTTTGAAGCTGCAGCATGGTATTGGCACTTTGTCGATGTCGTATGGCTCTTCCTCTTCATCACCATTTACATTTGGGGTGGCTGGGGCGCACCAGTTCACGCCTAAATGACAACAGACCATTCCATAGAAGGGCAGCCTAGCATCGCGAAAGCTGCCCTTTTTGGTCTCTGCCCTCAATGCGGCGACAAAACTTTATTCGCCGGGCTCGGCCAGTTCGCTGACAAATGCACCAATTGTGGTCTTGATTACAGCAGCTATAACGTCGGTGACGGCCCCGCAGCTTTGCTGACAATGGTAATTGGCGCGCTGATTATAGTACTCGCGCTTATCGTCGATTCCGCCTTTCGGCCACCTTTTTGGGTTCATGTTGTTATATGGGTGCCGATAACGGCTGCGCTGACCGTGATCACATTACGCATGGCAAAGGCTGCGCTTTTGGCAGCAGAGCATCGTAATCGCGCCCGCGAAGCCGGAAAGAGTGACTTGCTATGAACCGCTTTCCTGTCATCCCGACCATATTGGTCACCCTTGCAGTGGCAACCATGATCGGCCTCGGCATTTGGCAATTGCAGCGCAAGGGCGAGAAGGACGCGTTGCTGTCGCGCTATGAAGCGGCGGTAGGATTGCCAGCCGTTGCATGGCCTGCCGTGCCGGACCCCAAGGCATTGCCCTTGTTTCGCCGTTCAAGCCTGATGTGCGTCCGCGTGATTAAAATTGAGACTGTGTCGGGATCGAACGCCTCCGGTAAGGCCGGCTTTGCCCATGTGGCATCGTGTCAGACCGGCGGCGCCGAAGGCCCCGGTGCGCAAGTCGCTATTGGCTGGTCCGAGCGGCCGCAATCACCAAAATGGGGAGGGGGGCCGGTTCGCGGTGTTATCGCGCCCGAAGGTGCACAGCTTATCAAGCTGGTCTCGACCGATCCACTGGATGGCTTGGAGATATTGGCAGAGCCATCGCCAAGCCAAATTCCGAATAACCATCTTTTATACGCAATCCAGTGGTTCATCTTTGCAGCAGCAGCGACCATTATTTATGTCCTCGCCGTTCGAAAGCGCACCAAAGCGTCTTGAGCTTGCCGACTGATATCCTGTTTTACATCGTGGCGGGCGCCGCGGTGATTCTCGTCGGATTGGCCAAGGGTGGCTTTGCCGGGCTTGGCGCAGCTGCGATGCCAATGCTGGCGCTGGTTATGGATCCAGTGGCAGCGGCAGGGATGTTGCTCCCTATCCTTATGGTGCAAGATATCGTCAGCGTCTGGGCGTTTCGGCGCAGTTACGATGCCCGCACATTAATGCTGACTGTGCCGGGCGCTATCGTCGGAATTTTCTTGGGCTGGTATCTGGCCTCAATCATCCCCGCAGACGCCGTGCGAGGTTTTGTGGGCGGCATTGCACTCGCCTTTGGCACATATCGCCTGCTACCCCTGTTGGGACGCTCAGTGAAGCTATCCGGGCCTGCGCCTGAGTGGGTGGGAACAGTCATGGGTGCCATCGCCGGGTTCACTAGCCAAATTGCCCATGCGGGTGGGCCACCATTTCAGATATGGGCGTTGTCGCGTAATTTCCCGCATCTGGTTTTTGTTGGCACATCGTCAATATTCTTTGCCATCATCAACTGGATGAAAGTGCCCGCTTATGCGGCACTTGGCCAGTTCAACATGCAGAATATGACATTGACCGCAATATTCCTGCCACTCGCTATTTTAAGTACTTTAGCAGGCGTGAGGCTGGTCAAACGCATTTCGCCCGAGCGATTCAACGTTATCATCAATCTGTTGATGGTCATCATTGGTGCCGAACTGATTCGGCAAGCCATCTGGTGACTGCGCCCTATTTGGGCGACAGCACCATCAGCATCTGGCGACCTTCCATTCGGGGGTGCGCTTCTATTTTGGCAGTTTCGGTCGTATCGGCCTGAACGCGCTGAAGCAGTTGCATGCCCAATTGCTGGTGCGCCAATTCGCGGCCGCGGAAACGAAGCGTGATTTTAACCTTGTCACCTTCTTCGATAAATTCAGCAACCTTCTTCATCTTCACCATATAGTCATGGTCGTCGATGTTGGGACGCATCTTGATTTCTTTAATTTCTTGGGTTTTCTGGCTTTTGCGTGCCAAATTGGCCTTTTTCTGGGCCTCATATTTGAATTTACCGATGTCCAGAAACTTGCACACGGGGGGGTCAGCGTTCGGTGACACCTCAACCAGATCAAGCCCAACCTCCGCAGCCTGTGCTATAGCTTCACGGGTGTACATGACACCCAAATTCTCGCCGTCATCGTCAATGACCCGCACTTTTTCGACTGTGATCAGATTATTGTAGCGCGGACCACTTTTAACAGGTGGGGTCATGGCGCGCCGGGTAGGCGGGGTGGCGATAGTCGATACTCCTTGTGATGTTCATTGCGCCATTACAGCCAAATCGTCCGGAAATAAAGGCTTTTAGCGGGGCGGCAGAACCTTTTGTGCTCTGCAGCCAGCGCGGTAGAGCAGTACCGCGCGATCCTCACAGCGATTCGCATTGCTATGCGGAACCGCGCCGCGACAGCTATGCTGGGGAAGATATTTATCCCAATCTATTCAAACGGCTCTCATTTAGGCGGAAGATTTTGCTTGTCTGTTCAGTTTAACGACACCTAACGAGCGTAATAAAATTACCAATTAGGATTTTATTATCCTATTTTGACGAAATTATATTAGGTTTGAATATGATCACCAATGCCAGTGGCTCTTTGTCGAGCTTGCCCAATGGACGGATTGTGGACTTTGAATGCGCAGAGATCAGGGCAGTGCCTTTTCAGGACAGCCTGTATTTATGGGTAACCGGTCCGCACCCCGGACCGGATATGCATGTCCGCCTCGCGCCTCGCTATTACAGTGATCGCCCTGATTATTGGGCAATTGAGGTCGCTGCTATCCGTCCAATGATGTTGTCGACTGGCACAGCGGATGAAATGGCAACTTTCGAATGTGCGATACCGTTGGTTGGAGTGACCGGCATTCGGGGAATCACGGTGATTGGCGCGAACCGGTTACAGCGTATTGAAATCGCTGAGACTCCTGCGGCCTGACACGGCGCCGATCAGAGCGCCGCACGTCGTCTATTCGGGCAGAGCCGTTAGGTCATTTACCGTCAAGATCTGTGGCAAGACACGGGCCTCCTTATTTGGGGGGTAATAAAGATAAAAAGGTACGCCCGAGCGTCCATATTTCGCCAAGAACCGAGTGATATCGGGATCTCTGCGCGTATAATCTCCAACCATCGTAACGATGCCCGCCTTTCCAAATGCATTGGCGGTTTCAGCGCGGTTGATGGCGACATTTTCGTTTACCTTGCAGGTTACACACCAGTCTGCAGTGAAATAGAGAAACACTGGCTTGCCCTCGGCGCGCAATGACGTGAGGCGTTCTTCATTGAACGCCAAGCTGCCATTTTTTAATGACGGCGGGGCTGGTGGCGTAACTGCGGCATTGTCGATGATGAGCAGAGCGGCAGCGGCAATGCCTAATATGGCTGCCACGACATATTTGCGCGGGGCATCGCTTTTCTGTTTCCGCCCCAGCTCGAACAGCCGCGACAATATGATCAACGCCGCTACCGCGCCAATGAGCAAACCGCCAGAGCCCGCAAGCTGATACAGCAGCCACAGCAACGCCAACGCCGTGACAGCCATCGGCAGTGCCATCCACTGGCGAAAGCGCACCATCCATGGACCCGGCCGCGGCATTCGCATGCGCAGCGCCGGAATGAAGGCAATGGCGAGGAAGGGAAGTGCAAGCCCCAGCCCCAGCCCTGCAAAAATCAACAAAGCCAAGGTCGCCGGCAAAAGCAAAGCTGCACCCATCGCGGCGGCCATAAACGGCCCGGTGCATGGCGTGGCAACAACCGCCGCAAGCACGCCAGTCCAGAATGACCCGGCCATGCCATCTTTGCGAGTCAGCTTTTCACCTGCGCCAATGCTGCCAACGTCGAATATGCCAGCCAGATTTGCTGTAACAGCAACCATAAGCAGCAGAAGCAACAGGACAATTGCCGGGTCCTGCAACTGGAATGCCCAACCCACCTCTTCACCCGCTGCACGTAAGGCCAACATAACACCGCCAAGGACAAGGCAGCTCAGCATGATACCCACGGTATACGCGATGGCATCGCGGCGCGCCTTGCTTTCATCGCCGCCCATTCTGGCGAGGCTCAACGCCTTTAACCCCAGTATAGGAAACACACATGGCATAAGGTTCAAAAGCAAACCGCCCAGCAGCGAAAAAGCGAGTATCCAGCCAAAACCAAATTGTGGTGCTTGACCTTCCGCGGCGGCGCCCTCGCCTAACACCGATACAGCATTGCCGCCGGTCGGCACTGCGCCTGGAACTGCGCGCACCGAAAGGCCTTGCGCGTCGTTAAAGCGCAGAAGCCCGTCAATTTGTCCACCAAATGGTTTTTTTACTTCGCTGCTGACGATGAGCCAGTCACCTGTGCGCCGTGCGCTCTGCGGGGCTGCGTAACGGAACCCATTATCGCTCTGGGCGAAAAACCAGACTCGGCTTGCGTCAGCCGTGCGTGGATAGGGAATGGCAATTTCAATCCGGGTGCCGCTGATCGCGTACAGCGCCTTCCGGTCGAGCGGCACGGGTAATGCGCTGCGCCATAGATCGAACCGGGCGCGGTCGGCGTTGTTGATAGTCCCTCTACCGATGGTCATTGGCACGGACAATGTCGCGCTCTCCGGGACGCACACCAAATCCGAACAGGCCGACCAGCGTGCATCGACCCTAATATCCATATTCTGCCCTACTACAGCGTTTTTCGGGATCTCCAGATCGACCAGAAAAGCGTGTTTCGTCTTGTAGATATGGTTCATGAACCCGCTGACGATCAAAGTCTCGGGTACGGGCGCGCGGATTGGCCCAGCCATTACACCAGAAGGCATTTTCCATTCTAGCTCGAGCGGCGTTCCAGCATCGCCCGGGTTCAACCAATAATCATGCCAGCCCGGCTTTGGGTCCATGATGATCGCGACTGTCACGATATCGCCCGGCGCGGGGCGACGGGTCTCGGCATCAATCGAAGCGCGGACATTTTGCGGAGGGGCTGTCGGTGCAGGAAGCTGCGCATACGCGATGCCAGCCGCCATGAACAAAGCCAGCAACAACTGGCACATTCGCGCCACCACCCACATGGGCGCTTTCAAATTCGGGAACAGGTCAGTGTCGCGGTTCATGCAAATCCCAATGGCATAATGCAGTATCTGTAGGACAGCGGATTATTCGGGCGCCGCCTGCAAAGGAGCGGCACCCATGGACGGCATGATCTTTGCTTTCTTCCATCCACCGTGCAGATAATATGCAATCGACAAAATGCACGAGGCAATCGCGGTTGCGACAAACGAGCCCCAAATGGCGTTCGCTCCAAAGCGGTCATATAGTCCGAAGCCAACGCTGAAACGTACAAAGACCGCGCTGAATATCAGGATCAGAAGCGGCGCAAGCACTGCGCCATTGGAACGCACCGCAAACGTCACGACAACCGATACTCCCATCAGAACAAAGGTCCACCCGACAATATGGTTGATATGAATTGCGATATCGATGACTGGGCTGCCGCTGGGCAGGAACAAGCCAAGCAAGGGAGAAGCAAACAAGGTCATTAGTAAAATCAGCACGCCCGACATGAGCAGGTTGATGCCAATACCCGACCATACAATACGGCCGACGCGGTCCCATTTGTTGGCGCCTATATTCTGGGCAACCATGGCGCTGACTGCGCTGCCAACTGCGACCGCTGGCATCTGCACATAACTCCAAAGCTGGTTCATGACTCCAAATGCCGCGGTTGTATTCACGCCTTCAAGATTGACGAGGCCAATCATTACCACAGCGGACCCAGACATGATGATCATCGACAGGCCCATGGGCAGGCCCATGCGCGCAATTGGCTTTAGGAACCGCGCATCGGGCCGCAGCCACCTAAGTTCATGTCCGCGCAAGCGGATAGTGAGGTCACGTGCGTAAACCTTGTGGAGGAGCAGCCCTAGGCTGATAACCCCGGCAAGGATTGTCGCAAGTGCGGATCCCGAAATGCCCATCGCCGGAACAGGGCCCCAGCCCAATATAAATATGGGGTTCAATATGATGTCGAGGACAACGTTCAACACCGTGTTCCAAAACGGTGTGACTGAATCGCCAACACCGCGCAGTGACGAGGAAACAAGCACCATCAGGAATGATGCCGGCATCGACAGAAAGATGACGCGCAAATATGCGAGCGCCAGCGGATAGACCGTCTCCGGCGTTGCCATCAGGCGCAGCATGTCAGGTGCAAAAATCCAGCCAGCCGCCGCAAAGACCAGGCCTGCTACAAAAAATATGCCGAACGCCGTGCCCATGATGCGCCGTACAGATTCCACATCGCGGCGGCCCATATTCTGGCCGATCAATATTGTCGTCGCCATCGTGAAGCCGAACAAGGTGGAGAACATCAAAAACATGATGAGCCCTGCATTGGCCGACGCAGCGAGCGCCTCTTCGCCCAAAAACTTTCCGATCCACACCGAATTGACCGAGTGGTTCAGCGACTGAAGGATGTTTACCCCAAGCGACGGTAGCGCAAACACGAACAATGTCTTGGCCACCGGACCAATTGTCAGGTCATGCTGATGGACTGGCGTTCTCATAGCAAGGGCAATGCGCCTGAATGATGAGACGCCCAAGCTAGGGTTTGCCCTTTATTCACCCCAGCCGCGCCAAGGCAGCTGTGAGCCGCTCGGCTTCCGCAGCCTTCTCGGCATGGTCCGTACGCGCCTTTTCTACCGCCTCGGGCTTGGCCTTTTCGACGAACGCGGCGTTGGATAGGCGACCAGCAAGCGCATCACGCTCTTTCGTCGCTGCCTCAATTGCCTTGGTAATCCGGCCGCGTTCTGCGTCGAGGTCAATAACGCCATCCAGCGCAAAAATGACGGTGTCGTCACCCACTACGATTTGCGCGACATTATTGGTATCCACTGGAGCATAGACAAATGCGTCAATGCGCCCAAGCCGAGATAGTGCAGGTCCCTGACGGTCGATGACGGCTACTGTCGATGCCTGTGGTTCGGCGATGTTGGCCGTCAATCGGGTTCCCGGCGGAATGTTCAGTTCGGCCTTGAATGAACGCGTTTTGCTAATGGTGTCGACGACCCAGTTGATTTCCGCAATGGCCTCTGCATCGATGGTGGCATCTGGTTCAGGCCATTTGGCATGAATAATGTCATAGGTGCGCGGTGCCGTGGAGTCGGACAATGCATGCCATAATTCTTCGGTAATGAATGGCATGAACGGATGGAGCATCACCAGGATTTGATCAAGCGCCCACCCGGCGACAATTTTGGACTCTTCATCCATTTCGCCTTTTTCGCCATCCACAAAAGCTGGCTTGATCAGTTCGAGATACCAGTCGCAAAACTGGTCGAAGACCATGTGATAAATAACGTCGGCCATGCCGTCGAACCGAAACTCCGCGAAAGCTTTATTGAGCTTTTCAACAGTGCTGGCGACTTCGCCAATGATCCACCGGTTAACGGCAAGGTCAGCCTTTGGCGCGCTGACGCTGTGCGACCCACCTATGCCGTTGGATTGCGCAAAACGTGCTGCATTCCACAACTTGGTTGCGAAATTGCGGTAACCGGCAACCCGGCTTTCATCCATTTTAATGTCGCGCCCTTGGCTTTCCATCGCCGCCATGAAGAAGCGCAAGGCGTCGGCACCATATTGGTCAATTAGACCCAACGGATCTACCGTATTGCCCTTTGACTTGGACATTTTGCTGCCGTCTGCTGCACGAACGAGGCCGTGAAGGTAGAGCGTCTTCCATGGTACCTGTTTCATGAAATGAATGCCTTGCATCGCCATGCGCGCATCCCAGAAAAACAGGATGTCGAAGCCGGAGATGAGGACATCATTGGGGTAATGGCGGTTGAGTTCGGCAGACTGGTCGGGCCAACCCAATGTGCCAAAGGGCCAAAGCGCAGAAGAGAACCATGTGTCCAAAACGTCCGGATCGCGCGTCAGTTCTGCACCAGCGCCCGCTAGCGCCTGCGCAGCCTCTTCGGTTTCGGCGACATAGCATTTGCCGTCGGCGTCGAACCATGCCGGTATCTGGTGGCCCCACCATAATTGGCGGCTGACGCACCATGGCTGAATATTTTCCATCCAGTTAAAGTAAGTTTTCTCCCAGCTTTTGGGCACGATGTCGAAACCGCCGTCGGCTTTGCCCTTGCGGGCGGCTTGTATGGCAGGCTTTGCAAGTGTTTCTGCGTCGACATACCATTGATCAGTCAACCAAGGTTCAATCACTTGGCCCGAGCGGTCGCCAAAGGGTGTCTGGATGACGCGGTCTTCCACCTTCTCGAGTAACCCCAAGGCATCGATCGCCTCAACCACCATCTTACGGGCGTTGGTGGGTTCACCTTCAATGCCAAAGCGGTAAAGCCCGATATATTCCGCTGGAATAAGGCCATCGGCGGTTTGCACCACGCGGCCTTCACCATCGAGCATGTTGAACATGTCGCTGGCCTTGAACCCGGCTCGTTTGCCGACTTCAAAGTCGTTGAAATCATGACCGGGCGTAATTTTGACCGCGCCCGAACCCAGTTCGGGGTCGGCATGCTCATCCGTCACAATCGGGATCAGCCGGCCCGTAATAGGCAGGCGGACATTTTTCCCAACAAGATGCGCATAGCGTTCGTCCGAAGGATTTACCGCCACAGCCATATCGGCGAGCATAGTTTCGGGGCGCGTTGTCGCAACGCTGATGAAGCCGCTACCGTCTTCCAACGGATATTTGAAATGCCAGAATTTGCCGTTGATCTCGCGCGTTTCCACCTCAAGGTCGGAAATCGCGGTTTTTAGACCCGGATCCCAGTTGACGAGACGCTTGTCGCGGTAGAGCAAGCCTTGATTGTAAAGCTCCACAAACACCTTGATGACAGCTTTTGAAAAGCCTTCATCCATGGTGAAGCGTTCATTCTCCCAATCCATGGAGCAGCCAAGACGGCGGAGCTGGCCCGTAATTTCGCCACCGCTTTCGGCTTTCCATTCCCACACTTTTGCAACAAATTCATCGCGTGTGAAATCGGTGCGCTTTTGCTGGCGCGCATTAAGTTGCCGTTCAACCACCATTTGCGTTGCAATGCCCGCATGGTCCATGCCGACCACCCATAATGCATCCTTGCCCTGCAAGCGTGCATGGCGGATCAGAATATCCTGCAGGGTGTTGTCGAGCGCGTGGCCGATGTGCAAGCTACCTGTCACATTGGGCGGCGGGTTTACGATCGTGAAGGGCTCGGCATCGGGACGATTGGGCCGAAATGCGCCAGTGGATTCCCAATGCGCGTACCATTTCGCCTCAATCGCGGCGGGATCGAAAGTCTTGTCGATAGTCATGGGTTTGGGCCATAACGGGCCTGACTAAAAAGGGAAACCCTCACCGCACGTCATACCGAACTTGTTTCGGCATCCATCATGAATCTTTCACTGCAAATTAAAGAGGAGAAAAATTCTGTAGTCCAAGGCGGGCAAACCCTAAACCTCACGGTTATCGTGGCGCGTCACGACTTTCCACGCCGCAACATGAAAAATGCCACCGCGAAGCCGCCCGCGACGACAAGGCTCAACCACAATTCCTTGGAGGCTGATGGGTCCAGGCCTTTTGCGATCAAAATGACCAGCATAGCTGCCATCGCTACATAAGTGCCATAGGGGTGGAACCACATCTTGATCTGCAACCGGCTTGGATCCTCCGCCTCATATTTGCGGCGTAGCCGTAGCTGCGCGCCAGAGGTCATCAAGTAGAGGAGTAGCATGGTCACGCCGCAGCTGTTAAGCAGGAAGCTGAACACCACGTCGCGTGAAACCGCGTCGGCGGCGAGCGCGAAATAGCTGAAGAGGCTGGCAATCAGGATGGCGCGCGCCGGTACCTTCCGCCTGTTGACCTGAACCAGCCATTGCGGCGCATCCTTATGTTTGGCCAGACCGAATAAGGCCCGCGACGTGACATAAAGGCCAGAGTTCAGGCACGACAACACTGCGACCAAAACCACTGCTTCCATGATCAACTTGCCCGCGGGCAAGCCCATATATGCCAACGTCGTGGCAAAAGGTGACACTTTGGGGACAATCTCTGTCCAAGGTACGACCGCTACGATCAAGAAGATCGACAGCACGTAAAAGATTAGGATGCGCACCGTGACCGAAACGGTCATGCGGCCGATAACTTTCGACGGCTCTTCGGACTCTGCGGCAGCGATGGTGGCAATTTCTGCGCCGACGAGGCTGAATATGGTGGATGTCGCAGCCGCCAGCACCACGCCCCAACCATTGGGAACAAAGCCGTCATGCGCCGTCAGATTGCCAAAGGTCGAACCGCTGCCTGAAGTATAGCCGAATGCCCACGCGGCGCAGACCAAGATGAATACGATAATTGCGGCAACCTTGATTGACGAGAACCAGAATTCGAATTCGCCGTAAGCGCGGGCCGACATCAGGTTCACTGCAGTCAAAATGGCCATCAAGCCGATGCCGATGCCAAGTTCTGGAACCGATGGGAACCAGCTATGCAAGATTTGCGCGCCTGCAATTGCCTCGATCGCAACAACGACGACCCAGAAATACCAATAAAGCCAGCCTGACATAAAACCCGCCAAATGGCCGAGGCCAGCTCGGGCGAAGTCAGGGAAGGTTTGTACGCCATCCACCGCTATCGCCATTTCGGAGAGCATCCGCATGACCAAAAGAATTATAAACCCCGCAATCGCAAAGGAGAAGACTGCGGCGGGGCCGGCTTGGCTAATGGTGGTAGAAGAACCAACGAACAATCCGGCCCCAATAATGCCACCAATGGCGATCATCGAAACGTGGCGCGACTTCAAGCTGCGCGAAAGCTCCGCACCGCCGCTAATTTCGGTTGCAACATTATGTGCAATGTCCGTCATATTTCCCCCAATGCCCCCGTCGCCCCAGCGACGGCTGGGCCTATTTCCACTATGATGCTACGAATAGATGCCATGCGCCCTAGCCTTCGCTGGGGCGACACCTTATGGTTGTTTCGCTTATTGGCGCTTCAAATATTTGCCAACCCAATCAAACACCGTCCGGTGCCACTGAATTGAATTTTTAGGCTTCAATACCCAGTGGTTCTCATCGGGAAACACCAGCAGTTTTGATTCGACCCCTTGCTGCTGCAGAGCGGTGAAGGCAGCAAGCGATTGGGAGTAGGGAATCCGATAATCTTTCTCGCCATGGATGACCAAAGTCGGCGTTTTCCATTTGTCGACATGGTTGACGGGGTTCCATTTTTCGCCCTCGGTCCGGGTCGTCCATGATCCGCCATGATCCCATTGGTCGAACCATAATTCTTCGGTTTCATAAGCCATGGCGCGCAGGTCGAAAATGCCGGCATGGTTGACGAGGCATTTGAATCGGTCGGGCCAATTGCCCGAAATCCAGTTCATCATATAGCCGCCATAAGACCCACCGAGCGCACAGGCATTAGCGGTATCCAGCTGCGTGTCGATCTTGCCGACTGCGACCATACCTTTTTGCAAATCTTCGAGCGGCCAGCCGCCCCAATTCTTGTTTATACTGTCGGTGAATTTTTGGCCGTAACCCGTGCTACCGTGAAAATCGATGCTGACAACGGCATAGCCTTGCGATGCCATGACGGCTGGGTTCCATCTATAGGACCAGCTATTGTTGAACGTGCCCTGTGGCCCGCCATGGACAAGCAACAGGACTGGTAGCTTTCCGCTTACGCCCTGCGGCTTGACGATTTGGCCATACACTTGATCGCCATTGGCACCGACAAAATCAAATTTCTGGTGATTGACGGGGTCAACCGAGGCGAGCGCTTCGGCGTTTACATTGGTAAGCCGTCTGGTTTTGCCCTTAGCATCCATGTGGACCAAGTCAGATGGTCCGCTGATACTGTTGATCGCATACACAACGCCACCATTTTTAAGAGGAACGACTTCGGATATGTTGCCACGTTCCGTGAGGCGCGTGATCTTGCCTTTCAAATCGAGGCGAAACAACGGCGTTTCCAGAACATCCTGCGCTGTGACAAAAAGGTTCTTGCTGTCTGGGGACCATGCAAGCGAACCCACAGAACGATCCCATTTTTCGGTAAGTGCTGTCACTCTGCCCGTTTTTAAATCCATCAACTTCACGACGAGGCGGTCCGCTTCGTAAGTTGCGCGCGCCATCGACGTCCATGCCAACCATTTGCCGTCAGGCGATGCCACAGGGTTCGTGTCCGTCCCGGCATTGTCTGATGTCAGGTTGACGGGATTTGCGGCTTGCAATGCGGAGCGGTAGATATCCAGATTGGTCGATTTGGCTTCATTGGCGTCGGCATTACGCAAGGTAAACAGCACCGCGCTGCTGTCAGCGTTCCAGCTGATTTCCTCACCGCCACCAAAGGGCTTGGTTGGCGTATCGCCGACCAAATTACCGTCCATGGCCTCGCCCAGCGTGCCAAGTTTGCCATCGGCACCAAGCACAACGGTAAAGACGCGGCTGTAATTGCCCGGCGTTTCCCACTGGTCCCAGTGGCGGACCAGCAACTGATCATATTCGCGGCCAGTGCCGGGGCCCGGCTTCGACGTGTCGCCGTCCTTGTCGCACCCAAATTCCATACAGTCGCGGGCAATATCTCCCCAGACGGCGAATTTCTGTCCATCCGGGGAAATTTTGAAACCGCTGACATCCGCCTTGAAATTACTCGCTTGCGTGGTGATTGCTGACGCAATGTCATAGCGCCAGATTTGCTCGGATCCGCTTTCGTTGCTTATGTAGAATATGCTTTTACCGTCGGGCGCAAATGTGGGGTCGCGCTCATTTTTGTCGGGCTTTGATGCGAACATAACGGGCTGGGCGTTGGCGGCCCCTAGCCTGATCAAATAAAGGTCAGTCCTGCCCTTGTTCGCCTCCAGGTCGGTTTCGCGTAATTGATAAGCAACAAAGCTTCCGTCCGGCGAAGCCGTCGCAGCAGACAGCCGCTTCATCATCACCAGATCTGTCTCGGTCATCGGACGGGCTATGGCGCTGGTAGATAGAGTGCAGATCAAGGCGGCGGTTGTGCCCATTAGGGCAGCGAGCAAGATGGCTTTTTTCATGTGTGTCACGCTAGTCAGCGCAAAGCAGCCACGCAAGAAAATTGCAGAGTTCAGACGGAAGGCGACTGACCTAAACATTTTCCTGCAAGTTGCATTTTCCGCAACTAATTTGTCTACTAAAACAATTGAGTTTTATCGATGCAACGTTATGTGGGCTGTTCAACGAAAACATAAGGGATGCTTTCACAGGACGACCCGGCTTCAAGCTGTGCGGCAAAGTGAAGGAAAAAACATGCAGAAATTGGCAAGCTTTATCGGTGCAATCGCGCTAAGCAGCCTGCTTTTCTCAGTCACCATGGTTTAATTGACTGACCGAGAATCGACTGAGTATAGACGGATGGGCGGGTAACTCCCGCCCTTTTGTTTTGGAGCGATCTAACGGATAACAACACCGTTTTTCATAACATGGTCGATATTTTCCAGCGCCGATACATTCAAAAGCGGATCGCAGGCTATCGCAACCAAATCGGCAAAACGGCCGGGAGCAATGCTGCCTATCTCGTGCTCTTTACCTAAGAGTTCCGCCGCGCGGATTGTGGCGCTTTGGATCGCTTGCATCGGGGTCATGCTATAGCGGACCATATAGGCGAACTGTTTGGCATTTTGGCCGTGTGGATAGACGCCGCTGTCGGTGCCAAAGGCAAGTTTGACACCCATTTTGACGGCTTTTGAGAAACCGGTACGTTGAACATCGGTAGTCTCTCGGTTCTTTCTCAAATATTCTTCAGGCCAGCCCTCTGTCGTGCCGATCTCATCGATAAAATCGCCATTATAAATATCCATGACGAGCCACGTCCCCGCCGCCTTTGCCATCGCGAGTGCCTCGTCGTCGATCAGACTGGCATGTTCTATAGATCGGACACCAGCCCGGATTGCATTCTTGATTCCGACAGCGCCATGGGCATGCGCAGTCACGAAAACGCCTTTCGCTTTTGCTGTGTCGACGACGGCACGCAATTGATTTTCCGTTAGCTCGGGCTCGCCGGGCTCTGTGCCGATGGCCAGCACTGCACCCGTGGCGATAGTTTTGATGAAATCCGCACCTTGGCTTATCAGAAACATTGCCTTCGAGGCGGCCTCTTGCGGCGAGCTGGCAATGCCGAGACGCATATCTGCGGGAAGGTCCTCGTTCGGTACGACGCCGTTCAGTTCTCCGCCGCCCTTGGGTAAGGTGATGTAAGCGCCCGCGACAAACATCCGCGGACCGGGCACATGCCCTGCGTTGATCGCGTCACGCAATGCGACATCCATGAGTCCGCGGTACGTTCCGACGTCACGCACCGTCGTGAAACCAGCGTCGAGTGTCAAACGTGCATTGTGAGCGCCGATCAAGGCCGTCGCTACCGGGGATGTCTTCAGGGGCAGTGAAAGGTCAGCGCTTTGCCCGGCATCGGCCAAATGGGTATGCAGATCGATCAGTCCAGGAACGACAGTATAAGCGGACCAGTCAATTCGCTTCGCCCCTATAGGTGTGGCGCCGCATGGTGCGACAGCCTTGATTATGCCGGCGGCTATGCTGATACACTGCCCGGCGACGACAGTGCCAGCCTGAACGTCCACAAGCTTGCCAGCCTCAACATATGTATCCGTTGCGAGCGAGGGACTTGACGTGAGAGCAAGGATCGCTGCCAGCGACTTAAAAGCGTTTTTGACATGCAATCGAACGTCACGAGGAACTTGGCTCAAGCTCCCACTTTTTGAGGCAGCGCAGACGTTAATGTGTTGAAACACGTTCAGTACGACGAGCCCCAAACCGCACGACGCCCATCAACCTTTCTTGGTGATGCGCGTAATCTCGCGTTCAACCATAGCCTCAACTATCGGCGGCAGATTCGTGTCGAGCCAGTCTTTCAACATGGGACGAAGCAGATCTCTCGTGAGGCCTTCAAGCGAGGTTTCCCCCGACCGGACGATCTGCGGCGCAACGCCGGGCTCAGACAATGTCTGGAGCGCCGAAAAACTGTGCCGCAAACTTTGAGCTTTGCTGTCATCAAGTAAACCATCGTCGCGCGTGAAGTTTTCGTCCGTTTCGGTCAACTCAAGGACTTCTTCATCGTCGCGGTCCAACGTCCCGGCCTTGGTCGCACGTTTGGGCGCCGGGCGGGTGCGGTCGTCATCTGCAATGATACGTTTGATGGAAGACAATATTTCGTCCATTGATGGTTCGTTCCGGCCGTCAGGCATATCTGTTGTCCCTGCTTCGATTATCAACGCTCTCTTCCGTTGACGAGGAAGGGCTCTATTTCCGCCTTTTGCGCAGCCGTGTCAACGGTGCGGGTCGACCTGGCAACCGGGTCAGGCTGTGATGACCAGTCGTTCCACGCGCCCTCGACTTTTTCATAATCCGCAACCGGGTCATATAATGCCCCGCCCTCCAGGCCAAGATCGCGTGCCTCTGCCTTGCCCATAGCGGCCAGCAAAGTGAACCCTGCAACATAGGCGTTGCGACGGGCGGCAACCAGTTGCACCTTGCTGTTAAGCAACTCCTGCTCCGCATTCAAAATGTCCAAGATGGTGCGGTTGCCGACGCTATTTTCGGCGCGCGTGCCTTCCAGGGACAGTTCGTTCGCGGACACCGCACGTTCGGACGCAGCAATCACATCAAGTGCGGCGCGCCAGCTCGCATAAGACGCGCGCGTCTGGGCAATTACCTCGCGTTCGGCGGCAATTTCGAGTTCCTGTGCCTGGCCAAGTCGGGCTTGCGCCTGACGGATTTGCGCTGCTGGCTGCCCGCCTTGGTACAGAGGCAACGTCGCGCGTACGCCTGCCTGCGCATTCAACGAGCTGTTGTCGGCCTGGAATCCAGGAATATTCGATGAAATAGAACCTAGCGCGTTGCTGTAGGATGGTGACGTGAAGACGCTGATCGTGGGCAGACGAGAGGCGTTGGCGGCCCGCCGGTCAAATCGTGCCGCCTCGCGTGTTTCGCGCGCCGCAATCAAATCCGGGTTACTTTCGAGCGCTACAATTACGGCGCTGTCGGGGGTGGATGGCAGATTCGGCAACGGCGGCGGTGCTTCCAACTGACCTGGCTCGCGTCCGACAAGCTGGATGTATATTTCTTTCGAACGAATGAGATTAGCGCGTGCGGTTTCCAGATTACTGGTCGCAAGTGCAAGCCGCGCTTCGGATTGGGCGACATCGGTTCGGGTCAGATCGCCAATTTCGAACCGATCGCGCGTAGCGTCAAGATTGACTGAAAGCACACCAACCTGCGTACGATTAAGTTCGACGATAGATTCATCGCGGATGACATCCATATAGGCGCCGACGACCGCAGAGAAAATTGCGCTTTCGGTGCCGCGCAAATTGGCAAAGCCCGCTTCGACGCGGTTTTCCGCTGCGCGCACAGCATTCCTAATTCCGCCCCCTGCATATAATGGCGCTGATATCGTGCCGTTAATGTTGATGCCGCGCGCCTGAACGACCGATCCGCCGCTGTCCTGAAGGACATTTTCGACGTAAGTTGGCTGCACCGTCACATCAGGGCGTCCATTTGCCTTTGCCAATGGAACGCCTTCATTCGTTGCGCGCTGACCCTGCCGGGCGGCAGTCAAATTGGGATTGGTTTCATAAGCCGAAACTAAAGCGTCGCGCAATGTGTCGGCGGTGGCCGGCGCGGCCAAGCCGGTGGACGCCAGCAACGCTGCAATAATCATGACCCGCGCGTTCAAAATACGAACTCCGGCTTGCGTGCAAAGGCCGCGACAGGAGCAATCTCGCTGTCGGCAAAGGACTTCAACGCAACTTTTCGATTGTGGACATAGCCTTTGGCCAAACGCGCGACTGCGCCTTCGGTCACGCCTGTAACCAATCGCGCGCCGTCTTCGGCAAGGCTTAACAATTCCGTTGGCAACTCTTCGGCTGCTCCGTCAATAATGATCAGCGTAAAAGGAGCTGCCGATTGTGCCGCGGAGATATTGTCTGCCGCTACAGTGGTCAACTGGGCCACGCGGGCGCGCAGGATCGCCGCGACATAACCATCGGCCTGACTGACGAGCAAAACCTTGTCATCTGGGCGAACCTCAGCCGCTTGCAACAGCAAAGCAATCGATACGGGCGGGTTGAGGACATTGCCGTCGTCCCCCAAAATCGCACGATCCATATAGGCGGTCGCGCGGTGCGATGCAGGCACATAATCTTCACGCGCGATGGTGCCCATAGCGCCGATCACCCATGCATCTGTTACGCCGCTTGTACGCAGCTGGCTGTCCACCATGGACCGCCGCATATCTTCAAAATTCACTGATTCCATCGGAATATTTCCATTAACCTGTTGGCCGTTTGGCACAACTGTATTGCAAATACAATACAGTCCTCGAATCCGTTTCTAGCCAGCCTTGTCTCTTACGCCAAGCTGGATTCAGACGAACGGCCTATTTCGGGTTGCAAATGACAACTTTTTCCATGGGTTGTGGCAAGGATGGCACGAGCGCATAGATTGCCGGTTGCATTGAATTGGCCAAGTCGCTAAACGCCCGCCTTCACCACATAATGGCATTGCTGTTAAGGCAAGTTGTTGTTGAGAGGCCCGATGGCGGAGTGGTGACGCAGAGGACTGCAAATCCTTGCACGCCGGTTCGATTCCGGCTCGGGCCTCCATTTTCTCCACGCGTTACTGGTGCAGATCGTGCCGCTACTTGCGGTGTTTATATGCCGTGGCATAAGGCTTTTATGACGCCCAAAAGGATATTCATGCTTGGCGCAACCGGAACCATTGGCCGGGCGACGCGTGCGGCTTTGTTGAAGTCCGGTTATGATGTGGTGTGTTTCGCTCGCCATAGCCCACAGGGCGACGCGAACAAGATGGACGCATCACAATGGCGTTTTGGATATGTGACCGACCCGGACTCGTTGCGGCGAGACGGCTTTCGTGGCGAACAGTTTGACGTGTTGCTATCTTGCATGGCGTCACGCACGGGCAATGCGCAAGATGCGTGGGCCGTCGATTATCAGGCGCATCTCAATGCATTGGAATGTGCCCGTGCAGGCGGCGTCACGCACATGGTTTTGTTGTCCGCAATTTGTGTGCAAAAGCCGAAGCTTGCCTTCCAACATGCAAAGCTCGCTTTTGAAGCTAAGCTGATGGCATCGGGAATAGATTATTCGATCGTCCGCCCCACTGCGTTCTTCAAGTCCCTTTCAGGCCAAATCGAGCGCGTTCAAAAGGGTAAACCGTTTCTGCTGTTCGGTGACGGCAACCTTACAGCCTGTAAACCCATAAGTGATGGTGATCTCGGTAATTATCTTGCGGAAACGGTTGACCTGCCGGAACGAAGGAACGCCATTCTTTCCATCGGCGGACCGGGGCCGGCAATTACCCCGCGGCAGCAAGGCGATCTTCTGTTTCAGGCCTTGCAAACAGAACCCCGTTTTCGCCATGTCCCCATCGCTTTGATGGACTCCATAATTTCTGTTCTATCTACCGTTGGCCGGGTTTTACCTCCACTGGCGCGAAAGGCGGAACTTGCGCGCATCGGGCGTTATTATGCGACTGAATCCATGCTGGTCTGGGACCCGGCCAGGGGCCGATATGATGCTGATGCCACCCCATCGACAGGCAAGGAGACGCTGGCGGATCATTACCGCAAAACGCTGGCTGGGGAACGCAAATCTGATCTTGGTGATCATGCCATGTTCTGATTTTGCATTGCCGTTCAAGCCTATGGACTTTCAGCAAATTTGTGCGAATATTCGGTAATGAGTTTCACTGAACATCCGCTCCGCCGATGGGCTGTCGATGAAATGCGTTTGCGCCGTTTCGCACCTGTCAGTGCCCATTGTGAAATTTATCAGGTTGTCCGGTTGATTGAGCCTGACGAACGTAGCGCAGAAGATCGTTGGCTGATAAATGCGCGTCCCGACTTCAATGATTGGACTCTGGCTGCGCGGCATGGCTCGGGGCACACGCCGGCAGGCATCCATTTTTTGTGGGAACGACACACGGAAGCCAGCACTTTGACGTTGATTTTTCCGGACGAGATACCCGAACCGGTTCGTCACGAGTATATCCAATGGATGGAAAATTGGCCGGGCGGCGTAGTTCGCGCTACACAAATTCGGGTTGTCCCCGATAACGTGAGCATCGACGCGGATCTACTGGCCATGGGCATCTCGACGGATGAAATGGTCTGCTGCGATATCAATGCAGGAATCCGGCTCTGGTCCGACTTTAGCATTCACGGCGATGGTTATGGCCGATTGCTGATCACCGCGGGTAATGTCGGAGAGGGCGAGCGCGGCCGGATTATTCAGCGTGTACAGGAACTCGGCAATTACCGAAATCTTGCTTTGCTTGGGTTCCCGGTGGTGCAGCAATATGGCCCGCAGTTGGATCAGTTGGAGCATCGCCTGTCGGACCACGCCAGGCGCGTCGCTTCGGCCGATGACGATGACGAAATATTGCTTAATGACTTGGCTGCCATTTCGTCCGAACTTGAGCTTATTCGTTCTGCCACCGGGTTCCGGTTAAGCGCGACGGCGGCTTATGCCGAAGTTGCGGCAGACCGTCTTGCTGCACTTGACGTCAAACCGATATTAAACTTTCAAAGTCTCACTGATTTTACCGAAAGGCGGCTTGTTCCCGCCTCGCGCACTTGCTCGGTATTCCGGCAACGGCTTGGCGATATTGCCGATCGCATTTCAGGGGTGATGCACACGTTGGACGTTCGCATCGACAGTCGAATAAAGGCCCAAAATCTGGGGTTGATGCGTTCGATGGAGCGCTCGACGCAGCTTCAATTGCGCCTTCAGACGTTGGTGGAAGGGCTTTCGGTTATTGCCGCAGCCTATTATCTGATTGGGCTTATTGCCTATATCACCAAGGGCGTATCGGCGATGAAAACCGGATTTGGAAGCGATGTCTTTATCGGCGCTGTCACGTTGCCGGTGGTGTTACTGATTTACCTCTTTGTAAATCGCCTCCGACACAAGGTACTCAAAGAGACGGGCGAGGAAAATGCCCGTATTGAAAAGCCCTGAAATGGCTGCACAATACTCTTTCAATGGAAGGCTTTGTGGGCTAGACCCGCGATGGAGTTGAGAACGTAAAAAAATTGGCCAATTGGCCGATGAAAATGCGATAGGAGAATATATGGTCAAGATAAAAGCAATAGCTGGCTTGGTGGCATTATCCGCAATGGTTGCCGCATGCTCCGGTGGTTCAGAAGGCGAATCCGACAAGACTGCGCAGGCAGAAGCACCAGCAGCTGCACCGGCGGCTGCACCGGTTGCCGCACCGGCACCTGCTGGCCCGCCGGCTGCAACTGACGTTGCGACGCTCGATGGCACCACATTTGCAAGCTTCACCGGAAATGCCGCGAACGGCAAATTGGTGTTTGCGCAGTGCCGGACATGCCATGTTACGGATGCTGGCGTGAACAAGACTGGCCCATCACTGAATGGGTTGATTGGTCGTAAAGCTGGCACAGTTCCTGGCTTTGCTTATTCGGCAGCTAACGCAAATAGCGGCATTACCTGGACGAAGGAAAAGCTGTTCCAATATCTTGAAAAGCCACAGCGCGTTATTCCACAGACGAAGATGATCTTCGCCGGTCTTCCAGATGCGCAAAAGCGTGCGGACGTGATCGCGTATCTTGAAACGCCAAGCTGACATCTGGATTATATTACAAAAAAGGCCGGGTAACTCCCGGCCTTTTTCGTTTGTGCGACCTGCGTTTGTTTCAGGCAGCTATGTCCCGGCGTGCAAGCTCGCAATGTGACCAGATTTCGCTGAGCGCGCGCAACAGGCGGTCAATGTCGTCATCGCTATGCACAGGTGAGGGGGTAATCCGCAATCTTTCGGTGCCGCGTGGGACGGTCGGATAGTTGATTGGCTGCACATAGATGCCGTGATTATCCATCAACCAATCGCTGATGAATTTGCACTTGTGTGCGTCACCAACCATCACTGGAATGATGTGGCTTGGGTTCGGGATATGCGGAATGCCCATCCGGTCAAGGGCGCCACGCACCTTGGCAACGCGGTCCTGATGGCGCTCGCGTTCTGCCGTGCTCTCCTTAAGATGTTTGATGCTGGCACATGCGCCTGCAGCAACGGCTGGTGGCAGCGCGGTTGAAAAGATAAATCCGCTGGCAAAGGTGCGTACGAAATCACAAAGATCGCGCGACGCGGCAATGTACCCGCCCATCACGCCATAGGCCTTGCCGAGCGTACCTTCGATTACCGTGATCCGGTCCATCAGCCCTTCGCGCTCGGCGACACCGCCGCCGCGGGGCCCATACAGACCAACGCCGTGGACTTCGTCAATGTAGCTCATGGCATTATGCTTTTCGCAAACGTCAAGGATTTCAGCGATGGGCGCGATGTCCCCATCCATCGAATAGACACTTTCAAACGCCACCAGCTTTGGACGATCTGTGTCAATGCGCGCAAGTTTGCGGTCGAGATCCTCCGCTGAATTATGATCGAACACGACGCGTTCGGCGCGGCTGTGGCGAATGCCTTCAATCATCGAAGCATGGTTGAGTGCATCGGAGAAGACCACGCAGTCAGGGATTTTTGATGCCAATGTGCCCAGCGCCGCCCAGTTGGAGACATAACCAGACGTAAAGAGTAACGCGTCTTCTTTATTGTGCAAATCTGCCAGTTCGCTTTCGAGCAGGACATGGTGATGGTTGGTGCCCGAAATGTTGCGCGTTCCACCGGCGCCGGCGCCGCATTCGTCCAAAACCTTGTGCATCGCGCCAAGCACCTTTGGATGCTGCCCCATGCCCAAATAATCGTTCGAGCACCATACAGTGACCTTGCTGGTCTTGCCATCAATGTAGCGCGTGGCATGCGGGAATGACCCTGCTGTGCGCTCGATTTCGGTGAACACGCGGTAGCGTCCTTCTTCGCGGACAGCGGCGAGTTCGTTTCCGAAAAATGCCTCGTAATTCATGCCCTCACTCCCTCTCAACTTAATTTTTTGCTGTTTTTGCTTTCCAGCGCCCAACTCCACAACGCAGAATCGCGAAAGGGTACGGCGAGGAAAATATGCTCAAGTGCCGCCAGCAAACAGAGGCAGCACAGCAGGCTCGCCTGGACGACTTCATTAGGACGGACGGCCGTTATGGCCTGATTGACCAGATAAGCGCTCAAACCGATAATGAGCACAATCGACGCCGGCAGCATGACGTTCAGCCGCTTGGGCCCGAAGTAGCTTTTGAGATAGCCCAGATGCAGCGGCAGCAACTCATCGCTCATATTGGGGACGCCCCAATAAATGTTCAGCTTTGACGACAGTCGGAAAATCAGCAGGAGCGCAAAGGTATAAGCGCCCGTTGGATTGGCAGTGACTGCACTCAGCGACAGCAGCAATGCAGCAGTCATGGCCAGTGCAACTTCGTGGTGGATCAATGCCATGGTCGCGAGCGAAAAACGCTGCCAGCCCTTTGCACCCGTTGGGCATACATCGCGGTGCGTTCCGGCCACAGCGCCTGTCAGGAAGCTGATTTCGTGCCAGCTCCAAATCAGCAAGCCACCAACAAACGAAGCGTAAGTTGCCCAGACGGCTGTCGAATGGCTGGTAAACACCAGCAGCGCGAGGCCAAGCGAGGCACATATGCCCGCTATGAATACCGCGCGGCCAAAGGATTGCCGCAGACGGTGGTTCAGCATAGCCACAAGGCCAGTGCTGAAAAACCACAGGGCAATCACCACCGTGAACGGCAGTACCAGGCTGGACGCCGCTACCACGCAGGCGAAAGCCGGATTTGGCTGGGCAATTCATTTACCCGTGGACGCATGAAATACATACGGCCAAAAGCAAAGCCTGCCTTGGCCATGCCGATATAGCGGCCGACAAAGCCACTAACACCGCCGCGCGCCTTAGCGTCTTCCATGGAAACCGATGCCAGACGTAAATCTTCCATCGCCTTGCGGAAACGAAGATCGTCTGTGTCGATTTCAATTGGGAAGACCTGCTTGCTGATCTGCGTGCAAATTTCAAAGACTTCATAGCCATATTCGGCCGGGTGCACGCCAAGTGCCTTGTGGAATACAGGACGGTTGTGGTCGCGTACATACATGGTGGCGTAGACGGACAACAGGAAGAAGCGGATCCACAGCTTATTGGCGCCCTGCAACAATTTCGGGTCAGCGCGTAGCAGCAATGCAAAGGCTTCACCATGGCGGAACTCGTCATTGCACCATTCTTCAAACCAGTCGAAAATTGGATGGAATTTGTTCTGCGGGTTGCGGGCCAGGTGCCGGAATATGGTGATATACCGCGCATAGCCGATCTTTTCCGACAGATAGACTGCGTAAAAAATGAACTTCGGTTTGAAGAAAGTGTATTTCTTCGTCTTGGTCAGAAAGCTGAGGTCAATTCCAATGCCTGAACCTTTCAACGTTTCGTTGATGAAGCCAGCGTGCCGGCTTTCGTCACGGGCAAGCAGCTTGAACAATCGCTTCATGTCGGGGTTCTTGGTTCGCCGCGCGATTTCTGCATACAGGATGCAACCGGAAAATTCCGAGGTCAGCGAACTTGCTAGAAAGTCGATGAATTCTGCCTGTAGCTCGGGCTCCAATGCTTCGATTACGCCGTCAAACGCGTCGGTCTTTTTAAAATGGCGCTTGTTGGGGTCGCCCTCCATTTCCTCCATCAACCCTTCCCAGTCGTCGCGGACTAGCGATACATCGATTTTGTCCATTGCCTCATAATCCGTGGTGTAGAAACGCGGCGCGAGGACGGTGTCGGATCGGGCAATAGCCATCGTGTCATGGTCGGCGACGATGGGTTTAGCAAAATTGGCCGGCGCGTTCATTACAACCTCCCTGCTGTGAAACTGACTTCATATAATTCGGCGAGCTCGAAATAGCCCGCAAAGCGCGTCCATGTGCGACGCAGAATTCCGGCCTTGCGGACCGTGGCATGTCGGTGCAGCACGATGCTTTCGCCAAATCCTACGGTGATGGGATCGCCATGCACCTGCACACGATCGCCAGGTTCAATCTCTATCCCGCCAGCCAATTTGACATGCGCGTGGAAATGGGCCGCGCTTTGTTCGACTTCGATGCGACACGGTGTGTCAAATGTCTCGGAGGACAGGAGTCTGGTCATGATGCAGGTGCTTTCAACATGTCGGCAAAACTCTTGGTATGATCTGGGCCAAAGCCATAGATTTCAGCGTCGCGACCAGTCGCGGGGTCGCTGAGCGATAGTGCGCCATTTTCCCAACGAATGAGTTTGAATGGCGGCTCGGCACCAATGCCGGCAGATATCCGTGCCTTGGCCATGCGGCGCATAGTTGCTCGTAAAAAACCGCCTTGGCCAAATGGTACAACTGCGACGATTTGGCCGCTTACCGCGTCGCTCACCACCACGGCGCCATCTGTCCTGTCAATAAAGCGTAACAGACGCTCCTGTGCCGGCATGACCTGTGCCGCTGCGCGCGTCACTGATGGGTCCGCAGCTCTGGGGATAAAGCCAAAGCGCACCGCGCCAGTCAGCGCAATGACGAACAGGAGAAGGATGGCAGCACCGATCAGGGCACCGCGCGGCACCGTTGGGTCATGATGCACTGCGTGGCTCATGCGGGCACTCCCATCAACGGCACGTCGCGGCTGCGCTGCGGCGTTGCTTCCACAGGCGCGACGGGTTGCACAGCCTGCGTTGTTTTGAACAGCAATGCAGCAAAGGCACGGGCTTCAGGAATGGCACGCAATGTCGGCTGCGGTGTGACGAAGCGCAGCGACCGTGCATGTGGCCAAAGCATGATGTAGCCGAGCCGCGGCGCGCCCTTCAAATCGAGCACAATGTTGCCATGACCCGACGGAAGCATTTTAAGGTTGGCCGACTTGATTTCCGACAATGGCAAGTTGATACACTTGTTTAGCGCAACGCCGATACGCAGCACCAGCCGCTTGTTGGTAAGCGTGTAAACCGTGGTCCGCCCCACACCCCATGCGAACAGAGCGAATAGCCCAACAACGCAAATCCCGAGCAACGATACCGCCATAGCCGAAGCTGCGTCCCCTTGCGTTGCAAGCCAGATGGCGATGGCAGCGAAGTAGGCGACTGAAAGACGGATATGCAGCGCTGTCATCGCCATATGCTTCCAGTCAGGGCTGGACTGCCACAGGATTTGTTCATCCTGTGGCAACACGCCGGGAAGCCCCCGGGTTGGCTCATGAGAATATTCGCTCATATCAGGGGTTCCTGCCGTGCTTTGTTGGCATAAAGATATCCACCACCAAAATAAGCCATGACCCGCTCTTCTTCGTAGAGGGTAATTTGACCAGCGGTTCCGGGTACGGGTGCGGCGGCAAAGTCTGCAGCATTAATGGCGTCAATGACGACCTGACCCTTCTTGCGGTGCACCTTGGCCATGCCCATAGGCGCAAGCACTTTGGTCGTGCCGGTGTCGACCTCAAGATAGCGGATAACATGTTCGGCGCGATCAACCCAAATGTCAGTAATGGTGCCGGCAACGGCACCATCGGCACCAATAGCCGTCATTCCGCGCGGATCGGGGTCACGGGTATCGACCGAAATATGTTCTGCAGTGCCGATTGGAACAATCCGGTTGCGGCCTTCGCCGTCCAAGTCGGTATGCTTGGCACGATTGGCCCATGCTGCCGGACCGATACCATCAACGAGCGGATTGCCGGTTGGATAATATGGCGCGCCGGGCGAACGGAATGTCCGTGCTGCCGCTATATCAACAGGCTCGCGGCCTTTGGTCGGTGTTGTTACAGTGCCGCGGTCAAAAGGCATATGGAATGACTTTGGCGCAGCTGCGGACAGCACGCCGCCTGGTGTATCGATGCGCCCTGTCACTTCATCTTCCAGCGGATAGCCCTCGCGGCGATCTTCGCGGCGCAGATACATCACGAGCGCGAGGAAAAAGAGCACGAATGCCAAAAATACCAGCTCGGTCACATCAAGTGTGCCCACAATTTTTACATCATCTATCATACGTCCTCCTCACACTTCCCGCTTCACGTAGGAAATTCTGTTAATTCAAACCGCTCACTTGTCTTGGACTGGTTTTGCAGATGAAGCCCAATTACCGGACCAAGCACCACTAATGTCACCAGCAACAACAAAATTTCAGCCGTATATACGGCGCCGTAGCCGGTAGCCCGATCAGCCAGTGTAGCGCCCATGTTTTCGTGCAGCGCCAGTGTTGTCATACCGTCTCGCAGCAAGCCGCCGATTGCGACCCCTGCGCCTGCACAGCTTGCCTGCACTGCGCCCCAGGCCCCAAGCGCCAAGCCAGCGCTGCCTTTTTGGGCAAGACCCATGGCGGCAACCATCGTTCCGACTGAAAACAATCCTGTGCCAAAGCCAATAAGCGTCGCACCAGCAAACAACAGCGGTACTGAAGCAAGGGGGGCGGCGAACAACGTCATCAAAAATGCCGCTATGCCCGCAACAGCACCAAAGCCTGCGAGCCGAAGCGGATCAGAGCCCGAAGAGAGGCGCTTACCGCTTAAAGCGAAGGCTGCCAGTGCCCCCAGCGCCCATGCGCCCGTCAGCGCGGTCGTGGATCCAACGGAAAGACCCAATATCTCCCCGCCATAAGGCTCAAGCAAAGCGTCTTGCATTGCAAAGGCCATCGCGCCAAGGCCAATGGCCAGAAGCAATCTCTTGGCATTAGGTTGCGCCGTGAAAGATGCCCAGATTTCCCCGAAGGTTGGACCGGTCGAAGGCGACGTTGTGAGGCTGCGGTTACGCGCCTCTTGTTTCCACAAAGCGATAATGTTGAGGCCCATGGTAAGCGCTGCTGCTCCTTGTATGACCTGCACAAGCCGTGTCGCGGTAAAGTCGATCAGCAAATTGCCAATGGTGAATGCAGCCAGCATCATTCCCACGAGCAGCATGACATAAAGCAAGGCAACAACGCGAGGGCGCTTGTCTTCGGGTGCGATGTCGGTTGCCAATGCAAGTCCAGCGGTCTGCGTCACATGCATACCTGCACCGGTCATCAGGAACGAAAGGCATGCCGCAGCGACGCCGAAAGCGAAAGTGTCGGGACGAGTGATGAGAATGAGCGAAAATGGCATGATAGCAAGGCCACCAAACTGCCCGAGCGTGCCAAACCAAATATACGGCACGCGCCGCCAGCCAAGCACTGAGCGGTGCGTATCGGACCGGTGACCAATCAATGCGCGGAATGGTGCGACCAGCAAGGGAATGGCAATCATCAGTGCCACGATCCAGGTTGGGGTTTTCAATTCGACGATGAGCACGCGGTTCAATGTGCCATTCAAAAGCACAGCTGCGATGCCGATGCTTACTTGAAAAAGGGCAAGTCGCAACAGGCGGGACAGAGGAAGTTCATTACTTGCCGCGTCAGCAAATGGCAAAAACCGCGTTCCCACGGCCTGCCAAAATGTCACTGCTGACGGTTTCTGGATCATTAGCGGCTGATCCCCATGGCTTGCGATTTATAGAAACCGCTTGAGACGCGTTGCGTGAAATCAATCGACCATTCGGGCAACGCTCGCCCGATATCCTGCGACAGTCGTGCTTGCGAAACGGGAAGAATGGCTGGGGACCGATCGCCGCGGGGAAAGGCCTTGCCAACAAAATGCATCGTGCGGAGCAAAGGCGTGCCGGGAGCGAAGGTGAAGACCACATGTGATGCGCGCTGCGACCAAGCTTTTAGCACACCGATTATGTCATTTTCATCATAATGGATGAGCGAGTCCATCGCGACCACATGGTCGAAAATGCCCAGATTGTGGCTGCGCATATCGCCGACGCGCCACTCGATCGACAAGTGGCTCGGCGTACGCTGTTGCGCGATCTCTATCAGGCCGTGTGATACGTCAATCGCAACAACCTCGGCGCCGCGCTCTGCGGCGATCATTGCAAGTGCTCCCGTGCCACAGCCAGCATCCAAAAGACGCATGCCGCGCATATCGGTTGGCAAGGTCGACAGCAGCAGACTGCGCATATTATCGCGTCCGGCCCGGACCGTGGCGCGAATGCCGCTGACTGGAACGTCGGAGGTCAGATCCTCCCACGCCTTGCGAGCGGTCTTGTCGAAATAGGTTTCGAGCTTGGTTCTGCTCTGCTGATAGCTGGTCGAGGCGAGGCTAGTGTCCATCATTCAAATCCCAGAAAATCGAAGATATCACGGTCTTTCATTGGACGGGCCTCCTGATAATCGACGCCGTCCCAAAGCTTTTGCGCCAGGTCCATATATTCCTGACAGGCTGCATCGACTTCGGGAGTGCTGTCCATTTCGAACAAGGTGCATTTTTTCAGGCGCGACCGACGGATGGCGTCGAGGTCAGCAAAATGTGCGAGACGTTTCATGCCGATGGCACTGGCAAAGCGGTCAATTTCGTCGGTTGCCTTCGAACGGTTGGCCACAACGCCCGCCAAGCGGACATTATAGTTTTTCGCCTTCGCATTGATGGCGGCAACGATGCGGTTCATGGCAAAGATGCTGTCAAAGTCATTGGCGGCAACGACGATTGCAGCATCCGCATGTTGCAATGGCGCAGCGAACCCACCGCACACGACATCACCCAGCACGTCGAAAATCACAACGTCGCGGTCTTCAAGCAAATGATGCTGCTTAAGCAGCTTGACGGTCTGGCCAACGACATAGCCGCCGCAACCAGTTCCGGCGGGTGGTCCGCCAGCTTCAACGCACATCACGCCATTATAGCCTTCGAACATATAATCTTCGGGGCGAAGTTCTTCGCTGTGAAAATCGACGGTTTCGAGGACATCGATGACAGTTGGCATCATCTTTTTCGTCAATGTGAAGGTTGAATCATGCTTGGGATCGCAACCGATTTGCAGGACGCGATGGCCAAGTTTGGCAAATGCGGCCGAAAGATTTGATGAGGTCGTCGACTTGCCGATGCCCCCCTTGCCATAAACCGCAAAAACCTTCGCGCTGGTGATCTTGTCGCTTGGGTCAAGAGCGACTTGAACACTGCCTTCGCCATCAGGTGGTGAGGTATCCAATAGATTTAGTGTCATGTGGCTGCTCCAGTCATTCTGCTGCGACCAGGCCTTCCAGCCGGTCTTCCAAGTCGTTGCTGGCGGCTTTCAGGCGCGCCAGAGTATCTGCATCGGGTGTCCACAAATTGCGCTCGCATGCTTCGAGCAAACGGTCGGCAACGCGGGCGGAGGATTTCGGGTTCAGGTTTGAAAGGCGTGCGCGCATTTCGGGGTCCAACACGAATGTCTCGCTGATTTGTTGATATACCCATGGCGAGACGGTGCCTGTGGTCGCGGACCAACCCATGGTGTTTGTAACATGCAGCTCAAGGTGCCGCACGCCTTCAAAGCCATGCTTCAACATGCCTTCATACCATTTGGGGTTTAACATCCGCGTCCGCGTTTCGAGGTCGATCTGTTCGCCTAAAGTACGAACCTTCGTGTCGCCTTGAGTAGCGTCGACCACGTAAATTGGGCTTGCCTTGCCACGGGCCTTTTCAATCGCCTTGCTCATGCCGCCCAGGCCGTCGACATAATGGTCAATGTCGGTAACGCCTGCTTCGACAGACTCCAAATTCTGGTAAGACAATTCGACACCCGCCAACTCGGTTTCGAACAGGGCGCGGTGCTGCACGGGCTCGCCGGTGCGACCATAAGCAAAGCCCTTTTTGGCTTCGAACATGTTGGCCAGCTCTTCAGGGTCAGCCCATGTGCCGCCGTCGATCATCATGTTGACATTTGCACCATATGCGCCTTGTGCGTTGGAGAAGACGCGCAACGCGGCCGTTTCCAAATCACACCCATGTTGCGCCTGATGCGCGAGGCTATGTTTGCGCACAAAATTGGCTTCGACCGGCTCATCTGCCATCGTGGCGAGATAGGTTGCGTCGGCAATCATCCGGGTTTGCAGCGGCAACAGATCACGAAAAATGCCGGACATGGTCACTACCACATCGATGCGCGGACGCCCCAGCTCTTCCAGCGGGATGAGTTCTGCGCCGGCGAGCCTGCCATAATCGTCAAAGCGCGGGCGGGCCCCGAGCAAGGCCAGAACCTGCGCGACTTGCGTTCCTTCACTTTTCAGATTGTCGGTTCCCCACAGCACCATCGCGACGGTCTCGGGCAGCTTGCCGCCGTCGGCGATATGGCGCGCGAGAAGTTGATCGGCCTGCCCCTTGCCTTGGATGCAAGCGAATATGCTTGGAATACGGAATGGATCGAATCCATGGATGTTACGGCCCGTGGGCAGAACTTCCGGATTTTTGAGGATGTCCCCGCCAGCGGCTGGCTGCACATAAGCGCCATCCAATGCCCGCATCAAAGCGCCGAGCTCATCATTTGCGTCAATCTTGGCCTCAATAACTGCACGGGCAAGATCCGGCGATGCGCCAGCCATCGCATCAACAAGACCATCGCGCTCTTCCGCGGTCATCTTGCCGCCAAAGATGTGCAGGCCGTGTGGAATAAGCTGACGCTCTATTTCATAAAGCCGGCCGGGCAGATCGCTGAGGTCGCCCGCTTGGATATCAAGCGTGGCACATTGGTCGCGGATAAGCTGTTCAAGGTCGCAGCGTTCGGCATTGTCGTCCGCGATCGCGCGGTAACGTTCCAGAAATGACTTCAGGTCGCCAAAGCCCTTGTACAACCCGGCCTCAGCCAAGGGCGGGGTCAAATAACTCACCAAGGTGGCGCCCGAACGGCGCTTGGCAATAATGCCTTCTGATGGGTTGTTCGACGCGTAGAGATAGAAATTGGGCAAATCACCAATCAGGCGGTCGGGCCAGCAATCGCCGCTCATCCCTGCTTGCTTGCCGGGCATGAATTCCAGCGCACCGTGTGTACCGAAGTGCAAGGCCGCATTGGCGCCGAAATCTTCACGGATGTAGCGATAAAAGGCCGAAAATGCGTGGGTTGGTGTAAATCCGCCTTCGAACAGCAACCGCATCGGGTCGCCTTCATAGCCAAAGGCAGGCTGAACGCCGACAAAGACATTGCCGAAATGTGCGCCGAGGACGTGGATTGATTGTCCATCACTTTGCTGGCGGCCCGGCGCGGGGCCCCATTGCGCTTCTATCTGGGTCAGATATTTCTCGCGCCGGACATGGTCATCGGCGCTGATACGCGCGGCGACATTGGCGTCTGCTCCGAACTGCGCGGCATTGCCCCGCAGCAACGTGTCACGTAGGGCGTCAACGGTTTCGGGCACTTCGACTGCATAGCCATCGTCGCGCATACGCCGCATCGTTGCATGGAGTGACTCAAACACTGCCAGATGCGCGGCGGTTCCCGTTGCGCCGGCGTTTGGCGGAAAGTTGAAAAGGACGATGGCGACCTTTCGCTCAGCCTTTTCCGATTGGCGCATGCGGATGATCGCGGTGATGCGCGCAGCCAATGATGCGGCGCGTTCCGGGCAGCTTTGCATGGCGCGGACATTGTCGGTAACAGTGAACTTGCAATTGCGGTGGCAGCCCGTGCAACCGTCAGGTGAGCCATCGGAACGACCGCCGAACACACTTGGCGCGATCGCACCATCAAGTTCAGGGATCGCCATCATCATCGTTGTTTCAAGCGGTAACAGGCCCATTTTGCCAGCGCCCCATTGCTCCAGCGTCTGGAACTCGATGGGATGTGCGGCGATATAAGGCACATTTAAACGCGACAGCGTTTCGACGGCTGCATCAACATCATTATAGGCAGGGCCTCCCACCAATGAGAAGCCAGTGAGGTTGATGATCGCATCCACGACGGTTTCGCCATTATTAACAAAATAGGCATCGATGGCAGGGCGCGAATCCAGTCCGCTGGCAAAAGCCGGGATGACCTTAAGACCTTGTGCTTCCAGCGTCTCGATCATGCCATCATAATGGCCGGTATCCTTACCGAGCAGATAGGACCGCAACATGAGCAGTCCAACCGTTCCTGTCGGATTTTGAACTGCAGGCAATAAGCTGGCATCCGATGTCAGACGCGCTGGCATATCGGGGTGATATACGCCGACTTCAGGATACTCACGTGGCGCATGGGCAGGTAGTTGGCCCTTCAACGCTGCGCGGTCCCCTGTGGCATATCGATCGATCAGACCGCGGATCATATCTACGACATTGTCGTCCGATCCCGACAGCCAGTATTGAAGCGTCAGAAAATATTGCCGCACGTCCTGCGCAGGGCCTGGAATGAAGCGCAATATTTTGGGCAATCTCCGCAGCATCTTCATCTGCCCTGCGCCTGAGCTGCTGCCTGGCTTACCCGAACCTCGCAATTTCTTTAGCAGCGCCAGCGGACCCTTGGCGGGCTTGTCCATGCTGTAATTGCCAAGCCGTGTGAGCTTTACAATATCGCCAGCCGACATGATCCCGACAATGGCATCACAAGAATCGCGGCGCGCCATTAGCGCGGGATGAATGGCGCGGACATGGTCATCCAGGAACAACATTGTAGCAATGATGATGTCGGCGCGCGCAATATCGGCTTGCGCGCGTTCAAGTACCTTGGGGTCGCGGTCCCAATCGGATGCTGCGTAGAAACCAATGCTTACATTATCGCGTGCCAGGTCGTGATTGGCGCGCTCGACGGATGCGGCCAGATGGTTGTCGAGCGTGATGATGACGACACGGACGCTAGGTTGGGCATTATCGCGCATAATGTGCCTTCGCCTCATATAAGGTGGCAAGTTCGATTGTTTCCACGCCGTGCTCTGCTGCAAAAACTTCCGTGTTACGGCGGGCCTTGCCGCGCACGAAGAACGGAATTTTCTTAAGCTCACGGCTGGCTTCATCGCTCCAGACGGCTTCGGCGTTGTCTGCCGACGACGTGGCTGAAGCGTGCTCATGTGTAGCGGAATGACCGGGGCCCAGATGCGACGCGCCTGCGCCATCATGAAATTCGAAATCGTCGCGGAACATGGTAAGCAAATGCTCCTCAAGGCCCATGACCAACGGATGGACCCAGCTGTCGAAAATGACATTCGCGCCCTCAAAACCCATTTGCGGAGAGAAGCGTGCAGGAAAATCCTGAACGTGGACGGGTGACGAAATCACCGTGCACGGAATGGCAAAGCGCTTGGCAATATGGCGTTCCATTTGTGTGCCGAGAACCAGCTCTGGCTGCGCGTCTTGAATGGCCTTTTCGACCTCAAGATGATCGTCGGTAATGAGCGGCTCCAAGCCATAAAGCTTTGCCGCCACACGGACATCACGGGCATATTCGCGGTTGTAACAGCCAAGGCCAACAACTTTGAAGCCAAGTTCTTCGCTGGCGATGCGGGCTGCAGCGACTGCATGTGTACCATCGCCAAAGATGAAAACGCGTTTGCCGGTCAGATAGTTGGAATCAATTGAACGACTCCACCATGACAAACGTGACAGGCCGTCGCGCAGCATGGGCTCCGGGTCAACCTTGGCAAGATCGGCAACTTCGCGGATAAAATCCTGCGTCGCGCCAACACCAATTGGCACAGTGCGGACAGTTGGCTGGCGGAATTCGCGCGCCAGATAGTCGGCGGCCAAATCGCCGGTTTCGGGATAAAGCACGATGTTGAAATCAGCGTCGCCCAGACGCGCGATGTCAGCTACATTCGCACCCAGGGGCGCAACTACATTGATGTCGATGCCAAGCTTGTTCAACAAACCAGTGATTTCGATGACATCGTCGCGATGGCGGAAGCCAAGCGCAGTTGGTCCAAGCAGGTTGACAAGGGGGCGACGACTGTCGCGGCCCGATGGACGGCGGGCTTTGTCGACCAGATGGCGAACAATCTGGTAAAAAGTTTCAGCGGCGCCCCAATGTTCTTTGCGCTGATAGCTTGGGAGTTCAAGCGGGATTACCGGAATTGGCAGGCCCATTTTCTCAATCAAGCCAGCGGGGTCATCTTGAATGAGTTCCGCTGTGCAGGATGCGCCAACAATCATTGCGTCAGGCTTGAACCGCTCGATAATGTCCATCGCCGCGGTCTGGAACAGCTGCGACGTGTCCTTGCCCAAGTCACGCGCCTGGAATGTTGTGTAGGTAACCGGCGGGCGCTTGTCGCGCCGCTCGATCATCGTAAACAGCAAGTCGGCGTAAGTGTCGCCTTGTGGCGCGTGCAGCAGATAGTGCACGCCCTCCATTGCAGTGGCAACGCGCATTGCGCCTACATGCGGTGGGCCTTCATATGTCCAGACGGAAAGCTGCATCGCCTAAACCCTCAATACATCGCGGCGGCGCAATGGCCGCGCGAAAAGCTCGGCAAGATCGCCAGCCTGGTCGAAACCGTGGATTGGCGAGAACACCAGTTCAATCGCCCACTTCGTTGACAAGCCTTCGGCCTCAAGCGGATTGGCCAGGCCAAGGCCGCAGACAGTCAAGTCAGGGCGCGCCACGCGGATGCGGTCAAGCTGACGGTCAACGTCCTGACCTTCGCTGAGTAGGACACCAGCAGGCAAGGCCGCGAGTTCTTGCGCTAGATGCTGACGATGCAGATAGGGCGTGCCCACTTCAATCAGGCGCATGCCCAATTCGTTGGCGAGGAACCGCGCAAGCGGCACTTCCAATTGCGAGTCTGGCATGAAGAAGATGGACCGGCCGGACAGACGCGCACGTTGATGCGCCAAAGCAGTTGTTGCCCGCTCCTGATACGGATGCAGCACAGCATCAAAATGCGCTTCGTCAACATTGAACGCCGAAGCCGCAGCGTGCAGCCAGTTGGTTGTGCCTTCGACGCCAAATGGGAACAATGCATCAAGCCGCGTTGCGCCACGCGCTTCCAGTGCCCGTCCGGTGTCACCCAAAAAAGGCTGCGCGAGGAGGAACAAAGTATTTGGGCCGATGCCGGGCAAGTCGACAACCGCGCGCTCGGGCAAGCTGGCGATATTGGGAATGCCCAACTCTGAAAACAGGCGGCGGAACTGGTCTTCGACGATATCGGGTAAGGATCCTACAACGATCAGATTAGCTGGGGAGGCTTCATCCAGCTCGGGCATGATAGGAACCAAAGAGGCGAGGCATGCATCTTCGCCTTCAGTAAAGGTGGTTTCAATGCCGCTGCCCGAATAGTTCAAGATGCGAACAAGGGGACTATGCTTTGCGCCTAATCGTTGTGCAGCCTTTGACAAATCAAGTTTGATAACTTCGGAAGGGCAACTGCCGACCAAGAACAATGTCTTGATCTCGGGACGTCGGGCCAGCAATTGGTCGACTATTCGGTCAAGCTCAACATTGGCATCGGCAAGGCCAGCCAGATCGCGCTCTTCCATGATGGCAGTTGCGAAGCGGGGTTCTGCAAAAATCATGACGCCTGCAGCGGACTGCAACAAATGCGCACATGTCCGCGAACCAACAACGAGAAAAAACGCATCCTGCATCTTGCGGTGCAGCCAGATGATGCCAGTTAGGCCGCAAAATACTTCGCGTTGTCCGCGCTCCTTGAGGACAGGCGAAACGGCTGCCGATGGAGAGGACGCGAGTGGAGCGATGGCATTCATGCGGGCACCATATTATCTTGGCGGGCATCCAGCCGGGCCATACGGAGCTTGTACAAAAATTGGCCAGCGTTGATGACATAAGAGGCATAAGCGGCCAAAGCGACATACATGCGGTCGTGCGCTGAGCCCCATTGGTTGAACAGCATCAGCAAGTAGGCAGTGTGCAATGCCAGGACCAACATGCTGAAAACGTCTTCCCAGAAAAAGGGCTTCGCAAACAGCCACTCGTCGAATACGACTTTTTCCCAGATCGATCCTGTAATCATGATGGCGTAGAGCGCGATTGTTTTGATGAGGACGGATATTTCCGCGGCCTGTTCGCCAGCTCCTGTCATCAAAAAGCGAATCACGAGAAACAGGCTGACACCGAATATGACAAATTGAACCGGAGCCAGCAGGCCTTGGATGAGTGTCCAAACCGTTTCGTCACGGCGTTTGCGCTGCGCGGCAGTGTAGAGAGGCATATTGCCGCTTGCTGCCGCAGTAGGCGCTGCAATCGCCAAAGTGGTTTCCGACTCAATATGCGTGCTGATGGACAGAACACATCCTCCCTATCTCCAGACTGCAAATAAAGGCTGGATTTGCAAAAGTGTCAAGTTTTTTAGACGTCCAAAAAAATTGACACATAAAGTTTGCCATTAGTGTTCCATTGGTATAGAAAACGATCTACTTGAGATGCTTTCATCAAAAGAATAGGCCGACGTCATGCCACGCCGACCAGACTTTTAGGGGAGTCTGAATATGGCTACAGTTTTCGGACTTTCCGAACTAAAATCGAGGCTTATTGACTGGCGTGGAAGCTCCAAAACCGAACAGATTCCCGACATCGCGGAGGCCGACGCTTTAACTGGCAACATCCGGCTCGTTGCCGAACAGGCTGGGCAATTTGACTTGACCCTGCTGCTTGAAAATCTTGTTATCCCCCGTTTGATAGCGGACCGGCGTGACCCATCCTCGTGGGCCGACGCTGCTAACGCACTGACACCTTACCCTGCGAGCGCCGAGGCGCACTGCCGCCGGGTTATAAGCGAACAGGATGTCGACGTTTTTTCTCGTTTGTCGGTCAATGAAGAGGCGCATGTCCTGCTGTCGTTCGTTGATGAATGCCTTGCAATGGGCAGTTCGGTAGAAAATATCTTTGTTGATTTACTTGCACCTGCGGCGCGACGTCTTGGAGAATTCTGGGACGCAGACAGCGAGGATTTCGTAGGCGTGACCATGGGCCTGTGGCGCATTCAAGAGGTGCTACGCGTGCTCACAATGCGTATTCCGCCAGTGACTGGGCCAGGGCACGGACAGCGTTCTGCTTTGTTTTCGCCGATGCCAGGGGAACAACATAGCTTTGGAACACTTATGGTCGCCGAATGTTTTCAGAGAGCGGGTTGGGAGACCGACGTTCTAATCGAGCCGACCCAATCTGAATTGACGGGGAAATTTGCAACGCGACACTATGATCTCATCGGATTGACCGTTAGCAATGATTGTTCTACGAGCGCGCTGAGCAGCCTAGTTTGCACGATCAAGGCTGTTTCGAGCAATCCTTATGTCAAAGTTTTGCTTGGGGGACGCGTTATCAACGAACATCCCGACCTGGTGGCCAGCTGTGGCGCAGATGCTACAGCAGCGGACGCAATGTCTGCTGTTGCAGTCGCAGACCAACTGGTTCCAATTAGTGCCGCAAGTTTTGAAAACCTGAGTTAGGAAACTGGTCCACTCGATGAACCTTGAGTCAACGCATACGGACCGGATCCCCTTCGGCGATCCTGAAGTCATCTTTGATGGTTTCTCGAAAGAGGATATCATCAACCTTGCCTATTGCGCGGGTGATTTCATGCTTGCGATCGATGAAGAGGGGGTCATCCGCGACATAGCAGTGAACGTGCGCGATCATGGATTTGCCAATATGTGGATCGGTAAACGCTGGACTGACACGGTTACGGTCGAAAGCCAAGCAAAGATCGCGCAGCTCCTGAACTCTGGTTCAGCATCCGCTGCAGCTTGGCGGCAAGTCAATCACATGCACGACGGCGACGATGTTCCTGTCAATTATAAGGTTATCATTCCCCAAAACGGTGGCTGGAAGGTCGCCATTGGTCGTGATCTGCGGTCAGTATCCGTTTTGCAGCAGCGGTTATTAAAAACGCAGCAGTCGATGGAGCGCGATTATCTGCATCTGCGCCAGACCGAAACGCGATATCGGCTGTTGTTCGACAATATTTCTTATCCTGTCTTGATTGCTGACGCTGAAAGTCACGATATCCAGCAAGCAAACCGCGCATGTCATGCGCTTGTGAACGCCGCTCCGGGATCGTTGGAAGGCAAGAATCTATTAAGCCTTGTTCATCCCGATTATCGGGACGATCTTGTTGCTTATATCGGTGCAGTGACAGTAAATAGTCAGACCGTTCCCGCCAATGTGCGGCTCGCTGGCCGGGCAGGGTCCGTCAAGATTGCAGCGTCGGCCTTCCGGCAATCCGGCAAGCAATACTGGTTGGTGAATATCGACGACGGCCTACATGAAGTGCCTGGCAAACAGTCGGATCGCTACGTACTCGATGTTGTTGAAAAAATGCCTGACGCATTTGTTCTGACGGATGAAAAGCAGGCAATCATTGTGGCCAACCGGGCTTTTGCTGAACTCGTCCAGGCAGGGTCGGTTGAACAGCTTTTGGGCGTGTCGCTTAGCCGGTTCGTTGGTCGGCCGGACGTCGACGTTGGCTTGTTGAAAAAGCAGCTTAAGGACCACCAGAATGTCCGTAATTTCAGCTCTATCATCAATGATCTGAACGGCGGTGAAGAGCCTGTTGAGATATCCGCCATTATGATCGACCATGAACAGCCGCTGTTCGGATATTCGGTCCGCGGCATCGGTCGGCGTGAGCGCGACTTGCCGCAAAGCAGGAACGAATTTCCCCGCTCTGTCGAACAACTTACCGAATTGGTGGGCCGCAAGACGCTTAAGGAAATTGTCCGCGAGAGTACGGATCTGATCGAACGCATGTGTATTGAGGCTGCCCTGGTTCACACTGCGGATAATAGGGCTTCGGCGGCTGAAATCCTTGGGCTTAGCCGCCAAAGCCTATATTCGAAACTTCACAGGCATGGTCTTGGAAATCTGATCGGCCGAGACGACTAATGTCAAAACTATTGGACAATTTAATGTCCAATTAATTTGACAGTGCAAGTGAAGTACCATAGCTTCCGCGTATGTCAGACTCAACGATTTCGCCGCTAATCCCGCGCTTTGGCCCTAAACGCCCGCGCATCGGCGATATTGTTGAACTCACCAAACCCGTCACATGGTTTCCGCCAATGTGGGCTTTCATGTGCGGAGTGGTGTCTTCGGGCGTCTCTATCAGCGAAAACTGGGTGTTTCTGGTGGCGGGCATTGCCCTGACGGGCCCCGTGGTGTGTGGCACGAGCCAAGTAATCAACGATTATTGTGATCGTCATGTCGATGCGATCAACGAACCCGAAAGGCCTATTCCGTCGGGACGTGTGCCAGGATATTGGCCGCTCGGCATTGCGATCAGTGGGGCGTTAATATCGCTAATTCTAGCCTCCGCGTTGGGACAGTGGGTATTCATAGCCACTTGCGTCGCCTTGTTCAGCGGCTGGGCCTATAGTGCTGCCCCCTTTCGTGCCAAGCGCAGCGGCTGGTTTGGACCACTTTTGTGCGCGTTGAGCTATGAAGGCTTGTCATGGTTTACCGGAGCGAGCGTCATGCTCGGTGCGTTGCCGGATGCAACGGTCTTGCTTGTCTTATTGCTCTACAGCTTTGGCGCGCACGGCATTATGACTTTAAACGACTTTAAGGCGGTGGAGGGCGACAAGGCCACCGGTCTGCGCTCCCTGCCCGTGACCATGGGGGTCCGTCCCGCTGCCATTTTCGCGTGTGTGGTCATGGCGCTTGCGCAGATCGCTGTCATCGCTGTTTTGTTTTTCCAATCATTGCCGCTGTCGGCGGCGATCGTTGCGTTATTCACCCTGCTTCAGCTTCTCTTGATGACGCGGCTTGTCGGCGACCCTGCGAAACATGCACCCTGGTATAACGCTACCGGTGTGTCGCTATACGTATTTGGTATGTTGGCCGCCGCGCTCGGACTTGGGGGTTATATATGACCGCGGATCATCAAATGGTTGCCGGCATTGGATGGTTTTCCATTGTCCGTCTTGGCACAGTTCAGGCTGCAATTGGCGCCATTGTCATGCTCGCAACATCGTTGCTGAACCGTGTGATGGTGGTCGAATATGCCATCGCCGCGTCAATTCCCGCCGCGCTGGTGGCGTGGCATTATGGCGTTCAACTTTCCCGGCCGGTGTGGGGGCACACCTCCGACCGGTCCGCTCATCGCAGCAGCTGGATCATCGGCGGCTTGGGCATATTGGCCCTGGGCACATTGCTCTCGGTCGACGCGACCATCATGATGGGGTCGAAGGGCGTATTTCCCGTTCTCTTCGCTATCGTCGGATTTTCTATGATTGGCCTAGGCGTTGGCATGTCCGGTACGGCTTTGCTTGCTTTGCTCGCCTCCCGGGTGTCGCTCGAGCGAAAGCCTGCCGCCGCAGCTATAAGTTGGACCATGATGGTCGCTGGCATAGTTGTCGCCGCGGGCGTTTCAGGCAGCTATCTTGACCCGTTCACCGAAACGCGGCTGGCTGTCGTGACAAGCCTTGTGGTTCTGGTCGCGTTTTGCGCTGCGGTGTTGGCGCTGCATGGACTTGAACGCGGCAGCGCGCCCGTGGCCAATGGGCCGCCAAACCCGCATATAGCTTTGCGCGAGGTCATTCAAAATATCTGGAAAGATGCTCCAGCCCGCCGCTTTACCTATTTCGTGTTCATATCGATGCTCGCGTACAGCATGCAGGACCTCATTCTTGAGCCATTTGCAGGATTTGTCTTCAACATGACGCCCGGTGAGTCGACCAGATTGGCGGGCGTGCAGCATAGCGGCATATTGCTTGGCATGCTGATATCGGGCGCGGGTGGCAGCCTGCTAGCCAAAAAATATGGGCGAAATTCACGGGCCTGGATTATTTTGGGCTGCTTCAGTTCGGCGGTGATGCTGCTCGGCTTGTCCTTTTCGGCAACGGTCGGCCCAGCTTGGCCCTTAAAAGCAAATGTCTTCGCACTTGGCGTTGCCAACGGGATTTTCGCGGTCGCAGCGGTGGGTGCGATGCTTCAGTTGGCGAGCGACGGCCGGACATCGGGCGAGGGCGCGCGAATGGGCGTGTGGGGCGCAGCGCAGGCAATTGCGTTTGGCTCCGGCGGCCTTCTCGGTGCCCTAATCGTCGACCAACTGCGGGCCCGATTGGGTGGGGATAGCATAGCATTCCAGACAGTCTTTGCAGTGGAGGCAGCCATGTTCGTGGTTGCGGCCCTAATCGCAACAGCCACGCATATGACGCGGCCAACATTATCAAGAGAGGCGGTGACATTGTGAGAACCCAAACAGATTATGACGTGATCGTCGTTGGCGGCGGACCGTCTGGGGCAACAGCCGCCCATGACCTTGCTTGTGCTGGCTATAAGGTGATGCTGCTGGATAAGGCAGGACGGATAAAGCCATGCGGCGGCGCCGTCCCGCCCCGGTTGTTGAAAGATTTCGACATACCACAGAACATGCTGGTCGCGCATGCCAAGTCCGCACGCATTATCGCGCCATCCAATAAAAAGGTCGTGATGCCGGTAGGTGACGGCTTTGTTGGCATGGTCGACCGCGATACTTTTGACGAATGGCTCCGCAACCGCGCAGGCGAAGCCGGCGCGACGCGGGTCACTGGCAAATGTGAGCGTGTCGATGACAGCGATACGCTTGTCAAACTGTCCTATCGTTCAGACCGCAATGGCGAGCTGCAGACAGTCACCACACGGTCTGTCATTGGCGCCGATGGCGCGCGTTCATCTGTTGCGGCGCAGTGCCTGAAAGATGCCGAACGCGTAAAGTGCGTTTATGCCTATCATGAGATTGTCGAAGTTCCGGACATCGTCACAGAAGATTATGATCCAACGCGCTGTGATGTATATTATCAGGGGCATTTATCGCCCGATTTCTACGCCTGGATTTTCCCGCATGGTAAGACCGCCAGCATTGGCCTTGGCAGCGCGGATAAGGGTTTTCCCTTGCGCGAAACAACACGGTTAATGCGTGAGCAAACAGGTCTGTCGCATTGGAAGACTTTGCGCAGGGAAGGCGCGCCAATCCCCTTGAAACCGCTCAAGCGCTGGGACAATGGCAAGAATGTTGTGGTGGCCGGCGATGCCGCTGGCGTAGTGGCACCTTCATCGGGCGAAGGCATTTATTACGCTATGACTGCTGGCCGAATGAGCGCCGACGCTGTGTCTGCATTCCTAAAATCTGGCGATCCCAGCGCGCTTCGCTTGGCGCGAAAGTCCTTCATGAAGGCGCATGGCAGGGTGTTCTGGATCTTGGGTGTCATGCAATATTTCTGGTACAAAAACGACAAGCGCCGCGAACGATTTGTGAAGATGTGCGAAGACCCTGATGTGCAGCGCTTGACATGGGAAGCCTACATGAACAAACAACTCGTACGGCGCGAGCCCATGGCCCATATCCGGATATTCTTCAAGGATTTGGGGCACCTGTTCGGGCTTAAACCAGTGGAGAGATAAGCCTGGCATGAACAGAGCGCGCATTTTCCCGACCATCATTGCCGGGACCCTGGCATTAGTAACGGCTATCGTTGGGGGTACGATCACTGTCTTGGACGAGTGGTATTATTCGCTGCAACAACCCGCCTGGGCTCCGCCAGATTATATGTTCGGCATCATCTGGACGGCCATTTTCGCGATGATCGCGGTGTCCGGCGTGCTGGCATGGGAAAAGGCACCTACACGCCGCGAGTCCGAAACCGTCCTTGGTCTATTCGCGCTCAATGGTTTTTTAAATCTAGGCTGGAGCTTCTTGTTCTTCCGCATGGAGCGGCCGGATATCGCGGTCTATGAGCTGATCGCTCTCTGGCTATCGATCCTGGTCCTAATCATCTTCTGTGGCCGTTTTTCAAAATGGTCGGCGATCATGCTGGTCCCATATCTCGTCTGGGTCACCATCGCTGGCGTGCTTAATTATCAAGTGGTTCAGCTTAACGGCCCCTTCGGTTGATGGAGCAGTTCTTCGCCAGCGGCCGCGCTGTTGATGTGGTTCTGGCTGTTTTGGTGGTAGAGGCGCTGTGGCTTCGTCTGCGCGGCCAACAATGGGTGGATATCAGTCCGGCCCTTTTACCTGCGATATTGATGATGCTGGGTCTCCGCGCTGCTCTGACTGGTATGGACTGGCCCTTTATATCGTTCCCCTTGGCATTAGCCTTTCCCGTGCATCTATATGACATGCATCGGCGAAGGATGTTGCAGCGTAAGCCTTGATATAACGGTCATAAAAAACCCGGCGCGATGGCCGGGTTTCTTTTCAGATTGTGCACCCCTTAATATTCGGGGGCGTATCCATGTTCGATGGCCCACAGATACCAGTTGTCGACGACGGTGCCAGTCAGCAATATGCCGATGCCCCCGGTCAATGTCGTCAGTACGGCGAACCACCATGCCCAGCGGTGGATGGATTCCATGGTGGCGTTGAAGCCCATGGTCCATCTCCAGAACAAGGCAGCGCGTTCGGATGCTGTTCCACGGTCGGTAATCTGTTCCAGCTCACGTTCGCCGCCGTAGCGGCCAACCGCAAGAATGGTCGCGCCGTGCATCGCGAACAACAGCGCCGACCCATACAGGAAGACGATCGAGAGCGCGTGGAACGGATTGTAGAACAAATTGCCATATTGCAGGGAAAAGTTGTTCGTCCATTCCAGATGCGGGAAGATCCCGAACGGAACCGCTTCTGCCCAGCTGTCCATGAAGAATGGACGGATGAAGCCAAGAACGAGATACAACCAGATTGCCGAAGCAAATGCCCAGGACACATGTGTGCCCATCCCAAGTGCTCGCGCCCGGCGATATCCGCGGAACCACCACAAGATAATCGAGGTGGTCAGGAAAAACCCGGCCAATATCCACCAACCGCCTTTGTCGAGCGGGACGAACGGGGTCCAACCATATTCAGGTGCTGGCGGGTATAGTCCGAGCCAGAAGAATTGACGTACAAATTCAACCGGATCCCAGTTGACCGACGCCAGCATGTTGAATCCGATGATCTCGATCGCAAAAAAAGCGAACAGGAGTGAAGCGAGTCCAAGCCAGCCGAGATAGATCGGCCCAATTTGTGCTTGTCCGAATTTGCCCATCCAATAACTGAACCCGGTCATCTCGATGCGGCGTTCGTCCGATACCGGCAGCGGCGGTCCCATTTCGGGGGCATATGTCAGCTGCACCTGGGAAAATATGTTTTGATAACGTGCCATTTTTCTATCCTCCCATTAAGACCAAATCGGAATGTTGCGCCACCACTCCCACCATTCCGGCCAGCCACCAGCGTAAAGTGGCCCTGCAATGATGATACATACAGCGCTCCAGAACCCAGCGTTCAGTGCGAGGAAAAGCCCAAGGCGGTGAATGCCAATTGTACCGACCGAGTATCCGATGAAATCGCGGAAAAAAGCGTCTTCATATTCCGGAGTCTTTACTTTCTCGCCCTTCATCGGGTTCACCGCAGACAGGATGAGCGCGCCATGCAGCGCTAAGGCGAAGCAGGTCGTGAAGAAGAACGACACCGCAATCATATGCGCCGGATTGTAGTGGAAATTCACATATTGGTATCCGGTGTTGGACACCCAGTCGAGATGGCTGAAAATCCCGTAGGGAAATCCGTAACCCCATGCGCCCAACAAAAACGGGCGGAAAATCACTAAGGTCATATAGGCCAATATGGCAAAGCCAAACGCGACGGGGACGTGATATCCCATGCCAAGTTTACGGCATATTTCGACTTCCCGGAGGGCCCAGGAAATAAACGCGCCGGTCGCGCAAATCGTAATGACTTGCCAAAAGCCACCCTCTTTAAGCGGGGCAAAGCCCAGCCCGTATTTTACGTCAGGCGGATTTATGGAAATCAACCACGGATTCCAAGTGTCCCCCAATGACGCGGCATAAAAAATCAGCGCGGTCCCCAGAATGGCACAGATCGCCGAAATCACACCGAAAAAGCC